>NZ_JAQDED010000009.1:0-116920 GCF_027665465.1 Candidatus Alistipes pullistercoris | reverse complement strand
GTGGGAGAGTAGGTAGCCGCCTCCTTAGAGTCCTCCGAGCATTCGGGGGACTCTTTTTTGTGCGGATATTGATAGGGGTAGTATCGGTCGTGGTGCGAGGGAACGAGCTTCGCTTCCGAACAGAAGGTGATTGCTTTTTGGTATCTTTTTGGTTCTTTTTTTGTTTTTTTTGTTTTTTTTGTAAATATGCGTTTGGATATTGCTATTATCTTTATTATTATCGTCATATATATATCTTTATTATCTTATTAAATGTTCATGTATGAGTAAAGTTTCTTCATTATATACGGTAAGGGTAATTTGTGGATTTGCAGTCGTTTCGTTTAATCTTTCGACTAATGGAGAGTAGCTCTTTGATATGAAATGGATTGAAACGATGATCTTATATGATTTCATTATTTATTAATTTATTAGAATAATAGTTATGAAAAAGATGATTTTGTGTTCATTTGCCGTTGCGTCAGTTATTGGCACTTACCTGCTAAATGAAAGTACCACTTATGAAAGTCCGTGTCTATTAGCTAATGTAGAAGCATTGGCGCGAGACGAAGGTAACTCAGATCTTTACATAAGATCTTCGAATGGTTGTTATTATGAATTTTCAGGGCCGAAAAATTCAGAAATTACGGTTTCTGTCGAAGGGTAACGCTTACTTTAAAAACGGATAGAACGGGTAAGGCGTATTATTATTCGGCGAGTGGAGAGGTGCATTGTGCTGCAGGGGGGAATGAGTTATGTACTCCGCAGAATTGCAGTGCGGGTCCATCCAAATAAGGCCGTAAAGCTGATATCATTTAACGTTTGGGGCTATTTTAGAATTGGAATTCATGAATAAAGTATTGTCTGTGAGTGTTGCATCCTTGGTTTCGTGCTTATTTTTATTTTCGTGTCAGATGCAATGTAATACATGTGAATTTCAGTCTATTACGATAGATCTGGACGAGCATACGGTTGAGTTGCAACGATTGTCTCTTATCAAAGATATCCGGATTGTAAGGCTGGAAACAAACGATAGCGTATTGGTCGGACGAATCGATAAAGTTCTGATTCATGACGGCAAGATATATATCGGTGATTTTTATGCCAGTCAATCTCTATTTATTTTTGACATGCAAGGCAAAGCAATCCGTAAAATCAGTCGGAAAGGTCGAGGGCCAGGAGAATACATTCAGCTACGTGATTTTTTTATCGACGACCAATCCGGTACGTTGAATTTGCTGACAAGGAATTCGTCGGAAATACTTTCGTTCGATCTGGACGGAACTTCCCTAATTTCTCAAACCGAATTGCCGAAAGAATTAGTTGCTATATGCCCTATGCGCGACGGTGTTGTTGGATATGCGGGGGGATATGCGCAAGATGGTTCTTATGAACTCTGGATATTGGATGAAAACTATAAAGTTGTGAGAGGGGATATTCCGATAGAAAAGGGATGGGAAAGCATGTATTATAACGATGCATATGCTTTTTCATCGTACGACGGTGTCGGTTATTTTCTTGCTCCGCGTGAGAATCTTATTTACAGTTGTTCAGAAAAGGGCGCGACTCCTTTGTTCCGATTGGATTTTGGAAAATACGGTTGGCCGGAACAAGTGAACCGTTTTGAGAAGTTACAACATCTGGACCCGAATGAAGCGAACGGATTTGTTCAGAAGATTAACTGTTTCCAGCAGACCGAACGTTATTGGGTATTCTATTTCGTATTTGAAGGGCAACCTCGTTTGCTGGTATATGACAAACAAACGCGAGCGAGTCGGCTCTGCGAACCGGTCGTCAATGAGACAAAGTATTTTCTTCCTTTCGGTCGAATACGCGCAATTTCGCAGCAGGCTATCATTACAGAAATAAGTGCATTGAATATGAAACCGTTCGTGGATGGGAGAGATGAATATAACGATTTTGAAAAGGATTATCCCGAACAAACCGCACGATTGCGCCAAATCATCCCGTCTATCGAGGTCGACGATAATCCTTGTCTAATTATTTATCAATTAAATCCATAAAGTTCGGTTCTTTAGACAAGGGAACCGGATTGAACAGAAGGAATTTTTACTAAAGGTATCGCTGAGTCTGTATGATGTTGTAGGTATAACAATAAAGATTTTGGTGATTATAGCAGCGAAGTTCCCCCTTCCTATTTCGAACTGGGAAGTTAAGCCCGTTTACGCCGATGGTACTGCAGTAACATGTGGGAGAGTAGGTCGCCGCCTCTTAGAGTCGTCCTTCGAGTAATCGGGGGACTCTTTTTTGTGCGGGAGCGTAACGCAGGGGAGGATGAGGGGGGGGAAGAAACGGAGCGCTCCGCGCCTGTTCCGGACGGAACATGAAGAGAAAGCCCGCCTGACGATTCGAAGCCGGGATTGGTAGTTAATTGATTCCTTTTTGGTGAGGTTGCTTGTCCGTTACCGGGTTTGTTATTATTATTGCAATGATGTTATGTGTTATTTATTACCAATTATTTATTAAACTATCAAAACGTTATTGTTATGAAAAAAGCATTTATCTTTTGGGGAATCGCGGGCATTTTTACATTATTGGCTACGGGCGTCTATCTGAAAAACAGCGGACTTCGTGGTTACGGTGATTTTTTATTGGCCAATGTCGAAGCGCTGACGCAAGATGAAAAACCGGAGCCGCCCAAAATGGGTTATAGAATAGTTTCTTATATTCTGGAGCCTCCTTGTTATGTAGCATTCCCTGGACTTAGTCCGACCGATCCGCCCCAACTCGTTAAGGGAAAGACTCCGGTGTGTATGTATGTCGAGGGGGGAGAACTTGCCGGATGTCCGGATTGTATGATCGGTTGATCGATTTCATAGCTTGTAGTCGATGAAAATCGCGAAAGTTTTGTGTTTGGTTATTGCGGTTTTTGCAGGAGTCGTTTCCTGCAAAAATCGCAATATGTATCGCCGGGCTTCGTCCGATTCGCTTACTCGGTTGTGGATCGAACCGAAAAAAGACGGAGTTTCCGGAGCCGAATTATTCGATTCGCTCCGTTTCGTTCAATTGGAGACCACCCCGGAATCGATGTTCGATTATGTGCGCTGCCTGAAATTGCTGAACGGCAAATTCTATTTACTCGACCGGATGGGAACGAAGTTGCTCTGTTTCGATCGAGACGGGAAATTTCTGAAAAAGTTCGAAGCGCGGGGGAACGGGCCCGACGAGTATTTCATGTTGTGTTTTCTCGCGGCCGATCCGGTCAGCAAGAAAATATTGGTCGCAGACGACGTCGTTCGCAAGATTTTTATTTTCGACGAATTTCTGAATCTCGAACATGTGGTTAAAGTCGATTTTACGCCGAAACAGGTGATCGCTTTCCGCGACGATATGATCCTGAGGTATGAAAACGACAACAAGGAACAGTATCAGGATTCGCTGCTGCGGGATTACGATTTGCACTGGATCGACCTGAAAGGAGACGTCGTCCAGGGCATGATAAGGAACCGGACGCCAAAATACGGTTTGTCGTTCCTGTCGGCCAGCGGTTATTTGGACAACGGGGATATTCTATACTATCCTACCTTGGGGGATACGGTTTACCGTGTCGCCGTGTCGGAACGTACCGTATCCCCGGCTTATATTATAGAGAGTGGGGACGAGGACGTGAAATTGCTGAACGACGAGCAGCGCCGGGAAATGGATCCCAATGCGGAATTGCCCGAATATGAGAAGCGAAACTATTTTTTTCCGGTGGAGTTTTTCAATGTCGGATCGCATATCTTGTTACGTTCCGGGATGGACGATATGTACCTTTATTCGAAAAATTCCGGAAATGCGATCCGGTACGATAAAACGCTTGAAAATATGAGCGGGGATCGTACTTTCGACTATTTGACCAGCATTATCTATGCGTGCGACGGGGATTGGTGTTACGGTCCGCATCATGCGATAACGCTGCAATATATGGCGAAAGATTACGGATTTTCGGGCAAATACAAGGCGATGATAGACAGTATGGAGACGGACGCCAATCTTTTTTTGGCATGTTTTAAGGTAAAGGATTTCTAGGATGTTGGCAAGATACTTTTTGCTGATCGTAGGGATGGGGCTGAGTATGGGAACCGGCTGCGATTCACGGAAAGGAGCCGAGTACCGGAAACTGGAATCGTTTATGGAGCAACGCATCGACTTGAGCCGGCTGTATGCGCCCGAAGATCTGGCGAAAAGTACCGTACGGATGCCCGGCCCCAAGATTGTCCACTACCTCGATTCTTCGGGTTGCGTCGGTTGTAAGTTGCAGAGCCTGCGGATGTGGAATGTGGTGCGAGGGCGTATGCGCGTTCCGGTCGTTCTGGTCGTTCACGTCCCGGATATGCAGGCGATCCATGCCCAGATGAAAATGATTCACTTTACGCTGCCTGTGCTCTACGATACGTTGGGATCTTTCGCCGCGACTTATCATATCGACCGGGAGGCTTACCATACGTTTTTATTAAACGGTCGTAATCAGCCTCGGGCCGTCGGCAATCCGATAGGGAGCGACAAAATCTGGCGTTTGTACGAATCGGCTATCCGCTCCGACGAGTGACTTCTTTCGTATGTAAGTGAAAACAACCGGCTTGCTGTCGCAGGACAGCAGGCCGGTTGTTTTGTGTGTATGTCCCGACTGCGCGATACGTTCCCGCAATGCTTTGGTTTTGGTTTCCTCGTCGTGCCGTTCGGCGTGTTCGGTTTCGATCACTTTGGCCGGGGCGAAACGTCCGTGAGTTTATTGTCCCCCGCAGCCAGGCTTTTCGGAAGGCTTTTTTGTATAGGAATTGATGAACCGGAGCGTTTACGATAAGCAATCACTTGCAGCCCGTAACGATAATAGTTCCTAATAAGTTCTTTTTTAGTGATAACGGTTTGTTGATAATGGTAATTATCGTTAATATTGTAATAAAGATTGTGTTCAATCTTGCCATTTATTGATTATTAAAATCAATTATCATGAAAGAAGTAATTCTATGTTCGTTTGCGGTCGTATTGGCTGCCGGTGCTTATTTACTAACAGCGGACAAAACCAGTGAGGGGGCACTTCTTTTATCAAATGTCGAGGCGTTAACGCGTGATGAAGGCGGACAGTATGAGTATCCGGACGGATATATGTATAGTTCCATTTGTGGCGTGCAAATCTCCAAAGGTAAAAAATGTAAGGTGGAGATTATAACCTGTCAGGGAGGAGGAAGTGGATGTAATTCAAAACGTTGCCCGACACACAAAAGTTAATTGAATTATTTGATAATGAACAGAACCAGAATCGAGATTTGGTTCTGTTCTTATATTTTATTTTAACGAAATGAAAAAGGCAAATAGTATTCTCTGGTTCAGCGTATTTGTTTTTATTGCTTGTTGCTCTAAAGTAAAAAATGAGGAAAACGTTAGGATAGACCGGACTATTATGTTTGATCGGTTTCCGGATTCTCTTATTGCTACGTCTGTTCGTTCAGTCGATTATATTTTGTTAGAAGATGTGAAAGAGTCTGCTTTCTCGGAAATTAATAAGCTCGTGATGAAAAACGGGAATATTTATATCGGGGATTTTCGGAATCATAAGATCGTTGTTTTCGATTTAGCCGGGAATTTTAAGTTCGCAATTGATCGTAAGGGAAGAGGGCCGCAGGAATATCTTGAAATTAAAAACTTTGCGGTCGACGATCATTCTATTTATGTCATAGACAATTATCGACATATACTTTATGTTTATGATTCCCGATCGGGGAAATATTTAAATAAGAAGAAATTACCCGTGGTAGTCTGGGATGTCGAGTGTTTTGATAACGGTGATTTTCTTTTTGCATTCGCACCATTACCCGGAGGCAGCCTGTCGGGTAAGCAATCACCGCACAGGCTTTTTGTTATGGATTCCAATTGCCGCATAAAACGCAGGTTGTTTACTTATTCCGAGGAAGATCCAATCGGCAAGCAAACCTATTTTTCGACAACGGAAGATCGCATTGTTTTTCATTCGTGCGGTTCCGATGTTTTCACTGTCTTTTCAAAAAATAATGCAGACACCATGTTCAATATTGCAGTCGATTTCGGGCCGAATAAAATTCCCCGGGATAGTCGTGGTGATATACACGCAATTAATGAGAATGGTTATCATTATCTTTATGGCACTCCTGTGATGTGTAGGGATTATATTGCATTGGAAGTCAGTATTGGTGATTTTTTAGATTGTTTTCTTTATGATGGAAAAAACGGAGGGATTACTGTGAATTCGGCGGAGAGCAGTTTTAAATGCTTATGGTTTCCGTTATGTAGTTATAATGATAAATATGTTTGTTTTCTTGCAGGAGACGATAGTTACAAAAGTTTGGTAGCGGATGGTTTTGAACGTGCGGAACCGGTCGTGGAAGAGCATCTTGTTAACGGCGGCGGAGTATTGGTTTTATACACGATGGGGACGATTCATAATTAATTTGTCGGTAATGACAATTATCGTTAATATTGTAGTGAAATCCGATTAATTTTGATATTTGTTCATGGTTAGGGACGGTTGCCGGAGAAAGTCAGTTCCGTATTCGTTGCGGTCGTATGGGGGTGTCGCCGCTAATGGTTGATTTGGGACAAGGCGAAAGGCGTTTTTTCAGGGTCATACGGCGGCCGTGATCGTTTTGTGGGATGGCGTTCGTAAAATAAGCTTATGGACACGCCCTGTAACGGAGTGGAAACGATTTCTTGCGTGAATGCGTAGGGGGTGGTTGATATATGAACGAATCCGAACGACGGAATGAAGACAAGGTTATTTTTGATAGTTGCATGTTTGTCATGTGTTATAGGGTGTCATGCCAAGGGAGGGGAGGATGGCGCTTCGGTTTCCTTCGTGCATGCGGATGTCCGGAATTTGTTTTCCGGTGAGGATCATTGCGTGCCCGATTCGTTGATTTTTTCGAAGAGTCGCGTGATTTTTTTCGAGACGACCGAGGGAGCTCTTTTAGGGGATATCAGTAAGGTATTCGTTTTCGAAGACCGGATCGCCGTTTATGATGATCGGAGTTGGAAAATATGCGTATTCGATACGGTAGGCCGGTTTTTGTTTTCGATCGACCGGAAAGGACGCGGTCCGGGCGAATACATAAAGATCCGGGATTGTTGTTTCGATTACGACAGGCGGCAATTCGTCGTTTATTCGGATGTGCCTTCCAAATTTATGCGGTTCGATTATAACGGCAAATTTATCGGCGAGGTACTGACAGACGAATTGTTTTTTCAGTTTGCCATTGCGAAGGATCGCTTGATCTGCATGGATATGCGGGCGCAAAACGGAGATGATTTTCTCGTTGAGTTGCCCAATGACGATCGGTCGTTGCGTCAAAAGAAGGTGCTGGATCTGCCGTTGATCGATCTCGGGCCGTTTTATCCGCCGGGAGCGTTGATACAGACCAGTACGAAACCCTATTTCGCACGGCGTTTTGCCAATACGATTTATCAATATGACGAAGGCGCCGTCGTTCCCCGTTACCGGATCGATTTCGGCAAATACAATCTGCCTGAATCTTTGCAAAAAGGCGATCGGCTGTCCGATCAGGAGTACTTGCAGCGGGGGTGGGATCGTGATTATGTCACCGGGTTGGCGAATATCAAAGAGAGTTCCGGGAAGCTGTATTTTTCGGTCAATAACCGGGGCTTTTGCGTGCTCGATACGCGGACGAACGAGGTGAAGGCTTTCCCGATGATCCTGGATACTCAAACTCAAATTCCGTGCAACGGAATGCTGCCGACGCAGGATATCGGAAATAAATATATTGCGTTTCTTCCGTCGGTGAATCAGGTGTCGTTGAAAATTTATGTCGAGCATGTCGCTAAGGGAGCGGCTCCTTGGTTTAAGGAAAAAATAGAGAGGATGAAAGAGGACGATAATCCGATCCTGTTCTTGTATGAGGTTCGTTGAATGGTCGATTTTTAACGATAAAAACAGGAAGCCCGTTGTCTCCACACAACGGGCTTCTTGTTTTGTAAATGTTTTTATCCCAGTTGCGCGATGCGCTCCTGCAACGCCTTGATTTTGGCTTCCGCGTCGTGCCGTTCGGCATGTTCGGTTTCGATCATTCTGGCCGGGGCGAAACGTCCGTGGGTTTATCGTCCCCTGGCCGGCCGACTGCCGGCAATCCTGTTTTTCGAAGGACTTTTTTACATAGGAATCGATGATCCCGGAACGTTTACGATAAGCAAATCGCCTGTAGCCTGTAACGATGATAGTTTCTAATAAGTTCTTTTTTAGTGATGACGGTTTGTCGATAATGGTAATTATCGTTAATATTGTAATGAAGATCGCGTTAATTTTGTTATTTATTGATTGTTAATTGTTATGAAAGAGCGATTTGTTCGTTTGCGGTCGCATGGGCTGCCGGCGCTTATTTGTTGGTTTCTGACAATACCGATCGAATTTTATTTCTTTCGGCCAATGTAGAAGCGTTGGCGAGCGGGGAAAGTGAGGACACTCCTTGCGGAGGTACTAAATCTGAAGCTACGGGAAACTGTAAGTCGGAGAATACGGTAAATTGTAAAGACTTGTCTGGTTGCAATTAAAGGGTAACAGCGGGAAAATCTGTTGAATACTAAAAGTCTGCCTTTTTCGGTTTTCTGTAAATTTATGGAAAATCGGATGGGCAGATTTTTGAGAAAGAGAGAATGTTATGTCGAAACTCATCCGTCTGTTTATATGTTTTGATAAACAGCCAATCTTATTAATTGGCATATTGTTGTTCCTCGTGGGATGCGATTCTCGGAAGAAGGTAGACTATGATGTACCCGTGTCTATTATAGATTACGAATCGTTAACAAGCCGAAATTTTGAACAGATTCCGGAGGATATTGTGTCTAAAATGGAGTTTGTTGCATTCGATACCGTTTCCGATGCTCTTTTCGGGCGGGTTGATAAAGTGAAATTTGTCGATAGTTCATTATTCATATTGGATCAACGATTGAATGCGATTCTGGAATTCGATCGATCCGGGAAATTTATTAGAAAATTCCAAAGAAAAGGCAGGGCCCTTTACGAATATTTACAAATAACCGATTTTGATATAGACAGGGAGTCCGGAGTATTGTATGTATTGGATTCACATACCGATAAGGTTAATTTGTACGATTCTGATTTTAATTTCATAGCGAGTCATACGTTGGATTTTGAGGCGGATATTCTCAAATCGGTAGGGGGAAAAATAATATTCGGATTAGCGTCCTGGAATAGCGGACGTGCGAAAGGATATAAGATCGGGCAGACGGATTCACAATGTAAAATGGAGAATCAGGTATTGTATTATGATGAATATATCGATCCCGCCTATGTGTTTTCATCTTATCGTTTTACGGATTGCGAACAGAATGTTGTTTATAATCAGCCTATTGATAATAATGCGTATGTGTTGAGTCGAGATTTGAATCTCAGACAGATAATTCGTTTCGATTTTGGAGCGTGCAATGTTCCCGATGAAAATAAAAAGGACGTAGAGTCTAAATTGGATAAATTCGAAAATTATTGTTTTATCAAGGATTATGTTGCTGTAAAAGGAGATTTAATCATCGGAAAGTTGAGAGATCATGGAAAATCGCGGTGTTTCATCGTTGATAGAAAAAATGGAATTAAATATGAGAGTCAACCGGTCGAGTTATTTTCAAACAGTTTGTTTACCGAATACGATGATCCGTTTATCTTTTCCTATTTCATGACCACGAATGTGAATCCGAAAGACGTGTCTTTACCCGATCATATTATTGATCATATTCATGCGGGAGGATGTGCTATCGGTATCCAACAATTGAAATAAAATATGAAAATTACACGGTGAATTATACTTTTGTTGGTAGGTTGCTTTTTAAGTTGTACCGTACCGTGAGAGAAAATATCACAAAGATGCAATCCAGAGAAAAAGGCTTATAAATCCATACATGTCGTATATATCGATGAATCCGGTGTTTTTGGTAGATTGAATACGCATATCCCACAGGATTTTCATTACCATAGTTTTTTACTGGATTCGACAAATCGGGTGACATTGGTTGGGAATCCAACGGCTAATGAAGATGTGCGGAAATTATTATATGAGAAAGTTTTTAATTTACAGTCTGCACGTTGACGTAGTGTAGAAGTCTTTTCGGAGATATTTTCCTGTATGGATGTTTTTTTTAAGATAACTTCATGTTTTAAAACGAGAGCCCGGAATCTTTCCGGGCTCTTTTCGTCTTGTGAAATTTTATTGTAACTGATCGATACGTTCCTTTAGCGCCTTGATTTTGGCTTCCGCGTCGTGCCGTTTGGCATGTTCGGTTTCGATCACTTTGGCCGGGGCGTTCTGTACGAAACGTTCGTTCGACAGTTTTTTCAGAACGGAGGCGAGAAATCCTTCCTGGTAGGCGAGGTCGGCCTTCAGCTTCTTGAGTTCTTCTTCCACATCGATGCTGCCGCCCAGCGGGACGAAATATTCGGTCGTTTTGACGATGAACGCGGCTGCGTCGGAACGCTTTTCGGCGATCTCCTCCACGCGGTTCAGGTTCGCCATTTTTTGCAGCAGCGGGTTGTATTCGCGATGATAATTGTCGTCCCCGATGACGTACAGTTCCAGCGCTTCCTTGTTCGGAATGTTGTGCTCCTTGCGGATGTTCCGCACGGACGAGACGGCCTCTTTGAGCTGTTCGATGCGTTCGAGCAGCGCCTGGTCGAACGGCTGCGGCGCGGGCAGCGCGGCGACCGTGATGCTTTCGCCGTCTTTGCGCGGAGCCATGTGCTGCCAGATTTCCTCGGTGATGAACGGCATGAACGGATGCAGCGTCCGGAGCAACCTGTCGAAGAACGCTTTCGTAGCGTCCATCGTCGCCCGGTCGGTCGGTTGCCGGTAGCCCGGTTTCACCATTTCAAGGTACCATCCGGAGAACTCGTCCCAGAACAGGCGGTACAGCTTCATCAACGCTTCCGAAATGCGGTATTCGGTAAAATCCTCTTCGATTTGGCCGAGCGTACGGTTCAGCATCGCGTCGAACCAGGATACGGCGAGCCGGTTGCTGTCGCTCTGCGCCAGCGAGTCGTCCACTTGCCAGCCGTTTACCAGCCGGTAAGCGTTCCATATCTTGTTGCCGAAGTTGCGTCCCTGTTCGCACAGCGCGTCGTCGAACAACAGGTCGTTGCCGGCCGCCGAGCACAGCAGCATCGCCAGCCGTACGCCGTCGGCCCCGTACTGTTCGATCAGGTCGAGCGGATCGGGCGAATTGCCGAGCGATTTGCTCATCTTGCGACGCAGTTTGTCGCGGACGATGCCGGTCAGGTAGACGTTCCTGAACGGCATTTCGCCCCGGTATTCGTATCCGGCGATGATCATCCGGGCGACCCAGAAGAACAGGATGTCGGGCCCGGTGACCAGGTCGTTGGTCGGGTAGTAGTATTTGATCTCCTCGTTTTCGGGGCGGTTGATGCCGTCGAACACCGAGATCGGCCATAGCCATGACGAAAACCACGTGTCGAGCACGTCGGGGTCGCGGCGTAGGTCGGTTGCCGTCAGCGAAGCGTCGCCGGTCTTTTCGCGGGCCAGCTTCAGCGCTTCTTCGGGCGTTTCGGCGACCACGTACCCCCCTTTGGGGAGGAAGTAGGCCGGGATCTGCTGGCCCCACCACAATTGCCGCGAGATGCACCAGTCCTTGACGTTCTCCATCCAGTAGCGGTACGTATTCTTGAATTTGGCCGGAACCAGCCGGATTTCGTCTTCCATGACCGCTTTGAGAGCCGGCTGGGCCAGTTCGGTCATCTTCAGAAACCACTGCATCGACAGCTTCGGCTCGATCGGCACGTTGGTGCGTTCCGAATATCCCACCTTGTTGGTATAGGCTTCGACCTTTTCGAGCAGGCCGGCGTCGGCGAGGTCTTTCTCGATCTGCCGGCGGACTTCGAAACGGTCCATGCCGGCGTAGCGTTCGCCGTGCTCGTTCAGCGTACCGTCGTCGTTGAAAATGTCGATGACTTCGAGGTTGTATTTTTCGCCGAGCATGTAGTCGTTCACGTCGTGGGCCGGGGTCACTTTCAGTGCGCCGGTTCCGAATTCGATGTCGACGTACTCGTCGCGGATCACCGGAATCGAACGGTCGATGAGCGGCACCAGCACGCGCGCATCCTGCGGCAGATCCCGGTAGCGCGGGTCGTTCGGGTTGACGCACAGCGCCGTGTCGCCGAGGATCGTTTCCGGCCGCGTCGTGGCTACGACGACGTAACGCGACGTTCCTTCGATTTTGTAGCGCAGGTAGTACAGCTTCCCCTGCGATTCGCGGTAGATGACCTCTTCGTCGGAAAGGGCGGTCTGCGCGGCGGGGTCCCAGTTGACCATTCGTACGCCGCGGTAGATTTTACCTTTTTTATACAGGTCGACGAATACTTTGATGACGCTTTCGCTCAGCGCCGGGTCCATCGTGAATTTGGTACGCTCCCAGTCGCACGAAGCGCCGAGTTTGCGCAGTTGGTTCAGGATGATGCCGCCGTGTTTCTCTTTCCACTGCCAAGCGTGTTTTAAAAATTCTTCGCGGGTCAGCGAATTTTTATCGATTCCGTCGGCTTTGAGTTTCTGGACGACTTTGGCTTCGGTGGCGATCGACGCGTGGTCGGTTCCCGGAACCCAGCAGGCGTTTTTGCCCTGCATCCGGGCGCGGCGTACCAGCACGTCCTGTATGGTTTCGTTCAGCATGTGCCCCATGTGCAGCACTCCGGTCACGTTCGGCGGCGGGATGACGATCGTGTAGGGTTCCCTTCCGTCGGGCGTCGAGTGGAAAAAATTGTGGCGGATCCAGTAGTCGTACCACTTGGATTCGATCTGCTGCGGGGTGTATTTTGCACCGATTTCCATAAGTATTCCGAATTTTAGCATTAATCTCGCAAAAATAACAATTTTCCGGCAATTATTACAGGTTTGCCTTGGCCCAGGCGATCATCAGTTCGTTGCGGTCGGATTTCATCGCCCGCCGGTAGAGCCTGCGCACCGTATCGAGCCATGCCAGTCGGCGGTCGGAGTCGCTGTCGCCCACTTCGTCGCGGCCGCCGGCGGCTTTGTACTGTTCGCGCGTCGTGCTGCAAATGCGGGCGTAACGGCCCGTGCGGGGTTTCAGGTCGGCATCGGTCAGGGTCAGGTAAAACGCCAACTGTTCGGGGGTGCAGTGCCCGTCTGCCGGGAAGCGGGCGTTGTCGGCCACGTACACCGTCACGCCGTCCTTGAACACGTACGGTTCGTAGCGCCCGGGCCGCTCCATCGCTTCGTAAACGACGCCCCGCACCGGGAACTGCGCCCCCGACTGCCCGCGTATCCACCGCAGCAGCCGGTCGGTATATTCGAAACCGAGGCTTCCTTTGACTTCCAGGCAGGTCGTGGCAATCCACCGCGCCAGCCGCTCCGGCTCCGGATTCAGCAGATATACCCTGCCGGTTTTGGGGGCTCCGGTGCGAATGTCTCGGCCGGTACGGTATTCGTAAAGTCGAACGTTGAAACCCTCCCAGCCGGGCAGCGAGCGGGTTTCGCCGATCAATTTTTCGGCCATGTAGGCGCGGGACAGCAATTGCCTGCACCGTTCGGTCAGCGCGGGCAGACTGTCGCGCACCCACGCTTTCGGCAGCGGCCGGGCCGGACAGCAAGCGATGCCCGAAAATACGAGCAACAGGCTCAGAATGTAGCTTTTCACGATTCGTATCATTTTACGTCGTAAAGATAGCGATTTGCAATAATAGGGGCTGTTTTTTCGTTTCTATTTTGAAAAACTTTAAGATTGGCGGCTGTTTTGACCTGTGTCGAAAAGCGGGCGACGGCGCATTTCGCCGGGAACAGTTTGTTGATTTTAGTTAAAATGCACTATATTTGCAGATTAAACAGAGACGAAGATGAGTAAAAAATATAATAAGAAAGAGGACTTCGCAGGCATATCAGATATGCTCGAAGGCCGTCACCATGTAATCCCGATCATGGCGGGCGAAGATGGTGATATGGGAGAAAACGTAGTGATTCCGGAGGTGTTGCCGATTCTGACGTTGCGCAGTTCGGTGCTTTTCCCGGGGTCGATCACGCCGATTACGGTCGGCCGCGACAAGTCGATGAAACTGGTTCGCGAGGTGGAGAGCGGCGGAAGTATCCTCGGCGCCGTGCTGCAAAAGGAGTCGGAGGTCGAACAACCCGGCCCGGACGATTTGTACCGTGTCGGAACGGCGGCCCGCATCCTGAAAGTGCTCGAAATGCCGAACGGCAATCTGACCGTTATCCTGCACGGACTGGACAAGATCGAAATCCGCGATTTCATCATGACGGAGCCTTATTTCAGGGCTTCGGTCGCTCCGCTGAAGGATTCGATTCCCGAGCCGACGAACATCGAGTTCGAGGCGCTGGTCGATTCGATCAAGGACGTCGCGCTGAATATTATCAATATTTCGCCGCAGATGCCCAAAGAGGCGACTTTTGCGATCAAGAATATCGATAACAAACGCGGGACGATCAACTTCATCTGTTCGAACATGGATCTGCCCGACGCCGACCGCCAGCGTTTGCTGGAGGCTCCGGGCCTGCTGGCGCGTGCGCGCCGGCTGTTGGAGATACTGGTGCGCGAGCAGCAGATCGCCGAGCTGAAAAACGAAATCCAGGGTAAGGTGAAGCAGAACATCGATCAGCAGCAGCGCGAGTATTTCTTGCAGCAGCAGATCCGCACGATCCAGGACGAGCTGGGCGGCGATCCGGCCGACAAGGATCTGGACGACCTGCATGAACGCGCCGCGAAGAAGCGTTGGAAGCCGGATGTGAAGGAGCTGTTTTTCAAAGAGTTGTCCAAACTCGAACGGATGAACCCGGCGGTGGCCGAATATTCGGTGCAACTCAATTACCTGCAACTGATGCTCGACCTGCCGTGGGACACCTATACGAAGGATAACCTCGACCTCGCCCATGCGAAAAAACGGCTCGACAACGACCATTTCGGGCTCGACGAAGTGAAAGACCGGATTCTGGAGCACCTGGCCGTAATCAAGCTCAAAGGCGACCTGAAATCGCCGATCCTGTGTCTGTACGGTCCTCCGGGGGTCGGTAAGACTTCGCTCGGCAAGTCGGTGGCGGCTGCGCTGAAGCGCAAGTTCGGGCGTATCTCGCTCGGCGGCCTGCACGACGAGGCCGAGATCCGCGGGCACCGCAAAACGTATATCGGCGCAATGCCGGGGCGGATCATTCAGACGATCAAGCGCGCCGGCTCGTCGAACCCGGTGATTATCCTCGACGAGATCGACAAAGTGACCGTCAGCAACCACGGCGACCCGTCGTCGGCGCTGCTCGAAGTGCTCGATCCGGAACAGAACACGACGTTCCACGACAACTACCTCGATACGGAGTACGACCTGTCGAAAGTGCTGTTCATCGCAACGGCCAACAACGTAGCGAACATCCCGGCGCCGCTGCGCGACCGGATGGAGATGATCAATATTCCGGGCTATATCCTGGAGGATAAGATACAGATTGCCCGCAAGCACCTGATCCCGAAGCAGCTCGAGGCGCACGGCGTCCCGGCCAAGCAGTTCAGGATGGGGCCGAAGGTGATCGAGAAGGTGATCGGCGAGTATACCCGCGAATCGGGCGTGCGCGCGCTGGACAAGAACATCGCGAAGATCGTCCGCACGCGTGCGAAGAACATCGGTTTCGACGAACAGTTCAAGCCGGAGGTGACGGCTGCCGACGTGGAGAAAATCCTCGGCGTGCCGCGTTTCCAGAGGGAGGAGTATGAGGTCGGCGGCATTGTCGGCGTCGTGACGGGGCTGGCTTGGACGGAGGTCGGCGGCGATATCCTGTATATCGAGTCGATCCTGACGCCGGGCAAGGGCGCCCTGACGATGACGGGCAACCTCGGCGACGTGATGAAAGAGTCGGCCACGATCGCGCTGCAATGGGTCAAGGCCCACAGCCGGGAGCTGGGGATCGATCCGGAGATGTTCAGCAAATACGACGTGCACATCCACGTGCCGGAGGGAGCGATTCCGAAGGACGGGCCGAGCGCCGGTATCACGATGGTGACTTCGCTCGTATCGACCTTCACCGGCCACAAGGTCAAGGAACGCGTCGCGATGACGGGCGAGACGACCCTCCGGGGCCGCGTGATGCCCGTCGGCGGGATCAAGGAGAAAATCCTCGCCGCCAAGCGCGCCGGTATCCACGAGATCATCCTCAGCGAGGATAACCGCAAAGATATTTCGGAGATCAAACCCGAGTACCTCGGCGGCCTGAAGTTCAATTATGTGAAGACCAACAGCGACGTGCTGAAATTGGCGGTGATGTGATGCGGGTAGTGGTGGGCCTCTCCGGAGGCGTCGATTCGAGCGTGGCGGCCTACCTGCTCAAGGAGCAGGGATACGATGTGGTGGGGCTTTTCATGCGCAACTGGAAGGATACGACCGGGACGCTCGAAGGCGATTGCCCGTGGTACGACGACCACATGTTCGCCGAACTGGTGGCCAAGCGGCTCGACATCCCGTTTCATCTGATCGACCTGAGCGATGAATACCGCCGCCGCGTCGTGGACTATATGTTTGCCGAGTACGGCCGGGGACGGACGCCGAACCCGGACGTGCTTTGCAACCGCGAAATCAAGTTCGACGCCTTCCTGAAAGCGGCGCTTGACCTGGGGGCCGATTACGTGGCTACGGGTCACTACTGTCGCCGCGAGGACGTCGAGATCGACGGGCGCACGGTACACCGTCTGCTGGCGGGCAGCGACCCGAACAAAGACCAGAGTTATTTCTTGTGTCAGTTGACCCAGCGGCAGCTTTCGCGCGCGCTGTTTCCGATCGGACACCTGCTGAAGCCGGAGGTTCGGCGGATCGCCGCCGAACAGCACCTGGCTACGGCGGCCCGCAAGGATTCGCAGGGCATCTGTTTCGTCGGCAAGGTCGATCTGCCGGTGTTCCTGCAACAGTGGTTGGAGGCCCGCGAGGGCGATATCGTCGAGGTGCCGGCCTCGTGGGACGGCTACCGTCCGCTGGCCGACGGCGCGACGCTCGATGAGTTGGCTGCGCCGTACGCGTACCGCGAGACGGACGGAACGTGCGTCGGACGGCATCGCGGGGCGCATTTCTTCACGATCGGGCAGCGCAAGGGCCTGAACGTCGGAGGCAAGCCGGAGCCGTTGTTCGTGATTGCGACGGACGTGGAGCGCAACGTGCTGTACGTCGGCCAGGGACAGCGACATCCGGGACTTTACCGGCGCGGGTTGCGCATTCTGCCGGACGAGATGCACTGGGTACGTCCCGACCGGGCGTTGCAGCCGGGCGCGAGCGCGCGGTTCCGGATGCGGATACGCTACCGGCAGCCGTTGCAGGACGGCGTGCTGCATGTGACGCCCGAGGGCGGGTATATCGTGTTCGACGAGCCGCAGCGCGGCGTTACGGCCGGGCAGTTCGCCTCGTGGTACGACGGCGAGGAATTGATCGGATCGGGGGTGATTCATTGTTAAGGCAAGTGCGGCCTGCGGATGCGGGCCGGGTAAAACGGAGCGGGGAGCGTCCCAAAACGCTCCCCGCTCCGTTTTGTTATTCGGCTTTAAGCTCGTCTTTTTCGGCTCTCCGGGCGTCGTACAGGGCGTTCAGCAGGCCCAGCCTTTTTTGACGCCGGATTGCAGGACGCTGAGCAGGTCGGCGTCCGGACGAGCGTTTCCGACCCCTAAAAATTACCCGAAAACTTCATCTTTTGAATAAAAAATGCGATATTTGTCATTCGGTTTAATTCTATAAATAAGAGATTATGTTAAGCGGAGGTAGAACGAAAATTGCAGAGCTGTTGAAATCAACGGCGTTCGGTACGGAAGTAGTCGTCAAAGGCTGGGTCAGAACCAAACGCGGAAATAAAAACGTAGCTTTCATCGCCGTCAACGACGGCTCGATCATCCATAATATCCAGGTCGTAGCCGACGTAGCCAAATTCGACGAAAACCTCCTCAAGGAGATCACCACCGGCAGTTGCGTCAAAGTCGCCGGCACGCTGGTCGAATCGCTCGGCTCCGGCCAGCCCGTCGAAATACAGGCTTCGTCGATCGAGATCTACGGCACCGCCGATCCCGAAACGTACCCGTTGCAGAAGAAAGGCCATTCGCTCGAATTCTTGCGCGAAATAGCCTATTTGCGCCCGCGTACCAACACTTTCGGCGCCGTGCTCCGTATCCGCCATGCGATGGCTTACGCGATCCACAAATATTTCAACGACCACGGATTTTTCTACTTGCATACGCCGCTGATCACCGGCAGCGACGCCGAAGGCGCCGGAGCGATGTTCGGCGTCACTACGCTCGACCTGAACGATGTGCCCAAAACCCCGGAAGGCGCGGTCGATTACAGCCAGGATTTTTTCGGGAAACCCTGCAACCTGACCGTCTCCGGCCAGCTCGAAGGCGAACTCGGCGCGCTGGCCCTGTCGCAGATCTATACGTTCGGCCCGACGTTCCGAGCCGAAAACTCGAACACCCCGCGCCACCTGGCCGAGTTCTGGATGATCGAGCCGGAAGTCGCTTTCTTCGAGTTGGAAGACAACATGGAACTGGCCGAGGACTTTTTGAAGTACCTGATCCGCTATGCCCTCGATAACTGTCAGGACGACCTGCAGTTCCTCGCCAAAATGTACGACGCGGAGCTGATCGACCGCCTGAAGTTCGTCGTCGAAAACGATTTCGTCCGCCTCGACTATACCGAGGGGATCGATATCCTGGTCAGAAGCGGCGTGAAGTTCGAATTCCCGGTCAGTTGGGGACTCGACCTGCAGAGCGAGCACGAACGTTACCTGGTCGAACGGCATTTCAAGAAACCGGTCATCTTGATTAACTACCCGAAGGAGATCAAAGCGTTCTACATGAAGCAGAACGACGACGGCAAGACCGTTCGCGCGATGGACGTGCTGTTCCCGAAGATCGGCGAGATCATCGGCGGGTCGCAGCGCGAGGAGAACCTCGACAAACTGCGCCGGCGCATCGAAGAGGTCGGCGTACCCGAGAAAGATATCTGGTGGTACCTCGATACCCGCCGATGGGGAAGCGCTCCGCACAGCGGTTTCGGCCTCGGCTTCGAGCGGCTGCTGCTGTTCGTGACCGGAATGGGTAACATCCGCGATGTGATTCCGTTCCCCCGGACGCCGAAGAACGCGGAGTTTTAGTCCGGGTTAAATTCTTGCACACGGGACGGCGGTTTCAGGATATAAGATAAGTCTTATCCTGTTATAAAGTCCCCTTTCTGCGGGCTGCCTTTCAATAGATTTATAATTATCTTTGTAATTATACAGAAGATACGTAAATCTATTGAATCAGTTATTGAAAATTGAAAAGCTATGTCCAATCTTAATCAACGCCAAGTTCAAAAATTGCTCCAAAAGCTGTCGCCGCAGCAGATCCAGATGATCAAACTGCTGGAGCTTCCGGCCCTGCAACTCGAGCAGCGCATCAAGCAGGAAATCGAGGAGAATCCCGTACTCGAAGAAGAACCGTCCGAAGATCAGGAAGAGGAGCAGCCCAAGGAGGTATCCGTCGAAGAATATTTCGCCGAAGACGATACTCCACGCTACAAGTATCACGCCAACAACTACTCTCCCGACGACCAGAAACGTCCCGTTTACCTGACCGAAGGTATGTCGCTGCACGAGTACCTGATCGAACAGCTCGGATTCAAAAATCTGTCCGAACGCGAGATGACGTTGGCCAAATACATGGTCGGCAGTATCGACGACGACGGATATTTGCGTCGAAACCTGTCATCCATTTCGGACGACATCGCCTTTAGTCTCGGCATCGAAACTTCCGAGGAGGAGCTCGAACGCATCCTGCGGGTGATCCACCAGTTGGAGCCGGTGGGGATCGGTTCGCGCAACCTGCAGGAGTGCCTGTTGCTGCAAATGAACGCGCGCGAGGAGCTGTCGGAATCCGAAAAGCTGGCCCGGAAAATCCTGACCAACTACTTCGACGAATTTACGAAAAAACACTACGAAAAGCTGATGACGCGGCTGTCGGTCGGCGAAGACGAGTTCCGCGACGCGATCGAGGAGATCGTGCACCTGTCGCCGAAGCCGGGTAATCTGTACAGCGACGGCAAAAGTTCGGCCCAGCCCTATATTATGCCCGATTTTACGCTCGACTACCAGAACGGTATTTTCGAGCTGAGCCTGAATTCGTCGAACATTCCCGATCTGAAAGTGAATCGCCGTTACATGGAGATGATCCGCAGCATGAGCGCCGGCAGCGGCCAAAGCGCCGAGCAGAACAAGGAGGCGATCCAGTTCGTCAAGAATAAGATCGATTCGGCGAAGTGGTTCATCTCGGCGATCAAGCAGCGGCACGACACGCTGATGCGGACGATGCAGGCGATTCTCGACTACCAACGCGAATTTTTCGTCGACGGCGACCAGTCGAAGCTGCGGCCGATGATCCTCAAGGACATCGCCGACGCTACGGGGCTCGACGTTTCGACCATTTCGCGCGTGGTGAATAGCAAATACGTGCAGACGCAGTTCGGTATCCTGTCGCTCAAACAGTTGTTTTCCGAAGCGATGCAGACCGACAGCGGCGAGGAAGTGTCGTCGTACGAGATCAAGAACATCCTCTCTGAGTGCATCGACAAGGAGAACAAGCGCAAGCCGTTGACCGACGAGACACTGATGGATATCCTGAACGACAAGGGATACCGCATCGCGCGCCGCACGGTGGCCAAATACCGCGAGATGCTGGGGATTCCGGTCGCCCGGTTGCGCAGGCAGTTGTAGGCGGACGCCGTACCGCCGCGCCGGCTGCGGAATTCTGCCCTCCGGGAGCACCGTTCCCCGATATTTGTGCTATCTTTGTTTCCGAAAACCGGGAAAGTCATGGAATATTCCGTATGGAACCGTTTGAGCCGCGGTATTTCGGCGCTGATGCATCCTTTCGTCATTCCGACGTGGGCGGTACTACTGATGCTGTACGGGCCGACGGTGATGGTCAACATGCCGCCGCGGGTGAAGTTTTTCCTGCTGGGCATCGTGGCGCTCAATACGCTGCTGCTGCCGGCTTTTTCCATCGGGGTGCTGCGGTGGTTCCGCGTGATTCCCGACTGGTCGTTGCAGGATCAGAAAACGCGGATGCTGCCGATGGGAATCGTCGCCGTTTGTTACCTGATGTGCATCGTGGCGATGTCCAACATGCTGTTCGCATTCCTGATCACCCGTTTTCTGATCGCCGCGCTGTGTTGCGTCGCCTTCGCGTTTTTCGTGAACCTGTATTGGAAAATCAGCCTGCATATGACTGCCGCGGGCGGTCTGCTCGGTATGCTCGCCGTGGTGTGTTACGCCGGGTTGGCCAATCTCCAGCAGGCGCTCGTCGGATGCCTGCTGCTGGCCGGCTTGCTCGGGAGCGCCCGTCTGCGGCTGGGCAGCCACAATTTGGCCCAGGTCGCCGCCGGAGCCGGCGGCGGAGCGGTTATCTCGGTGGTCGTTATTCTTTTTTTCTGATTTCGAAAAAAATTGCGGATCGCTTGTCGGCGTTTTGTATGTTTGGTTTTCGAAAAAAACTTATCTTTGTTAACAATACGATTAACCTAACAAGATAAGTATGAGAAAATCAATTTTACTCGCTGCTGCACTGCTATTCGGAACCGCCGGTTTTGCCCAATGGCAGCCGGTCGGGGACAAGATCAAAACTCCGTGGGCCGACCAAGTCGATCCGCAGAATCCGCTGCCGGAATACCCGCGTCCGCTGATGGAGCGTGACCGGTGGCAGAACCTGAACGGGCTGTGGGATTACGCCATCGTTCCGGTCGGCGCGCAGCCGGAAAAGTACGACGGAAAAATTTTGGTGCCGTTCGCCGTCGAATCGAGTCTTTCGGGCGTTCAGAAGCGTCTCGGCGGAGAGAACGAACTATGGTATTCGCGCGAGTTCGCCGTGCCTGCTAAATGGGCCGGGGAGCGGGTGCTGTTGCATTTCGGGGCCGTGGACTGGAAAACGGACGTATGGGTCAACGACGTCCTGGTCGGTCGGCATACGGGCGGTTATACCCCGTTTACGTTCGATATTACCGCCGCGCTGAATAAGAAAGGAACCAATACGCTGAAGGTAAAAGTTTGGGATCCGACCGACGTCGGTTACCAACCGCGCGGTAAGCAGGTGAATAATCCCAGCGGGATCTGGTATACGCCCGTCAGCGGGATATGGCAGACCGTATGGCTCGAACCGGTGCCTGCGAAGTACATCGCCGGGATTCGCACCACGCCCGATATCGACCGGAAGACCCTGCGCGTGGAGGTCGACGCCGCTGCCGCGCAGGTTTCCGATATGGTAGAGGTGACCGTGCTGGACGGAGGAAAAGAGATTGCCCGGGCGAAGGCAGTGAACGGCGTTCCGGTGGAGGTCGCGATGCCGGCGGACATGAAACTGTGGAGCCCCGACTCCCCGTTCCTGTACGACCTGAAGGTCGCGCTCGTTTCAGACGGCAAGGAGGTCGATCGAGTGGACAGCTATACAGCGATGCGTAAGTATTCGACCGCCCGCGATGCCGACGGAATCATGCGGCTGCAACTCAATAACAAGGATATTTTCCATTTCGGCCCGCTCGACCAGGGCTGGTGGCCCGACGGCCTGTATACGGCCGCGACCGACGAAGCGCTCGAATACGATGTGATCAAGACGAAAGACTTCGGATTCAACATGATCCGCAAGCACGTCAAGGTGGAGCCGGCTCGTTGGTATACTTTTTGCGATCGTCACGGGATCATGGTATGGCAGGACATGCCCAGCGGCGACGGCGGTCCGCAGTGGCAGATGAAGCAGTATTTCGACGGGGCCGAATGGAAACGCGGCGCGGAATCGGAGGCCAACTACCGCAAGGAGTGGAAAGAGATCATGGACTACCTCTATTCGAATCCCTGTATTGCCGTGTGGGTTCCGTTCAACGAAGCGTGGGGACAGTTCAAAACGCACGAGATCGCCGAATGGACCAAAACCTACGATCCGACCCGGTCGGTGAATTCGGCCAGCGGCGGAAACCACTACACCTCCTGCGGCGATATCCTCGACCTGCATAATTATCCGCAGCCCGAGCTGTACCTGTACGACACGAAGCGCGTGACGGCGCTCGGCGAGTACGGCGGTATCGGGTATGCCGTCGACGGGCATCTGTGGGTGCCCGACCGCAATTGGGGATACGTGCAGTTCAAGAGCCCGGAAGAGGTGACCGACGCCTACCTCAAATATACCGGTATGCTGAAGGATATGATAAAACGCGGATTTTCGGCCGGCGTCTATACGCAGACCAGCGACGTCGAGATCGAGGTGAACGGGCTGATGACCTACGACCGGAAGCTGATCAAGGTGGACGAGGCGAAAATCAGCGCGCTGAACAAAGCGATCTGTAAATCGTTGGACAAGTAAACAAAAAAAGAAACGGAGTGCACAATAAACGGTGCGTCCTTTTCGTTCTACTACCGAGTTTTAGATAGTAAAAACAAGGTGGTCTTATTCAGAAAATGCGGCGGGTATGGGATCCTGCCGCATTTTTTATCCGGGAGGCCGGGAAAGAGATGCCGTTCCGCCGACCGGACGTTTTGTCCGGATATGCGTGCCGAAACGGCAGTTTGGCGAGAAACCGGAAAATGTGGCACGTATTTTGGTAATTCATAAATACGACAGAGGGATTCTAAAAAGGGTTTATAAACCCGAAACGATCCGGATGCAAAGATTGGCACAGAGTTTGAAGTATAATACATCGAAGGAAAGAAGTAAAGTGGACAAGCAACAAGGTTTCTTCATTTATTTAAGTTTGGGTTAGTAGTTTAGGGATAATTCCCCGGAAAAGAGGCAACCGCGACGGTTCCCTCTTTTTTGTTTTTGCGATTCCTTACAAACGCTACGGGGGAGCGAACGATCGTTTGCTCCCCCGTAGGTTCGACCGGTATGATTCGGGCTTTTGTCTATATTATATCATTTTATCGGTCGGTCGAAAAAATAGTCTGTTCCGTAGGTGGTTTTTTAACGGCAAGACGCCGTGTGTTTCACACGGCGTCTTGTTCGGTATCGGAAAATGTTTCCCGTCCTATTTCTTGTGGAGACGGATCGCGCGGATGTACAGCGGGGTTCCGTTGATGTTGTTGATATCGAAACGCAGCCGGTCTCCCTTTTTGCCCGCATTCGGGAAGTTCTGCAATACCTGGGCCTTGCCTGCGGTCAGGTCGAACGTGATGGACTTCCAGTCATTTGAGGCCGGAATCGACAGGTTGGGGATCGATCCGCCCGCTGCGATCTGGAGGAACAGTTCGAGGCTGGCGCTCTTCGCGCATTTGTATTCGAACGATAGGTAATTCTCGTCGGCTGCGATGTCGCGGGTCAGCGATACCGTGAAGATATACGGGTCGTCCGGTTTCCCTGCTTCGGGTTCGGACGGTTCGTACAGGTAGCTGTAACCGGTTTCGTAGCTGAAATAATCCGTAAGGTCTTCGAAACGCCCCAGTTGGTTGGCGGATTCGGTCTGCAGTCCCAGGAAGAGGGCTGCGGCCAGCGTGGATTCTTCGGCGTTGCGCGCCCGGATATGCAGGTTCCGGAGTTCGAGCTCGGTTCCGGCCCCGTCGCCGATCACGAGCCGGAAACGGGAGCCTATCCCGCCCCATGCGGCCTCGGCGATCTGCTGGCCGAGGTCGAACGAATAGGTCGTCCATTGCGATGCCGCGGAGAGCGGTTTGATCTTATAGACGGTCTGCGTTATATCGTCCAGGACGATTGCCAGCGAAATCGCCTTGCCGCTTTTGTATTCGAACGTGAGCACCTTGTCCGATATGCCGTCGGCGACCCGCTGGGTCGTGAACGATGCGTCGGCGCCCGTGGCGGTCAGTTTGTAGGTATAGCCGGTCGTAGGCGACGAGGCTTCCTCCTCTACGGTCAGGTTGTTGCTGTCCTTGATATAAAAATATCCTTTCGGGAAGTTCGGATCGTCGTCTACGTCTTCGCCGTTCATCCGGATCTGAGCGAAACGAGAACGGATTTCGTCGACCGTGCCGATCTTCAGGTAGACGTCGTATTCGAAGACGAGTCCTTTGGTGATGGCGAAAGTCCGCAGCGGCGCGAAATAGGAGCAACTGCCGCCGGTCGGACCGGACGAACCGCCGTTGAAACGGTAGTTAGTCGATAACGGCGATCCGGGCGAGTAAACTCCGATGCCCCATTGCGAGTCGTCCACGTAAGCGGCCCAGTGTTCGTCGCGGGTATGCTTTTCGTTCGGCCAGCCCGGAACGACCGTGGTCAGCGCGGCATTGGTCCACGGACTGTCGCCCTTGTAATATACCAGGTTCTTCAGGGCATAGTCTACGAAGACGGCCGGAACTTCCTGTTCGGTAGCCGGATGGTCGGTCGCGCCCGCTCCCGTGTTGCGGAACGTATAGTGAATGTGGGCCACGTCGCCGTCGAGTGTGATTTTTTCTTCCATCTGACATTCGGTCAGTAGCTTGCCGGAAGCCCAGTGCACCGGAACCGAAACGATTTCCAAGCTGGAGCTGGTGATATTCTGCGACAGGATTTCCGGTTTCTGACCGCGCCATCCGCCGCCCTGAATCGGGTTCCACACCCAATCCTTACCGTCCCATTTGCTGCCGTCCGCTTCTCCGTAATAGGATTGCTGGACGAAACGTCCTTCGTCGGCATGGTTCAGTAGGTTGCGCTTGGTATTTACTTCCGAGAAGTGGAAGATCGATCCGCCGTGGGTCAGGTCGATACCCAGTTGGACGATTCCGTTGTTGAGGTAGGTCGCGTTCTGCATGCCCGCTTCCGGCCACGCTTCCACCGGCGTGGCGGTGCCGGTTACGGCTTCCGATTGCTTGCCGTTGTCGTATACGGCCGCTACCGAGAACGTATATTCGGTTCCGTTGGTCAGTCCGGTCGCCTCGTATCCGGTCGTGTCGGCCTTGACGGTGGCGCTTCCGTTTCCGGGCGTCCAGCTTACGGCGTATTCTTTCAATCCTTCGACGTTCTTGGGTGCTTTCCACGAAAGGTTCGCTTTTTTATCGGGCGCCGTGATTACCAGTCCGGTCGGAGCAGCCGAGAACGGCGTGCCCTGTTCGACGAGGGCGTTCGACTTTTTGCCGTCGTCGTATGCGGCCGCTACCGAGAACGTATATTCGGTTCCGTTGGTCAGTCCGGTCGCCGTATAGGTGGTCGTGCCGGCCGCTACGGTAGCGCTTCCGTTTCCGGGCATCCAGCTTACGGCGTATTCTTTCAGTCCCTCGCCGTTTTCGGGAGCCTGCCAAGAAAGGGTGATTTCTTTATCCCACGGGGTTACGACCAGGTCGGTCGGTTCCGGTTTGACCGATGCGGCCGGCGTGCCCTGCTTGGTCACCACTTCCGATTTTTGCCCGTTGTTGTACACGGCGGCGATGGAGAAGGTATAGGCGGTTCCGTTGGTCAGTCCGGTGGCGGTGTACAGCGTCGTTCCTGCCTGGACGGTCGCCTGCCCGTTCCCCGGTGTCCAGGTAATGGAGTACTCCTTGAGATTCTCGCTTTCCGGCGCGGTCCAGCTCAGCGTGACGCTACCGTCGCCCGCCTGTACGACCGCATTGGTCGGCGCCGGCGTCGGATACGACGCGTCGGCATTGTCTTTCTTGCACGACATAAACATCAACGCCGGCAATAACAGTAGCAAAGTACTGACTTTGAAAAATTTTTTCATAGATGGAAAAATTTAGTTTAAAAATCAAATAAAATTGCGTTGTGGTTTGTCGGGGTCGGACCATTCCACAGGAACAGCTCCAACGGTTAAGTTGTAAACAAATGTAGAATAAATTTCCGAATTTCGCCTTATCCGGAGTCGAATTTCGTACGATTCGGGGCAGGATTCTTCCTGCGGGCTTGCCCGGTGCGGCGAAGACTGTGGCGGCGCGGAACGGATTGTCGTAAAGTAGGAGAGGGGTTACCGTATCGAAAACAGCCATTTAAGCATTTGCAGCAGGATCAGGATCGAGGTGGCGATCAGGATGAAGTGTCCGTAACCGTTGTCGCGGTCGAACACGATCAGGACGATCGATCCGATGAAGAGTCCGATCAGCATGATGACGTAGGCGATTCGGCGGCTGACCATTCGGATGGTTTTGATAAACAGTGTGTTGTCGTCGAGGATGACGTCGTGTTTGATTTTGCCTTCTTTCAGTTTGTAGAGGATTTCGCTGACGTCGTTCGGGAAATCCCGGATGAAACTGACGTAATTGTTCAGCGTGTCGTAGATTTCGGAGGCGATGCGGCGCGGCGAATATTTTCCCTTGACGACTTCTTTGGCGTAGGGGACGATGACCGGCGCCAGCGCCAGCGACGGATCGAGCGACGTGGCGAATTTTTCGAGCGTGGCCAACGCCTTGATCAGCATAAAGATGCCCGACGGAATTTGCAATTTGTACTTGACGATGATGTCGACGCAGTTCTGGATCGCTCCGGCGAAGTTGATCGTTTCTATCGGGATGCCGGTATATTGCATCATCATTTGGTGGATTTCGAATTTCAGTTCTTCGCGGTGTTCGAAGAATTTCTTACCGCACAGCGTGACCAGCGCATGCGAAATCGTGTCGCTGTTGCGCGAGACGAAGCCGATGGCGAAATCGGCCAAGAAGTCGAGGTCGCGGGGCGTGAGCGCCCCGACCATCCCGAAGTCGATGAAGCCGATGACGTTGCCTTCCATCACGAAGATATTGCCCGGATGCGGGTCGGCGTGGAAGAATCCGTGCTTCAGGATCATCGTGAGCAGGGCGTCGGCGCCGTTGCGGGCGATTTGCGACAGGTCGAGTCCCGCCGCCTGCAACGCCCCGAGGTCGTCGGGCGGAATGCCGTGGATCTTCTCCATCACGAGCAGCTTTTTCGTGCAGTGCTGCGTATGGACGACGGGAATGTGCACCGACGGGTTGTCCTTGAACATGATCCGGAAGCGGTTGATATTCGACGCTTCGATCGTGTAGTCCAATTCTTTGAGGATCGTGGCCGAAAATTCGTCGATCAGGCCGGTGATGTTCATCGCGGCCAGTTCCGGGTACTGCTTCGCGAAGCGTTTGGACAGGTATTTCAGCAGGTAAATGTCCAGTTTGATCTTGTTCTCGACGAAGGGACGTTGGATTTTGACGACCACCTCGTCGCCGGACAACAGGCGTCCCTGATAGACCTGCCCGATCGAGGCGGCGGCCAGCGGCAGCCGGTCGAATTCGCTGAAAACCTGTTCGAGCGGAGCGTTCAGCTCTTTTTCGATCAGCGCGATGGCGTATTCGCTGTCGAACGGGACGGCGCGGGACTGCAGTTTTTTGAGTTCGATCCGGAATTTCTCCGAAACCATATCCGGGCGGTCGGCCAGGATCTGCCCGAATTTGACGAACGTGGGGCCGAGATCTTCGATGGTCATCCGGATCCGTTCCGGAGTCGTGTGGACGATTTTGTGGACTTTGCGGCGCCGTTTTCCGAAACGGGTGTGCGCGAACAACTCCCCGAACGAATGCTTGATCAGGATTCCCATGATCTGGAAAGCCCGGTTCATCTGCAGGAACGATATGTAGATGCTGACGATTTTCATAACGTTTTATTGTTGAGCGTCCTGTTTAGTTCTTCGAGCGTGCGGTTCAGTCGATCCATCTTCTCGATCAGCTCGCGGTTGTCCGCCGCGGGCGGTTCCGCGTCGCGGGTCTGCGCGAACAACTGCCGCAGCAGCAGTTCGTCCTTCAGCGATTCGGCCATCCGCAGCAGGCTCTCCGCGATGTGCTCGCTGCGCTGCGGGTCGGCGTCCATCTTTTCCGAAATGATTTTCGAAACTTTGTCGACGAAAAGATCCCTTTCCGACAGTCCGATCGTGAGGATCAGTCGCATGATGTTGCTGTACAGTGCTTTCATCGTATCGTAATCACAGTGCAATATTACGTATAATTTGCCGGAAAATGCAAGATGTTTGCCAATTCCGCCGTAAATTTGTCATAACGAAGACCGCCGGCCGCACTTCGCGGGGCGAATCTCCTCCGCCGGGCGCAACGGGAACCGCCCCGGCATGACAATTGCTGGATAAGATGCAGATTGCGTAGATTTTATACGGTCCGTATACGGAGATCGGATCGCGCGGCGTTTTTTTAACAGAGGCATACCGAAATAATAATGCGTGTTATGAAAAAGATTGTTTTGATCGTTTTGTTGACGTTGCTGGGCGGCGGATTGTCCGCGCAGACGAATTCCCGCAAAGCGGCCCGACAGGTCGAGAAAGCGCGCCGGGCCGCGATGGACAGCGTGTTGCACCTTGGTGCGGTGCAGGCTTTGGAAAGCGGCGCTTTCGTAGTCGAAGCCGACCGGCTTATTTTCAAACGGGGGCGTACGGCCAGCGTCAGTTCGAATACGAATTTCGTTTCCCGCGACGGCGACGAGGCGTTCGTGCAGATAGCCTTCAATACGGTGCTGGCCGGGCCGAACGGCGTGGGCGGCATTACGGTGCGCGGAAACGTGTCGGACGTTACCGTCCGGACGGACAAAAAAGGATATCTCTACTACGGGATGAACGTTCAGGGGATCGGGATCTCCGCGCGGGTCGATATCATGCTGATTCCGGGCACCGACCGCGCCAGCGTGACCGTCGATCCGAATTACAGCAGCAACCGGATTACGATGGAAGGAAGGGTGCTTCCCGCTGTCGATTCGAGGGTCTTTAAGGGACGTTTTCACTAATAAAGGCGTTTCCGGAAAATCCGCCGCCCCGCGCCAGTCAGAAATCCTGATTGGCGCGGGGCGGCGTGCATGGTGCGGAATGTTACCGTTCCGGCGGGTAGTCCGACAGGATGCCGCTCGTATGGCGGAATTGCTGGAAAACGAGCGGGTCGCCGGCGAATCGGGCCGAAAGTTCTTCCCGGACGGCGTCGTCGTGGACGCCCGGAATCAGCGTCGTGCGGAACCGGTAGTCGATCCCGCTGTCGCGCAGCAGGTCGATCGACCGTTGCACGTTGTCCATCTGGCGGTCGGTGACGGCCGGATAGATTTTCGCGTAGTGTTCGCGGTCGGGGATCGTTTTGATATCCATGGCCACGCAGTCGACCAGTCCCATGTCGATCAGGGCGGACAATAGTTCCGTATTCGTCCCGTTGGTATCGAGCTTGATCCGGTATCCGAGTCCTTTGACTCTTTCCAGAAAGCCGGTCAGTCCGGGGTGCAGGGTCGGCTCGCCGCCGGTTACGACGACTCCTTCGATCCACTCCCTGCGCCGCCGCAGGTAGTCGAGAATGACCGTTTCGGACAGATCGGGTAGGTGATCGGTCAGCGAGGGGAGCACCAGCGACGGGTTGTGGCAGTAGTCGCACCGGAAATTGCATCCTTTGGTGAATACGACGGCCGAAAGTACTCCCTCCCAATCGATCAGACTCTGTTTGACAAAACCTCCGATTCGCATGTCAGATCGCTGTTTCGTGGACGATCCGGTGGTCGAACAGCTTGCGGTCGGCGAACTCCTCCCGTTTCCCGTCGTTCCACTGGCTTACCGGGCGCATGTATCCGACGATACGGCTGTATACTTCCGCCTTGCCGCCGCATTTGGGACAGATGAAATGTTCGCCGGACAGGTAGCCGTGCGAAGGACAGATGCTGAACGACGGCGACAGCGTGATGTAGGGCAGCCGGAACCGGCCGGTCACGCGGCGCACCATGTCTCGGGCGGCTGCGGGCGATACGGCGCTTTCGCCGGTGAAGACGTGGAACACCGTTCCCCCGGTGTACAACGCTTGTAGCGGATCCTGCATTTCGAGCGCTTCGTACAGGTCGTCGGTAAAGTTTACCGGCAGGTGGGTCGAATTGGTGTAGTAAGGCTTGGCGCCTTTCAGTAGTCGGTCGGCTTGGTTCGCCGTGATGATATCCGGATAACGCTTGGTATCGAGCATCGCGAACCGGTAGGCGGTGCTTTCGGCCGGAGTGGCTTCGAGGTTGTAGATATTGCCGGTTTCCTCCTGGAATACGGCCAGCGCGTCCCGCATGAAGCGCATCGTTTTTTGGGCGAATGCCGCGCCCTCTTCGGTGGCGATTCCGACGCCGAGGAAGTTCAGACAGCATTCGTTCATCCCGTTGATGCCGATCGTCGAGAAGTGGTTTTTCCAATAGCAGCCGAAACGGTCGTGGATGTGGCGCAGGTAGAATTTCGAATAGGGATAGAGTCCCTTTTCGGTGTAGCGCTCGATGACCTTGCGTTTGGTTTCGAGGCTTTCGCGGGCCAGCTCCATCAGGTGGCGCAGCCGTTCGAAAAACGACTTCTCGGACCCCGATTCGTAGCCGAGTCGCGGCAGGTTGATCGTCACGACGCCGACCGACCCGGTCAGCGGGTTCGACGCGAACAGTCCGCCGCCGCGCTTGATTAGTTCCCGTTTGTCGAGCCGCAGCCGGCAGCACATGCTGCGCACGTCGTCGGGTTTCATGTCCGAGTTGACGAAGTTCGAGAAGTAGGGGATGCCGTACTTGGCGGTCATCTGCCAGATGCCGTCGTAATCGGGATTTTCCCAATCGAAATCGGGCGTGATGTTGTAGGTCGGGATCGGGAACGAGAACAGGCTGCCCGCCGCGTCCCCTTCGTACATCACCTCGGCGAAGGCCTTGTTGAGCAGCGTCATTTCGGGCTGAAAATCGCCGTAGGTCTCCTCTTTTACTTCGCCGCCGCAAACCACCGGCTCGTTTTTCAGGAAGTCGGGGACGGTCAGATCCATCGTGATGTTCGTGAACGGAGTCTGGAAACCGACCCGCGTCGGAACGTTCAGGTTGAACAGGAATTCCTGCAAGCACTGTTTGACCTGCGCGTAGTCGAGCCCGTCGTAGCGGACGTAGGGCGCGAGGAAGGTGTCGAAATTCGAGAAGGCCTGCGCGCCGGCCGCTTCGCCCTGCATCGTGTAGAAGAAGTTGACGATCTGTCCGAGCGCTGTCCGCAGGTGCCGGGCCGGCGCGCTCTGCGCTTTGCCTTCGACTCCTTTGAACCCGGTCGTCAATAGGTCTTTCAGATCCCAGCCGACGCAGTAGACGCTCAGGAAGCCCAAGTCGTGGATGTGCATAGCTCCGCTTTTGTGCGCGTCGGCGACCTCTTCGGAATAGAGCCGGCCGAGCCAGTACTGCGAAGTAATCATCGTCGAAATGTGCTGGTTGAGGCCTTGCAGCGAGTAGGCCGAATTGGCGCTTTCCTTGACCCGCCAGTCGTCCTGCGACAGGTAGTCGTCCATCACGTCGAGGTTCGAAAACAGCTCTTTCGATTCGCGGAGCTGTTCGTGCTGCCGACGGTAGAGCATGTAGTTTTTCAGCAGCGCGAAATCGCCGCGACGGTACAGCGCCTGTTCGACGGCGTCCTGCACCTGTTCGACGTGCGGCGTCTGTTCGGCGCTGTTTTTTTCGAGCGAGGCCACCACTTCGCTGCACAGCCGGCGGGCTTCTTTGCGGTTCGGCACACCGGAGGCCCGCATGGCCTTGAAGATCGCCTGTTCGATTTTCTCCGGACTGAACGGGGCGATCTCGCCCGTCCGTTTTACGATTTGCCGTAAATGAGTCTGTCCATTCATCTTGTTTGAATTTTAAACAGTTAAACAATAAGATAAAATGGTAACTCCGGGAGGATAAAAGATATCGGGCCGCGTACGGAGGGCCCCGACATTCGATCGCTCTTCACCCGAAAGCTACAATGCAATTCATCCGGCAGGTCTTCTGACTTGTTCCGGGTCGCGCGCCTTCCCATCGGGTAAACCGACAGTGGCATTCGGGTTTGCGCGGCCTTTGGCAGGAACTTACAGCTACGGGGATAGTTCCCGACTTTCACGGGATTCCCTTTTGATCTCCTGCCGGGCGAGACGCCCGGCATCGAGAACCGAATGTTTTCACAAACATAGCGAATCGTTTCGACGGAAAACATTTTCGGCGGAATACTTATCAACAACTTATAAACCTATTCGATTAAACGGTTGGCTGTCATCGCCGAAAGCGACGAGGAAAGACGGTATGCAAAAAGGCCGCTCGCCCGAAACGGCGAACGGCCCTGAAAGAGATCCCGGAAACGGGCGGAAACTATTTTTTCACCAGTTTGCAGGGATAGTGCGCTTTGTATTTCCCTTTGGTCATCGCGGCCAGTTTGCTTTTCAGCAGAGTTCGGCGCAGCGGCGACACGTGGTCGATGAACAGTTTGCCGTCCAGGTGGTCGTACTCGTGCTGGATGACCCGCGCCGCGAAACCTTCGAACTCCTCGTCGTGCTCGACGAAATTTTCGTCCGCGTAGCGGATCCTGATCCGCGACGGCCTTTCGACCCGTTCGTTGATTCCCGGCAGGCTCAAACATCCTTCGTCGAACGGAACGGCGTCGCCGGAGCGTTCGTAGATGTGCGCGTTGATAAAGGCTTTTTTAAAACCGGCCAGGCTCGGATCCTTGTCGGCGTTCACCGAAGCGTCGACCACGAAGATCCGGATGTTGCGGCCCACCTGCGGGGCGGCCAGTCCGACTCCGTCGGCTTCGTACATGGTTTCCCACAGGTTTTCGAGAAATTTGTCCAGTTCCGGATAATCTTTGGCGATGTCTTCGGATTCTTTGCGCAAAACCGCCGAACCGTAAATATAAATCGGAAGTAACATATCGTTCGTTTGCTGTTTTTAATCCTGTTATACCAGATGCCGGATCAGTTCCGTCCGGTCTCCGGGAAGCAGGTCGATCATCGGGATTTCGATCAGCGTGTAGCATCCCGGTTTCTGCAACATAGAAGCCCGCGCCGAGGAGACCAGTATCTGGGCCGTAAGCGCCGGATTGTTGATCTTCATATTGAATTCGAACAGTTGGTTCTGCGTTTTGCCCGAAACGCCCTTGCGCGTCAGGTTGACGCCATGTCCCATGTCCAGCAGCGCGTCCACGCTCTGCACCCGCATCACGTGCGTCTCGTCGTGTACGAAATAGGCGTCTTTTTTGATCGCGTCGGCCACCTTGTCGAAATCGTAGCCCTCTTTCAGCTCGATGTAAACCATCCTCCGGTGAATGCCCGTCCCGGTCGGAATCGTCATCGACAACGCGGCTTTAACCCCGTCGATCGCCTTGACGGCTACGGTGTGACCCATGCTCATGCCGGGGCCGAAGTTCGTGTAAGTAATCCCTTTCGGGGCGCAGGCTTCGAGCAGAGCGCGCACCACCGAGTCGCTGCCCGGGTCCCAGCCGGCCGACATGATCGAAACGGCGCCGTGCTGCGCGGCCGCCTTGCCGAGCGTCGCGTGCTGTTCGGCGACCTGCGTATGGATGTCGAAACTGTCCACCGTGTTGATCCCTTTCTCGAGCAATTTCAGCGCGAAGCTCTGTACGCTGCGGCTCGGTGTGCAGAGGATCGCCACGTCGACTTTGCCGAGCGATTCGATTTCGGTGGCTACCGTATAGTTTTTCAGTTCTTCGGGCACGTTCGCGGCGTCGCGGCGAATGATACCGGCGATTTCGAAGTCTTCGGCCGCCTGCAACGCCTCGAGGACGTATTTTCCAATGTTGCCATATCCGACGATGGCTGCTCTGATCTTTTTCATCTTCTATTGTGTTATTTATTTGTTAAATGATTGTCCCGCGAATCGAGGTATCCTTGCAGGATGATCGTTGCGCTGATGCGGTCGACCAGCCCTTTGTCCTCGCGGCGGCGTTTTTTCGGAACGCCGCCGTCGATCATCGCCCGTAGCGCCAGCCTCGAGGTGAACCGCTCGTCGAACAGTTCGATCCGCATCGCAGGCATCTCTTTGCGCAGCTTCTCGACGAACGGGCGGATGTAGGTATAGGACTCCGACGGCAACCCGTCCATCTGCAGCGGCATGCCGATTACGATCGCGTCCACCGCGTTGGCCGCGGCGTAGCTCTTGACGTAGTCCATCAGCGTATGGGTCGGAACGGTGTCGAGGGCGTTGGCGATGATCTGCAACGGGTCGGTCACGGCAAGGCCCGTCCGTTTGCGTCCGTAATCGATAGCCAGTATTCTCCCCATATGCGACGATAATCCGTTGAATGATCCGATTGCTGCGTCCGGCCGCCTTGCCCGCAACGTTTCCATGGGACTCTCCCGGGGGCGTTTGGTGATTCCCTGGTAGATATCCGGCTGGTTTATAGCTTGATCCGCAGACGGACTAGCGGGCGACAGACGGCATGAAACGCGCGTTATTCTGTGCAAAGTTAAGAAAAAAACTTATCTTTGTTTTGCATTCTGGAGATTATGTGTTTTCCGGACGATCCCGCTGCGATCGCAATACGGAAACCGCGAGGCGGACGAAAGACGCGTGAAAATGCAATTAAGGGTATCGGTTTAAAAAAGAAGATGAGCGTATGATGACGTTACAGGAAGTTATAGTGGAGTCGCATGACGATTTTCCGATATGGTCGTCCGTCGTCGTCGGTTTCGATGACGACAAAAGTTTGGTCGTGTTGCTCGAACACGACGATTACGACGAGCCGGACTATGCTTACAAGGTTTATGCGACCGTCGATAAGCGCGACGCGATGGGAATGGCCCGGCGTCTGAACGTTTCGTTGACCGATTTGCCGGCAGTAATTTTTAAACGGTACGGCGAAGCTTCGAACGTATTTGTACCTTCCGAGGTGGAAGCTACTTTTAAAGACATCCTGGATTTTATCCTCGATTGCGGCGTTCGCTATCGTTTGAAGAGAGAAGATAAATCGTGAAAGGCCGTTTGCAGCCCGGCGTTGCCGCACGGACGTTTCCGCTTTTCGCCGGCAGTTTCTTTTTTATTCGTATTTGTCCGTTAAATATCTTATATATAGTCGGATGCAATATTTCTTGCGGAGAACTTCTTTTGGAAATCTCCGAATAAAAACATATACTTGCACTCCGTATGTTTAAATTTAACCGACTCTTTTTTTGATATGAAGAAACCAGGTTTTCCGGTATGGCTGTTCGCATTGCTGTCGTTCGGCAGTTTGTATGCGCAGGACGGGAACGTTTTGCCGGCGGGCGTTCCGACCGACGGGGTGCATATCCGCGACCCGTTCGTGCTGGCCGATTCGTCGGACGGGACTTACTATATGTACGGGACGACCCGCGGAGACGGGTTCGACGTTTTTTCGAGCCGCGATCTGGAGACTTGGCAGGGGCCCCGCGCAATTTTTCAGCGGACTCCTGATTTTTGGGGCGATCAATGTTTCTGGGCGGCCGAGTGCCATGCTTATAAGGGCAAATATTATTTGTTCGCGACGGTGCGCGGTGCGGCAGACAGTCTGCTCGGAACGGCTGTTTTCGTTGCGGACAGTCCGAAAGGCCCTTTTCGCGAGCACAGCAAGGGACGCTTGACGCCGCGAACGTGGCAGGCGCTCGACGGGACGCTGTACGTCGATGGGAAGGGGAATCCGTGGATGGTTTTCTGCCACGAATGGACGCAATTGGGCGACGGAACGGTGGAAGCCGTCCGGTTGAGCCGCAACCTGAAAAAAGCCGTCGGAAAACCGGCGACGCTGTTCCGCGCGTCGTCCGCGCCGTGGGTCAGGCCGCATACGCCGGGCAATTACGTGACCGACGGACCGTTCCTGTACCGGAACCGGAAAGGCGAACTGCTGATGCTGTGGTCGTCGTTCGGCGACCGTGGGTACGCGATCGGGGTGGCCCGTTCGCAGAGCGGCGAGGTTGCCGGGCCGTGGTTGCAGATGCCCGAGGCGCTCTTCGCGCGCGACGGAGGGCACGGAATGTTGTTCCGTACGTTCGACGGAGAACTGTTGCTGAGCATCCACCGGCCGAACGTGCCGCCCGACGAGCGTCCGCGCTTTTTCCGGGTGGAAGAGAAGGCCGACGGATCGCTCTGCCTGGTCGAAAAGCAGGCGGAATAAACCGATGAAAAAATAATCCATTTACGATAATGACACAGGAAGAACTTTTTAAAAAGCTGGTTGCTCACAGCAAGGAGTACGGGTTTATTTTCCCGTCGAGCGAAATATACGACGGTCTGAGCGCCGTATACGATTACGGGCAGCAAGGCGTGGAGTTGAAAAACAACATCAAGCGTTACTGGTGGGAGTCGATGGTGCGGCTGCACGACAATATCGTCGGGATCGACTCGGCGATCTTCATGCACCCGAAGATATGGGAAGCGTCGGGACATGTCGGGGCGTTCAACGATCCGCTGATCGACAATCGCGATTCGAAGAAGCGTTACCGCGCCGACGTGCTGATCGAGGATTTCATCGCCAAACAGGACGAGAAGATCGCCAAAGAGGTCGAAAAGGCCCGTAAGCGTTTCGGCGAAGCGTTCGACGAGGCGAAATTTCTCGAGACGAACCCGCGCGTAATCGAACACAAGGCCAAACGCGACGCCGTGCACAGCCGGATGGTCGCCGCGCTGAACGACAACAACCTGGAAGAACTGCGCCAGATCATCGTCGATAGCGAGATCGTTTGTCCGATCTCCGGTACGCGCAATTGGACGGAAGTGCGCCAGTTCAACCTGATGTTCGAAACGAAGATGGGGTCGGTCAGCGAGGGCGCCAACACGATCTACCTGCGGCCCGAAACGGCACAGGGTATTTTCGTCAATTTCCTGAACGTGCAGAAGACCGGCCGGATGAAAATTCCGTTCGGGATCGCACAGATCGGTAAGGCGTTCCGCAACGAGATCGTCGCTCGGCAGTTCATTTTTCGTATGCGCGAGTTCGAACAGATGGAGATGCAGTTTTTCGTGCGTCCCGGCGAGGAACTCGAGTGGTTCAAAAAGTGGAAGGCGACGCGCATGAGTTGGCACCGCGCGCTCGGTTTCGGCGACGAGCACTACCGTTTCCACGACCACGACAAGCTGGCCCACTATGCCAATGCCGCGACCGACGTCGAATACGAATTTCCGTTCGGATTCAAAGAGGTGGAGGGAATCCATTCGCGCACCGATTTCGACCTTGGCAACCATCAGAAGTTCTCCGGCAAGAAGATTCAGTATTTCGATACCGAGACCGGCGAAAGTTATGTGCCTTACGTGGTCGAAACGTCGATCGGCGTCGACCGGATGGTGTTGCAGGTGCTGTCCGCTTCGTACGAGGAGCAGCAGCTCGAAGGCGGCGAGAGCCGTATCGTGATGCATATTCCGGCGGCGCTGGCTCCGGTCAAGGCCGCCGTGCTGCCGCTGGTCAAAAAGGACGGTTTGCCCGAAGTGGCCCGCGATATACAACATGCGCTCAAATGCGATTTCAACGTACAGTACGACGAGAAAGACAGTATCGGCAAGCGTTACCGTCGTCAGGATGCGATCGGAACCCCGTTCTGCATTACGGTCGACCACCGGACGCTCGAAGACAAGACGGTGACCGTGCGGCACCGCGATTCGATGGAACAGCAACGCGTCGCGATTGCCGATCTGTCCGGCATGATCGCCGAGGAGACCGGTTTCCGGAAACTTTTCGCCAAGCTGTGTTAATCGGGTAAATACCCGCAGGAACGAGAGGCTGCCCCGCGAGAGGCAGCCTTCGCTGTTTGCGGGTTTCGAAAAGATACGTATCTTGCATCGGAAAAGGATGCGCAAAAAAACGGTTTATGAAAGGAACTGCACTTTTCCCGGGGTCGTTCGATCCCTTTACGTTGGGACATAAATTCGTCGTAGATCAGGGGCTCGAACTTTTCGACCGCATCGTGATCGCCATCGGCGTCAACAGCGAGAAGGCGGGGTTGCTGACCCCCGACAACAGGGCGCGACTGATCCGCGACCTGTACCGCGGCGAACCGCGGATCGAGGTGCGGATCTACACCGAGCTGACCGGGCAGTTGTGCCGACAGTTGGGTGTCAAGACGATTCTCCGAGGGTTGCGCAATACGGTCGATTTCGAGTACGAGCGGAACATCATGCAGGTCAACCGGGCGCTGTTTCCGGAGATCAACACCGTGCTGCTGTTCACCCCGGCCGATTACGTGGCCATCTCGTCGAGCGTGATTCGCGAGCTGCTCGCTTTCGGCGGCGACCCGACCCCGCTGATGCCGGAAAACATCGATATTAAGAATTATATGTAATTGTTTGAACCGATAAAATACTGGAAAATATGGAATTTACTGCGGAACTCATCGCCGGTTTCCTCGGCGGGGAAATCGTTGGCGATCCGAAAGCCGTCGTCACCTCGCTGGCCAAGATCGAGGAGGGCAAACCCGGAACTCTCGCTTTTTTGTCGAACCCGAAGTACGAACACTATATCTACGATACCCAGGCGAGCATCGTGATTGTCAACAGATCGTTCGAGCCGACGGCTCCGGTAGCGGCGACGATGGTGAAGGTAGAGGATGCCTATTCGTGCTTTGCGAAGTTGCTCGAACTTTATGTCGCCAACAAACCTCAGAAGACGGGCGTCAGTCCGCTGGCGTCGGTCGATCCGTCCGCCGCGGTCGGAGAGGGGGCTTACATCGGCGCCTATGCGGTGATCGAACAGGGCGTAAAGACCGGTAAGAATTGCAAAATATATCCGCAGGTATATCTCGGCGACGGGGTGCGGCTCGGCGACAACGTGACGCTGTATCCGGGCGTCAGGATTTACGAAGCCTGCGTTATCGGCAACAATGTGACGATCCACGCCGGATCGGTGATCGGCGCCGACGGTTTCGGTTTCGCCCCGGACGAAAAGGGCGAATTCCACAAAATTCCGCAAATCGGCAACGTGCGGATCGAGGACGATGTCGAGATCGGAGCCAATACTTGTATCGATCGCGCTACGATGGGTTCGACCGTGATTCATAAGGGCGTCAAACTCGACAACCTGATCCAGATCGGCCACAATGTGACGGTCGGGGCCAATACGGTGGCCGCGTCGCAGGTCGGCGTAGCGGGTTCGTCGAAAGTGGGCGCCGGGTGTATGCTGGGCGGACAGGTCGGCATCGCCGGACATCTGACCGTCGGCGACGGCGTGAAATTGGCTTCCAAGTCGGGGATTTCGAACAGCATTCCCGACGGGGAGACTTACATGGGGAACCCGGCGATGCCCGGTATCAAATACCACCGTTCGCACGCCGTGTTCCGCAACCTGCCCGATCTGAGTTATAAGGTGAGACAGCTCGAAAAAGAACTTGAAAAACTGAAAGCGCAGCTTTCGGCAGAATAATTGCGGAGGATCGTTCGGTGGACGGCAGGGTGATTATGGGCATCGACCCCGGAACCAACACGACCGGTTACGGCGTGATCCGTACCGAGGGCAATGCGCTCTCGTGCATCGTGCTGGGCGATATCGACCTGCACCGGATCGGCGATCCGTACCAAAAGCTGAAGTATATTTTCGAGCGGGTCGGGGCGCTGATCGACCAGTACCGTCCGGACGAAGTGGCGCTCGAATCGCCGTTTTTCGGCGAAAACGTACAGAGTATGCTGAAGCTGGGACGGGCGCAGGGAGTGGCGATGGCCGCCGCGCTGAGCCGTGGCGTGACGGTGTCGGAATACGCCCCGCGCCGGATCAAGCAGGCGATTACCGGTCAGGGCGCCGCGTCGAAGGAACAGGTCGCGATAATTCTCAAAAAACTGCTGCGATTGGAGGAGCTGCCGCGGCGTCTCGACGCGACCGACGGACTCGCCGTCGCCGTTTGCCACTTTTTCCAGTCCGCTCCGGTGCCGACGCTCGAAAGTCGCTGTCGGAAAAAGGCGCTCGGCGGCGGTCCCGCTTCCGTAAGTTGGGAGCGTTTTATTTCCGATCATCCGGAACGGGTCAAAAAGTGATTGTAGAACGGAATAATTCCGAAAGCATATGAAAAAATATTTGATTTCATCGATCGTAGCTGCGGCCGTGTTGTGTTCGTGCGCGCAGCCGAAACAGCAGACCGGTTACCGGATCGACGGCGAGATCGCCGGCGTTGCCGGAAAAGTATACCTGACCGTATTCGAAGGCAAGCTGCCGCGGGTGATCGATTCGGCCGAAGTAAAAAACGGGGCGTTCGAATTTTCGGGCGACTGCGCGGTGCCGATTTTTGCCGCCGTCGAAACTCCGGGCGTTCCGTTGGTGCGGTTTTTCCTCGAAAACAGCCCGATGATCCGGATCGTCGGCGCGGCCGACCGGCCGCAGGATATCCGGGTGACGGGTTCGGCGACGGAAGACCTTTACCGGCAGTTCCTCGGGCAGGCCGATTCCGTCGCGAAATTGCTGGACAGCGATTCGGTGAAGCTGTCCAGTACGCGGATCGCCTTCGATCTGGAGAAACAAAGGGATAGTCTCGGCCGGGTATTCGTCCGGAAGCATTCCGGCAGCGTGGCGGCGGCTTATGTGCTGTTTCGCGGCCTTTCGTACGAGATGTCTGCGAAGGAGATCCGTCAGGCGCTGGACGGGCTGACCCCGCCGGCCAGCGCTTCGGTTTATGCGGAGCTGCTCGAAAAGATGGCCGCTGCGCTGGCGAGAACCGAACCGGGGCAAAAATATGTCGATATTTCGGTTCCGGATACGGCCGGGATGGAGTTGCCGTTGTCGCGGTTTGTCGGCGAGGGAAAATACGTGTTGCTCGATTTCTGGGCTTCGTGGTGTCCGCCTTGCCGTGCGGAGATTCCCAACCTCGTGACGGCTTATAAAGAATTTCATTCGAAAGGTTTCGAGATTTACGCGGTATCGCTCGACAAAAACAGAAAGGCGTGGCTGGACGGCATCAAAATGTTTAAAATGGATTGGCCGCAGGTTGGCACCCTGAAATTCTGGGAGAGCGCCGCAGCCGAAACCTACGGGGTTCGTTCGATTCCGTCGAACGTGTTGATTGGCCCGGATGGGACGATCCTGGCCCGTAACCTGATGGGAAGCGTGCTTTTGCAGAAGTTGGGGGAATTGCTGGTGCCGCAGCCTTCAAAAAGCGCTGCCGCTTCCGAAAACTCCGCCCCTGCGAATTAATGCGGGAGTCCGTTCCCCCGTATTGAAATGAATGTTCCCGATTTCCGGGGTTTTCATAAGTTCTTGAGGAAAAAATTTGTAAGGAATAATTTTTTGCTTATCTTTGCACTCGCAAAAGGGAAAGGCTCCGTAGCTTAACTGAATAGAGCACTTGACTACGGATCAAGAGGTTACAGGTTTGAATCCTGTCGGAGTCACTGATTGCAAACGGCTTGTCGGAAACGACAGGTCGTTTTTTATTGTTGTTTCGGGTGGATTTCGGGGTATTTTGAAAGGGTTTTGTAAACGAAAGTGTAAACCGAAAATCGACATGAATACAACGGTCGGGGTCGTGTTATACACCTCACACTCGCTAACGGGAAGCATCCTCTGATGCTGAGATTAACCAAAGCAGGGAAACGGAAGTATATCAGCCTGCATTTATCGTTCGCTCCGCAATTTTGAACCGCGGCCAAGAGTCGTCCGCGCCGTCACTATCCCGGTCGGGAAAAGATTGTCGCATTGATCGAGCGGAAGATCAGGGAATACGAGAAACAAATCGTCGACTTCAAAACCAACGAGCGGAGCGATACGCTGCACATGTGTCGCATGTCGACAATCCGTGCCTCTTTTTATTCTCCTTTCAAATCGTCTTCGTCGAGGCGTACCGTGATTTTCATCGGCTTCCCGTCTCTGACGATATCCAGTTTTCTCGTAAGACTTTCCTTGATTTTAACTGCATTATCGAACGATAAGTCTTTTAGGGTAAATCCGTTTATCGCAACAATTTCATCTCCCTTTTGCAAGCCGGCCTCCTTGTAATGATTGTTCTTGACATAATCGGGCATCATCGTGACGATTCGTCTCCCGTCCAAGGTCGTGTCTACTGAAAAATAGAATCTTCCGGAAAAATTATTGAAAATTCGGCTGAAGTTCCTGATCGGCTGCAATCCGACCTGCCGTGAATCGAAGTCAAAAAATACATTAAACCTTTTCAGAAAATTCAAACCGATGATCCCTCGTGCATAAGCGCTTAATTGCGTAGCGAATTCATCCGTATAGATGCGCATTGAATCGATCTTAAAACCATCGAAAGCGATTGCATTGACGTCATAACGACTCCGATAGCCACCTCCATGACCGCGATTTATCAGAACGGCATCCTCTCTTTTCCTGAAAAACTCGATCTCTTTCGCAGACGGGAGCAATACGAAGTCCTGCGCCATGCCGGTATCGATCAAATAAGGATAGTCGATTGTCACCGTATCTCCGGTCGCGCTTTTAACGGTCAACGGAAACTGTATATGGACCGTGTTCATGCTTCCTCGCTCGTTGACAAAAGGGAGCCAGTAACAGTCGGCGGGTCTCCGGAACTTTTCGGCTTCATGTATCTCCAGATAATTATGCTCGAAATTAAGCTCCCAGACATGGGTCGAATCGTTATCGGGAAAGCCGACCGTTCCCTGTAGATCTTCGGCTGAACCGTATTTTTGATTCCGGATATGAAGATAATTATAAACCAGATCGACATTCGAAATAGCCGCTCTCGTCGGCTTCTTATGAATCGCCTGCCGGAATGAGGGGCTTTCCGAAGTTGCCCATCCCGTATGAGGTGAAAAATACACGTGATCGGGTTTGTCGCTCCATGCCGGCAAAGGATGAGTCGCGCAAAATGAGGAATCCAGGATCAGATAGCCGTTGATAGCGCCGGTATCGAACAAGAAACGTCCCGTAATCGTGTCGTTGAACGCAACGGGAATGATGATTGCTCTTTTTTCTTTTTCAAAGAAATAGGTTCTTCGGGATCGGGGCCCGACTTCACAGCCCGACAGCAACAGTACCGCGGCAGAAACCAGTAGTTCCAAGCAAAGGGAATTTCTCATATTAGAAAATATTGAACGAACAATTGCCTCTTCTGTTTTTCAGAAGGAGCTGTTCTGCCGTTTGCCCCGACTTATCGAGCCGGACATTTGCTTTAAATGTTAGCGATTTTATTTTAGGAAAAACGTTGAGAAAAACTTTTTCCGCTTTTGCGCGCGTTTATTTGTTTGCCTTATTATTTGACTATCGGTGTGTAATACGCATTGTCAGTCAGATAGATGTAGGATGCGCTCGTCGGCAAGGCATCCGGCTCGGAGCCGTACGGGAAACCGCTTTGCCGAAACCGGTTTTTCTTCTCCGTTTACCTTAAGTTAACAAAAGGCAAGTCGAATTTCAATCGATTTTTATTTCGAATTGATCGTAATCCGCGACGCGCCAAGCGTATTTGGCCGTACGTTTCGATAATGCGAATAAAGGAGAGAATGTCCGCACGTAAATGGTTTTACCGTCCGGCATGAACTCGAGGATGCGCAACCAACAGTCCCCGCCATTCCCATTCCAGTCGCCGTCCCCGTTCTGCGAATTGAACATCATTTGAGGGATATTGCGACCGTCCGCGGCCTTGTCTACGCGATAAGCGGCCGTACTTCGGTAATCGATGCTGTCGGAGGAATCGATCTTAGGCGGCGTTCCCGTATGTCCGCACAGTACCAGCGAGATGTTTTTCGAGGGGTAGATCAGTTTGTCCCACACTTCCTGCGCCCAGTTTCGCGGCGTCAATTTATAACTTTCCTGCTTGATACGTTCTCCCGAGGTGCCCAGGAACGAATGCGTGAGAACGATGACTTTGTGATTGCGGAATTTTTCGGATTCGATCAGTTGACGGGCCCAATCCAACGCTTCGTCGCGGGGAGCGAATTCAAAAGCTATTACCAGGATATCGCCCCATGTTTTGTTATGAAATTCAAATGCCGCGTTTTCCATGGTGTTTATCCCCTGATAATTGCAGCCCGTGGCGACGAGCGAATTGGCGAAACACGAATTGCGTTCGGGATAGACGTACTCGGGCATGGATGAATAGCGGTTTTCCGCCGCGACGTACCCTACGTCGTGATTGCCCTGGGCGATGATATAAGGTATTTTGCCATCCAGACGGGCCAGTCCTCTCGATACGGATTCCCATTGTTGACGGGAGGTCTGATCCCCATTGTAGGGATTGGGAACTCCTCCGCTCGTGAGCAGGTTGTTCTGCTCCACCATATCCCCCGTAAACAGGGCGGCTGCGATGCGTAAGCGTTCTGCATTTTGGGCGATCCATGCGGTCTGCAATTCGAACAAGGGCTGATTGGCGGCGAATTTGGTGTAACTCTGAGGATCCGGAACCATAATCATGGTAAAAGAACCGCTGTCTTTCAGAGTAGGGTACACAGGGATTTGCGGTTCACCCAACGGCCCTTGTGCGGACAGTCGTGCGGCAAAAAGCAATGCGAGAATGATATAAACCGATCGTTTCATGGGATAAACATTTTATACAAATATACGGTTAAATTATTTGCCGCACGTTAATAATAAATGAAAAAACGGAAAAATCGAGCGCCGTAAAAGCCGGAGCCCGGTGTTGAGTCTGCCGATCCGATGAAATCGTTCCGCTGTTCGGGCGAAGGAGGTGGAGAATATTCATTTGCCCGGGAGGTTTTGGAAGGCATTGGGGGCGTCTCGAAAATAAAATTGCATTCCGATGTGGCGGCATTATCGCCAAATCGTTTATATTTGTGATGTCAATCAGAGAATATGCCGAACCTTTACGTCATAGCGGGGTGCAACGGGGCGGGGAAAACGACTGCTTCTTACGCCGTTCTGCCCGAAATGCTGGAGTGTAAGGAATTCGTCAACGCGGACGAAATTGCGAAAGGGCTGTCCCCTTTCAATCCGGGTAGCGTTGCGATCGAGGCGGGACGGCTGATGCTCCGGAGAATCCATGAGCTGATCGACCACGGCGTCGATTTTGCGTTCGAAACGACTTTGGCTACGCGTTCGTATGCGAGTCTGATCCGAACCGCTCAAAGCAAGGGATATTATGTGTCGCTGGTCTATTTTTGGCTGAATTCGCCGGAACTGGCCGTCGGCAGGGTACAGATGCGGGTGGAAGCGGGAGGGCATAACATTGATCAGAAAGTCGTTCGGAGGCGGTATCGCAGCGGAATTAAGAATCTGTTCGATATTTATATTCCCGTTTGCGACTACTGGATCTTGCTGGACAATTCCCGCCCGCCTTCTAAAGTGATCGCCAAAGGCAATCGGGATAAAACAAAATCGATCGTTGAAACGTTAATATATAAAACGCTGAAGAATTATGAGTGACATAGAAGTCCAGCAAATGGAAGAAAACATACTGAGGGGCGTAGCCCTTGCGTATGAACGGCTCGTAGAGCAGAAGAAAAAAGAGGACGGAGAACTCGTTTTCGCGCGTGAAGACGGCAAGATCGTGAAAGTCAAAGCGAAGGATTTACAATAGAGGCTAATCTCCAATGTGCCCCGGCCGGAACAGGCCGGGGTTTCTTTTTTGCGGCGTGACGGCGGTACGGATCGCTTTACGGTTAACCGTACGTCGGAATAAATGCTATTTTTGCAGCAAAATCTGAGGTATGAATGCAAAAGCCAAAGGTTATCTGCTGGGAACCGTCGCCGCGGCGACGTACGGTATGAACCCGCTGTTCGCCCTCCCGCTTTATAAAGCCGGTATGGATCCCGATTCGGTGCTGTTTTTCAGGTATCTTTTCGCGATCCCGATTCTGGGCGTTATGCTTAAGGCCCGCGGGCGCGATTTCGGGCTGCGCCGCCGGGAGGTGTTGCCGCTGATCGTCCTGGGCCTGCTGGTGGCCCTCTCTTCGCTGACCCTGTTCCTGAGCTATAACTACATGGACGCAGGCATAGCCTCTACGCTGCTGTTCGTCTATCCGATTTTCGTGGCGCTGATTATGGCCTTCTGGTTTCGGGAGAAGCTTTCCATGCGGACGGCGTTGTGTATCCTGCTGGCACTGGGCGGCATCGCGCTGCTTTACGAAAGCGGCGACGGCGCGACGCTCGATCTTACGGGGACGATCCTGGTGATGGTTTCGGCGCTCTCTTATGCGATCTATATCGTCGGGGTGAACCGCCCGGCGCTGAAATCTGTCGCGACGCTCAAAGTGACCTTTTACGTCTTGCTGTTCGGGCTGTCGCTGTTCTTCGTCCGGCTGGACTTCGGCAGCGCCGTCAGCGTTCCGGATCGCTGGTATTTATGGGGGAATCTTGTCGCCCTGGCCGTTTTCCCGACAGCGATATCGTTTCTTTGTACGACCCGCGCCATCCAATACATCGGTTCGACTCCCACGGCTATTCTGGGAGCTCTCGAACCCGTGACGGCCGTATTTTTCGGCGTGGCGGTTTTCGGGGAGTCCCTGACTCTGCGGATCGGGTGCGGAATTTTACTGATTATCGTGGCCGTGAGTCTTATCGTCGCGGGGAACAGGATCGCGTCTTACCTCGTGCGTTTCCGCAAGTTGTTCCCGCGGCTGCCTCTGAATCGGAAAGGTTGCCGTAATGCCGGGAAATAACCGTTTGTCCGGATGGCGCGCGACGGGATGCAGATTCGCAGACGACGAATCCGGCCGGCTGTCCGGGCATCTCGTTCGCAAAAGGAATCCTAAATACCTCCGATTACGGAGACGGCTCCGTATTTGATGATTTCGAACAGGGCGGAACTGGCGCAACCCTCTAATATCGAACGGTATCTTTTCGAAAATTGTTTGAACTTCAGTTTGCTGCGGCTGTGTACGACCTCTTCGAGCGGAGCCCTGATCGCCTCGGGGATTTCGTCTTCGTCTTCGTTGATCTGGCAATAGTAAGCCTCGCACAGGGCGTCGAAGTCGATTTGGGCGAATATGCAATCGAAGTCTTCGATGATATACCGGTTATTCAGATCCAGCACCGCCTGGCGCAGTCTGCGGTAATCGTCCTGTGAAAAGCTGTCGTCCGCTTCGAAGGCGATGTTTACGATATCGCTCTGTTTCAGGTCGAAACGCCGGTCTTTTTGCAGTTTGACCAGGGTGTTTTTAATGAAGTGGGTCGCTTTTCTGATATCGACCGCTTCGTTGTCCTTGTTGATGGAAAGGAATTCGAGGGCCTTGATGACGCTTTGTTTTTCGGCATGGATCCGGAGCAAAAGGGTTTTCAGGTTCCGGCACATCTTTTTGGCTTCGGGAGCGTTGGAAAGAATCTCGATGATCCAGCAGGGGATTCCGTCGTACGTGTAGCGATACAGCCTGAGGTACTGCGCGCTCCATTGGTCTTTCAGCAGGACTTCCGTCGCGCCGGCCGGCAGGCGCCGGAAGTCGGACGCGCGTTTGGCATGTTCTTCGACGATTACGATGGATTGACCGGACTGCACCCAGTATTTTCGAATCTCATGCAGGGAACCGCAGGCCGTAGAGCCGTATAGATAGAGTTTGGCTAGGGCGGGACCCGCGTCGGAAAACGAAGCGCGTACGTTTCCCCCTTTGGCGTCGTTTATCCGCACCTCGTGCCCGAAATGGAAATCGAGCAACTGCCGGTACGCGCTTCCGTTCTCCGGGTTCAGCCGATCGGGTTGAATCCGGTAAGCGCTTTTCACCTCGAATTTTCCCAGAATGCCGCCGTCCGAATAAAAACGGTTCGCGCACCGTTTCAGGCAGGCGATCTGGTCTTTGTAAAAAGACGGGGGCCGGCTGAACCGCAGGGCATGTCTGGCGTTGCAGAACGTATTTTCGCCTACGCAGTAATAATACTCCTGGAAATGCCTGCCCTGCATGGCTCCGAAATGCCGGATGTACTCCCTGCCTTCCGTATCGGGGGATACGAAGTACGGCTTGCGCAATTTGCCGGACTTATGCAGAAAAAGCCTGCAATCGGTAATCGGATACTGGACGGTAATATTCATAGCCTTTCATCGGTTCATAGAAAAAAAGAGGATAAAATCCTCTTTTTGCAGGGCAAAACAAAATAGTTTTGATCTTTTTTAATTTTAATTGCACTCATTCTTTGAAGAATGAAAACGGACATCCTTTCGTATCATGTAAACTCCACGCGCCGTATTTAAATTTCCGACCGCCCCGACAACTTATGCTTTCATAAGCTGGAATTTTCATTCATTTAAATCAAAAACGCCGTACGGTCCGCTTCGACATTTACACTTCGGTCGATACAAAACAACGCCTTGACAAATATAGTTTTTTTATTTGAAAAAAATAATATCGGGAATAAAATATTTCGGGCGCTGCGATCCGGGAGTTCGGCGGTCGTCGCGTTTACGGGCAATGTCTTCTGCCGAGTGGCGTACTGTCGGCGGGAACGCTTGTCCGCAGCGGCGGGGATTGCCGCCGTTGCGGGCGTTTTCAACCGATTCCCTGAAATTCGAACGGGGCCGCGTCGCGGAACCGTTCCGCGGCGTTTCCCGCATAGGTTTTCCCGGAGACCAGATCCAGCATTTTGACCGGCGCTCCCGGCGCGAAATCGACGTCCCTGAAATCGACCCAGAACACGTTCGGATAGAGGGTCGATTCGAAGAAGTACGTCAGGTTCTTTTGATCCGAGACGGTTCTCCAGCGGGTAGACGAGATGTTCGGCTCGTTCGGCGTGCTGATCCCCAGCGGGACGGACGTATTGCGGATCACGCTGAATACGGAGGCCAGGGCCGTGCGCGTGTCTTCGGTTTTCGGGATGGCGCCGATGTAGAACGAGGCGCGCACGAAACGGTCGGCCGCCCGGTTGGTTCCGGGCAGGAAGACGGTGCCGCCGATGGTTTTCCAGTAGTCGTCGAGGGCCAACTGCTGTTCGAAGACCGGCGAGTTCGTCATCACCTGGTACGACTTGCTGTGGTGGACGACCAGTTTCCCGCCGATGTATTCGAAGATCGCGTTGTCCCCGCCGGCGTCCGAGACGGAGAGGTGCAGCGTAGCCATCCGGGAGCCGTCCGGCATCAGGTCGGACGCCACGTCGAAGTCGTCCTTCGCCAGCGCTTCGACCGCTTCGTCCACGGTGGCGAAGTTGTCCAGCACGTACTGCGTCCAGGCGGCGACCGAGAGCCCCGGTTTCCGGCCGTCGCGGGCCGGGTATTCCGACTCGGCGAGCCACAGCAGGTTGGCTACGAGTCCTTTTTCATTCATGCCGTCGGTGGTACAGATGTCGTAGGCCGACGTGATCACGCTGCCGTATTTGGAGACCCATTTCAGCGAATTGCTTCCGGCCTGGCCGTTTCGCTCCATGCCGCGCGGGAAGATCCACAGGTTGCTGCGGGGGTCTTCCTTCCAGTCCATCGTGCGTCCGGTCACTACCGTCCGGTTCGTTCCTTCGTAAACGACGCGGGTGCATGCGTCCGCGTATTCGGGCCCGCCGGCTGCCAGGAGCAGCCCCGTGCCGAGTAAGATTGTGTATGCTTTCATAAATTTTCGGTTCGATTCGGGGCGTACGTGCGGTACGCCCGTCGTAACCGAAGCAAGAAACGAGCCAGCGCCGGCGCCGCGCGGCGCCGGGAGAAATTATTTTTTGTCCGTTTTGCGGAATCCGGCGATGCGTCGGGTTTGCAGTTCGCAATTCTTGCGGGCGAGTTGCGACAGGGCGAAATAGATTTCGTCTGTTTCGCGGCGGCAGTCTTCGCTCAGGTCGTTGATCGCTTCGAGCGTTTCGTCCGACGTTCTCTCCAGTTTTTTTACCCGGCAGTGCAACTGGTTGAGTTCGGCGGCGATGTTTCCGTTCAGCAGGAAGGCCCGCATCGAGACGAACGCCCGCATGACCCTGATGTTCATGTCGATGGCTGTGTCGCTGTTCAGCACTCCCGAGAGCATGGCCAGTCCCTGTTCGGTGAATGCGTTCGGTAATTTGCGCGTGCCTCCCCAACTTGATGTCACAATTTGTGATTTCAAGCTGTCGAACTCTTCTTGGGTTATCTGGAACATGAAATCGGGCGGGAACCGTTTGGCGTTCCGTTTTACCGATTGGTTCAGTGCGCTGGTGCTGACCTGGTACAGTTCGGCCAGATCGAAATCGAGCATGACTTGTTGTCCTCGGATTTCGTAGATTTTGTTTTTGATAGTTTCTAATTCCATAAGCTTGGGTATTATGCTTCTACAAAGTTAGCGGTCGTGGTTGGTTTTCAATGGGGAAAAGAATCGTTTTTGCAGAAATAGTAGCGTAAATCGGCGTTATTATAACAAATAAGGAATAAAAAAGATGCCGGACCGTTTCGAATCGCGGTTTTTTTCGTAAATTTATGAAACTGCCTAAGCCGGACGTGGACCGAAATGCGAAGATTTTTCGTACTTATCCAATTCTCGTACTCTGCCGGGTTTGCCAGAATTCGCGGGCAGAGTGGGCAACCGATCATTCCGGCGGATTGTTGCCTTGGCGCGGATCGTCCTGATCCGCGCCTTTTTGCTGTATTGTATTATAAATAATAAGGTGTGGCTGCGTTTATTCTTTCGGCGGATAGTTCATCGGGGCGAAAAACTCGTCTAATGTAATATTATAGAACTCGCAGATTTTCAATAAAGACATTAATGTTGGAATTTTGCTTCCCGTTTCGTAACAATTTATAGTAAGATGAATTTTGTCGATAAGATATTCTTGCGTATGCCCATGCTCGTTACGTAACTCCTTAATTCGTCGAGCAAGCTTTTCTACAAATTCTTGGTCTTTATAATATCGGCTATTTTTAGTCATATTTACAAAAGAACAAGCAATGCAAAATTTATATACGTATTCGTGAATACTTATTGGAATGTTTTATTATATTTGTAGTTAAAATCTAATGATTGCGGAAATTATGCTAAATTTGCGATATCAAGATACGGCTTAGCCGTACATATAGATTGTAAAGGTTAAGACAACCTTTACGCCTAACGGTAAACTTCGGACTGTTATAGTGATGTAGCAGGTTTTCTCTGGCGTGAATCTTGTCTGAAACCTAAGTCATGCCCCGGTACGAGTTGCCGGGGCCGGACTTGGGCGTAAGGACAACTGCCAGAGTAGGCTCCGAAGGCCGACCGTTAGGGAGTTGTTCGAGCGCCCTTTTTTTGTGCCCTGTCCGAACGGGCATTCCCTCTCTCAAATCATATTTACAAAGCTGCCGCTTTGTCCGCCGCGCGGACTTTCGACCGCAGGGAGAAAGTCCTTATTGAGCGGTGTGGTGGAAGGCCTTCTATTTTTTGGGAGGATAGTCGATTCCTGCAAAAAAATCCTCTAATGTGAGATTGTAAAGTTTGCAGAGAATTGAAAGCGAAACCAATGAAGGCGCAGTTCGTCCTGTCTCCAAACTGGAAATATCCAAGCCTGTTTTTTCTATTACGTATTCTTGTGTGAAATTATGGTTATAACGTAACTTTTTTATACGCTCAACAATAATCTGATTAAGAATGTCGTCTCTACGCCTTGCTTTTTTAGGTTTCATTTTACAAATAAATGAACCATCAGAATATTATTGCACACAATAATTCTTGTGAATATGATTATTTGATTTATCTTTGTATATGTATTTTAATAACCATTTTATAAAACAATATTTATGCTAACTTTGCGAATACATAATACGACTTAAGTCGTAACAATCAATAAAGGTTAAGACACCTTTATGCCTCTTGAAAACTTGCAGACTGTTATAGAAATGTAACAGGTTTTTACTTTCGGCGTAAATCTTGTCTGAAACCTGAGTCATGCCCCGGTACGAGTTACCGGGGCCGGGCTTGGGCGTAGGGATGATTTCCGAAAGTAAGGTACTGCAAGACCTATCAAGAGGAAGCGCCCTGCGTCCTTGCCTTTTTTTTTGCCCTGATCGAACGGGCATTCTCTCTCTCAAAATACATTTACAAAGCTGCCGCTTTGTCCGCCGCGCGGACTTTCTCCCTGCGGTCGAAAGTCCTTATTGAGCGGTGCGGCGGAAGGCCTTCGGCGCTCGGACTGCCGTTTTTGTAAAAACGGCGCAAAAACTTTTCGGAGAAACTGCGTTTCTCATGGAGCGCGCCGGGCGGCGGTCTTTCTTCCGGTCGAATATCCTGTTACCCTCTTTCAAAATCTTATAAACCGAAAAACGATGAATCCCCGAAATCTGGAAACTTGCTGCGAATTTATCGGGCGGCACTTCAACGTCCGTTCCGAAGACGTTCCGCGTCGGATACTCCGCATACTCCGCGTCCGGCACGGCGACCGCCCCGACCTGAGCCGGCCCCGTTTCGCCCCGGTGCGCGAACTGATGGACCGCTTGCTCGCGCCTTACGGCCGTCGCTTCGGCGTGACCGTCGAGGTGCTCGGCCCCGACGACTACTGCCGTTTGCTGCGGTCGGAGGAGTGCGCGTCATGCGCGTACCGCTTCACCGAGTACCTGTTCGACGGCCGCCGCCGGATCGTCTACCTGCAGGAGTGCGACTACCTCGGCATGATCGTCACCTTCCTCGACTATGTCGATGCCGTTCTGCGCTCGCGCCGGCTTTTCCGCCGCCCTGTCCGCAACATCCGGCTGTTCGCCTTCCACGCCTATCCGCCGCGCTTCACGGTGCTCGAAAACCGTTACCGGGACGGCAGTCCGTTTGTCCGGATCGGCGACAGCTACGCGATGCACTATCCCGGCGAACTGGTGCTGTTCCGCACGATCCTCGGCAGTCATCTCCCCGACCTGCCGTCCCAAAACGCCCGGAGTCGGGGCCTGCGCCATGCGTAGCCGGGAGACGGCCCTCGGGGCTACGATCCGGTTCTTCGAGCGGTACGCCGGGATCGACCGGGCCGGTAAGACCCATAGACCAAGCGGGCCGGGCCTGCCGGACGGCGGGGTGGGGGTCTTGCCGGACGCGGTTCCCGACCGCCTGTTCGGGGCGTGGATCGCGGATGACGTGTGCGCCTGCGAAGCCTTTTTCATCGAAGGCAAGACGAAGTCGGAACCGTGCGGGCTGCCGAAGCGGGGCGCGCTGCCCGTGTTCGCTTTCGCATGCGCCTGCGGGCTCTATTTCGCCCGGGGCGGGAGGCTGGCGGACGTTCCCGAACCGGGCAGGCCGGAGGTGTGGCTGCTGTTCCTGCAATTCCAGACGGTGCTGCGCCTGGTGCGCGCCGCCCGGATTCGCGGGGTGTCTCCGCCGCCGGTGGACGTGTTCGGTTTCGAGCGGTATCCCGAGACGGTGCGGCGGCTGAAAGCCTGTGTCGAGGGGGCTGCGACGGACGCGCGCGGCTGAAGGGCCGGCGCAGCTCGGCGCGTCGTCCGGGGCGGTCTTCGCCCCGGAGCCGGACGCGCGTTTTCGCCGGAGAGAGTCTCGCGTCGCCCAGCGCGGCCGCCGGGCCGGAATCGATCTCCGGACCGAGTCAGAGCGTCCTGTGAGCCGGATTCTGAAAAACGCGATTTCTGTCCGGGGATGCAGGACGGTACTGTTTTTGATGTCGTTCGGGATAAGTCGCTGAAATTGTCTGAAACGGACAAAAAACAACGATTATAACAAAAATTTGTCTATTTTTGGACACGGTAAGAACTCAAAACCAACCAGGAGAAGATGAAATAGACATACATTGAGGTGACTCGATTGCTGTATCTGGTACTGAAAATCGCCAAATTCATTCTACGCACAGATAACAGGAGAGACTCGTGCATACGTGAGTATAGCACGGATTCTGCTTGTTTTTGTGTAGGGCGTTTGGCGATGCCTCAGTACGGAGCTTGCGGGTTCCGTGCTTTTTTGTTTTTTGGTCCAAAGGGTGTGTCCGGGGGCGGTTTCGGGTTATAAGTGGACGATATAGAATTAGTTATAATAGTTGTTTAACGAATAATCAGTGAGTTATGGTTGTGCTGAAACATGGTGAGTTGTATCTATTCTCTTCCACGGAGGAACCCTATGAGGACGCTTTCGGCGTTTTCGAATGTATCGACGGCGGATATATCCTGCTCCGGGTGATGTTCAACGGCCGGGGAATGTCGCGGAACTGCTGGCTGCCGGACGCATACCGGATCGTCCGGCAGGCGACTCCGAAAGAAACGGGTTTGTTTCAGGAGATTGTCGTTCGTATCTCTCGCGGCCTGGATTTCTTGAAGGTCATGAGTCCCGAGACCTACCAGTTGCAATTGATCGTCAGCGAATTGTTTTCCCGGCAGGATGCCGAGGGAGGAGGACGGGCCGTACAGTAAAAAAACGTATGCGGACGCCGGCGATCCGGTATCCGCATACGGGCGCGCCCGGTGTGACGGGGTTACATCCGGAACGTGTCCGGGTCGAGTCCCGAACTTTCGCATTTTATGTGCGTGATGAAATTCATCTCCTGCGGGCTGAGTTCGAAGTCGAACAGTTGCGCGTTCTCGACGATTCGCGACGGCGTGATGGACTTCGGCAGCGGCAGGATGCCCCGTTGTAGGTGCCATCTGAGGACGATCTGCGACACGCTCTTGCGGTGCTTGGCCGCGAGCACGTCCAGTTCGACGCTTTCGAACAGTCGTCCCTGGGCCAACGGGCCCCACGCCTCGACGAGAATGTCCCGCGCCCGACAGTACTCGACCGTTTCGTCCTGGGGCATACCCGGGTGCAGTTCGATCTGATCGACCATCGGCGCGATGTCGGCCTTCTCGAGCAGCGCGTCCAGGTGGCGCGGCTTGAAGTTGCTGACGCCGATGGCGCGCACGCGCCCTTCCCTGTATAGTTTTTCCATCGCCCGCCACGTTTCGCGGTTCAGTTGCTGCCAGTCGTCGTCGTGCTTTCTCGGGATCGGCCAGTGGATCAGGTACAGGTCGAGGTAGTCCAGTTCCAGGTCGGACAGGGTTTTGTCGAATGCGTGCAGCGTCGTTTCGTAGCCCTGCGCGCTGTTCCACACCTTGCTGGTTATGAACAGCTCTTTGCGGTCGGTGCCGCACTTGCAGATGGCTTTGCCGACGCTCTTTTCGTTGCCGTAGACGGCAGCCGTGTCGATATGCCGGTAACCCGCATGGACGGCCTCGATGACCGAACTGACGGCCGTTTCGCCGTCCGGCGTCAGGTAGGTGCCGAAACCGACGCAGGGTATTTGCACGCCGTTGCTCAGCGTAAACGTGTCTTTCAGCGATTTGAACGATTCTTTCGGTGATTTCATAATGCGTTGTATTTAGTCTGTTCCCCGTTTTTTCTGCATAACCCGTGCCGTTCCGGACGGTCGCGCCCGATTTCCGCCGGACGGCTTTTCCCTTCGTGTTTCCGGCCGGGCTTTCGCCTGCGTTTCTTCTTCGCGCCGGCGTCCGGCGGTTCTGCGCTTTACCGGGCGGTTTCAGTCGTTTGCGCGTCCGACGGTCGCTTTTCCGCGGCGGTCAGACGGGCAGCGTGATCGTGAACCGGCTACCGTGCCCGATCTGGCTCTCGACGCCGATCGTGCCGCCGTGCGCCTCGACGAACTCTTTCGAGATAGCCAGTCCGAGGCCGCTGCCCTGCACTTTCGTGCCCGGCACGCGGAAGTAACGGTCGAAGATGCTCTTGTGGTAGCGCGGGTCGATGCCGCGTCCGAAGTCCTGCACGAAAATATCGACCTTGTTGTCGCGCTGCGCCGCGCCGACGATGATCCGCGCCCCTTCGGGCGAGTGGTGGATCGCGTTCGACAGCAGGTTCGTGACCACCCAGGCGATTTTTTCGCTGTCGATGAACAGCTTCGCGATCTTTTCGGGGTATTCGACTTCGACGAAACAGCCGAAACGTTCGGCCAGCACTCGCGTCGCCGCCACCGCGTAGTCGATCAGTTCGATCGGTTTGGTGACCTTCGGCATCAGTTGCAGCTTGCCCGTCTCGATCTGGGTCAGATTCAGCAGCTCGCCGGTGATGCCGAGCAGCCGGTCGCTGTTTTCGCGGATGCTCTGCGCGAGGGCTTTCTGCTCGTCGTTCAGCGGCCCGAGCCGGCTGTCCTCGAGCAGGTGCAGGCTCATCATGATCGACGCGATCGGGGTTTTCATCTCGTGCGAGACGGTCGAGATGAAATTCGTTTTGGCGGAATCGATCTCCTTGTATTTGGTGATGTTGTTCAGGATAATCATATTGCCGATGAAACTTTTCTTCTTCTCGCCGACCGGCGTGACGTACAGCGGGATGTTTTCCATCTGGAAATAGCTCTCCTTGTTGTCGGCGTAGATTTTCAGCGGCTCCTTATTCGGGTCGTCCGAGTAGAGTTCGCGGATCAGCCGCCGCAGCAGGTCGTTGTTGAGCGCCACTTCCGTCGCGTTGCGGCCGACGGCCTCTTCGGGCTTCAGATTCAGGATCGTGAACGCTTCGTCGTTCATGAACAGGATCTTTTTATCCGGGTCGAGACCGATGATCGGTTCGTGCAGGCTGTTGACGACCGCTTCGATTCGCTTTTTGGCCATCATCAGGTCGTCCAGCGTACTGCGCTGGTATTCCGACAGTTTTTCGGCCATGTTGTTGAACGATTCGGCTACGGCGCGGAACTCCTTGTTGCGGCTGAAGTCGAGACGTTTGTCGTAGTGGAAATTCGCGATTTCCATAATCCCTTTTTTGAGTTCGCGGATCGGCCGGACGACGGCTTGCGGGAAGCGGATCAGCAGCACGAAGGCGATCAGCGCGCACAGGATCGCGCTGATGGCGATCCGCAACATAGCGTCTTCGGCGGTCGTCCCGGCCAGGCGGCTCTTTTCGCGGATGGCCGTCATGTTCAGATCCATGATCTTGTACAGGTCGCTGCGGATCTCCAGGATCTTGTCCAGCGTGACCGAATCCGACAGTTTGTCGATCTTCGAGCTCAGGTTGTCCGTCACGCGGAATTCGTCCGATTCGGTGATATTCCTGCGTTGCAACGCGAGGTTATCCAGCAGTTCGGTCATCGACGTCGAGTCGAAGGTCAGGCTGTCGAGCGCCGTCATCATGCTGCGGGCGTAGTGCAGCGAGTTGTAATTGTCGGTCAGGATGTTCCCGGAGGCCCGCGACAGGTCGAGAATATAGCCTACGGACTGGATGCCCAGCAGCAGGATCATGGCGAACAGCGCGCCGATGCCCAGCGTCAGTCTTCGTTGAATCAGCATATCAGGATAATATTACGAGGTCGATACTCAGTCGATACAGTTTGTTGAGCAGACGCCGGAAAAAGAAAGCCGTCCTTACCAGCGAAAGTAGCGTAAATTTCGGTTGGGCGATGCACACCGTACTGATTTTTTGTTTGGAGCACACGTCCATGATGCTTTCGATCACGCGGTCGGAATGCACCTGCAACACTTCGCCGCCCAGTTCCGACGCCAGTTTGAAGTTGTTGATCAGGTAACGCTGGTTGGCCAGCGGGATGCGGTCGGCGCTTTCGCGCGGAGTTTGCACGTAGAGTACGGCGAATCTGGCGTTGTAACGCGTGGCCAGCCGGGCGGTCTTGCGGATCACGCGGCGCGGCCCTTTGTCGCTGCTGTCGATCACCGCGAGGAATTTTTCGTGGCGCACGCCGATGTTTTCGGATACCTCGTTCTCGACTTTCTTTTCGACGCGCAGCGCGACTTCTTTCAGCGCCAGTTCGCGCAGTTGCAGGATGTTCTCCTCTTTGAAAAAGTTGTCCAGCGCGACCTGCACTTTCTCCGGCTTGTAGATTTTGCCGTCTTTCAGCCGTTTGATCAGCTCTTCGGCCGTCAGGTCGATGTTCACTACTTCGTCGGCCATCGCCAGCACGCTGTCCGGGATGCGTTCGCGGATTTCGATGCCCGAGACGCGCTGCACCTCTTCGTTGAGGCTTTCGATGTGCTGGATGTTCACGGCGCTGATGACGCTGATCCCGGCTTCGAGGATTTGCAGCACGTCCTGCCACCGTTTGGCGTGCTCGCTGCCCTCGATGTTCGTGTGGGCCAGTTCGTCGACGATGACGATCTCCGGATGGGTGTTCAGGATGCCCTGCAGATCCATCTCTTCGAGTTCTTTGCCTTTGTAGAACAGTTTGCGACGCGCAATGACGGGAAGCCCCGACACCAGGGCTTCGGTGTCGGGACGTCCGTGCGTTTCGATATAGCCGATCTTCACATCCACGCCCACTTCGAGCAGTTGGTGTGCCTCTTGCAGCATCCGGTAAGACTTGCCTACGCCGGCGATCATACCGATGTAGATTTTGAATTTGCCCCGGTGCGAACGCTTGATCAGATCGAGGAAGTGCTGTACGCTCTGTTTTTGATCCATAAATTAATCCAGCATAATTGAGAATCCGCCTACAAAGTTAACATCATCTTTGGCCGGATTCCATATCAGCCGCGTAAAAATCGGCAGAGAGAACGAGTCCGAGAAACGGATCGCCTTGGTCGCTCCGACCGTGACGTTGCAAACTGCGAATCCGGAAGTGCCGTACATATTCTCGGTGGCCCACGGCGTAAATCCTACCGCTGCGATCATGTCCACGCTTTTGACTGCGAACGGATACGAAATTTCCGCATAGGTCGAGTAGTTCTGCCGTCCTTCGTCGTCGCGGTCGGCGCCGAACAGCATCGTGTTCCAGGCCAGCGTCAGCGGGAAACGTTCGCCGAAACGGTAAGCTCCTCCCACTTCGATCATGTGCGGCGAGTCGGCGCCGAAACGGAAGTATTTTTCGGTGTAACGTTCCGATGAGGGCGTCCAGTAATAGTCGGTCAGCGAGAGGGTCAGTCCGCCCAATGTGTAGGCGGCCGTCAGGTCGGCTTCCTTGTAGTCCCCGGTAAAGTCGGCCGATCCCCATGCGGTCAGCGAGAAATCGCCCGCCGTCATGCCGAGCGTCGGTTGTATGCTGGCGTTGGCGTTGTACGAGCCGCGCCAGATGTAGCTGCTGACGAAATCGGCTCCGACTTTGACCCGTACGCCTTTTTCCTGAGCCATTGCGCAGTCTGCGAGCAGCATTCCGGTCAGTACGGCAAATAAAACGATTGCGGTTTTAAATTTGTTTTTCATGGTCGATTTGTTTTAAAAGTCGGGTTGTTTTTAAATTGTTTTTAATTCGAATGGTTTGCCGGAAGTCTCACAGCGTGCCCGTTTCAGATGCGGCCGCCGGTTTCAGCCGGTCGAGGGCTACGTTCAGTTGCAGTACGTTTACCTTCTCGGTTCCGAAAAGACCCAGCCAGGGTTTTTGGATCGTCTGCCGGATCAGTTCCCTGACGGTCTGCTCGGAAAGTCCGCGGGCTTCGGCCACGCGCCGCGCCTGTACGTAGGCTCCGGCCGGGGAGATGTCCGGATCGAGTCCGCTGCCGCTGGCGGTGACCATCTCGGAAGGCACGTCCTGCCGCAGCAGGTACGGGTGAAAGGTCAGGAAGGTGTCGATGCGGGCTTTTACTTCATCGAGGTATTCGGGGTTGGTCGTAGCCTTGTTGCTGCCGCCCGAACCGCTCCCGTTGTACTCGACCGCCGAAGGACGGCCCCAGAAATAGGTCGCTTTTGTAAACGATTGTCCGACGTTTGCCGCTCCGACGATTCGGCCGTTTTCGGTAACGACGGCCGCCCGGCCGCCGTTCGGCCCGGCTATGCTGCCGACTCCCCACAGGATCAGGACGTAACCCACGCCCAGCAGCGCGCAGAACGCGAGCGTTATTTTGATGGATTTCCAGAATGTTTTCATGATTTTCTTTTTTACGGGTTAGAAAAATACGCTGATCAGCAGGTCGATCAGTTTGATTCCGACGAACGGGACGAGCACGCCGCCCAGGCCGTAGATGAACAGGTTGCGCCGCAGCAGCGCCGATGCGCCGATCGGTTTGTACCGCACGCCGCGCAGGGCCAGCGGAATCAGCAGCGGGATGATGACCGCGTTGAAGATTACGGCCGACAGGATCGCGCTTTGCGGCGAGTGCAGGTGCATGACGTTCAGCGCTTCGAGCGACGGGATCGAGGCGATGAACAGCGCCGGGACGATTGCGAAGTATTTGGCTACGTCGTTGGCGATGCTGAATGTCGTCAGCGTGCCGCGCGTCATCAGCAGTTGTTTGCCGATCTCGACGATCTCGATCAGTTTGGTCGGGTCGTTGTCCAGATCGACCATGTTGCCGGCTTCTTTGGCAGCCTGCGTGCCGCTGTTCATCGCTACGCCCACGTCGGCTTGCGCCAGCGCCGGCGCGTCGTTCGTGCCGTCGCCCATCATGGCGACCAGCTTGCCGCTCTGCTGCTCGCGGCGGATGTACTCCATTTTGTCTTCGGGTTTGGCTTCGGCGATGAAGTCGTCCACGCCGGCCTTTTCGGCGATGTATTTTGCCGTCAGCGGGTTGTCGCCGGTAACCATGACGGTCTTGACGCCCATCTTGCGCAGGCGTTCGAACCGTTCGCGGATGCCCGTCTTGATGATGTCCTGCAGTTCGATGACGCCGATCACCCGTTCGTTTTCCGATACGACCAGCGGCGTTCCGCCGTTTTCTGAGATCAGCGTGACGAGTTTCATGATTTCGTCGTCGAACCGATTTCCGGCCCCCTCGACGATCCGGCGGATCGATTCGAAAGCGCCTTTGCGGATTCGCCGGCCGTCGGCCAGGTCTACGCCGGAGCATTTCGTCTCGGCGGAGAAACGGATCATCCGCGCGCCGATCGTGCTCAGTTCGTGCACGCGGCGGCCCTGTTCGCGCCCCAGTTCGATGATCGATTTCCCCTCGGGCGTTTCGTCGGACAGCGACGAGTACATGCAGGCTTCGACGAACCGACCCATATCCATCTCCGGTGCCGGGTAGAATTTGGTCGCCTTGCGGTTGCCGATGGTGATGGTTCCCGTTTTGTCGAGCAGCAGCGTGTCGATGTCGCCGGCCGTTTCGACGGCCTTGCCCGATTTGGTGATGACGTTCGCACGCAGCGCCCGGTCCATTCCGGCGATCCCGATCGCCGACAGCAGTCCTCCGATCGTGGTCGGGATCAGGCAGACGAACAGCGAAATGAACGCGGCGATCGTGATGTTGGCCCCCACGTAGTCGGCGAAGGGTTTCAGCGTGGCGCAAACGATCACGAATACCAACGTGAACCCGGCCAGCAGGATCGTCAGCGCGATTTCGTTCGGCGTTTTCTGCCGCGAAGCGCCTTCGACGAGCGAAATCATTTTGTCCAGGAAACTTTCGCCCGGCATGGCGGTCACCCGGACGCGGATGCGGTCGGACAGCACTTTCGTACCGCCCGTGACGGAGCTTTTGTCGCCGCCGGCCTCGCGGATCACCGGCGCGCTTTCGCCGGTAATGGCGCTTTCGTCGATCGAGGCGAGCCCCTCGATGATCTCGCCGTCGGCCGGGACGATATCGCCCGCCTCACATTCGAAGATATCGTTTTTTTTCAGCGCGTTGCTGCTGACGATACGAACGGTATTGCCGTTGACCAGTTTGGCCGGGGTCTCCTCGCGCGTTTTGCGCAGCGAATCGGCCTGCGCTTTGCCGCGCGCTTCGGCGATCGCCTCTGCGAAATTGGCGAACAGCAGCGTAATGAACAGCACGACGAAGACGACGAGGTTGTATCCGAACGACCCCTGGGTCGTATCCCCCGAAATGAGGATGTAGAACAGCAGGACGAACATGACGGCCGTGACGATCTCGACGGTGAACATGATCGGGTTTTTAATCATCGTCCTCGGATCGAGTTTGCGTACCGATGCACCGAGACTCTCTTTGATGAGCTGTTTATCGAACAGCGAATTGGACTTATTCATGGTTTTCAATCGTTTATTTGCTTAAATAATCGGCGATCGGACCCAGTGCCTGCGCCGGGAAAAATGCCAGGGCGGCCACGATGACGATCACGGCGAAGGTCATCAGCGCGAAGGTTGCCGTATCGGTTTTCAGTGTTCCGGCGCTTTCGGGTATGTATTTTTTCGAAGCCAGCAGTCCGGCGATCGCCACTTGTCCGACGATCGGGAAGTAGCGGCCGAGGATCAACACGATCCCGCAGGTGATGTTCCAGAACGGCGTGTTGTCGCTGAGTCCCTCGAAACCGGAGCCGTTATTGGCTGCGCAAGAGGTATACTCGTAGAGCATTTCGCTGAATCCGTGAAACGACGGATTGTTGAGCCAAGCGCCGGCCAGTTCCGGATTTTGCGCCGCCAGGTGGGAGGCCAGCGCCGTGCCGACCAGGATAATCAATGGATGCATCAGTACGACCATCGTCGCGATCTTCATCTCCCGCGCTTCGATCTTCTTACCGAGGAATTCCGGCGTGCGGCCGACCATCAGCCCGCTGATAAAGACGGCGATGATGATGAAGGCGTAATAGTTCATAAAGCCGACGCCCACGCCGCCGAACCAGCAGTTGATCTGCATGTTCAGCATTTGCAGCATACCGCTTAGCGGGGTCTGGCTGTCGTGCATGCTGTTGACCGAGCCGTTCGACGTGACCGTCGTGGTCATGCCCCACATCGCCGATGCGGCCGACCCGATCCGGATCTCCTTGCCCTCCATGCTGCCCATATCCTGCCGGATCTCCATAGCTGCGATTTGTTTGCTGCCGCCCATCTCCTGGTCGACCGATACGGCGATCCCGACCACGTAGGCGAACAGCATCACGCCGAAGATGCTCCAGGCCAGCTTACGGCGTTTCAGGTAGAAACCCAGCGCGAAGACCATCGCCATCGGAATGATCAGGATCGACCAACATTCCAGAATATTCGTGAAAGCGTTCGGGTTTTCGAGCGGATGGGCCGAATTGACGCCGAAGTAGCCGCCGCCGTTCGTGCCGAGTTGTTTGATCGGGACGATCGCGGCGGTCGGGCCCTGGGAGATCGTCTGTTCGGTTCCTTCGAGGGTCGTCAGCGTTTGTTTGCCGTCGAAGGTCATCGGCGTGCCGTTCAGGATCAGCAGGATGCCGACCAGCAGCGACAGCGGCATCAGGATACGGGTCGTGCTTTTGACGAGGTAGACCCAGAAGTTTCCGATCGTCCGGGTCGTTTTCGCGGCCATCGCCCGGAAAACGCCGGCCAGCGCCGCCATGCCGCAGGCGGCTGTGATGAACTGGAACAGCATGATGACGAACAGTTGCGTGAAATAGGTCAGTCCGGTTTCGCCGCTGTAATGCTGCAGGTTGCAGTTCACCAGGAAGCTGATGCAGGTATTGAACGCCTGGTCGGGCGTTTGGCCCGGGTTGCCGTCCGGGTTCAGCGGCAGGACGCCTTGGACCACGAGCAGAATCATGCCCCACAGGAACCAGAACAGATTGACGGTCAGCAGGGCCCGGAGGAACTGTTTCCAGTTCATCTCTTCGTGGGGATTGATGCCGGAAAAACGGTAAATCCACCGTTCGACCGGAGCCATGAAGTCGAGCGGCGTTTTTTCTCCCTTATATACTTTTGCGATGTAGCGTCCGAGCGGGTAACTGAGCGCGATCAGCAGCGCCAGTTGCAAGACGACGCCTGAAATTTCCGTATTCATTTACTTTTAAGGATTGGTTTCGTTAAAATTGTTCGGGTCTGACCAAGACATACATCAGGTAGCCGAAGATCAGGATGCTGAGGATAAACAGTACTGTAAACATGGTCGTCGTTTTTAGATTTTGTCGAACAGGCCGATACATTTGAAGAAAAAGCAGAAGCAGAGGCCGCCTGCCGCACACAGTAACAGAAACATCAAAATTTCATTCATACTCGATTGATTTTAGTAATTCGTATTCGTGCCGTTTTAAAGCGAACCGGATGCCGTTTCTTTGAGCGTTGTATGTATTGTTTTGATATGTAGTTGTTTATGGTTAGGAGTCGTCCGGATGCGTATTAGAGAACCCTACCGAAATGAAAGGGTGCGCTTTCCAAAACGGAAGGATTTTCAGGGAAGCTGCGCACGTTCGCCGCCGTTCCCGGATGCGGAAAACGGTGTTTTGGCAGCAGGATTGCACCGTATTTGCAGGTCTTTCCGGAAACGGGCGTTCCGGCGTACCGGACAGGTGCCGGGAAACGATAGTATTTGATTAAATTATAATTATATAAAAATTATTGATTTGATTTATATTTAAATGCATATTATCTTTGTCTCAAGAAAAAAGAAAACGAATAACCATCTAAAAAATAAAAATTATGAAAACGTTGGATTATCTTCATCTCGAAGCCGGGGCTGCCGGTAAAGTAGTTGTATCGCTTCAGCAGTTGCTGGCCGATTTTCAGGTTCATTACATGAATCTCAGGGGTTTTCACTGGAACATCAAAGGACACGGATTTTTCGTGCTGCATACGAAGTTCGAGGAGCTGTACGACGATGCGGCCGAAAAAGTGGACCAGATCGCCGAACGTATCCTTCAGCTCGGCGGAGTGCCTTCGAATAAGTTCAGCGAGTATCTTAAAGTGGCGAAGATCGCCGAAGTGGATCATGTTTCCTGCGGCGGGGAGGCTCTCGAACACATACTCGACACTTACGGGTATCTGATCGGGGAGGAGCGCAAGGCGTTGTCGGTTGCTTCGCAGGCCGGAGACGAAGTGACGGTTTCCATGCTGACCGATTACCTGGCCGAACAGGAGAAAATGGTCTGGATGCTCACCGCATACGCTGCCGGCAAGTCTTCCTGCTCCGGGAAATAGTTTCCGGATCGACGAAATAAACAGCGGGACGGGAAATTCAGATTTCCCGTCCCGCTGTTTTTGGAAAGCCTCCGCCGTTCGATCCGGATCGAACGGCGGAGGATATTTTCAGGTATTTACAATCCGTATTCGTCGATTTTGCGGTAGAGCGTCGTAACGCCGATTCCCAGCAGGCGGGCCGTTTCGGTTTTGTTGCCGCCGGTGTAGCTGAGTATTTTGGCGATGTGCTGTTTTTCGATCGCGTCGAGCGAGGTCGGCGGAGCGTCGTTCCCGTCGGAGCCGTTCTCACGTTGGAATTCGATCGGCAGATCCCCCACGCGCAGCGTCGTGCCTTCGGCCATGATCATGCTGCGCTCGACGACGTTCCGCAGTTCGCGCACGTTACCGCGCCAGGCGTGCCGTTTCAGCAGGTCGAGATAACCGGGATCGACGGCGTCGATCTTTTTTCCCATTTTTCCGGCGAAAATACCGGCAAAATGGCGGACGTACTCGTCGATGTCGGAGGGCCGCTCCTGAAGCGACGGCAGCCGGATCTGGAAAACTGACAGCCGGTAGTAGAGGTCTTCGCGGAAATTGCCCGTCCGGATCTCTTCGGGCAGGTCGCGGTTCGTCGCGGCGATTACGCGCATATCGACCTTTCGCGGTTTGGTCTCCCCGATTTTCAGGAATTCGCCGCTTTCGAGTACTCGTAACAATTTGGCTTGCAGATCTATAGGCATCTCGCCGATTTCGTCGAGGAAGATCGTGCCGCCGTCGGCCTCCTCGAACAGTCCTTTTTTGTCTTTGGCGGCGCCGGTGAAGGCTCCGGCCCGGTGGCCGAACAGTTCGCTTTCGAGCAGATCTTTGGCGAATGCCGAGCAGTTGACCGCCACGAACGCTTTCCCCCTGCGGCCGCCTTCCCGGTGGATGGCCTGTGCGAAAACCTCTTTGCCGGTGCCCGTTTCGCCGGTGAGCAGTACCGAGGTGTCTGTGGCCGCGACCTTGCGGGCCAATTCAACGGCGTCTCGCATCGCTTTCGACGAGCCGATGACCGCCTCGAACGACGGAGCTGTTTCCGGCTGCCGTCCGGCGGCGGATTTCCGTTGCGCTTTGGCTTTTTCCATCGCGCGGCTCAGCAACGGGATGATCTTCGGATTGTCGTCGCCTTTGGTGATGTAGTCGAACGCGCCGTTCTTGATCGCCTGCACGCCGTCCGGAATGTTGCCGTAGGCGGTCAGCAGGATCACTTCGGCATCGGGCGCGATCGCCTTGATCCGGCCGACCAGGTCGACTCCGTTGCCGTCCGGCAGTTTGACGTCGCACAACACGACCTCGGGGCGCGTGCGTTCCAGTTGGCGGAGTCCCGCCGCACAGTTTTCGGCCTGAATCACTTCGTATCCTTCCAGGCCGATGATGCGCGCCAGCAGGCCGCGCAACTGCCGTTCGTCGTCGATGATAAGTACCTTGTCCATATGCCGGATCGGATTTATTTTTTCGCAAAGGTAAAAAAAAGGAGGAACTATTTTCCGGCCGGAATCCGTTGGCGCGCATTTAGAGTCGTTCGTTTTTGTTAATACGTTGATATGTAGTGTTATATGCTGAAATGAAATCCGGCGGGGCGATTCCGGAGGCTCCGGTATGTCCGGCGCTCGGGCTGCGATCCTCCGGATTCCGGTTGCCGGACCGCCGAAAAAAGTGGCCGTCACAGACTTAATAATTCGAAAAAACGCCGTACATTTACGAAATTTTTAGGTCGACTTTAAACATCTTTAACCTATGTCAGTAAACAAAGAAATCAAAAAAGTCATTGTGCTCGGCTCGGGAGCATTGAAAATCGGACAGGCGGGAGAATTCGATTACTCCGGTTCGCAGGCGTTGAAGGCGCTGAAAGCCGAAGGAATTTCAACGGTGTTGATCAACCCGAACATCGCTACGATCCAGACTTCGGACGGAGTCGCCGATCGGGTTTATTTCCTGCCCGTAACTCCTTATTTTGTCGAGGAGATTATCAAAAAAGAGCGTCCCGACGGCATTTTACTGGCATTCGGCGGACAGACGGCGCTGAACTGCGGAACGGAATTATTCCTCAGCGGCACGTTGGAGAAATACGGCGTGCAGGTGCTCGGAACGTCGGTCGAAGCGATCATGACGACCGAAGACCGCGACTTGTTCGTAAAGAAACTGAACCAGATCGAAGTCAAGACCCCGGTCAGCCAGGCTGTCGAAAGCATGGAGGCGGCCATCGAGGCGGCCAACCGGATCGGGTTCCCGGTGATGGTACGTTCGGCCTATGCGCTGGGCGGCCTGGGCAGCGGCATATGCAGCAACCTCGATGAGTTCAGGACGCTGTGCGAAAGCTCGTTCGCCTATTCGAAGCAAATACTGGTCGAGGAGTCGCTGAAGGGATGGAAGGAGATCGAATTCGAAGTGATCCGCGATAAGAACGACCACTGCTTCACGGTGGCCAGTATGGAGAACTTCGATCCGCTGGGAATCCACACCGGCGAGAGCATTGTGGTGGCCCCGACCTGTTCGCTGGACGACCAGGAACTGGCCTTGTTGCAGGAACTTTCCAAAAAGGTGATCCGCCACATCGGGATCGTCGGCGAATGCAATATCCAGTACGCGTTTAACTCCGAGACGGACGACTACCGCGTGATCGAGGTGAACGCCCGGCTGAGCCGTTCGTCGGCGCTGGCGTCGAAGGCTACGGGCTATCCGCTGGCGTTCGTGGCGGCCAAACTGGCCCTGGGCTATACGCTCGACCAGATCGGCGAGATGGGAACGCCGAATTCGGCTTACGTGGCCCCGTCGCTCGACTACCTGATCTGCAAAATCCCGCGTTGGGACCTGAGCAAGTTCGCCGGCGTTTCGCGCCAGATCGGATCGAGCATGAAGTCCGTCGGCGAGATCATGTCGATCGGCCAGTCGTTCGAGGAGATCATCCAGAAAGGACTGCGGATGATCGGGCAGGGGATGCACGGATTCGTCGGCAACCGCGACCTGGAATTCGGTAACCTCGAAGAAGAACTGTCGCATCCGACCGACCTGCGTATCTTCGCGATCGCCAAGGCGTTCGAAGAAGGTTATTCGATCGATCGGATCTACAACCTGACCAAGATCGACCCCTGGTTCCTCGGCAAACTGAAAAATATCCACGACTATTCGCTCGTGCTGAGCAAGTACGATAAGATCGAAGACGTGCCCGCGGCCGTACTGCAAGAAGCCAAGCGGCTCGGTTTTTCGGACTTCCAGATCGCCCGCTTCGTCGAAGACCCGGACGGCAATATCGAGAAGGAGTCGCTGCGCGTCCGCGCCGTCCGCAAGAAGAACAATGTGCTGCCGTCGGTCAAAAGGATCAATACGGTTGCTTCGGAAAATCCCGAGCTGACCAACTACCTCTATGTGACTTACGACGGGACGGAGCACCAGGTTCCTTATTTCAAGAATGAAAAATCGGTCGTCGTGCTCGGTTCGGGCGCTTACCGGATCGGCAGTTCGGTCGAGTTCGACTGGTGCTCGGTGAATGCCGTGCAGACGGCCCGCAAGCTGGGTTACAAGTCGATCATGATCAACTATAACCCCGAGACCGTTTCGACCGACTACGATATGTGCGACCGGCTCTATTTCGACGAACTGTCGTTCGAACGGGTGCTGGACGTACTCGACCTGGAGATGCCTAAAGGCGTGATCGTTTCGGTGGGCGGACAGATCCCGAACAACCTCGCGATCCGGCTGCACCGCCAGGATATTCCGGTGCTCGGCACGTCTCCGCTGTCGATCGACCGCGCTGAAAACCGCCACAAGTTCTCGAGTATGCTCGACCAGTTGGGCATCGACCAGCCGGCCTGGAAAGAGCTTTCGCACATGGATGAAGTGTACGACTTCGTCGGCAAGGTAGGCTATCCGGTGCTGGTGCGTCCGTCGTATGTGCTTTCGGGCGCGGCGATGAACGTATGCTACAACGCCGAGGAACTGGAGACGTTCCTGAAGCTGGCGGCCAAAGTGTCGAAAGAGTATCCGGTGGTCGTGTCGCAGTTCTTGCAGAACGCCAAGGAGATCGAATTCGACGCCGTGGCGCACAACGGCGAAGTGGTCGAATACGCGATTTCGGAACATGTCGAATTCGCCGGCGTCCACTCGGGGGACGCCACGCTGGTATTCCCGGCGCAGAAGATCTACTTCGAAACCGCCCGCCGCATCAAGAAGATCGGTCGCAAGATCGCCAAAGAGCTGAACATCAGCGGCCCGTTCAATATCCAGTTCCTTGCGAAGAACAACGACGTGAAGGTGATCGAATGTAACCTGCGCGCGTCGCGCAGCTTCCCGTTCGTGTCGAAGGTGCTGAAACGCAACTTCATCGAGACCGCGACGCGGATCATGCTCGACACTTCGTATGAAAAACCGGACAACACGAATTTCGATATCGACTGGATCGGCGTGAAGGCGTCGCAGTTCTCGTTCTCGCGGTTGCACAATGCCGACCCGGTGCTCGGCGTGGATATGTCGTCGACCGGCGAAGTGGGTTGCATCGGCGACGATTTCAGCGAAGCGCTGCTGACGTCGATGATTTCGGTCGGGTACAGTATTCCGAAAAAGGCCGTGATGGTCTCCTCGGGCGACACCCGTTCGAAGGTGGACTTGCTGGACGCCTGCAAGATGCTGCAGGACAACGGCTACGAGATCTATGCGACCGGCGGAACGGAGAAATTCCTCGCCGAGCACGGCGTGAAGGCCGCATGTGTGAGCTGGCCGGACGAAGGGAAGGCGGACAACGTGATCCATATGATTTCCGCGCATAAATTCGACCTGGTCATCAACATCCCGAAGAACCACTCGCACCGCGAGCTGACCAACGGCTACAAGATCCGCCGCGGCGCGATCGACCACAACATTCCGTTGATTACCAACGCCCGTCTCGCGAGCGCCTTCATCGAGGCTTTCTGCGAAATGAAGGAGAAGGATATTCAGATCAAGAGCTGGCAGGAATATAAGTTGTAATCCTTCCCCGTTTCCGTACCGAGACGTTTAAACGGGGGAATGCGGGGATTTCCTTTAGAATGGTGCAACAAGTCAATTACCGACTTGTTGCGCTTTTCTTTTTGTGATGAGGTAACGAATAGGCAGTAGTTCTGTTCTAAATTACAGTCGATATGCGGATGCAACGCATGTTCGGTTATCCCGGCGGATCATTCTTCCGAAAGGGAGAAGCGACCGGTCAATGCTCCTGGAAATAAAGGGTGCAGGCTTCCGGACGGTCGGTGTTGATGATGTCGATGCCGAGTTCGCGGAACGTTTCCCAGGCGTTGACGGTGTCCGGAGATCCCCAAAACCGGATAGGTTTCCCCGTTTTGTGGGACTTCGCCACCAGACTTTCGATTACCTGCCGGTCTTCGGCGGAGAGCGTGTCTGCACCCCCTTTCCATTTCGAGTAGCGGAAAAACGGCTCGCTGATGAAAGCCACCCGTTCGAGCTGCTGCGGCGTATAGTCCACGTCGATGAATCCGTCGAAAGAAATAAAGCGGGGATACTCCCCGAAAGCCTCAGGGTCGGGCCGACTGCCCGAGATCACGATCCTCACAGCGTACGGATTTACCGAAGGATCGAACACTTCGGGATGTCTTTTCAACTTGGCGATCAGCCGGTCAATGGTCGGGTGCAGTGGAGTTTTCAGGTCGATCATCAGCGTGAGCACCTGCTCCGAACCTCGCCAGGGGCGTCCTTCGTTTTGCCCGAATAAAAAGATCAGCGGTTCGAGATACATTTCATCGAGCGAAAGCGCCGAATCGAGTTCGTGAGGATCGTGCGCCACCAGCAAGCCATCGGAAGCAGGAGCCGCATAAATATCCGCCTCGATGGTATGCACCTGCTGGGAATAAGCGCGGTAAAAAGGAATATTTTTCTGGTAATCGTTGTGGGAATGGATAAGTACCGTTTGCTTCCCGGAATAAGACGAACATAAGAAGGCCATGAAAAATATCAGTCCTGCTCGACCGAAAAAAACGGAACGGGTATTCGAAAATTTGCGAAGCATAGGAGTCGTTTTGATAATTAATATATGGTTTACAAGAGCAAAGATAGAAATTAATAATATGCAATGCCGTGAAAAACAAGCGCAGGCCGTCTTTTTTCGTTTGCCGGAGAATGAAAATCACCGGTAGCTCCGGGGATCGGGAACGAATCGCTATCTTTGTGCCGAACGGCAGGGATATGGAAGAATTTATCAAAAAAATGCGGGAAGCGTACCCGGTTTCGGACGGTGCGTTGCAGTTGTTTCTGCGGCATACCGAGCGCGTCACGCTGCCGAAGGGACACCTGTTGATCCGGGACGGCGTGGTCGAAAAGTACAGCTATTTCATCGTGCGGGGATTCGCGCGCGGATTCCTGTATCGGGACGGGAAGGATGCGACGATCTGGTTCGCGACCGCCGGCATGTTGCTGTTGTCGATGAACGCCTACCTGTTTCGCTCGTCCGGATACGAGAACGTCGAACTGCTCGAAGAGTGCGACCTGCTGAAAATTTCGAACGAGACGCTCGACGGGCTTTTCGAGAAGGAGGTCGAACTGGCCAACTGGGGCCGGCGGATGTCCGACCGCATCATCCTGCGAATGGAACGGCTGTTCGTCGAGCGTTATTTCCTGACGGCGGCCGAACGTTACCGGCTGCTGGTCGAACGCGAGCCGGAAATTCTGCAAAAAGCTCCGTTGCGGGATATCGCCTCTTACCTCGGCATTTCGCAGGTTTCCCTGAGTCGGATCCGCGCCGGCGTACAATAGATTCCCCCGAAAGTTCGTTTTTAACATTTGTTAACCGGAAACGAAAATTTTTTACGGACTTTTGCGGCCTGTGAGATCAATCGGGTGATTCGTATGAAACAATTCAAAGGCATTCTGCTGGCGATGATCTCGTCGGCGACGTTCGGGATGATTCCGCTGTTCGCACTTCCTGTGATCCGCGGCGGCATGGGGGTCGATTCGGTGATGTTTTACCGCTTTGCGCTGTCGTCCGCGGTGGTCGGAGCCTATCTGCTGCTCCGGCGGGCGGACCTGCGCGTTACGCTCCGGGAATTCGGCGTGCTGTTCGGACTGGGGGCGCTGTACGCTTTCACGTCGCTGCTGCTGACGATCGCTTACCTGTATATTCCGAGCGGGGTCGCCACGACGATCCATTTCCTGTATCCGCTGCTGGTCGCCGCGATCATGGCGTTGTTTTTCAAAGACCGGATTTCGGTGTCCGTGATGGTCGCCGCGCTTGCGGCCGTCGCCGGCGTGTGGCTGCTTTCGGGCGGAACGGATGCCGCGGTCGGGATGAAGGGGCTGACACTGGCGCTCGCGACCGTAGCTACGTACGCCGTTTACATCGTCGGCGTCAACAAATCGTGCGTGCAGCATATGAAGGGACTCAAAATGGTGTTTTTCATCCTGCTTTCGGCAACGATAATTTTCGCCGGGAACCTGTTCGTAAAAGGGGAAATTCCCGAATCCATTCCGGACTGGTCGGCTGCCGTCCACCTGATTTTGTTGGCTCTGATTCCCACTTTGGTATCCGATTTGACGTTGGTGTTGGCCGTACAGCGGATCGGTTCGACGACGACCGCGATTCTCGGTTGTCTCGAACCGTTGACCGCCGTCGCGCTCGGGATTTTTTTCCTCGGCGAACGTTTCGTCGCGGAACAGTTCGCCGGCGTCGCGCTGATCGTGGCAGCGGTCGTGACGGTGATTCTCGGCGGCCGGCCGGGGCGGTTCTCCGTCCGGCGGCTGATTCCGGACTTTTTGTCGAATTTTTATAAAGCGAGGTGATATGATAAAACTGATTCGGATAACCGACGGACAGGACAGCCGTCTGGAACACTTGGTTCCCCTCTACGAAGAGGCGTTCTGCAGCAGCGAGCGGCGTACCGTCGGGCAGCTCCGGCGGATGATCGGCGCGACGCCTGCGATGCATTTCAATATGATCGAGTCGGACGGCGAGCTTTGCGGCCTGTTCGTCTACTGGGATATGGGCGAGTTTTACTACCTCGAACACCTGGCCGTGGCGCCGCATATGCGGAACCGTAAAATTGGACAGCAGGTGCTCGAGCACGTGGAGACCTCGCTGCCCGGAATCCGGCTGCTCGAAGTGGAGCCGGCCGAGGACGAGCTGACCGCCCGGCGCGTCGCTTTTTACCGGCGCAACGGCTACCGGATCGTCGATCGGAGCTACGTGCAGCCGTCCTACGAAAATTTCGGCGATGCCGCTCCGCTGTGGATCATGGGAAACGATACGCCCGAACGGTTGCCCGAATTTATAGAACGGATTAAAAAAGAGGTGTACCGCGACCCGCTGGCGCGCTGATCCTCCGATTCGCCGACCGGGCCAGATATCCCTACGTTATCCGGGCTCGTTTCTTTTTTCGCTGTCCGGGTCGCAGAAAGCCGTTCTTTTCGGTTGCGGGCATAAAAAAACGTCCTCCGGCAGAGGACGTTTTTAGGGTTATCGGCGAATCGCTTAGAATTTCCAGCCTACGGTCAGCGAGAATACGCGGTTGGTCATTTTGTTCAGTTCCTCGTTGCCGCCGCTAAAGTCTTCCTTGAATTCATCCGTCGCGATGTCGGTGACCGGGATATTGTAACGGGCGTCGATGACCAGACCTTGTTCGAACGTGTAGGAGATGCCTACCGGGATCGAGAAGTCGGTCGATTTGAAATAATGCTTCGTGTCTTCGGTATTCCAGGAGCCGCCGTCGACTTTTGCCCTGTATTTGCCGCTGAGCAGGAAGCCCGGCTGGATACCCGCTTTCAGCGCCAGTCCGTTGGTGACGTAGAAGTTGGCCAGGATCGGAATATTCAGGTAGTTCAGCCGGTTGTTGAATTTGAGTTTGTGTTCGGAGCCGAGCGCGCCTTGGGTGATTTCGGCGCTGGAACCCTGGCGCGAATACAAAACATCCAGCGAAACGGCGAACCATTTGGCCGCCCGGTATTCGGCGAAAGCGCCGATCACCAGCGCGGGTTTCGTGCCGGAGAGGTGATTGATGTCGTCGAGACCGTCGGGATGCAGGTCCGTAACGTTTATTCCGACTTTGGGTCCGAACGTGAAAGGTTTCTGAGCCGAAACGGCGCCGGCAGCGATCGCCGCTACGAGCAAAAAGACGATTTTTTTCATAAAGTTGTGTTTGAGTGGTTTGTAAAGTTTGTAAATAGCAGTTTAATAATGTCTGTCAGGGCCGGCGAACTATCGCAGTGCCTTGTGTTTTCTGTCCGGAGAAGTTCATTACGATACAAATTAAAAGGTTATTCGTGGAAATTCCAAAAATAAACCTCGTTGTCCGTGTAAATTAGCGTAACCGGCGGTACGGGTTTTGCGTTCGGTGGGATTCTTTGGATAGGCGTTTTCCCGGGGAGCGACGAGGGTATGCGTCTGAATATTTGGAATGGGAAAATATTTAATTACTTTTGTGGTTTCTTTCGGCGGATTCCGGTTGCCGTTTCCGTAAACGATCCGTATCGCGCCGCCGGACCGGTATTTTTCCCGTGGGAACGTCCGGATAAAAAGAGTGGAGGACGCTTTTAATGAATTACTAAATATTATTTCAAAGATGATGAAAACGAAATTGTTTACGGCCGTATTGGCCTGCCTGAGCGTTGCGATGCTTTTTTCCGGTTGTAAGGACGATAAGAACGATGATGCCGTTCACGCCTATGTCATGCGCGCGGCCATTACCGAAGCCGGCGATCTCGACGCGCTGACCGTCACGCTGATCAACAGCGAATTGGAGAGCATGTGCAATCAGGTCGGAACGAAGATTTTGACCGAATCGGAAGCCCGGGAGATGTTCGATCTGATGGTAAAACAGATCGAAAAATCTATGGAAAGTATTGATTTCGGCGATATTACCAAGCCGGTAGGCTTCACCGTTACGCTGAATTACCAGAACGACGGCAAAGTCGCTTTTTCCAAAACGTTTACGGTCGATCCTAAATAACGGCGGACGAAACGATCCGTGCTTCGGCGCGGCTACGGGGCAGCCTTCTGCCGGTGCGTTTATCGATCGATGCGTGCCGGAGGAAGGCTGTCCTGTCGTATCCGGAGGTGGCGTGTCTGTTTTTTATTCCGGCCGGATTGGTAGATTCCGTTTCAATCGCTATCTTTACAAAATTCGTCCGGGGAGACTGCCGGCGAACGATCCGAATCTGAAAATACGGAAGTTATGAGAATACGAAAAGGTGCTGTCGCGGTCGGGATACTGACGCTGGCCGGGATCACGCTTTGTTTCGGCGGAAGTCCGAAATGCGACGCGGCCGGCCGCGAAAGCCGCAGCGGGAAAAAACAACCGGCCGGGGTGGAAGTTCTCGGCGATCCGAAGTTCGAAAAGGGGCTGGCCGTATCGCCGCTGTGGCCCGAAATCGTGCAGCAGAACGGCGGGTTCGAAAAGACCAATACGGATACGATCCGTTTCGGACGGGGCGACGCCGATCCTGTCTGGCAAATGGCCCAGTGGGCCAGCAAGTACGATTTGGGCGGAACCGTTCCGGTCGAAGGGCGGGACGGCGTTACGTACGCCAATCCCGGCAAGAAGGTCACCCGCTTTGCCGACGGTACGCTGCTGCTCGACATTACGACGAGTACCGAATACGAAGCCCCGCGTACCGGCAGCGACGCGTGGCCGCACCTGCTGATCCAGCAGGATTTCGAGAACCGTCCGAACGTCGGCCGGATCAGCCGTCTCGATTTCACGATGGAGCTGCGGATCGTCCATTGCGACAAAAAGATGACCGATGCCGAATTCAACGAGAGCCTGCATACGGCCCAGTCGCCGTTCTATTTTTTTATGCGCAACGTGAATCCCGATTCGCCGGATTACCAACTCTCGCTGTGGGTCGGCGTCCCGTCGTTCGATTACCGTTACCCGCGGCTCGACTCCACGGAGTACGTGCAGTGGGATATCGGCACGGCGACTTATATTTACGCCATTCCGCCCCGCACGATCTGGGGGGACGTTTCTTTCCACGATTTGAAGTGGCATCGTGCCCGGCTCGACCTGTTGCCGCTGATCCGGCAGGGCGTTGCCGCGATGAAGGACAAAGGACAGTTTCTGCATACCGACCTCGACGATCTGGAACTGATGGGGATGAATTTCGGATGGGAAGTTCCCGGAACTTTCGATGCGGGGCTGATGGTGCGGAACCTGAGCGTCCGGGCCGTCGAATGACCTGATTTTAACGAATACGAGTGAAACGATGAAAAATACTTGTTACGGATTCGTGCTGGCGGCCGTGCTGGCGCTGTGTAGTGCGGCAGCGTACGGCGAGGCTCCCCGTTGGGAGACCCTCTCCGGAAAGTGGCAAACCGGAGCCTCCGGGATCGTTCCGGAAGCGGGGGAACAACCTTGCCTGCTGGTCGACCGCAGCGGCCTCTGGGATTGCGAATGGTTTAACCTGAGCGTGAACTTCAGGTTGTCGGACGTCTGTGCCGGCGCCGGGTTCGGCGTTGCGCTGCACATTGAAAACAAAGATGACTACCATTTACTGCGGATCACTCCCGCGGCGGGTTATACGGCTCTCCAGACGCTTCGCTGGCAGTACGGTAATTTCCGCATGTGGCAGGAGGCTCATTTTCCCGTTTTGCAGCCGGAGCGGGAGTATAATCTTTCCATCGTCCGGGCTCCGGTCGTCGACCGGGAGGACTGGCGGCCGTGGAAGATCGTCGTTACCGACAACGCCGACGGAACGGTGTTGCTCAAAATCGGAATCGAAAACCATATGCCGGCTTTCGGCCTGGGCGTTACCGGGCTCTATGCGGCGTGCGATGCGGTGACGTTCACGGATTACAGCCTGGATCGTCCCGTGCCCGAGAACCTGGCGGGGAACCTGCGGTTGCCGATGGTTTTCAGCGACGGGATGGTGCTGCAACGCGGACGCCGCGTTCCGGTCTGGGGCCGGGCCGCCGCCGGCGCGTCGGTCAGGCTGACTTTCGCGGGAAAAAGTTACAAGACGCGGGCCGACAGCGCAGGCGACTGGAAGATACTGCTCAGGCCGCTCGCGGCCGACACCGGGCTGGTGATGCGGGTCGTTTCGGGAAAGGATACCGCGACGCTCCGCGACGTGGCTGTGGGCGAGGTGTGGTTCGCTTCTGGACAGTCCAACATGGAGATGAAAGTGTGGGAGAGCAATGTGCCGATGGTTAGCGATCCGGATATCCGCCTGTTCGTCCCATTCCAGTGGTCGTCGCAGGAGCCGGTGTTTACGGCCGGAGGACGGTGGCAGAAGGCGGACTCGGAAGGCGTGCCGCGCTGGTCGGCGGTCTCCTACGCATTCGCGCAGGAACTGAAAGAGCGTCTGGGCGTGCCGGTCGGCGTCATCGGCGCTTATTTCGGCGGGACGGCCATCGAGAGTTGGATGCCGCGTTCCGAGTTGGTCGAAGATCCGGTTACCAAACCGATCCACGACCGCTTCGTGCAGTCGATCCATCAGCTCGAAAACGGCCTGCCGGTGGAGGAGCGTTTCCCGTGGTGCTGGGATGTGGCGGGGCAGCGGCATACGCCGGGAGATCTGTTCAACGGCATGGTCGCGCCGCTGATCCCGTACGGAATCAGCGGAATTCTGTGGTATCAGGGCGAATCCAGCGCATCCAAGGCCCGGCAGTACGGACATCTTTTCCCGATGCTGGTCGATTCCTGGCGCGAGCGGTGGGGCGATCCCGACCTGAAATTTTATTTCGTCCAACTGGCCGGCTACGACGGCCGGGAGTCGGGTTCGGAGATCGAATCCGCCTGGCCGCATTTACGGGACGTGCAGCGCCGCCTGCTCGACCGCAGGGAGAATACCGGTATGGTGGTAGCCTTTCATCTGGGCGATTCGCTCAATATTCACCCGCCTTATAAAAAGGAGGTGGGCGCCCGCCTGGCGAATCTGGCCTTGCACGACGTGTACGGCTTTAAAGATATCGTGCGTAGCAGTCCGCTGCTCGACGGGGTGGAATACCGGGACGGTGCGGCCGTGCTGACTTTCCGTGAGACCGCGGACGGACTTTCTTCGGGAGACGGCAAGCCGCTTTCCGGTTTTTCGGTCGCCGGCGAAGACCGGCGTTTCCACCCGGCTACGGCTACGGTCAATCCGGACGGGGTCGGCGTGACCGTCCGTTCGGAGGCGGTGCCGTCTCCGGTCGCCGTGCGTTACGGATGGGCTAACTTTACGCGGGAAGCGAACCTGGTCAACAGCGCGGGGCTACCCGCGGCGCCTTTCCGCACCGACGAATGGCCGCTGCCGACCGACGACGATTTGTAGGAGGCGCACCGACGATTCCGGTTCGTGGGATACGGACCCGGTGAGTCGGGTTTTCAAGCTATATTTCTGTTTCTGGCCGCTTTTATACCTGAGAAATTTTAGGTGTGGCAATTTTTATTACTTTTAACCGTTGGAATTTGGTAAACGGATACCCGGGTCCTTGCGGCCTGCAATTATGAAGAAGCGGCTGTGTATTTTATTTTTTCTCATCGGTTGGTTTCCATCGGTTTATGGACAGCGATCCGATAACGGCAATTACGTTCTGTTGCTGAATTCCGCTTCGTTCGGCGAAGCATGGTCGGATGTCCTGTACCGGTCGTTGGTGGAGGAGGTCAGACAACAAGGGGTGCGCGTCGATACCGAGGAGCTGCTCGTCCCGATGATGAAGACGCCCGAGGACGCCCGAGCCAAACGGGAGATGCTGCTCGCCAAATATCCCGTTCCGCCCCGGGCGGTCATCTATATCGGCGATCCCGGCTGGCTCGTTTGCCGTCCCCTGTTCGACAGGGAGTGGAAGGAGGTGCCGACGGTGATCTGCTATTCGCGCGATTCGATGCCTGCTTCGATCGAGGATTTGCTCGGCGGAAACCTCGACAGCCGTACGGCGGTGCCGGCTTCGGAGATTGCCGAAGGATATAACCTGACCATCCTCAAACAGCCCTCTTTTATCCGGGAAACGATCGAAATGATGCGGCAGTTGCAGCCCGGAATGAATACCGTGGCCCTGATTTCGGATCATCGCTACATCAGCCTCCGCATTCGGGAAGAGGTGCGGCAGACGGTAAAGAAATATTTCCCGGATCTGGCGTTCGAATCGCTCAGCACGCCGGAATTGACGACCGGACAGTTGCTCGATACGCTTTCGGGTTTCGACGATAAAAAAGGGATTATCTACTACTCCTGGTTCGTTACCCAGAACCGGCATGAATACCTGGACGATCACGTGCAGCGGGTGATCTTCGGGCTGGCCCACACGCCGATTTTTACGCTGACCGACCGGGATCACGAGGAGGGTAGCTTCGCGGGCGGATATTATATTCCGGCGATCGAGTTCAGTCGGGTGGCCAGCGCCGTTATCCGGGAAATTCTCGAAGGAAAGCCGGCCCGCGACATCTCCTGGCGAGACGGCGGCGCTCCGGCGGCTTACCTCGACTATCACCACCTCGTACACCAAGGGGTCGATCCGGCCCTGTTTCCGAAAGACGCCGTATATACGCAGGTTCCTCCGGGCTTTTTCCAGAAATACAAATTTCACTTGGTCGTTCTGGGAGCGCTGCTTTTGTTGCTGGTATCGGCGGTCGTGATGAGGTTGCGCTGGTTCATGCAGCGGCAGCGGCAGCAGAACCGCGAGTTCCAACTGCTCTCGCAATACAGGAAGCTGGTCGACAATATGCCGGTGATCTATCTGCGCAAGCGGATCGCCGGCGGATCGTCCGGTTCCGATTTCGAGTTTCTTGATGTGAATCCCGCCTTTGAGCAGGTATTCGGATGTACACGCCGGCAGATCCTGGGCAAACGGCTGAGCGAAGCGTTGTCCTGCCGCGACAAACTCTCCTGTCTGGCGGAGACCGAACAGACGGTTCATTCGTTCGTCGTAGACGGTGCGAAGGGGCTGCGCTATTACGACAAGCTGGTGTTCAGCAGCAGCGAAGCGGGGATTAAGGACGTATTTTGTATCGACCGTACCGAAGAGCACCTGGCCCTGGCGCGGATGGAACGGCACCGCGCCGAGCAGGAGGAGCTGAATGAAAAGTATAAACTGGTGCTGCAGGCGACCGGATTGACTCCCTGGACGTGGGACGTCGGGGGAGGGCTGGTCGACTGCGATCTCTCTTATACGTCCGGGATGGAGGATCATTCCGGCGAGCACTTGATCGTCTCGGACGAACAGTACTATGCGATGATCCATCCCGACGACCGGGAGCGGATGCGCGCCGCTTACGCCGACTTGCTGGCCGGCCGGAACGACATCCTGCAACAGGAGTACCGGGTGATCTACGTGCAGGGCGGCTACCAGTGGGCGAAGAGTTTCGCCGTCATCCGCGAGCGCGACGCTTCGGGGAGCCCGGTGCAACTGGTCGGCGCTTCGCTACAGATCGACGTGCAGAAACGACTCGAACAGGATCTGCGCGAGGCCAAAGAGAAAGCCGAAGAGTCGAATCGCTTGAAATCGGCTTTCCTGGCCAATATGAGCCACGAAATTCGGACGCCGCTGAATGCGATTGTCGGTTTTTCGAGCGTGCTGGCCGATACGGAGAACGAAGAGGAGAAACGGGGGTATATTTCGATCATCGAAAACAACAACGAACTGTTGCTCCAGTTGATCGGCGATATCCTCGACCTGTCTAAGATCGAGGCCGGAACGCTCGAATTCACCGAGTCGGACGTTGATCTGCGGGAAATGTTTTCCGGGATCGAACAGAGCATCCGGCTGCGGATTCCGGACGGTCATCCGGTGGATGTGCGGTTCGAAGAGCCGGAGAGCGATTACCGGATCCGCACCGACCCGAACCGGTTGATGCAGGTCGTGACCAATTTCATGACCAATGCGATCAAATTCACGGCCGAAGGAAACATCCGTTTCGGTTACCGGGATCGGAACGACGGGGAATTGTATTTCTATGTTTCGGATACCGGATGCGGAATTCCGCCGGAGAAGCAGCGGGACGTGTTCGGTCGCTTCGTCAAACTCGACGCGTTTGCCCAGGGGACGGGTCTCGGGCTTTCGATCTGCGAAACGATCGTTTCGAAGTTGGGCGGGCGGATCGGCGTCGAGTCCGTGCCGGACGAAGGTTCCACCTTCTGGTTTACACTGCCTCTCCGTCCCGTCGGCAAAGCGTTTTTATAACGGATTTGCACGGGGAAGCTTTTCGTCCCCCTCGGAAAACGCTACGGTTTTCTGCAAATAAAATCGGAACCGGGGAAAACCCGATTCCGATCCGTATGATCGCCGAAGCCCGGTCGAGGAGTCGTGCGATGCGCGTATGCCTACAGCCGCTTATCGTCTGCCGTATCCGCCTCCGCCGCGGTTGTAACCTCCGCCGCGATTATAGCCGTCGTTGCTTCTTTCGGTTTTCGGCCGGGCGATGTTCACACCGATGACTTTGCCTTCGAACTCCGTGTCGTTCAACGCTTCGATGGCCTTCTGGCCTTCGGCGTCATTGGGCATTTCGACAAAACCGAACCCGCGCGAGCGACCGGTTTCGCGATCCATGATGATGTTGGCGGAAGATACTTCTCCGTATTCCGCGAATAAATTCAGTAAACTGTCGTCTTTCGTAGCGAAGTTCAGGTGTGAAACGTAAATATTCATTTTTTCTGTTTTTGTGAGTGAATCGTATCGTTATTTTGTCAATGTGATGTTTATCGCATTCATGCCCCGTGCGCTCCGCTCCGTCTCGAAAGTAACGGTGTTGCCTTCCGAGATGCCCGCGGGCGCAGACGAAACATGGAAGAAATACTTCTCGCCGGACGTGAGATCCTTGATAAAGCCGTATCCCTTCCCTTCGTTGAAATGCTCGACCCGGCCTCTCTGTATCTCCGGTTCGGAGTCGTCTTTCTTGGGAACGGCAATGACGATGTCTTCCAGCTTGACCGCTTCTTTCTTGCGTTCTTCGGGCGGTACGTCGGTGAAATTGCCGTTCTCGTCCACATAAGCGATCATGTCGTCGAACGAACTGGTGCCGGTCGCCTGGCGTTCTTCCTTGCGTTTCTGCTTTTCGAGGCGTTTGGCCTGCTTTTTCTTTTCGTTTTCTCTTTTCCCAAATGATTGTGATCCTGCCATTAATATATTTTAAAGTTAATAAAACGATTAAGCGGTGTGACGCACTGTCGCCAGTTTTCTGCCGGTCAGTTTCTGAATGTCTTTTACCATTACCTGCTCGTCGCTGGTGCAAAACGTAAGGGCTCTTCCCGTATGTCCTGCGCGGCCGGTGCGCCCGATGCGGTGTACGTAGGTTTCGGCTACGTCGGGCAGATCGTAGTTGATTACCAGGTTGAGTTCATGGATGTCGATGCCCCGCGCAGCGATGTCGGTGGCCACCATGACTTTGATTTTTCCCGATTTGAAGTCGCTCAGGGCCCGTTGTCGCTGTCCTTGGGATTTGTTTCCGTGGATCGCTTCGCTCTGGATGCCGGCTTTCTTCAGGGTGCGCGAGATGTTGTCCGCGCCGTGTTTCGTCCGCGAAAATACCAGTACCGATTGGTCGGACTCTTTTTTCAGCACCGATATCAGCAGGCCTTTTTTCTCGGGTTTCTCGACGAAATAGACGCATTGGTCGACCGTATCGACCGTCGAGGAAACGGGAGTCACTTCCACCCGTACCGGATCGTGCAGGATAGACCCCGACAACGCGACGATATCCTTGGGCATCGTAGCCGAGAAAAAGAGCGTTTGACGTTTCGCCGGCAGCACTTTCAGCAGCCGCCTGATATCGGCGATGAATCCCATGTCGAGCATCCTGTCCGCCTCGTCCAGTACGAAATGCGTCAGGGCGTCTAACTTCACCTCTCCCTGTGCGATCAGGTCGAGCAACCGTCCGGGGGTGGCGATCAGGATATCCACGCCCTGCCGTAGTTTTTCCGTTTGCGGATTCTGCTTCACGCCGCCGAATATCGCCGTGTGTTTCAGACCGGTGTATTTGCCGTAATCGGTGAAGCAATCGCCGATCTGCAGGGCAAGCTCGCGCGTAGGAGTCAGAATCAGCGATCTGATTGCGCGGCACTCTTTTTTCCCGTGCGATCTTCCTCGCCGGTCGCGGCGGCTCGCGCCGGGCTCGATTACCGAAGATCGTTCGTCCCGGGCGCTGTCTTCCGACAGCATTTGCAGGATGGGAATGGCGAATGCCGCCGTTTTTCCCGTACCCGTCTGGGCGATTCCGAAAATATCTTTTCCCCGGAGGACAACCGGGATGGCCTGTTCCTGAATAGGGGTCGGCTCGTTATATCCTTTTTCGCAGACCGCTTTCAAGATCGGTTCTGCAATGTTCAGTTCGTTGAATGTCATACTAAATTCCGCATTCGCGGACGTTTTTAAAAGTTGATGCCGCTCAAAAGGCGGCTTTGGAAAGGAAGAAGTCCGTTTTCAGCTTTTCGACTACTTCCCTGACGCTCCTGATCTTGTCGGAAAGATAAGCGTTGCCGCCGGCAAAGGCATAGCCTTTTTTCATATTGCCTTTGGCTGCATTGTAGAGCGCTTTGATGATACAATACGGACTTTTGGTATAGTCGCACGTTTTGATGCAATGGAACGGGCAGGAGCGGGGTTTCTCCTTCCCTTCGGCCACATTCCGGATGAACTCCCCGTCGAAAGCGCGTCCGGGCATCCCTACCGGGCTCTGAATGATGCGTATGTCTTCGCGATGGGCGTTCAGATACACTTTTTTGAATTCGACCGACGCGTCGCACTCTTCGGTCGGAACGAAGATGGAGCCCATCTGTACCGCCGATGCCCCCAACGCCATAAACCGCGCGATGTCTTCACCGGTCGCTATTCCGCCCGCCGCGATGACCGGAATGTTTTTTCGGCCGGCATAGCTCCGGGCCACTTCGACCACTTCCGGGATCAGATGCTCCAGCGAGTAGTGCTCGTCTTCGATCTGCTCCTTTTTGAAACCCAGGTGCCCTCCGGCTTTCGGCCCTTCCACGACGATCGCGTCCGGGAGATACCCGTAATTGGCCGACCATTTTTCGCAAATCAGCCGCGCCGCCCGGGAAGAAGAGACGATCGGAACGAGTTGCGTCCGGCTCCCCTCGGTCAGATAACCCGGCAGATCGAGCGGAAGACCGGCCCCTGCGAAGATCACGTCCGCATTTTCCGAGACGGCCGTGCGTACCATGTCGGGAAAATTGGAGAGCGCGACCATGATGTTGATCCCGATCACTCCGTAAGTCTTTTCGCGGGCTTTGCGGATCTCCTGCCGCAGCCCGTATATGCACTTCTCGGAATAGCTTCCTTTATAGCCGGGATAGAGCAGCCCCAGCCCGGCTGCCGATATGACTCCGACGCCCCCTTCGTTCGCGACGGCCGAAGCCAATCCGTTGAGCGATACGCCCACGCCCATACCGCCTTGTACGATGGGCAGTTTGATTTCGTACTTGCCGATGAAAAATGATTTCATTTCCGTAATACCGTTGAAATTTGACATATGCCGTCTTCAGTCCTGGTAACAAACCTACTCGGGCAGTTGATTGCCGAAACAAAGAAAGCTTATAAAGGTCGATTTCAACGATGAAAGAAGCCGGACGGAACTGTCCGGGAAAATGCAAAGAAGATAAAGATCAGAATGAACTCGCGTTGTTTACTCGACAAAGGTAATATTATTTTTTCATTTATGCTAATTTCTGCATAGATAACGGGATTTCACGCATTTTATTTCGAATGCGGTCCGTCGCCGGGTATCCGCGGCATTCCGGCGGCGCCGGAAACGGGGCGTCGCGTTCCTCTCCGGCGGCGAGAACGGCTTTGGGCCGCTGCGGCTTTGTGATCCCGTTCGAAAATTTCGTTCTGTTTTGTTTTCGAATGCTTTTATTTGTTATTTTTGGCTGAAATATATCGTCTGAAATTATATAATATACGGATGCAACGAGTCGTCGATACTTTCAAAAAAATAGGATATAGGCAGAATGTATAGCGATATGGATGGGAACGGCTGACAAAGTTATTTTATCGGTTGTCGTAATCGGACGATTCCGCTCGAAACGCCAGCGTAGATTCTCGTCTGATTTTTTTATTTTTTTTGAACGACGTTCGATGCTTTAGCGTATTCAAACAGATCAGGTGGAAAATTGTTAACTTTTAAATTATGCGTTATTTATCTTTATCTCTTCTTTTTTTACTCTTCGTTTGCTCGTGTTCGAAAGACAGACCCACTTTGGAATGGGCTCTCCGATGCGCGGGGCCTAACCGCGGAGAAATGGAAAAGGTGTTGGCTCATTACAGTCGAAAAAGCGAGGACAGTCTGAAGCTCCGTGCGGCCGAGTTTCTGATTAAAAACATGCCGGGGCATTATTCGCTCGATCCGGCGATCGTCAATGCGTTTTGCGATCAGGTCGATTCGATTCTGGCGACTCCTCTGGATACTTCTTTGCTCGAACTCGCAAAAACGAATCTGAAAGAAGCCGATGATCAGGATTGGGCCGGATTCAAAGTGAAGGCTATGGAGGCGGTTTCCAAGCGGTTCCCCGTAAAACCGTCTTCCAGCCAATCGGACATCCGGATACTCAAAGCGGACTATCTGATTCGAAACATCGAAAACGCTTTTGAAACTTGGGCGAATGCGCCCTGGGCCGCTCATCTTACGTTTGACGATTTTTGCGAATATATTCTTCCTTACAAAGCCGCGCCGGCTTTTCAGGCGGATAACTGGAAAGACGAATGCAGTGAATTGGCCGATCGGCTGTACGACCTGACCGATCTGAGAGCCGGAAGATTTACCTGTCATTCTCCGCATTGGGCGGCGCTGAATATAAATCAGGGACTGAACTCCCATTTGAAAACGACGTTGCCCTATGCGTATACGGGACTGCCGATCCTCCGGATGTCTACTTTTCTGAAGATGCATTTGTCCAATTGCACGGATAAAGGGATTGTCGTTAAGGCGGTTTTGCAAAGCAAAGGCATTCCCGTGGCTGTCGATTTTACCCCTCAGTGGCCGACTCAGGCCCAGGGACATTCCTGGAATGTCATTCAGGTCTCCAATAACGGGCGTTTCGAAGAGTTCGTTCCGTTGGACACGGATCCGGGAACGCCTCACCGTCCCGGAGAGATGATGGCTAAAGTCTACCGCCAATGCTATGCGCTCAATCCGGTTTTTATCCGGTTGAACAATAGCGGGGAGGCGGTTCCTTCGTCTCTCAGTACCGTGACGATAAAAGATGTTACCGCCGAATATGTGTCTACGCAAGACGTCCGGATCAGGATCGATCCCGCACTAAAAAAGAGGAATAAGTACGCTTATGTGGCGGTTTTTGACAATCGGAATTGGGTCCCGGTCGGATTCGGAGAAGTCGGCGGATCGGAAGCGGTTTTCGAAGCTATCGGACGCGACATCGCCTATCTTCCGGTGTATTGCTCCGACGGGGAGAAAATCACGCCGCTGTCGTACCCTTTTACGGTTGACGCCTACGGCAAGGTAGACCTGCTGATTCCCGATACCGTAAACCGCGAATCGTTTAAATTGCTGCGGAAATATCCGTATTACCACGCGATGACGACAGTGACCAAAAGGTTGATATCCGGTAAAATACAGGCTGCCAATCGGCCGGATTTCAGCGATGTCGTTACGATTCACGAATTTACGGAGGCTCAGTCGGCCGGCGAGGTGCGGATTCCTGCGGAAACTCCGAAATACCGGTATTGGCGTTATTTTTCTTCTCTTGCCGGATTTAACAACATGGCCGAACTGCTGTTCCACCCCCCCGGTTCGAATCGTTCCCTGAGAGGAACGATTATCGGAACGCCGGGCTCCTACCTCGACGATCCCCGACGAACCAGGGAGGCCGTGTTCGACGGCGATCCTTTCACGTTCTTTGACTCTACCGATCCCAATAACAGTTGGGCCGGGATGGATTTCGGCGAACCGGTTTCGATCGGCAGCGTAGAGTATGCTTTTCGCAGCGACGACAACAACATCCGCATCGGCGATGTTTATGAACTGTTCTATTGGAAAGATGAATCCGGCTGGGAATCGCTCGGTAAAAAAAAGGCGGAGAACATGAATTTGTATTACGACAACATACCGTCCCATGCGCTTTTGCTGTTGAGGGACCATACCCGGGGGAAAGAAGAGCGTATTTTCACCCTTGAAAACGGCGAACAGGTGTGGTGGTGATTCCGTGCTCCTGCGGAAAACGGCCGGAAGCGGTCTCCCGAACCGGTCGTATATCAAAGGCGTGTATAATTTTACACGCCTTGACATTATTTCGATATTTTTTCGTCCCGTACCTGTTTTTCCGTGATGCGCACCGTGTTCCCGTCGATCCGGTAATTGAAGTCCGGTACGGTATTTTGCAACGTAAGCAGCACGTTGTCCAGCGTCGGGCCTTCTTCGAAGGCGGCCGTGAAGTTCCCTTCCAGTTCTAGTTCGGCCGCCAGGTCGATTTTCACGCCGAAAAATCCGGAGATGATATAAAGCACGTGTTCGAGCGGCGTGTCTTCGAATCGCAACTGCGACATCCATTGCGGCAGTTCGCCGTCGACGATCCGGTGCACGGTGACGCGCTGCGACCGGTTGTCCATCCGGATGTGCGTATTGTCTGCCAGGCGATAGGTTTGCCCGCCGCAGAAGGCGTCGAGGGAACCTTCCGCTACGACGATCTCGCAGGCCGCGCTGTCGCAGTAGGCCTTGACGTTGAATTGGGCTTCCGTCGCCACGGCGGTCATGTTTTCCGTTTTCACCGTGAACGGCTGCTGTACGGAGGCCTTCACGATGAAATACGCCTCTCCGTCGAGGTAAACCGTGCGTTTCGATCCAAAATCGTCGCAGTATCCGATGCTGCTGCCGCTGTTTATCCATGCCTGCGAACCGTCGGGCAGAATGATGTGTTTTTGCGTTCCGCGCTCCGTCGATTCGGTCACGTCGGACAGGACGGTCACGTCGAAATGTTCGCTGAGGCGTTGATTCAGCAGGTATAAGATCGTCGCGGCGGCGATCAGTGCCGGAACTACCGCCGCGGCGATGCGCAGGGCCGTTCTTTTTCGCGACCGGGAGCGTTCTACGCCGGCGCCTCGCGCCGCGCCGGTCATTTCCCGGTACGAGTCCAGTATTTTGCGGCTCGGGGCCGGATCGAACCGGACTTCTCTTTCGAACGCTTTTTCCAGGGCCTCGTATTTCTCTTTCCGGTGGCCGTCGCCGGCAAGCCAGGCGCGGAACTGCTCCTGGGTATGTTCGTCGGGATGCTCTTCGCCGAGGTACAGGTCGATGATCTCCTGGATCGTTTTTTGCGGGTCGGTGTTCATAAATACAGTCGTTCGGATATGCTGGAGTATCTATTTGAATTATTTTTTGAAATCGTATTGCGGAACGGGTATGCCGGACGGAGCGTACGACCGTTATGATTATAATACAATCAAAGAGCTGTTTTATACAAAAGTAGAATCGGATTCGTCAGAACGGCGCGTTGTTCTGGTTTTTGCGATGCACGGGGCGATCCCGGCCGGTTGCGGCGGGAATTGACTATTTGAGCGTGCGCTTGATTTTTTTCAGGGCTTGCGACAGGTGGTTCGCGACATTGTGTTTAGACGTGTCGAGGTGCTGCGCGATCTCTTCGTGCGAGAGGTTCTGCTGTCGGCTCATTTCGAATATTTTCCGGCGCATCGGAGGCATGTTCTTGACGGCCAGCTCTATGAGTAGTTCTTTTTCCTGCGCGATCAACAGGTCTTCGCCTGTCAGAAGATCCTGTTCGCCGGAGTCCTGCATTTTCTGGTATTTCTCGAAAACCCGCTGGCGTTTGAACAAATTGACCACCGCATTCCGTGCGATCGTATAGAGTAGGGTACGGATATTTTTGGAAGGGTCCAACTCGGCCCGCCTCTCCCACAGGGTCATAAATACGTGCTGCGCGATTTCCTCGGCTTCTTCGCGGGAGCGTAGCAATTTATATAGAAAGTTCTCGATCGGGCCCCGGTAATGCAGGTATACGGTCTTGTAGGCCTCGTGATCCCCGTCGCGGAGCGCTTCGAGCAGTTCCACCGTAACGGGCCCGTTTTCGCGGGATGTTCGTTCGGTCGATTCCCGATCTTTATTATCAGAGGCGTTCCGGGTTAAATCTTTATTCATTCCTGCGATAGGTGATTTTATATTTATTCCGCAAATATGGTAATAATAATTAACATTTTGAAATTCGTGCGGTCATGCTTCCCCGCGTCCGGCCGTAAAACGGCGGGGTTGCGATCCCGCTGTATTCCGGTTTCTTTTTCTGCGTATCCGAGCCGTTCCCGTCCGACCGTTCTGCCGGACGGGAGTTGCGATATGCGTTTCGGCGGACATGATAAACGGTAGATCGCGGCCTTGTCGTTTTCGCATTTCGAAACGGCGAAAACGGTCTCGGAAAATTGTTTCGGAATCGGAGTTTGAGAATCGGTTTTGTTGCGTAATTGGTTGATAAAAAGGCGTAAACGTATCTATATATTGCCCCCGAATGGTTGTATTATGAGTGTATGAAAAATTGATCGGACATGAAACCGAACTTGAAACATCCGGACATATGTCGGAACTGCCGATTCGACGACCGTGATTGCGATGTTTGATTTTCGACCGAAATAACCGATTGTGTGAAACTCTAATTAATTTACTTTTTATCATGAAAACATTCAATTATTTTTTTGCAGCGTTTTTGAGTTTAGGCATACTTGCCTCGTGTTCCAAAGACACCGACCCGGGCGGCCCGTCCGCTCCCGCCGGAGAGAAGCACGTCGTAATCTCCATGGGCGGCGTCCAGACGAAAGCGGCCGGCCCGGTGGATCCGCTTTTGAAGACGGCCGACGTAGACAACATCGCCATTTTCGTAACGAACTCGGCGGGTACGATTTTGAAAAAAGTAGAGGTCGACAAAGACCTGACAGCCGATTCGGATTGGGACAAGCTGACCGATGTGGGACTCCTCATTCCGAATGTGGGAACCGAAGCCTCCGACCTGGCCGTTTACGGCAATTATAAAAAAGGATTGGAAACTTACGTTACCGGCGGGGTGGGCGACAAAGTGACCGTTGCGGCCGCTTACAGCCAGCAACAAGGTTCCAAGGTGCTTTTTGCCGGGACAGGGGCGCTGTCGGCATTCGACGTGAACGTAGAGAATGTGAACGACGAGAACGTGTATACGTTTACCGGCACCGTTAAGATCGAACCGGTGATGGCCCGTATCCAGGTTAAAAAGGTATCCTTCGTCGAGAGCGGAAGCGAAACGGTGACCAACACTTCCAACGGAAAATCGGCTCTCGTAGAGTGGGAAGGTCTGACCGGCGATCTGCTGGGAGTTTACTTCAACAACTTCTACAAGCAATACAACGGAGCGGCTGTGGCTGCGTCGCTGATGACCAATACGACCGCTTTCGAAAGAGCGACCGAGGGTAAATGGCTTTTCGGCTCGGACGCCGCCCAAACGGACGAAGCGACCTATGCAAGCTATAATCAGTGGAGCTCCGGCGCGTATGCGGCTTACGACCTGGACGAATTCAACGATCCGACCGATCCCGACGCCAAGAAGTGTTTCGCGTTCAACTTCTTCCCCGGACAGACTCCGTATCTGCACTTCAGCCTGGCCAACGTAGCGGCGACCAGTATTACGAGCGCCGACGAAGATGCCTACAATCCGAGATTGCTGCCGCTGTCCAAGTTTGCCAACGTGGTGAATTATACGACCGCCTCGGGGAACGTAACGTTCGAAGCGGGTAAGATCTACAACGTGAACATCGAGATCAAACCTCAGTTCATGCACACCGATCTCAATCCGGTCGCGTATAACATCACCCTTACCATTACTATCGCCGACTGGCAGGAAGAGAACATCGATCCCGAGTTCCAGCAGTTGTAGTAATCCTTTAACTGAATGCGGGGGGAGGACGGGCCTCCCCCCTTTTTACGAAAAAGATACAGCTAATCGACTGAGTGAAATGAAAGGATACAATTACATAATTGTCCTGTTTTGGGTTTTTGCACTATCGGGGTGTATCCGCGACGACGGCTCCGGATTGGACTGCGAGCGTACGCGGATATCGTTTTACTATTACGGCGACGTTCCGGGACAATGCCGCTTCCTCGAAAAATCGGACAACGTGACCCTGTTCGTCTACGACAGCGACGGAAACCTGGTCGCGAGGCGCACCCAAAGCGGCGCCGACTTACAGGCACACAAGGGTGTGAACCTGAATCTGCCCGATGGAAATTACTCCCTGGTGGCATGGACGAACCTGACCGACGGGACGGAAATACACGATGCCGAGCAACTGTCGAAGGCCGTGCTGGGATCGGCCGCGTACTATGCGGGAGATCCCATTATACACCATGAAAACGACCGGGTGTACTTCGCGACCAAAAAGATAACGGTCGTGCAAAGTCAGTTCAGGGACGAAGAATTGCTGTTCGATCAGGCACACATTCCGCTGCACGTGCATGTTACGGGGGCGGCGGCGCCCGCCACCCGCGCAACGGCGCCGATCGAGGTGGATATCGTGAACCTGCATCCGCAGATGGGTTTCGACGGAGCGAGCGCCTCGGCTCTGAAAAGCGTTTACCGCGCTCAGCTCGCATACGATGCGGAAACGGGGGACTACGTTGCACGCGTAAACGCCTTCCGTTTTTTGAACGATAACGACATACGGCTAAAACTGTCGAACAGCGGCGGCGAGATTTGCTATAAAACCGTCGAACTGGCGGATTTTATGAACGAGCACGCTATCTCCGTCGAAGACAAGGACGAGGCGGAAATAGCCATACGCTTCCGGTTTAACAATACTTCGGTAGAAGTCGCTCCCTGGGAGGAAGAGGACATCGATCCGATACAAAAATAGGAATCCATGCAAAAGTATAAGATAGCCAGAATCATTCTGTTGTTCGCCGTCTCCGTGCAGATGCTGTCGTGCAGCAAGACCGCCGGGGACGATCCGGCGGGAATGGACGCCAGCCTGGCATTGTCCCTTCTTACCCGCAACGGAAACGGCGATCTCGCCCTCACCGGCGAAGACGAATTTACCAGTCTGGCCGTGTACATATTCAACCATGACAACGGCGATCTGGAATTTTCCGAGTTGGTAACGGATTTTACGCCGGAATCGGCTGCGAACAGCTATGTCCGGTCGGTCAGGGTGACCAAAGACAAGAAAGCGATCTATGCCGTCGCCAACTATGCCGGAAAAAACTTTACGGCGAACGGACAGGCGGTGACCATCGACGAGAATACGCCCAAATCGACGCTCGATGCGCTGGAAATAGTTTCCTCGTCTTTCTCGGCGGATGACATCGCAATGATCGGCAAAACGGCGACGACGATGTCGGGAACTGCCGTCAACGCTTCGGTCGAAATGGAGAGACTCGTCGGACGCGTCGACATGCATGTTTTCAAGTCGGCGGAATTGACGGACGACCTCGTGGAACTGACCTCGATCGAATTCCGTAACCAGGTCGTTCGCAGCAACGTTCAGTATCAGAGCAAGGCGATGCCGGGAGGCGATATTCGCCGGACGGAAACCTATACGCCCGCTGCGGCGGGATACCTCGACGTGGTTCCGGACGATGCGGACTATGCGGCGCTGAAACCGTCCGACGCCGAAAAGTCGTTTTACAGTTATCAGAATATTTCCGGCGAAGAAGATCCGTCGGGAGCCGCGCCGGACGACGCGTCTACCCCGTACCTGTTGGTGAATGTGAAAGTCAACGGGGCCCCGGTAACCTATCGCGGCGATCTGAAGAATATCGCGGGATTTTACGACTTGGAACGCAACCGGATTTACCGGGTCAAAGCGGTTGTCGGAGCGCCGAACGACCTGTTGTTCCTGCGCGTGGACATCCTGAAATGGGACACGGAGCTTTCTTCGATTACTTACGACGAACTCGCGTTCGCCTTTTCGGGAGTGGATTACGGAGCGAATTACGGACAGGTTTCGCAGTCCGCCCCGGCTACCTACGATTTTAAGCTCACGGCTCCCGACGGAGCGGTATGGGCGGCCAACCTGACCAACGGGCACGATTTCAAGCTGCTGTCCGAAGGCGGCTACGTTTCGCAGGGGATAACCCGGGCCGATTCCTACTCGGTACGGATCGTGCCGGCCAAGAGTTTTACCCCGAACGTCGAACGCGAGACGCAGTTCTATATCTCGATCGACGGTAAAAAAGCGAAGATCAATCCCGATAACGCGGGAGGCAGCTTCGCCGAAGGCCGGAAATACCCGGGAACCGAAACCGACATTCTGATCAAACAAATACAATAATAGAGTCATGATTTCAAAGCATATCATACGATCGATCTTTTCGCTGGCCGTCCTGCTCTTCGCCGCATCGTGCCAGAAAGATCCGGACGGCTCCGCCCCGGACGGCAATAACCTGACGCTTCAGGTCTTGCTGCCGGTAGAGGGGGGGACGAAGGCGACCGAAGACGGAGAGAAGGCGCTGAACGAAAATAAGATTTCGACCCTCGACGTATTTATCTACAAAGAGGGAGAAGACGCCTGCGCCCATTACCAACGCATCGTGCCGGTCGACGGAATGACCCGGTACGGCATTTCGAAGAACCGGAGCGCATTCGCGGAAAATACCGGGTATTCGGTTTATGTCGTGGCGAATGCGGGTACGGCCGCCGCAGGGGCGATGTCCCTCGCGGAGCTGAAAGCGGCGGTCGTTGCCCAGGCTCTGAATCCCGATGCGGTGCAGACCGATCTGCTGATGGACGGTAAGTCGATCGCGACGGTACTCAACGACGGTACGAAAGCCAATAAGAACATCGATGTGTCGCTCAAAAGGGGCGTTGCCAAGATCCGGGTGAACCTCAGTTACGGCGCCGATTACCAGCCGGCGGGACAGGTGACCAAAAAACTGGTCAACTACGCGTCCGACGCCAGGGTGCTGGAAACCGGGGACGTTCATACGCCCGCGCTGGCGACTACCGCATCCTATACGGGCGCCGACCTGGTGTCGGGCGATCCGAACCAGATCATCTTTTATTCGTATGCCAACGACTGGAACGCCGCGGTGGCCGATGAGACTTTCATCTACCTGAACGTGCCTATAAAGAAAGGGGCTGCCACGGTGAACCATTATTACAAGATTCCCGTGAACTACCGCCTTGCGGCCGACGGGAGCGATCCGGCGCACCTTTACAAACTCCGCCGCAACTACATTTACAACATTACGGCGCATATCGACGGCGACGGGGGATCCGACGCACCGGAGGCCGTCTTGCTGGAAAACGTCGACTATCAGGTGGTGGACTGGACGACCAACGACATCGAAGTATGGATCAAAAACATCATGTACCTCTACATCGACGAGCAGGACATCGTGATGAACAACATAGATACCTATGTTACGGGATTCCAGTCCTCTTCGGACAATGTGGAGATCAAGAATCTGAAGGTTTTCGTCGAAGGGGCCGAAGTTTCCGTACCGCAGGTGAACGTTACGCGCGATCCGTTCGTACACAACGGATCGATCACGATCGCCAGTCCCATTCCGGACAATTTCGTTCCGCGGGTGATTACGTTCGACGTGGAGAACGGCGACCATATCGTCCAGAGCGTCCGGGTTACGCAGTGTCCGCCGATCTGGATCGGCCATATCTTGTCGCAGGACGTGGACGGGAACAAAAACCGAAACATGTATACGGTCAATATCAAACAGGCCGACCTGCGAACGATTCCGATGCCCGACGTTCCGACCAGGGGCAGTTGGGGAGACGCCCACATCCGCGGGTATTACCAGGAGCTGACCGGAAAACTGTATACCGGTCCCCATCCTTACAATCCGGTGAACGACGGCCGCCAGGAAATGGCGTACGGTTATTGCCAGGTAGGCTATCCCGCTCTGGATAAGAACGGTTATACCGATCCTTCCGCGAGTAACCGGTGGATGATCTCTCCGAACTTCATGTTCGCGTCGAGAGTGTCGTCTTCGACCGATCGGGTCGATTTCTGGGCCGCCGTGAGCCGGTGCAAGAACTACTCCGAGACCGATACGGACGGAGTGACCTATAAAAACTGGCGCATGCCGACCTATGCCGAGATGCTGTTGCTCGATGTCCTGCAAAATGTGAGCAAATGCGAAATCAAGGACATTACCGACAGACACCGCTACTGGACGGCCGATCCGGCGAGCAATGCGGCGTTCCGTATCCTCAATCCGTCCGGGGGTACCGACGGGGAGAGTGCCAGCAGTGCGGAAGTGCGATGCGTAAGGGATATAGACCGTCCGTTGTAGCCTTTTTAACGACAAATGAAATAATTAAGGTAAAGTGATGAAAACAAGATTTTATAAATTGTCGCTGCCGTTTTTGCTGATCGCGGTTCTCGCTTCCTGCATGAAGTCCGAAACGGAACCGGTTTCCATGCCGGTAAGCGGGGAGGCCGATCTGGAATTTTCTTATTCGGTTCCCGATTATACGGTCGTTCGTACCAAATCGGCCGAGAGTACGGTAAACGATATCAGTCTACTGCAATTCGATGCCGACGGCCGGTTCCTCGGCCGCTCGGTCGCATCCGACCTGCAGGGCGGTACGTTCAAGGCGAAGGTGTCGGGCAGTACGCGTATCGTGCATTTCATAGCCAATTACGACTGGAACGCGTTCGACGAGCGGGGCTCGCTCGGCAAAGACGAGAGAACCCTCGTGCCGGATCTCGAATCGGATACCTGGGTGCTGTGGGACCGCAAGACCGTCGATAATTTCAATGCTCCCCCGCAGGTGAGGCTGCTGCGCAACCAAGCCAAGGTGACCGTAGAGATCGACCAGAATCTGCTGGATCTGATGGCCCAGGGGCAACGCGAGCAGTTTACCGTCGAAGGGTTCGCGCTTTATAACTATGCGACCCGCGGAACGATCGCTCCGTTCAGTCCGGGCATTGCGGAACCGTTCGAGTGGTCGGCCGACCGGGCCACCGTTCCGGCCGATGCGGGCATGTGCGCCGATAAACCGACGACGCTGGATCTCGAGCCTAAATACATGTTCGAGAGCGACAACGGCTACAATGACGAGACTTTCGTGATACTTCACGCCGGCGGCGATTATAAAAAGTATTACAAAATCGAGTTGATCGACAGCGAACTCAATCTTTATCCGATCGTTCGCAATACCCATTTCAGGATAAGGATCATGGACTATATCCCGGGAAATATCGGTTCCGGAAGCGTTGAAAGCGCGATCGACGCGCCGCCGATCAACAACATTTACGCGGAGATCATCAAAGAATCTCCCGAGATATCGGACGGTTCCGACCGGCTGACGGTCAATCCGATCGTCAATATCCTTACCAATCCGGGGGACGGTTCCGCGACGCAGCGGCTCGAACTCGACGTCAAGTATGAGAAGAGCAACGTCGTGACCAACGGCGATATCCGCAACCCGCTGGTGCTGTCCGACGAGGAAGGGATACTGAGCAACCTGTACGTCGACCGGGGTTCGGGTAAGGTGTACGCCGACGTCCGGGTCGTCGACGACGGTTTCAAAAAGGCGGAAATCCGTATTTCCGCCGGCGCCCTGTCGAGGATCGTGACCGTCATTTCATGCGAGAAGTTTACGTTCGACCCGGTGGGGATGCCTTCCGGCGTCAGCAGAGGCGATTCGAAAACGCTTACGTTCGACATTTCCGACGATATTCCGGCCGCCTATTTCCCGCTGCGATGCGTAATTACGGCCCGGAATTTGGAGCCGACCAATGCGAGCCGGAACAGCCTGCAGATCGAATCGAACCCGGACGGCAGCATCAGCTATATTTATATGGCGACCGGAGCGGGACAGCAGACCGTCGATTTCCAGAATTCGAGGGATCATGGCGGCGAATTGGTGACTATCGAGAACCCGATCTTCAAAACCGCGTATGTCGGGCCTGCGCTGACGCTCGTATCGATCAACGGACACCATTCCGCTTATCTGCAAAACTGCGTGGGATACGGCATCGGTCAGGAGGCGCTGATAACCTTCTATATGTCCGAAGACGCGTTCGCGCGGCAGGATCTCGTGTTGTTTTATACGCCGAGCCTGGCTCCGTCGGACATGACCGGGTTCAGCGACGACGGCGGCGGATACTACTATTACACTCCGGCCAAACCGGGATTGCAGACGGTGAGCTTCAAGGTGACCGCGATCGATCTCGAAGAGGCTACGACGACCCGGATGGTACAGTTGTACCATGACGATCCGAATGTGTACACTACGTTGACCTATGAGTATTACCTGGTAAGCACGGAGTTCCTGCGCAGGCAATTCAAGCGGGCGAACCATGCGACGAACCTGGGTAACGGCAAGGAATTGTACGTGGTGAGCGCTTTCGCGCTGAGGCACGACAACCACGATCCGAATAACCAGGGCAAGACGGGTAAGATCGAAGCGGAAGAGATCGGCAGCGGGCTCGCACACGGATGGCGCCAGTGGTATATGATTCCCGGGACGCGTCTCGATCACCTGATGCTGTTCGAGATCCATGAAAGCAGCGACCGCAGGGCTACGCGTACGTTGAAGAGGATCATGCGGGAACCGTCCAGCACGATTACGCTGCGCGCAGAGTAACGACGAACGCAACCTCTGTTTATCAGTATTCACAAAGCCGGCCGTCCGCGGGGCGGCCGGTCCATAAACGAAAGAAAAGTCATGATGAAAAAAGTTATTCTTCTGCTCGCCTTTGCCGCGATGACGGCTTCGACCGGCGCTCAGAAAGTCGCTGTGAAGAACAATGTCGTTTACGACGTACTGGCGACGCCGAACCTCGGCGTCGAGCTGGGGCTGGGACGGGCGACGACCCTCGATATATCGGGTAATTACAATCCGTTCGAGAAGAACGACGGCAAAATGTTCAAGCACTGGCTGGTGCAGCCCGAGTTCCGTTACTGGTTGTGCGAACGTTTCAACGGGCACTTTTTCGGCGTACACCTGCTCGGCGGAGAGTACAATATTTCGAAGGTGAAACTGCCGTTCGGCCTGGCCCGGGACGGTAAGGAACACCGTTACGACGGCTGGTACGTCGGAGGCGGATTCAGTTACGGTTACCAGTGGATGCTCGCGCGGAAGTGGAGCATCGAGGCCACCGTCGGCGTCGGATACGTCCGTTTCGACTACGACAAGTACGGGTGCCGCGACTGTAGTCCCCGGCTCGAATCCGGAACCAAAAACTATTTCGGCCCGACCAAGTTGGGCGTTAACCTGATATTCATAATTAACTGATATAATCCGAACGTCTGATGAAAAGATCGCTAATTATAATCTTGTCCCTGTTTTTCGCAGCCGACCTTTGGGCTGCGGCGCCGGGAACATGGACCGTAGAGAATACAAAGGTGCGTAAGGTAAACGAAGAGGTGGAGGTGTCGTTCGATGTGAATATCGAAAAGTTGCGTCCGAACTATCGGGTCGTGATGACGCCCGTGCTCTACAACGGGGCCGACAGGCTGGCGCTCGAGCAGATCGTCGTAACCGGCAACCGGCGCAGCCTGTACGATACCCGCAATAGAGCGACCGGCGGCAAAGGCTATGTCTTAAAAAGAAAGGATACTCCTGCGAAGGTCGGCTATAAAGCGCTCGTTCCGTATCAATCCTGGATGAATACGGTGTCGCTGTCGCTCGGCGAAACCGTGGTCGGGTGTTGCTCCGAAGATACGAAACCGGCCCGGACGCTCGCCGCGGACAAGCTGCTCTATTACGAGATCGTGCCGGCTTACAACAGCGAGCCGCTCGAATACCGGCTCACCGAACTCGAAAAATATTCCCTGGAGAATCCGTTTCTGCATCCTGTCGAGGATTATCCCAACCGTTACGACATCCTGTTCAACGAACGCGACAAAGGGACGGCCGTAATCCGGTTTACCGTAGGGTCGCACGTAATCGATATGGATATTCCCGGCAACAAGGAGTTGCTCGGCGCAGTGGGGAAAGCGTTCCAGCTTATCCACGAAGATCCGAATGCGTCGCTCAAACGGATCATGATAGCCGGATACGCTTCGCCGGAAGGTACGCTGGCCGGCAACACGGCGCTCGCGCAAAGGCGTGCGGAGTCGTTCCGGGATTACCTGCTGAAGAACCTCGACATGCCGCGCGACGAGAGCCTGTTCGAACTTTACAACGGGCGCGAGGATTGGGACGGTTTGCGTAAAATGGTCGCCGAGTCGGATATGGAGTACCGGCAGGAGGTGCTCGACATCATCGATGCCTACGCCATCGAGCAGGAAGAGCGCAAGACCAAATTGAAACAGCTTGCCGACGGAAAGCCGTATGCCTACATGCTGAAGAATTTTTATCCTGCCCTGCGGAATGCCGGATATTTGCAGGTCTACTACGACATCGACCGGACGGCTTCCGTCGCTACGGCGGTTACGGACGAGCACGGCCGCACCACGTGGATTGACCCGGACAGTCCTGAAAACATCGGGGTTACGCGGATCAACAGGGCTATGCGGCACATGGTCGAAGGAGACTACGAAGCCGCTTTGAAAGAACTGGAAGGTCAGCAGGAGAATCCTGCGGCATTCAACTACATAGGCGTATGCTACATGATGAAAGGGGATTACGACACGGCCGAAAAATTTCTCCGGAAAGCCGAAGCCGCCGGCGATCCGTACGCATCGGTCAATCTCGAACACATCGGGCAGGCCAAAAGAATCGAATTTTAGAGTTTTACCGAAGGAGGTTTCAGGCATTGCCTGAAAACGGGGGATACCCGCTGCATTTGCGGCGGGTATCTTTTTTGTATTGGTCTTCCGTTGGTATAAATTTTTGGAATGACCGATCGGACAACCGGACGTTGAAAAAAATTGCAAATAATTTTCATCCCGATTAACCATGTCGGAATTTTTGTTTACATTTGTGTCTGACATTATAGTCAGACAGTGTTGGTGAAATATTGTTTTGTTATGAAACACAATAGAATAGGTCTTGATGTGGGTTCCACGACGCTCAAGGTCGTCGTATTGGACGACCACGACAACATTTGTTTTTCGACCTATGTTCGTCACAATGCCCGTATTCGGGAAACTCTTTCCGTCGTCTTTTCGGAGCTGGGCGAGCGGTTCGGGGACGAATTGTTCAGTTTGACGATTACCGGTTCGGTCGGGCTGGGCATCGCGGAGCGCACGCAGATCCCTTTCGTTCAGGAGGTCGTGGCTTCGACGGCCTATGTCCGGCGTTACCATCCGCAGGCGACGACCCTCATCGACATCGGCGGCGAGGACGCCAAAGTCGTTTTCCTGAAAGGCGAAACGCCGGACATGCGCATGAACAGCAATTGCGCCGGCGGTACGGGGGCCTTTATCGACCAGATGGCGCTCCTGCTCGACACGACGCCCGCCGGACTCGACCGTCTGGCGCAGCGGGCCGTCCGCATTCATCCGATTGCCTCGCGGTGCGGCGTTTTCGCCAAAACGGACATCCAGAACCTGTTGGCCAAAAACGTGAGCCGGGAGGAGATCGCCGCTTCGATTTTCCACGCCGTGGCGGTGCAGACCGTCGTAACGCTGTCGCATGGCTGCGACATCGAGGCTCCGGTACTTTTTTGCGGCGGGCCGTTGGCATTCCTTCCGTCGTTGCGTAAGGCGTTTGCGGAGTACCTGCATCTGGACGGAACGCAAACGATCTGCCCCGCCGACGCCCAACTGTTGCCGGCATGGGGTACGGCGCTCTCCGGAACCGATGCTTCGCTTCGCGCGGCGGACGAATGGCTCGCTGTCATCGCCGCGAATACGACGCGGGGCGACCGCACGTACAAGGCGCTTCCCGCCATCTTCGAAAATGAAGAAGCGCATACCGCTTGGCGGCGGCAGCGGAACACCGGGACTTTCCGCTCCGTGCCGATTCCGCCGGGCCGGATCGGGATAACGCTCGGCATCGACTCCGGTTCCACGACGACGAAGATCGCGGCGTTCGACGACCGGCAGCAACTGCTTTTCACCCACTATGCGCCCAACAACGGCAACCCGATCGCTGCGGTCGGGCAGGGATTGCGCGAGTTGCTCGCTGCCTGCCGGACGGCGGGCGCCGATCCGGTCGTGGAGGGCAGTTGCGTAACGGGCTACGGCGAGGATCTCATCAAAGCGGCCTTCGGACTCGACGCGGGCGTCATCGAGACCATCGCGCATTACCTTGCCGCCAAAGAGATAACGCCCGACGTGTCGTTTATCCTCGACATCGGCGGACAAGACATGAAGGCCATTTTCGTCGAGCACGGCGCCGTAACGCGCATGGAGATCAACGAAGCTTGTTCGTCGGGCTGCGGTTCGTTCATCGAGACCTTCGCCCGGAGCCTCGGCTCCGGGGTCGGGGAGTTCGCGGCGCAGGCGTGCACCGCCTCCCATCCCTGCGACCTGGGGACGCGCTGCACCGTTTTTATGAACTCCCGCGTGAAGCAGATGCTGCGCGAGGGAGCTTCGATGGCCGATATCGCTGCCGGGCTTTCTTACTCGGTCGTAAAGAACTGCCTTTACAAGGTGCTGAAGCTCCGTTCGGCCGACGAGATGGGCGGCCGGATCGTCGTGCAGGGCGGCACGATGCGCAACGACGCCGTGGTGCGGGCTTTCGAACGGCTGACCGGGCGCGAGGTTTTCCGCAGCGACCGTCCGGAGATGATGGGCGCTTTCGGCTGCGCGCTCTATGCCGGAAGGCTTCGGTCGTCCGGCGTGTCCCTCGAACAACTGCTCGAAACGGCTTCCTGCACTTCGGACATGCTGCAATGCCGTGGCTGCGAGAACCGATGCATGGTGACGCGCTATCGTTTCTCAGGCGGCAACACCTACTATTCGGGAAACAAGTGCGAGCGTCATTTTTCCAATAAAGGTTCCTGCGACGTGCAGGGCGAAAACGCTTATGCCGAGAAATTGCGCCTGCTTTTCGACCGCTCCGGTTTCCGGGAAGGGTGTCCGGTCGTCGGCATTCCCCGTTGCCTGAATACCTACGAGGAGTATCCTTTCTGGCATACGTTGCTCAGCGACTGCGGTATTTCCGTCGTGCTGTCCGACCCTTCGAACATGCGAACCTACGAACATAACGTGCGCCGCGTGATGTCCGACAACATCTGTTTTCCGGCCAAACTCGTCCATGCCCATATCAGCGATCTCGTCGAAAAGGGCGTAGACCGCATTCTGATGCCTTATGTCGTATACGAACAACCGGACGGCAAAGAGATCAACAGTTACAGTTGTCCGATCGTGGCCGGGTATTCGGATGTCGTGCGGAGCGTCGACAATCTTTCGATCCCGCTCGACTCGCCGACCGTTTCGTTCCGTAACGAAAAGCGACTCTACCGCCAGTGCTCCGACTATCTCGTTTCGCTGGGCGTAGCGCGCCGGAAGATCCGGACGGCTTTCCGGCGGGCGCTCGACGAACAGCGCGCTTTTGCTCGGCAGCTTAGGGAGCTTAACGGCGGGATTCTGCGCCGCAGCCGCGATGCGGGCCGGCTGACGCTTCTCGTAGCCGGCCGGCCCTACCATGCCGATCCGCTCATCCAGCATAAAATCGCGGAGATGGTCGCGGGGATGGGCGTCGACGTCATTACGGACGATATCGTGCGCGGCGAAAATATTTCGACCGCCGACACTCATTATGTGGCGCAATGGGCCTACGCCAACCGCATTCTCCGGGCTGCCGCATGGGCGAGCCGGCAGGATCGGAACGTGCAGTTCGTCGAACTGACCTCTTTCGGCTGCGGCCCGGACGCTCTGCTGACCGACGAAGTGCGCGACCTGTTGGGACGGCACGGGAAAAGCCTCACGCTGCTGAAAATCGACGACGTGAGCAATACCGGGTCGCTGAAGTTGCGTATCCGCTCGCTGATCGAGAGCCTGAAACTCGGGCACGCTTCGCAGGCCGCGCCGCGGCCGTTCGTGACGACGCCCGATTTCGGCGAGCGGGACCGCAAGCGGAAAATCCTCGTTCCGTTCTTTACGCCGTTTATTTCGCCGCTTATTCCGGCGCTGCTGAAACGTGCCGGATACGAAGCCGAGAACCTACCCATGAGTACGCAAGCCTCGGTAGAATCGGGATTGCGGTATGCCAACAACGAAATCTGTTATCCGGCGACGCTGATCGTGGGCGACATCGTGAACGCGCTCCAGTCGGGCCGGCACGACCCGACCGAAACGGCCGTGGCCATCACCCAGACCGGCGGACAATGCCGCGCCAGCAACTACATCGCCCTGATCCGCAAAGGGCTCGTCAATGCCGGTTTCGCCGACGTGCCGGTTATATCCGTATCGCCGGGCAGCGGTCTGCAAACGACCCAGCCGGGGTTCCGTATTCCGTGGCTGCGCGTGTTTCGCGGTGCCATCGGAGCCGTTCTGTTCACCGATTGCCTGGCGCGCCTCTATTACGCTACGGCCGTGCGCGAAACCGAGCCCGGCGAAGCGGCCTCGCTGCGCGACTGGTATCTGGAAGACGCGAAAATGATTCTGGAATCCGAATCCGAAAGCAATATTCTGGATGCCTTTGCCGAAACGCTGGGCTTCGCCGTTGAAGCGTTTTCCCGCAAATGCCGTCCCATCGAACGGCCGAAGGTCGGTATCGTGGGTGAGATATTCCTAAAATTCAATCCTTTCGCCCAAAAAGGATTGATCGATTGGCTGACCGATCGTCGGATCGAAGCGGTATCGCCCATATTGACCGATTTTTTCATGCAGGGGTTCGTCAACCGCGAAATCCGAAATCGTTCGGGACTGGATTCCTCGCGGATTCCCGGCTGGCTGCTTCGGCAAGGAGCCGGGCGTATGCAACGGCTCATCGGTCGTTTCAACGGCATCGCTTCGAAATTTCCCTACTTTCAACCGATCGGCAACGTGTATGAGAGTGCCGAAGCGGCTTCCGAGGTCATATCGCTGAACGCGCAGTTCGGCGAGGGGTGGCTGTTGCCCGGCGAGGTGGCGATGTTCGCCCGGCACGGCGTCCGGAACGTCGTCAGCCTGCAACCGTTCGGCTGCATCGCCAATCACATCGTCTCGAAGGGCGTGGAGAAACGCATACGCGGGCTTTACCCGCAGATGAACCTGCTGTCGCTCGACTTCGACGGAAGCGTTAGCGACGTGAATATTATGAACCGGCTTTTACTTTTTGTCAATAACCTTGAAAACTAACTTTGCTATGAAACCTGCGGGAAATATCGAACAGAACGTCATCGCGTGCGCCCATCGGCTTTTCATCGAAAAAGGGTACGTCAATACCAGCATGAGCGACATCGCGGCGGCGGTAGGCATTACGCGTCCGGCGTTGCATTACTACTTCCGGACCAAGGAGCGGCTCTTCCGGGCGATCTACGGCGACATCCTACAGGAAGTGATTCCGCGCATCCATGATATTCTGATACGCGATATTCCTTTTATGGAACGGCTCGACCGAATTATCGACGAATACGTCGCTCTGTTTCTGAACAATCCCGATCTGCCGTATTTCATGATAGGGGAGATTCAACGCGACGTGAATCATCTTATAGAAGCAGCCCGGGAACTGAAGATCGACAAGTATATCCTCGATATCCAGAATGCGCTCAAAACGGCGATGCGGGAAGGAATCCTCCGTCCCGTCCCGTCCCGGATCGTTTTTCTGACGCTCTATTCGCAACTGACCTTCCCGTTCCTGATGAAAAATCTGGTGACGACGCTGCTGCTCGAAGACAAAGAGCAGTTCTCCGTCTTCATACGGGAATGGAAACGCAACGTCCTGTCGCAAATGGCCTGTTTGCTGTGTCCGCAAGACGAAAACGGCGACGTATAGTTCGGACGATGCAGACGGAAACGGATCAATCCGCCCGGCGCGGCAAACGGCGGAGATGCAGACGGATGATTCGTCACCGGTATTCCTGCGAACAGGCGGACCGAGAGTCCGTTCCCTTCGATAGCATGTTCTTTCGAGTTTGCGAAGATACGTCATGTTTGCGGTTCATTTTGCGATTCCTCGATTGAAAACGCTATTGTCTCGACGCAGCGATTCGCGGTCAAGGAATGGGGAGTACGGGGATCAGGTTGACGTACATCCTGCCCAGTACCACGGGAGCGTCCAGCATAACGACGTCGATCCGGGCGATGATGCACCCAACGGGTTTGACGGTCGTCTCACCCCGCGGATCGAACGTAATTTCTGGAAGAGCCCGTTTCCTGTATTTGGTATCGGGATCGGCCGGAAGTTTCGAGCCGGAAAACACCGTATTTCCGATGGGGGATCGGCGCCTATCGAATGAATGCTCGTCACTCTAAACCTATGAAAAAACGATAAACAAAAGCGGAAACAGAATGCCTGCCACCAGCTCGATTCCTCCCCGGCCCCAAAGGCCCTTGCCGCCATGCACCATCACGAGGCCCGTTAGCGTAATCAGTACGAGCGATCCGGCGAACACGTCGGAAAACACGGTCCACCAGCGGCCCGGATTGTAATGCAGACGGTTCATAACGCTCAACAGCGGACGCTTTTTAACCGATTCGTAGACGGCCTCGCCGGTACGCATGTCGACCACCAGCGACGACCCGCCTCGGATAAACGCTTTCATATGGGTTGAATCCGGAAAATAGTGCTTCGTGTATGCTGTGGCCTCGCCCAGCGGCTCGAGCATCGACAACACGTAATTCTTCGTGTAGTCGTGTTCGCTTTTCGGGAACGTTCCTTCGGTACGGAAGCGGTGTTGGCGGATCGCGTATTCGGCGTTGAAGTCGTGTTTATGGTTGAGCGTAAATCCCGATATCGCGTAGATCAGCACGATCCCCCCGAAAAAGAATGACAAGTCGCGGTGCACCGCACGGCTCCAGCGCCGGATGTGGGACATGATTTTGCGTTCGGGCATAATTACTGAATTTCGTACCCATCCGCTTCGATATAATAAACGGAAAGGTAGTTTTTACCCTCTTTCTTGTTACGTTCGGCTATGCGCGCGCGGTATTTGTCGAGCCGCGTTTGTAACCGACCGAAATCGGCCTGGGCTGTTTCTTGCTCGGCGGCAGCGGCGCTCTCGCACCGTTCAGCGGCCTGGTCGGCCCACTGCTGTAGGTAATCCTCGTCGATGCGCTGCTCCATGATGCGGCCTTCGACGCGAACGATCGCATGTACCGCCCCGGCATCGAACATACCGATCGATTCCCCGGACTCGATGCGTAGTGTTTTCGTCGAATCGTCCCCGGTCAGGAACAACTTGCGACCGCATTTTTTACAGATCGTTTTGCAGAATCCTTCGACGACTACGCTATCGCCTATCCTGTCGCCGGCTACGGCAAGCAGGCTGTCTACCGTCATAGGTACGGCTTCGGCTGTTTTCGTATTCGATCCCGAACCGCAACCGGCCATGTACATGGCTGCCAAAAACAGTAAAATTGCGTAACTAAAAAACTTTTTCATGTTCGTGTTTTCAATTTCAATATTCGATTCTAATTTTTATCGGGCCTCCGGATACCGTCCGTATCCCGTCAGAATGCCGAGCGACAGCCCTGCGAAACAACGGTTGCCCGCTCCGCCGGCATGGATGAGTCGGAAAGCCCCGGCCACAAATCCCCTCAATCCGCTCGTCTTCCGCAGTGCGAAATCATAGTCTACCGTTATGCCGCAAATGGTCAGTGCTCGGCCGAAATAGGCATACTCCGGGTCGATAACCCCGGTTTGCAAATCGGACTTCCCTGCGGTGTTGACCGTGAGCGAACGGCTGGGAACTGCGGCATAGGCGGCTGCTATACTTGCTCGGAGCTGGTGCGCCGCGCCGCGAACGAGCGGCATACCGGCCGATAGTTCGGCGCCGGCACGCGACGCGGCCAATGAAGATGCGGGCAGCACGTAACGATTTTCAAAATCGCCGTACCGTAGTTCGGCACCGACATGCCACCGGTAGCCGTTACTGCCGTCCAGCCGGTAATAACGCCACCGGGCGCCCGCTTCGTCGCGCGAAGTCCGGTATTTGACCGCGCTAAAAATCGTTCTCCAGTAGCTCGTAAATGAACCGTTGGGATTTTGTACGGTGACCGATTCTTGTAAGAACTCGTTGGCCCGGCCCGTCTTCGAGACATAGTGCAATTCGAACGCATGAAGCCCCTGCGGGCGTTCCAGCAGGCCTTTGATAGCCCCGCTCCATATCGTTTCGCCGTAATCGCCCGGACTCGCCTGATTCTGTCCTTCGACGCGGTCGCGCCGAACGGTCGCCGACGCCCGCACTATCAGCGAAAATCCGCCGGAACCGTAACGGTACTGCGCTTCGCCTCCGTAATAATTCGCCATAAAGCGGCGGGAAAACGAAAGCAAGTCGGGCTCGTCGTATTCACCCATCCCTTTGAATGCGTAATAGGGATACTTATCGTAATTGTCCGACTCTTTGCAAACGGGCTTGAGCATCTTTTCTTTGGCAAAACGGTACGACCCGTTCACCCCGACCGTACTGCGCGGCGACAGTTCAATGGCTATGCCTGGGCGAACGGCCAAATCGAGCGACTGCGTCCGCGTCCGAGGGTCGGATGAACGGGAAAAGTCGCCGGTGCTGTAATCCAGTGCCGCGCCGACCCACCACCGCCGGCCAATCCGGTGCGATGAGGCCTTCACATGAAAATCGACTGTCTGCTCTTGGTAGCGACTTGCAACGGCACTACCCGCCGAATAGGGATTGCCGTTATACGGATCGCGGATGTCGGCCCAGGCCCGGTTGCGGTGCCATTTCTGTGTGAAATCGAATGCGCCCCACAGGTGTAGTCCTTTCAGCGACAGATAGCTGTCGGAATGAAATCCGGCGGACACCGCCTCTGCGGCCTGTTGCGGACGACGGTACGCACCCGACTCGGAAGTCGCTCCGAGCCGGGTTGTCCCGTAATCGGGCATCGGACGGACGCCCAAAGCCGCCGGATTGGTTGAACCGAGCCAAAGATTACGCTCTTCGAGCAGCATACGCTCGGGAGTCGTTCCCGACGGAACGCACCATGTCCCGTCGGGCCAAAGGGTCTGTCCCCCGAGGCTCAACGAAGCAACCAGCAACCATATGCACATTCCGATCCGTTTCATCCCATTCTTTTCGTTTGGATGCTACTTATTCAGTACGGGTTTGTCGTATTGCCTCGGCACGAGAAAAGCGGGTGTACCGTCTACCGACGTCGAAACGACGAAATCGGCTCCCGAGTTATTCGTATCCTGGAGCACTTTGCGGCCGTCGGTTGCGGTATAAGCCACCTTGCGCTCGGCAATCACCGGCACCTCACGACCGAGGACGGCGGCCGAAGCGTCGAGCTCCGCATGCATGACCGGATTAGCGTCTTCCGCCTTGTATTGCTGTACGGCATCGATGATGATGCCGTTAGGAATCTTTAGGAACACGTTCGACGACGAACTGCCCGGCTCCGGAAGCTTTTCCATAGATGCGATCTCGGCGTCCGTGGCGCGGAATAGGATGACCGACATGGTAGCCATACCGAATACGCGGGCGCCGGCAATTGCCTTGTAGACGATCTCCATGTTTGGAACTGCCGTATTGTCCTGCGACATGTCCGAATCGGCATAATAGGTTTCGAAATCGGCGCCTGTTAGATCGATGTCCATCGGACGCTCTTCGGTAACGAAATTAGCGGCGCTCTGGGCGACGACGACACTCTCACCGGGGGCGAGCGGGTGTTCGGAACCCGAGCCGGGGAAACGGGCTGCCGTATTGACGAACACGGCATCCTTATACTGTTCGTAGAACGGATTGGTTACGGCCGCAGTGTTCGTATTGCCCCACAGGTAGGCCAGGCAAAGGCCGTCGAGGTAAACCGTTTCGGACGAATTGTTGAAAATCTCCCAGTACCGGTCGTTGAGGAACGTTTTGCCGGCTGTCGTTTTCGTACCGTTCGAATAGATCTTGCTGATCACCAGGCTGCCCTTGACTGCCCAATTCAGCGTTACTTCGTGCGTTTTGGCCGCATCCTCGTCGGTGAGCAGGTTGACAGACAGCGACAGGCCGCTCAGCACGACCTCGTTCTTCAGATCGTCACCCAGTCCAGGGGCCAGTTCCTTGAACTGGGCGGCTGTCAGCGTTTTTGACACGGAAAGGTCGTACACGCCCTGCATGATGTAAGTGAACGTCGCTATGCCGTCTTTCGCCTCGGTTGTATAGATCGTACCGGAATTGCGGTCTTTGAGTGTTACCTCTCCCTCGAAACGAGCCGAGGAGGAGAAGCCATCCGGATAGTTTATCCGGAATTCAGTTGACTCGATGCCCTTGAAATCCTCGTCCTTCTTACAGGACGTAAATGCCGCGAAAACCGCGAGCAGCATCAACGTAATTTGGGGTAATCTTTTCATTTTCATTGTTTTTTTATTGTTAATTGTGATTTTCAGAAACTTGCATTTATTTCGAATCCGTATGAGAACAGGTTCGAATTGCGCTCGACGAGCGTCGTCGAGATCGAACTCTTGTGCCACGGTTGCTTGAAGAACACGTTGTTGACATAGAACGAGAAGCCAAGACCGTTGCCGACTTCTTTGGTCACGCGCAGATTGACCGACCACAGCGGCGGCCATGTTTCAGGCAAGTTGCTGATCTGCGATTTGTAGATCTGATCCTTGACCATAAACCCCTCGAAACGAGCCTCGGGATCGGCGAGCTGCGCCGCGGTAAAGGGTACGTAGACCGTCGCCCCGGGATGATTCCGGTCGACCGTCACGTATCCCACCGGAATCTCGGGAATGTTGATCGTCCGGTTGTACTCGTAGAAAATGGCCTGCACGGTAGCCGATACGACGAAACGGATCGACGGAATGTGTTGCACGATCCGTAGTGCCGTGCTGTAACGCCGATCGACCGAGGTCGACGATCCTTCCGGGTAAACAACCATCGTCTTTTGCTCGATCGTCGTGCTACCGACGGGCGTATTGTAGATTTTGTTCGACGAGTTGTTTCGCGTGACGATATAAGAGCCGTTCAGGTAGAAGCTCGTGCCGGTCGCCTCAATCCGTCCCAGTTCGAAATCGTACTCGATCCCCCGGCTGACCGAACGACGGCAGTTGCCCGGACGATCGATACGGTGCAGTACCGTATCGATCGAAGTGGGATTTTGGGGATCGTATGCGAGCTTCCCGTCCTCAACGGACACCGCCGAAGAGGCCCAGCGTGCCACTGTCGGCGCGATCCACTCGTCGGTCAGTGTTCCGAACCCGTCGTTCACGCGTTCGTGGAAAGCCGTCACCGAGAACCGCATCCCGTTGTGCAGCGTTACGTCGGCACCTGCTTCGAACTTGCGGTTTTTCATCGGTTTCAGCTGCTCGTTGGTCAGATCGTAGACCCGGGTCGTATAAACGACATAGGGAGTCCCGTCGATCGTCGCACTGATATTCTGCATGTCAAGATATCCAGGATCGGGATAGAGGTACAGCAAACCCGGCATTTTGGCTGAAATGCCGTAACCGAAACGAAACCGCAGTCCCCTGGTAGGCAGGTAGGCGGCATTGATCCGGGGCATCACACTCGACAAACTTTCCGTTCTACCGGGTTGCGCCAGTGTCCAACGCAGACCCGCCTGTACTTTCAGCTGGGTTTTGCCGATTTTCAGATCGAATTGGTCCTCGCCGTAAAGCGAAAATTGCGTCAGGAACGGGATGTCGCGAAAGGAACGCGAACGCAGCTGTGCAAGGGGCAGATTCGGATTCTCGTTGTAGAATCCGCGTCCGAGATTCCCCTCGCTGCGCAGTTCGGCTCCGATGGCGATTCGATGGAGAAATCCTTCCTGTCCCAGGTAAAAATCGTCGCCGAGCTGAACATAAAAAGAGATCGGGCGTCCGTCGGTACCGCCTCTGCCGACGTACTGGGACGGCAGGATTGCCGCCTGCTGGGTCGAGTTGCCGGTCGCGTTGAACACCGGTGCGTTATGGGCCGCCGGTGCAAGCATCTTGACTTGGTAATCGTCGTCGCGGCTGTACGAAAATCCGATATCGTAATGGAGACTGCGCATCAGCAGCCTGTCCGCGCCGAACCGCCCCGAATGGCTGAACGTAATTCCGTACTGACGGCTCTGCGCGTACATGCCGCGTACCAGTTCCGGCTCGCCGGGGTCGGCTCCGCTCCAGTCGCGGATCAGCTTCAGCCCCAGCCGGGTCGTCACCGCCCAACGGCCGTCGGCGAGATTCTTCGAATGAATCAAGGAGAGCAGCCCCCGGTTATAAGTATCGGTCGCATAGCGCGGGTCGGACTTGCCGTGCGCGTAATCGGCGCTCAAATTCAGCGTTCCGGCGCGGCCCAGATCGAAACCTTTGTCGGCATAAAGTTGCTGGATCCCGGGCATGATCCGCGCGAGCACTCGACCAGGTGCCCGGCCTACTTTGCTTTTGATTAGCATGGTTCCGCTGCTCATATCGCCGTACCGGGCCGATGCGATGCCCCGGATCACCTCGATTGACTCGATGTTATCGGTACCGATACCGCGCAAGTCGATCCCTTTGCCTGCAGTGCTGAACGCCCCTGCCTCGACATTCAGGTTCGCATTGTTGGATAACGGAATGCCGTCGACGACGATTGAACCGCCGAAAGCGTTGTTGTTATCTGCTTCGAGCGTCCGGTTACGGAACTGTCCGGTGCTGATCAGCGACGGATTGCTGCCCAGAAAATTACCAGGGAGCAACTGGAGTACATCCTTGAGGCTGGTCGCCTGTAGGTGATCAAGCGCCTGACGGCCGATCGACGACGAAGTCGAGAGGCCGCTCTTGTTGTTCTCGGCGACGACAACGACCTCTTTCATCGCGAACGAAGAAGGCATCATCGCGATCCGGACGCTGTCTTCGGTTTCCGCTTTCAGCTCGACGGTTAGCGAGACCGTTTCGTAACCAAGCAACGAGACTGACAATTCGGCTTTCCCGGGCGGAACATCGGCAAAAAGGGCTTCGCCGTCCGTCCCAGCCACTGCCCATAAGCCATACGGAGCGAGGGTCGTCACGGCCGCCTGCAACGGTTTGCCGTCCTTCGCCGAAATGACGCGTACGCGAAACGGCGCGCTACGAGGCGAAGCGGCTCCTGTAAAAGCCGCCCCGACCATCGGGGGCAGACACAACGTCCCCAACCATATCACGAACAATCGGAATCCCATAACAGTCCTTCTTTTCACACTTCTTCGCCCTGCTACTGAACGGTCGTTCAGAGGCCTTTCTCCAAAGCCTTCTCGATTTCGTAATTCAGATAGCGGTAATGCTCGGCCAGCTCGTCCGTCGAACTCTGAACCCGGGCGCGCAGCAACTTTCCGAGCTTGCGCAATTGATTATAACACAGAGAAGTCGCATACAACTGCACATCCGTGGCACGGGTCGAACCGGTCATCTGGTCTTCGAAACCGTTCCCGTGCCGGCCGCATTCGATGTGGCGGCAGGGCCAGAATGCGCCTTCGTCTTCCGCAGGATAATCAGTCAAGCCGCGTAACGATGACTCCTTGTCCAGCGCGTCGATCCCGCGCAGCATACTCTGCACGAACGCATATTGCATCATTCGCTCACTGTGCGAAAGCGGCTTGTTTTTTAGCGTCGAAGCCCACACTCGGTTGTAAATGTCATCAACGTACTCCGACGCGGAATAGGCATCTTCAGGCGTCAACTTGGCATTGGTTTCCATGCGCGCGATCCGTCCGGGGAGCAACAGCGTGCGAACGGTGGACATCTGGTAATCGGTCACGTCCTCGTTTTTCGGCCGCGTCAGTTTTTCCAGTTGCGGATTGACGTACCAGTCGGGCAGTTCGTACAACTTATCGAAAATAAAGTTCAGCGCCTCTTTTTGTTTCTGTTTGGAAACCATCTCGAACGCGGGTTGGTCGGAGCCGACCATCGGATAGTAGCGGTACGAACCTCCGAGATAGACCATGACATGCCCCAAATAGCGGCGCGCCTGCTTGAAGACCTCTTCGTAAAGTTTTTCGGTGCGGTTGTAATCTTTACCCGGATAGGCGGTCCACAGGTGCAGGCTGTCGACAACGATCTTCAGGTTCCGAATACCGTATTCGGTAGCCTTCATCGCGTCGTCGCCGAGCGATTCGGTCTGCGAAGCGGGATCCGTCGCACCGAAAATAGCCTGTTCGCCGTAAATATAGATCGGATCGTCGGCCTTTTCATCGATCCAGCGGTTCAGCACGGGCACTTCCTCTTCGGGAGTCTTTGCTTCGAATATCGGTTGATAGGCCCATTTGATCGCGTAATAGTCGTATAGGCCGAGATGGGGTGGCAGCAGTTGCGTCACTCCGTCACCCGGTTGAGCGACGTAATTGTTGCGGGCATAGTCCATAATCGAGGCCGTCGTGCCGTATTTCTCCGTAAATGAAGGCGAGCGCAGGGAGTCGACCGGATAAGCGTACGACCCGCGCATGTTGTGCATCAGGCCGAGCGTGTGCCCCACTTCGTGGGCTATTACATAGCGCAGCATCGGCCCCATCGTTTCGGTGTCATACACCTCAGCGCGGGCTTTCGGATCGACGGCGGCGGTCTGGACGAAACGCCAGTTGTGCACTAGTTCGATCACGTTATGGAAAAAGTAGACGGACGCCTGTAGGATTTCGCCGCTGCGTGGGTCGGTCCACGACGGTCCCATCGCGTTGGCCACGTTGGTCGACGAATAGACAATGCAGGTGTTCCTGATATCGTCCGGATTGAACTGTGGATCGTCTGGATAGTCGCGGGCGACGATGGCATTTTTGAAACCGATCGCCTCAAAGGCTTTCTGCCAGTCTTCAATCCCTGCCTTGATATAGGGACGCCACTTGTCGGGGAAAGCCGGATCGACATAATAGACGATCTGTTTGGCCGGTTCGACCAATTCGCCGCGCTTGTACTTTTCGAGGTCTTCGTCCCGAGGCGCGATGTTCCAACGCTCGAGATAGCGGACGGTTTCCAGGTAATCCTTATCGGTCGAATACTTCACTTTGCGGCTGTTGAACAGACCGATGCGCGGGCTACCGTAGCGCGGGCGCATCGGAGTCTCGGGAAGTCGGATCATCGACACGGTCATCTCGGCCGTGAAAGGATGGTCGTAAACCGTATAAACCATCCGCGTTCGAAAATTGACGTTTTCCGGAAATGCCTGCATGGACACGACGCCGGACATCTCTTTCTGGAATTTGCCCTGCATCGATTCTCTCAACCCGAACAACTTGGCCAATGGGGAAGCGTCCAGAAACGGGCGGAAAGGTTTCTGGTCGGAGGCGAAAAAACTTCCGACCTCGATCACAACGGCCGACGAGTCGGGCGACACGGCGGCGATCGGGAAAGCCTGCATCACAGGATCGATCTTATTCCGTTCGAATCCCGGAGCGATACTCTCGGCCGAATCGCATACGGCCGAACAGTCGACCGTATGCAGATACACCTTGTCATCGTCGGCCGACCAGCGAATCAAAAGCGGATCGTGCGGCATCCGTCCCGCAATGATGTCCCGGTTGTTGCTGATGCCCGATACGCGGGCGGCCAGCAGCATTTGGGCGTCCATGACCGAATAAGGCAATTCCATATAATATTTCGATTTGACCTTATGCAGGATCACCAATCCGCGGACGGTTTCCGCATCTGGAGTAATTACGGATTCGTACGGCTTGCGGCTGTTGTTTCTCAGGGAGTCGACCGTCGTATCTTTCGCCGCCGTCTCAACGACGGCCTTGCGCCTGCCGGATTTTTTGTCTTTGGCAACCGCAGCGGCTGTTACCGTCGTTACGAGCAATAGGCAAGCGAATGTTTTCAGCATTTTCATCGTATGTCGAATTTGGTTTTTTTCGTGCCACAAAAGTATGGGCGACGCTCTCGGCGACCAATACTGAAAAATAGGGATAATCACCCCGGGAATACCTAATGCTTCCATGCGGGGCGCTAGAGTCTTTCCCTGAAAAAGTCGGCGACTTCTGGCATTTCAATCCTCAAATGTTAAATCGACAAGATGAAATAGAGTTAAGATATTAATATCTGATTCAAAAATTGCAGCGTAATTTAAATGGAAGGCATTCATATCAATGAATCTGATTCCTGTGCCTCGAAGGACTGACCATGTGATTGGAGAAACGAAAACGAAGCCGCATTTGCGACCCCGTTTAATACAATTTCAATCAAAATAAATTTTACGTGCTCTAATTGATTTTCATCCAATAATTTTGACAGGAATCTTTACATGTGTAATGACAAGTCTCAGGGCATGTATTTCCTCATGTGTAATTGCAGCTGCCGTCGCATGTGCCATTGCATGAAACGAGACAAGTTTTATTATCTCCACAGGTTACGCCGCAAGTCTGATTGCAAACAGAATCAGAAATTCCTCCACGACCATTGGAATTCTAAATAAGTTTCTGCTCCTCTTCTCAATTGATTCATTTCGTCGTGCTCGATCCTCGCTATGACTTCTTTTTTCAATATAAGTTTTCTTATAAGGCATAAAGATTAGATAGTTTTCCTACTCTTTTACAGATTTTCGGAATCCTCTGATTTATCATTTAAACACCATATGCAGATTGTCCGTGTAGATATGTAAGAATCCATACCTCTTCTTACTGCACACATCGTATTCGATATCCAGCTTCTCCGGAATCTGAAAGTCGAGATTATCGGTGTATTCGATTAGGCCCACGCCCCAGTCCGTTTCGATCACTTTCACGTCGCAGTGCGTGTGTCGCGTGTACTTTACCATCGATTTTCAGACCGTGCCCACCCATGAACCGTCGGGATGATCTTCGTTTTGGGAGGCTTCGCAGTCGGGCAGGCAATCGTGGATCACGACGACTCCGCCTTCGTTCAGGTGCATCAGCGAATTACGGATATCGCGGTCGGCTTGCGCTTCGAGGTAATACGATATCGTACTTTTTATCCGGATAAGCGGCAAAGAAATCGTCCGAAGTCATCCGGTAAGTCAGGTAGGGGAGAAACCGGTTGAGGTCTTCCTGCGTCCATGCCGCACAGAAGTTGCTCGACGGATCGTAAGGATCGACCGATTCTTTGAGTTCGCACCGGATTTTCGTGAAATTCGGTTCCGGATCGTCGAGCCCGATCTCGAGGTACGAGCGGTATCCCTGTTTCCAGATCAGATAATTGATAATGTCGGTTCGCGTAATCATGACTTTATTCGGTTAGTGGAATATATCAACTCATCATTAAGCATTCGTCCCAATCGGGTTCCCGGCCGGATACGGCGGCCATCAGGGCGAGACCGATACCGGCCAGTCCTTCCGACAGTCCCATGTGCAAGCCGTATAATCCGTTGTATGTGCTTATATCCTTGACCTACTGATCGAGCAATACCGTTTTCCCTCCATGAAAGAAGTTCCATCTCCGGAAACGATGTCTCATGAGCAGTACATCTGGGAAAAATTGCTGCCGGATGTTCGTGAAAATGGTACCGGGCCTAAATGTCACGTCGGATTGCGCGATGCCATGTATGCCCGGAGCCGGGATTCGAAAATTGCATACGTGATGAATCAACAACATCCGCAAGTGGACGATCCGTTTGACTATGTTGACTTCGTGAATGAACAAAAGGCATTCCGGCAGGCCTATCGCAACTGTCCGATAACGGAATTGCCGATACATGCCGTACAGACCGGTCGGGAGGTGTTATTTTTCAGCAACAGTCCGCTTGGACTGCAGGGGCTTAAACAATTCTATCAGGAATTGGTTAACGGATATTTCTCGGTGCACAGCGAACGTGACCCCGTCTGCGAATATTCGGTATCCTAATAATTCATGGGATTTAAATGCTTTTACCGATCGGTACTACCAAAAGGGGGGGGGAGACGGTATGTATCGTTTTCATTTTGAAGATGCCCTTTATGATCGCAAGCAGATTCCGGCGCCGGAGACCTGGATAGTCTTATAGATGTGGTGGTTAATTGCTTGTGGATAAGTTAGATGTCTGTTCTGTTCTTTTGGGCGCGGAACACAGGAAAAACAAAATTGTCAATTAAAGCCATTTTCCGATTTTTTATTTTCATTGCGTTTCTTACCTTGCACTTACTTCTACTCTCGACATCCTTCATCCGTTTTCGATACCATTTTTACCCCGCCTGTTTGAACGTCGTATCGTCGAATGATCATTGCAGCCAAAAGAGTAAAGCCAAGCCTTTGTCTTGATTGAAATCAGAGTGGAACACAGAACGTTTC
>NZ_JAQDED010000008.1:0-130737 GCF_027665465.1 Candidatus Alistipes pullistercoris | reverse complement strand
TGTAACTCATATTGTTGTGTATTTAACTGTTATTGATACTATTGGAAATGCCCCTTATACCCTCGGAAAATAATTCGAAGCAGCGCACCTTGTTCGGGTAAAAAATATTAAATTTGTCCGAAAATTAACATTTCACGATGAAACCTAACATGAGAGGCGTGGGGATCGCCCTGATAACCCCGTTTTCGGAAGACGGATCGGTCGATTTCGGCGCATTGGAAGCGCTGGTTGAACGGGTGACTGCCGGCGGGGCCGATTACCTGGTCGTGCTCGGAACGACGGCCGAAACGCCTACGCTGACTGCCGACGAGAAAGAGGCGGTCGTCAGTTGCGTGGTTCGGAAGAATAACGGACGCCTGCCGGTCGTGCTCGGAATGGGCGGTAACAATACGGCCGAAGTGGTGGCTTCGATCCGCAAAACCGATTTTACCGGGATCGATGCGATCCTTACGGTCACTCCTTATTATAATAAGCCTTCGCAGGAGGGTATTTATCAGCATTACAAGGCGGTTGCCGCTGCGGCTCCGTGCGGAGTGGTGCTGTACAACGTGCCGGGACGTACCGGCGTCAACATGAAAGCCGAAACCGTGCTGCGCCTGGCGCACGATTGTCCGAACGTCGTCGCGGTCAAGGAGGCCAGCGGATGCCTGTCGCAGGCGGCTTATATCCTGCGCGACCGGCCGGAGGGATTCGCCGTGGTTTCCGGCGACGATAACCTGACCCTGCCGATGGTGGCGCTGGGCGGGGACGGGATCATCTCCGTCGCAGCTCAGGCTTTCCCTGAGAAATTCTGCCGGATGGCGCATTTGGCTCTCGACGGCCGCGTGAAAGAAGCGGCTTCGCTGCACCTTCAGATGATGGAGGCGGTCGATTCCCTGTTCGAAGAGGGGAATCCGACCGGCATCAAAGCTGCGCTGAGTTGTCTGGGCGTGATCGGCAATTATTTGCGCCTGCCGCTGGTGCCTGCCAGCGACCGGTTGGTCTCCAAGATCGACGGCCTGCTGAAAGCGTACGAACTCCGTTGACCGCTTCGCGGGCCGACCGAATAAGCCCTAAATTTCGTCCGCGTCAAATATTTTTATATTTTTAGCGTTTATTAAGGGTGAAATATAAAGATATGAGACGAATTGTTTTCTCTTTGGCGGTGTTGATGTTTGCAGGGGTTTTGTCCGCTGCGGCGCAGCAGGATACGGTGCGGACACAGGCCCCGGATAACGACGCGATCCTCCGGGAAACGATCAACAGCGCTTCCCCTTACTATTACCCGACGCTTTTCACCCGTTATCTGACCGGCGATACGACTCTGACGGATACCGACTACCGTTATTTGTACTACGGTTTCGTATGGCGTCCGGAATACAAGCCGTTCGAGACGCCGGCGGCCCGCGACAAGATCCTGCAAATTCTGGAGGCCGATTCGCTGAACGAGGCGGACTACCGGCGGGTTATCGCCTACGGGAACGAGGTGTTGAAAAAAGAGCCGTTCGATCCGGGAGCGATCAATTTCCTGATTTACGCTTACGGCGGGATCGGAGATACGCTGAACGAGCGGATCAACTATTACCGGTTGCAGGGGGTGCTGAATGCGATCAAGTCTTCGGGAACCGGACTGAGCGAGGAGTCGCCGTGGCACATCATCTATTTTTCGCATGTGCGCGATTTTCTGGCCAGCGAGAATATCATTTGCGGCAAGGAGCGCGTGATCAGTCGGACGGTGGCTTATACGCCGCTGCTGGTGAAGGAGAAAGGAGTTAAAGGATATTATTTCGATTTCGGGCGGATCTATTGGCAGCGGCCCGACAAGGAGCCCGAAAAGCGCAGTAGCGGATGGGAATTCAACGGACTGCCGTTGAAAAGGCGGGCGGCGCCCAGTGTGGAGAAGGTTGAGTAAAAACAGTTATTAAGAAGACAGAGAATGAAACGTAAAGGATGGATTATTTTGGCGGTCGTGGCAGTCGTTGTGCTGGGCGCTTATTCATGGTTGAAAGGAAGTTACAACGATATGGTCAGCCGCAGCGAAGCCGCTACGGCGCAGTTGGGCAACATTGAGAATCAGTATCAGCGTCGCGCCGACCTGATTCCGAATTTGGTGAGCACCGTAAAGGGTTACGCTGCCCACGAACAGAATACGCTGGAACAGGTAGTCGAAGCGCGTGCGAAAGCGACGCAGACCCGGATCGACGTGAACGATGCCGCCGCTATGGCCCGTTTCGATCAGGCGCAAGGCGAGCTTTCGTCGGCGCTCAGTCGGTTGATGGCTATCTCCGAGAGTTATCCCGACCTGAAAGCCAACCAGAACTTCCTGGATTTGCAGACGCAGCTCGAAGGGACGGAAAACCGGATTGCCGTCGAACGGCGCAAATTCAACGATGCCGCGCAGCAGTTCAACACCTATATCAAAATGTTTCCGCGCAACCTGCTGGCCGGGATGTTCGGATTCGCCCCGATCGGTTATTTCGAAGCGCAACCCGGCTCGGAAGTCGCTCCTAAAGTCGAATTTTAACGGGTCGCATATCGATGAGATCGCTGTTAAGGATCTTTGCCTGCTGGTGCGGCGCGGCTTTGCTTTCGCTGCCGCTCGTCGCGCAGCAGTTGCCCGATCAGATGTCGCCGCCGCGCTTGGTCAACGATTTCGCCGGATTGCTCGACGAGGCGCAGCGCCGGTCGCTGGAACAAAAGCTGGCGGATTTCGACCGCGAGACTTCGACGCAGATTACCGTCGTTACGGTGGACGATCTGGACGGTTACGCTCCGGCCGACTATGCGCAGCGGCTGCACGACAAGTGGGGAGTCGGACGCAAAGGCAAGGATAACGGGATTCTGATTCTGGTCAAGCCGTCGCAACCCGATTCCCGGGGCGAAGCCTACATTTCGGTGGGATACGGCCTGGAAGGGGTGATCCCGGATATTACCGCCGGGCGGATTTTGGATCAGGAGATGATCCCGGAGTTTCGCCGGGGAAGCGTTTATGACGGGTTGGACAAGGCGACGAACGTACTGATGCAACTTTCCCGCGGGGAATTCACGGCCGATCAGTATGCCGGTCGAGACGAAGGCGGCGGAGTCGCCGTCGGGCTGGTAGCGATTCTGGTGCTTTTCTTTTTGTTTGCCGCCGGCCGCAAGGGAGGAGGGCATGGAGGCAACGGCAGCCGCGGCGGGGGAGGGTGGTTCCCCCCGATTTTCCTGGGCGGCGGGTCGCGTGGCGGAGGCAGTTTCGGAGGCGGAGGTTTCGGCGGTTTCGGAGGCGGAATGTCGGGCGGCGGCGGAGCCGGACGTTCCTGGTAGGTTTGATAACGAACAATAATACGGATTCGATGGGAAAATTTTACTTTTCGGTTTTAGGGCTGATAGCCTGTCTGTTTTTCTCCTGCGGAAAGAATGAAGATGGAGGAAAAATCGATCCGCCGCCTGTAAAGAGCGGGCGGACGATCCTGGTCTATATGGCCGCCGATAATAATTTGGTGAACTCCGCCTGGCAAAATGTCGATCAGATGCTTGTCGGAATGGAGTCGATCGACGGGAACCTGATCGTCTATATCGATCCGCAGGGAGGTACTCCCCAATTGTTGAAGATCGAGTCGGGAGGCAAAAAGACGGTCGTCGAGGAGTATGCGAAAGAGAATTCCGCATCGACGTCGGTGCTGAGCCGGGTGATCGCGCGTACCAAAGCGCTGTATCCGGCCGAATCCTACGGGCTGGTGCTGTGGTCGCACGGATTGGGCTGGGCGCCTGCCGGAGTGATTCCGAAAAGCTATTCGGCGGACGATCTGTGGCGGAAAGATCCGAATGCGCCCCTTACCAAATGGTTCGCTCAGGACGGCGCCAATTATATCGACATTTCCGATCTGGCCGGGGCGTTGCCCCGGGATCGGGAATTCGACTTCCTGCTGTTCGACGCCTGCTTTATGGGGAGTGTCGAGGCGTTGTACGAACTGCGGAATGCCGCCAAATACATCATCGCTTCTCCGACGGAGATCCTTTCGTCCGGTTTTTCGTACGATGCGATTTTGCCGGAACTGTTCGCGGATACGCCGCGGTTCGAAGAGGTCTGCCGACTGTTCGTCGATTACTACCGGCAATCGTCGTCTACGTGGCCCTATGCCTCGGTCGGTCTGATTAAAACCGACGAACTGGACGCGCTGGCTGCGGCTGCCAAAGCGTTTTACGCCTCCGCTTCGCCCGCTTCGGCGGATGTGTCGCAGGTTCAGTATTTGGAGCGGATGCAGACCCACGTTTTTCACGATCTGCTGGACTATTATTCCAAAATCGGCGGAGATGCCGCTCTTTATGCCGCGTTCGCCGGGCAACTTCGCAAAACGGTGGTTTACGAAGATCATACCGAGTACGTTTTCAGCGCCTATTCCGGTCCGGGAGTAGGACCCTTTAATATGTGCGTCAAGCTGAATACTTTCTGCGGACTTTCCACGTACGTTCCGCGCGACCTGTCCGCGTTGCAACTTCTGCAAGAATCCTATAAGGAAACCCCGTGGGCGAAAGCGGTCGGGATCGCTTACTGAGTTGCGGCGCTCTTTTCTGCCGATTCTTCCGGCGACATGATGCCGCCTCCGAGCGCTTTGTAAAGCGTGGCGTAGCTGCTCATCGTTGCGCTGAGCGTCTCCGCGTAATCGGATTGCGCGTCGAATAATGTTCGTTGCGTTTCCAGAACGTCCAAGTAACTGATCTGTCCGGCGGCGTACTGCTGCTGCGACAGCCGGTCGGCTTTTTCGGCAGCCGTTACCAATGTCAGCATCGATTCGAGTTGGGTACGGTAAGTGCGGACGGCTGTCAGCGCGTCTTCGACCTCCCGGAGCGCCTGCAGAAAACATTGCTCGTAATTCATAATTGCCTCGCGGTGTTTCTCGCGCATGATCTGTACCCTGCGTTTGTTGGCTCCGAAATTGAAAACCGGCCCCGTAATCCCTCCTGCCGCCGACCACATCCAAGCATTGTGATCGAACAGCTTTTTGAATTCCTCGCTGAATACGCCGCCGTTTCCGGTCAGCGCGATGCTCGGAAAACGCATCGCCTGCGCCACGCCGATCTGAGCGTTGGCAGCCATCACCTGATAGTAAGCTTCGACCATGTCGGGCCGACGGGCGAGCAGGTCGGACGGCAAACCGGCGGGCACTTCGGCCGGAATGCGGAGGTCGACCAGCGGAGTGTGTTTGCCGACGACCTGCGAGGGATTTTGTCCCAGCAACAGGCTGAGGGCGTGTAACGCCTGCTCGCTGGCGCGTTCGTACTGGGCATTCGCCGCGGCGGCCGTGGCATAGGCCGCTTCTCCCTGGCGCAGTTGCAGCTCGTCGATCGAGCCGATCGCATAGCTTTGTTGCTGCAGCGCGTAGGTCGCTTCGCGGGAAATGCTGGTCTGTCGGGCGGTTTCACCGGCATATTCGTACTGCAGGTAGGAAAAATAGGTCGATGCCACCTCGGCTACCAGCGAAACCAACACGCCTTGCGCCGCCCGGTCGGTCGCCAGCAGTTGCGCGCGGTCGGCTTCGCTCATCCGCCTGATTTTGCCGAACAGATCCAGTTCCCAGGAGATGCTCGGTTTGATGATATAGGTTTCCACCGGTTTGTCGCTTTTCAGCCCGATGAAAGATTCCGTACCGTACTGTCCGGTGACGCCGTAGCTTACCGACGGCCACAGACCGGCGCGGGTCTCCTTCAGCGTCAGCCGCGCCTGTTCGACCCGGGAGAAGGCGATTTCGACGTTGCGGTTGTTCTCGATTGCCGTCGCGATCAGCCTCGTCAGCGTCGTGTCGTCGAACAGTTGCCACCAGTAGAGATCCGTTGCGGCGGTGCCGGCCGCTCCCATGTATCTCGGCGGGGTTTCGACGACCGGCGCTTTGAATTTCGGACCGACCGTGCAACTGCCCGCAAAAAGGACGATCAGCGGGAATATCCGGATAAAATATCGTTTGTTCATATCGAATCGCATCATGATTTATTTTACGGCCGGACTGTTTTCCGTCGCGGCTTTTTGATTTCGTTTTTCTTCGTAACGTCCCCATTTTCCGATCAGCACGAACAACCCGGGGTAAGCGAACAGTCCGATCAGCGTGGCGATCAGCATGCCGCCGAACAGCGCCAGCCCCATGATGTTGCGCGCGACGGCATTGCTGCCGGTCGCGAAGATCAGCGGTAGTACGCCCATCAGGAACGCTACGGCGGTCATGATGACCGGCCGCACCCGCAGTTTGGCTCCTTCGAGAGCCGCCTGTTGCAGGTTCATGCCTTCGCTGAATTTGTCGCGGGCGTATTCCACGATCAGGATCGCGTTTTTGGCCGCCAGTCCGATCAGCATGATCAGCGACACCTGCATGAAGATGTCGTTGACGTATATCGGGTCGAACAGGTGCGCCAGGTAAGTGAAGCCCATCGCTCCGAGCAGCGCGAACGGGATGCCGAGCAGGATGCTCAACGGCAGGCTCCAGCTTTCGTACAGCGCGGCGAGAATCAAAAAAACGAAGATCACCGCATAGAGGAATACGATTCCCGCGCCGCTGTTGTGGGCTTCCTGGTACGACATGTTGCTCCATGCGTAGCCCATGTCGTCCGGAAGCACCTCGTCGGCGACTTCCGCGAGGGCGGTCCTCGCTTCGTCGGTCGAGTATTTCGTCGAAGGCAGTCCCGTCACTCCGGCCGAGCGGTAGAGGTTGAAGCGGTTCGTGAACTGCGGCCCGGTCGTGTCGCGCACCGTGATGAAGGCCGACAGCGGGACGCTTTCACCCCGGTTGTTCGTCAGATAGAACTGGCTGATCTTCGATTCGTTCAGCCGGTACTCGCTTTCGGCCTGGATATAGGTTTGGTACATCCGGCCGAAACGGTTGAAGTTGTTGACGTACATGCCGCCGAGATAGGCCGACACCTGCGTATGCAGTTCGTCCAGCGAAACTCCCGCGCTCAGTACTTTGTCGTTGTCGATCGAGATCGCCTTTTGAGGCACGTCGGCCTGGAACATCGTGCTGATGCTGGCGATTTCGGGGCGCTTCTTGGCCTCTTCGATGAATTTTCCGGTGTATTCGGCCAGGTATTGCGGCGTGTTGCCGCCCTTGTCCTGGATCATGATCGTAAAGCCCGAACTCGGTCCCAGGCCGGGAATCGACGGCGGTCCGAACGTAAAGACTTCGGCAGCGTCGATCTCTTCGTAAAGTTCCATGTTCAACGCTTCGGTGATTTGCGCTGCGGTCATCTTGCGTTTGTTCCAGTCTTTCAACCGGATAAATATCAGACCACTATTCGGCGATTGCGTGCCGGCCAGCAGGCTGAATCCGGCGGCCGAGGTGACCGACTGGACATTGTCGTTTTTGTCGAGAACGTCGTTGATCTGCTTGATGACCGCTTCGGTGCGCGTCAGCGAAGCGGCGTTGGGCAGTTGGATGTTGGTAATCAGGTAGCCCTGGTCTTCGTCCGGTAGGAATCCGGTCGGGATCTGCTTCATCAGGATGACGACGGCCGCCGCCGAAATGCCGATGAACAGCAGCGTTCGCGCGCTGTGTCGGACGATCACGCCGCTGGTTTTCAGATAGCCGTCGACGCCGCTGGTAAAACGGCGGTTGAACCACCGGAAAAACCGGTTGTCCGTCTGGCCCTCTTTCTTGGGACGCAGCAGCAGCGAACAGAGCGCCGGACTCAGCGACAGCGCGTTGATCCCCGACAGGCAAACGCTGATGGCGATCGTGATGGCGAATTGTCCGTAGAGTTTCCCGGCTGCGCCCGGCATCAGTCCGACCGGCAGAAATACGGCCATCAACACCGACGTCGTCGCAATGATCGGCGAAGCGACGGTCTTCATCGCCGCGATCGTGGCGTCCCGGCCGTTCATGCCTTTTTCGATATTCACCTGGACGGCTTCGACGACTACGATGGCGTCGTCGACTACCAGCCCGATCGCGAGTACCAGTCCGAGCAGCGAAAAGACGTTGATTGAGAATCCGAACAGCGGGAAGACCATAAAGGCTCCGATCAGCGAGACCGGAATCGCAATCAGCGGCACGATCGTGGCCCGGATGTTTTGCAGAAAAAGATAGATGACCAGCACGACGAGCAGCAGCGCCAACAGCAGCGTCGTGACGATATCCTGGATGCCGAGCACGATCGTATGCGTCGAGTCGACTACCGTGTTGTACTGTACGCCGTCCGGGAACGATTTCGCGAGGTCTTTCATCAGCGAGTTGACCTGCCTGCCGACCTCGACGGCATTGCTGCCCGGCGACTGGTTGATCAGCAGCAAACAGGCCGGGTGTTCCTGGAAGGAGGCCGTCGTGCTGTAAGATTGTACGCCGAGTTCTACCCGCGCGACGTCCCGGAGTCGCACCAGCGAACCGTCCGGATTGGCCCGCAGCACGATCCGTTCGAACTCTTCGGCCGTACTGTACTGGCCCGGCATCCGTACCGTATAGGTGAATTCCGGAGAGCCGTCGTTCGGTTCGGCTCCGAGCTGACCGCCGGGAACGACCTGGCTTTGCTGGCCGATCGCCGCCGAAATATCGCCGACCGTGATGCCGAGGTAATCCATCTTATCCGGTTTGACCCATATCCGCATCGCGTAAGGACCGCCGCCGAGCACCTGGACGCTGCCGACGCCGTTGATCCGCGAGATCGGGTCTTTCATGTTGATGATTGCGTAGTTGGCCAGGAAGTTCTCGTCGTATCGGCCGTCGGAAAACAACGACAGTACCATGATGAAGCTCGTCATGGTTTTTTGCGTGGTGACGCCCTGTTGGATCACCGGCTGCGGTAGCATCGGCGTGGCCGACGAGACGCGGTTCTGAGTGAATACGGTGCTCATGTCCGGGTTGCTTCCTACGCCGAAGGACACCTGTAACGACATGCTGCCGTCGTTCGAGTTGGTCGACTGCATGTAGATCATGTCGCTCACTCCGTTAACGCTCTCTTCGATCGGCGTGGCAACGCTCTGCTCGACCGTGAGCGCGTCGGCTCCCTGATACTGAGCCGTCACTTCGACCACGGGCGGCGTGATGTCAGGGTATTGCTCGATCGGCATGCTTTTGATGGCGATCAGTCCCAGCACTACGATCATGATGGCGATGACCATGGCGAATATCGGACGTCTTACGAAAAAGTTTCCCATAGTTTTCTATTTTTGGAGTGAATCGGCGACGGTCATCGGCTCTACGACCGCTCCTTCACGAACTTTGTGGAAACCCGAAGTGACGACGCGCGCTCCGGAGTCGAGTCCGGAGTTGACTACCCACATATTATTATAGGTATTGCCGAGGGATACGATGCGCTGTTTCGCCCGTCCGGCCGAATCGAGCGCATAGACGCTGCTGATGCCCTGCGTGCGCATTACCGCTTGTTGCGGGATCAGCAGCGCCGACCGCAGCGTGTCGACGACGGTGCGGATGCGGGCGAACTGCCCGGGGCGCAACAGCGTATCCGGATTCGGGAACGAAACCTGTGCGTTCAGCGATCCGGTGCCCTGCTCGACGGCCCGTCCGATAAAATCGAAGTGCCCCCGGTGCGGATAGGCGATGTTGTCCGAGATCGTCAGCATGATTTCGCTGAAATCGGCCCTGCCCCGACGTATCAGATCGAAATAGGTGTCTTCCGGGATGAAGAATACCACGCGTATCGTATCGACCTGCGAGACGGTGTTCAGTACCGCATATTGCGATCCGGGGCCTACGTAGTCTCCGGTGCGGGCTTTTGTCTGTCCGATAATGCCGTTTACGGGGGAGAGTACCTGCGTGTAACTTTGTTCGATTTCGGTGTATTTCAATGCAGCCTGAGCTGCTTTCAGAGCCGCCTGGGCTGCCGATAGCCGCGAGACGGCGGCGTCTAGGTCGCTTTTGCTGGCAGCGTTGATGGTTGCGAGCGGTTTCACGCGTTCGTAATTCTGCCGGGCATTGGTCAGTTCCGCTTCGGCCTGGCTGACCGAGGCCTGCCGCTGAGCCGTTTGCGCGGCGTAAGGGGCCGGTTCGATCACGTAGAGCAAGTCTCCCTTGTGTACGAATGTCCCTTCTCTGAAATAGATTCCGCGCAAAAATCCGCTTACGCGCGCCTGTATCGTGATGTCCGATTTTCCGTAGGTCTGGCCTACGAAGTCCATCCATATCGGAATATCGCTCGTCGTCGCTTCGGCTACCGGCAGTTCGAGCGGCGGCGTCTGCGTCTCTCGCTTTCGTTTGCAGCCCAACAACAGGGCTCCGGATAAAATCAGAATCAGAAAGGTAGATTTATTCGCTTTCATACGTTTAGAGTTTACCGTTATTCTGTCAAAAAACATACCGCTTATTGACGGTGGTATTGTTTTGCAGGAAGGGGTACTCTTTTTAAGTCCTTTTTTTTCTTATTATGTCCTTTTTGAAGTTACAGGGTTGTGAATTTTGACGCTTGGCGGTTCAAAAACGATTTTGTGGAAATAATCCCCCGAAATGTGAGGGGGTGTCCGAAAAAGATCGAATTTATGCCGAGTCGTAATTTTAGGTTACTGTTTTTTATTAAATCCGGGTTTCAGGCAGGGATATTACGTGTTTTTACCGGATTTTGACGAGATAATTATGCGTTTAATAGAATTATTGTTTTAAATCGTAATTTAAATTATTTGTGATTTGTGTGTGTATTTTGGGGGGTGTATGTTTTAAAATAAGTATTTATATTAAAATATACCCCATAAAATTTGCATTATAGAATTTAAAAATACTATATTTGCATCAAACGATTGAATTTGTGGTTATGAAGCCTGAGGATTTTACTTATTATTTTTCGTTGGCAGAAAATCCCCGTATGGGGATTGAACGGAAAATCTGACAAAACGGTCCGATTCGTCGAAACGGATCGGAGTCCGGGAAAAGAAATGAGTTGTTGATCCATTTAAATGAAAGGCTATGAAAAAGAATTTATCCATTGTACGTATGATGTTGGCGGCGATAGTGTTTTCGACTTGCGCGCCGTCTTTAAAAGCCCAGTCCGGAGTGGTGGTGAACGTGGGAGCGGACCTCGTGAGCGGATATGTGTGGAGGGGGGTCTATCAGATAGGATCGGGGGCGAGTGTTCAGCCTTCGCTCGGATTGGCTTATAAAGGATTTTCCATCGGAGCCTGGGGCTCGACCAGCTTGCGGGAAGGTTTCAAGGAGCTGGATCTTTCGGCCGGTTATTCGGTCGGCGGTTTTTCGGTCGGAGTCACCGATTACTGGTGGGCCGGACAGGGCGCTCCTTTCTATTCCGATTATCTGAATACGCACCTGTTTGAGGGGACGCTGGGCTATCATTTCGGCAAAAAGTTTCCGTTGCACGTCTCCTGGAGCACGATGTTCGCCGGGAATCTCGACAAAGTGGACGGCGAGCGGAAGTTTTCGACCTATATCGAACTCGGTTACGATTTCCGGATCAAAGGCGTCGATCTGACCTGTGCAGTCGGCGTGGCGCCGTGGGACGCTCCGGCATGGCTAACTCCGCGATGGGGCGACAAAGGGTTTCAGGTTTCGAATATTTCGCTGAAAGCCTCCAAAACGATCCGGATTACGGATTCTTATTCGCTGCCGGTCTTCGTGCAGGCCGTCGCTTCGCCGGCGACCGATGATGCGAGTCTCGTATTCGGGATATCTTTTTAGTTCATTCACCATAAAATCCAAGCAAAATGAAAAAGATCGAGGCAATTATTCGTAAGACCAAGTTCGAGGAAGTGAAGGAAGCTTTGCTCGCAGCAGACATCGAGTGGTTCTCTTATTACGACGTTCGAGGGATCGGAAAGTCCCGCCAGGCCCGTATCTACCGCGGAGTGGTGTATGATACCAGTTCCATCGAGCGGATACTGATATCGATTGTTCTGCGCGATAAGAATGTGGAAAAGACGGTGCAGGCCCTTCTTAAATCGGCTTTTACCGGCGAGATCGGCGACGGGCGCATATTCGTCATTCCCATCGACGACGCCATCCGCATCCGTACCGGTGAAAGGGGCGATATCGCCCTTTACAATGCGGAGCTGGAGAAATAGTTTTTTCGAGGGCTTGTTATTGAACGAACACGAAGTATAACGACAAAGAATTTTGAGTCATGGATTATATAGAAGATATTACACAAGTCGCCGTCCCTGCGGTGGACAGCGGCAACACGGCGTGGATGATCGTCGCTACCATCCTCGTCCTGTTGATGACCATTCCCGGTATCGCCCTGTTTTACGGCGGGCTGGTGCGCCAGAAAAACGTACTGAGCATCATTATGCAGTGCTTGCTTATCGTCGGCGTAATTAGTATTCTGTGGGTGGCATTCGGTTACAGTTTCGTATTCGGAACCTCTCTTTGCGGGACTGCCGCAGGCAGCGTGATCGGCGGTTTCGATAAAGTGATGCTGAACGGCGTAACGCCGTCGGCGCTGACTACGGGCAACATTCCCGAAATCATTTTCGTGGTTTTCCAGTGTATGTTTGCCGTGATCACGCCGGCTTTGATACTGGGCGCTTTTGCCGAACGGATCAAATTTTCGGGCTTTATGCTCTTCACGATCCTGTGGAGCATCTTGGTGTACAACCCGATGGCGCACTGGGTATGGGGCGGCGGATGGCTGCAGGAAATGGGGGCCATCGACTTTGCGGGCGGAACGGTCGTGCATATCAATGCCGGTATTTCCGCACTGGTAATGGCCGTGCTGCTCGGTAAGAGAAGAGGCTACCGGGTCGGACAGCCGATGAGCCCGCACAACGTTACTTTCGTATTCATGGGAACGGCTTTTCTGTGGCTCGGCTGGTTCGGTTTCAATGCCGGAAGCGGTCTGCAGGCCGACGGTATCGCGGCCAACGCTTTTCTGGTGACGCACTTGGCCACTTGCGTGGCGGCGATGACGTGGATGCTGATCGACTGGGTGCACAACAAAAAGCCGACGACGGTCGGCGTGTGTACCGGAGCGGTGGCCGGACTGGTTGCCATTACGCCTGCCGCAGGCACCGTAAGCGTTCTTGGAGCCGTTTGCATCGGGCTTCTTTCCTCGGTCGTTTGCTTTTTCATGGTGGCCGTCGTCAAACCGAAATTCAAATACGACGACGCCCTCGACGCATTCGGCGTACACGGCATGGGCGGTATCGTGGGTTCTATTCTTACCGGAGTTTTCGCTACGCGGTATATCAGCGGCGAAGGCGGTGTGGAAGGAGCGCTTTACGGCGACTGGCATCAGTTGTGGGTGCAGGTAGTGGCTACGGCGGTATCCGTCGTTTTCAGCGCCGCAATGACCTATATTCTGTTCAAGATCGTCGACAAATTGGTCGGTCTGCGTGTTGACGCCCGCGTGGAAGAGGAGGGACTCGATATCTACGAACACGGCGAGAGTGCTTACAACAGTTAGACATCGTTGGATGTAGCGTAATAGAGGTTTAAGTTTAAGTTGGTTGCAAGATGCCCCGGCGGCGAACCGGCCGCCGGGATATCGAAAAAAGAAAAAACGTTAAAATTCAAGCATATGTCACTTTACATGGTAAAACAGTACAAGGCCAAACTCGTTCCGGAGATGATGGAACAGGCCATCAAGACGATTAAAACCCGCTTTCAGAAATCGCTGGCGGCCGAACTGGATTTGCGCCGGGTCACCGCGCCGCTTTTCGTGCTGTCCGGGACGGGAATCAACGACGACCTGAACGGCGTCGAACGGCCGGTTTCGTTCCCGATCAAAGATATGGGTGAACGCCGCGCCGAGGTGGTGCATTCGCTGGCCAAGTGGAAACGAATGAAACTCGGAGCTTACGGCATCGCTCCCGGTTACGGTCTTTATACCGACATGAACGCCATCCGCGCCGACGAAGAGCTGGATAACTTGCATTCGATCTACGTGGATCAGTGGGATTGGGAACGCACCGTGACGGCCGAACAGCGCAACCTCGATTTCCTGAAAGAGATCGTTACTAAAATTTACGGTGTAGTTCGCCGCATGGAACGCGAAGTGTATGAGATCTATCCGCACATCACGCCGATCCTTCCGGAGACCATCCGGTTCATCCAAAGCGAAGACCTGTTGAAAATGTATCCGTCGCTGTCTCCTCGGGAACGCGAGACGGAAGCGGCCCGCAAATACGGGGCGATCTTCGTGATCGGCATCGGCGGCAAACTGTCCGACGGCAAAAAACACGACGGCCGGGCTCCGGATTACGACGACTGGACAACCCCGTCCGACGGAGGGTATAAAGGGTTGAACGGCGACATTATCCTGTGGAACCCGGTGCTCGAATCCGCTTTCGAAGTTTCAAGCATGGGTATCCGGGTCGACAAAACGGCGTTATTGCGTCAGTTGGAACTCGAGGGGTGTCCCGAGCGCGCCGATTTGGAATTTCACAAAGCGCTGCTCGAAGACCGTATTCCGTTGTCGATTGGCGGAGGGATCGGCCAGTCGCGGTTATGCATGTTCCTGCTGCGCTGCGCGCATATCGGCGAAGTGCAGGCCAGTATCTGGCCCGAAGAGATGGTAGAGACGTGCCGCAAGCACAATATCTATCTGAAGTAAAAAATGATTTGAGAGACGGAAAAGTTTCTAATACTTAAATTTATAAAGCCATGTCAGAACTTAGATTTAAAGTAGTGGAAGAGGCGATCAAACGCAAGGCCGTTTGTATGCCCGCGCCGGCGGAACGGGCTTCCGAATATTTCGGAATGTATGTTTTCAATGAAGACAAAATGCGCAAGTACCTGCCGAAAAAAACATACGAGGCGCTGTTCGAAACGATGAAGCACGGTAAAGCGCTGAGCCGCGAAATTGCAGACAGCGTCGCATCGGGTATGAAACAGTGGGCGATGGACATGGGCGCCACGCACTATACGCACTGGTTTCAGCCGCTTACGGGCGGTACGGCCGAAAAACACGACGCTTTTGTCGAGTACGACGGCAAGGGCGGGGTGATCGAGGAGTTTTCCGGGAAGCTGCTGATTCAGCAGGAGCCCGATGCATCGAGCTTTCCGAGCGGCGGTATCCGCAATACGTTCGAAGCGCGCGGTTATTCGGCTTGGGATGCGACTTCGCCGGCTTTCATCGTCGATACGACGCTCTGTATCCCGACGATTTTTATCGCCTATACCGGGGAAGCGCTCGACTACAAGGTACCCTTGCTTCGGTCGCTGCAGGCCGTCGATAGAGCCGCTACGGAGGTGTGCCGCTACTTCGATCCGACGGTGTCGAAAGTGTACTCCTACCTGGGATGGGAGCAGGAGTACTTTCTCGTCGACGAGGGCCTTTATGCGGCTCGTCCGGACATGGTGCTGACCGGTCGTACGCTGATGGGGCACGAGAGCGCCAAAAACCAGCAGTTGGAAGACCATTATTTCGGAGCCATTCCGACCCGGGTGATGGCGTTTATGAAAGATCTCGAATACGAGTGCTGGAAACTCGGCATTCCGGCCAAAACGCGTCACAACGAGGTGGCTCCGAACCAGTTCGAGCTTGCCCCGATTTTCGAAGAGACCAATCTGGCCAACGACCATAACCTGCTGCTGATGTCGATTATGAAAAAGGTGGCGCGCCGCCACTGTTTCCGGGTGATCCTGCACGAAAAGCCGTTTAAAGGAATCAACGGTTCGGGCAAACACAACAACTGGTCGCTCGGAACCGATACCGGCGTCAACCTGCTCTCCCCGGGCAAAACGCCGCAGGATAACCTGCAGTTCATCACGTTTCTGGTCAATGTGATGATGGCCGTTTACAAGCGGAACGGATTACTGAAGGCCAGTATCGCGAGCGCGACGAATGCCCACCGGCTGGGTGCGAACGAAGCGCCCCCGGCGATCATTTCGGTGTTCCTCGGCCGCCAGATTTCGGCGGTGCTTGACAAACTGGCCTCCAGTTCGTGCGACGATACGATCGAATTCGACGACAAGTGCGGTTTCCGGATGGGGGGAATCGATCATATTCCGGAATTGCTGATCGACAATACCGACCGCAACCGGACGTCTCCGTTCGCCTTTACGGGCAACCGTTTCGAGTTCCGCGCCGTAGGCTCTTCGGATAACTGCGGCGGCGCGATGACCGTATTGAATACCGCCGTAGCCGATCAGTTGGCCGAATTCAAGGAGGCCGTCGACACCCGTGTCGGCAAAGGCGAACCCAAAGAGCAGGCGATTCTGTCCGTGCTGAAGGCTTACGTCAGGGAGTCCGCCGCGGTTCATTTCGACGGCAACGGTTATACCGACGAGTGGAAAGAGGAAGCTCTGAGACGCGGTCTGGACTGCGCGGTTTCCGTTCCGGAGATCATCGACCAGTTCGTTGCGCCGACCCATGCCGAGATGTTCGTTCGGATGGGGGTGCTTTCGTCGAAAGAGTTGCATGCGCGCGCCGAGGTGAAGTGGGAGACCTATACGAAAAAGATCCAGATCGAAGCCCGCGTGTTGGGCGATCTGGTGATGAATCATATTCTGCCGGTCGCTTCGCGCTACCAGGGAATGCTGCTGGACAAGGCTTTTAAAATGAAAGAGTTGTTCGGCGCCGATAAATTCGGAAGCGTGGCCGGCCAGGACATGGCGCTGATCGAGAAGATCTCCGTTCACATGGAGAAGATCCAGACGTTGACCGAAAAGATGATCGAAGCTCGCAAAGTGGCCAACAAAATCGCCAGCGAACGGAAAAAGGCGATTGCCTATCACGATACGGTGGCTGTGGCATTCGATGAGATCCGTTACCACGCCGACAAACTCGAAGAGGTGGTCGACAACGAAATGTGGCCGCTGCCGAAATACAGGGAGTTGCTATTCGTACGCTAGTGGTTTTTAATCCGCGCTGCGGTGGTTGTGAAAAAACGCTGCGGCGCAATTACAGACAAAAGGCATGAAACAGAATCGAAAAATAAACGTTGCGCCCCGCCGACAGGGGTTATACGATCCCGATAACGAACGCGACGCGTGCGGCGTCGGACTGGTTGTCAATATCAAGGGGAATAAGACCCACGACATTGTCGAAAACGGTCTCCAGGTACTCGAACACATGATGCACCGCGGAGCCGAAGGGGCCGATAACAAAACCGGCGACGGAGCCGGCATCCTGGTGCAGATTCCCCATGAATTTATTCTCTTGCAGGGCATTCCGGTTCCCGAAAAGGGGCATTACGGAACCGGACTCGTTTTCTTACCGCGCGACAAAGCCGGTCAGACGGCGGCTCTGGGGATCGTCAAACGAAACGTACAGGCCGAGGGACTTAACCTGATGCACGTGCGCGACGTTCCGGTGAACGACGACGTGCTGGGCCGGGCGGCCCGCGACACGGAACCTGTGATTAAACAGATCTTCGTAACGGGCGATCCGGGCGCGTCGACCCTGGAGCGCAAGCTCTATATCGTCCGCAAAAAGATCGAGAAAGAGTGGCTCGAAAGCGACCTGGAACAGAAGGAGGCGTGCTATGTGGTCAGCCTGTCTACCCGTACGCTGGTCTACAAAGGGATGTTGTCGTCGGTACAGTTACGCTATTATTTCCCCGATCTGGTCAATCCGTATTTTACCAGCGGCCTGGCTTTGGTGCATTCGCGTTTTTCGACCAATACGTTTCCGACCTGGAGTCTCGCGCAGCCGTTTCGCCTGTTGGGGCACAACGGCGAGATCAATACGATCCGCGGTAACCGGAGCTGGATGGAGAGCCGCGAGGGCGTGCTGCATCCCGACCTGCTCTGTCCGCTCGAAGAGCTAGGGCCCGTCGTGCAGCGGGGAATGAGCGACAGCGCTTCGTTGGACAACGTACTGGAATTTTTCGTTCAGAGCGGCATGACGTTACCCCATGCGCTGGCGATGTTGATTCCGGAAAGCTATAACGATAAAAATCCGATATCCGCCGAACTGAAGGCTTTTTACGAATACCACAGTATTTTCATGGAGCCTTGGGACGGCCCGGCGACGTTGCTTTTTTCGGACGGCCGTTATGCCGGCGGTATGCTTGACCGTAACGGCCTGCGCCCGGCCCGTTACTTTATTACCAAGAACGACATGATGGTGGTCGCTTCGGAGACCGGGACGTTTGCCGTCGAAGCTTCGGAGATCCGCGAAAAGGGTCGTTTGCGTCCCGGTAAAATCCTGATGATCGACACCGAGAAGGGCGAAATCCGCTACGATCCGGAAATCAAGGAACAGCTCGCCGCCGAACATCCGTACAAAGAGTGGCTCGGACGGAACCGGGTCGTGCTGAACCAGATTACTTCGGGCCGGCAGGTGAAACATTCGGTCGAACAGTACGACCGGATGCTGCGCGTGTTCGGGTACAACCGGGAGGACGTCGAGAAGCTTATCAAGCCGATGGGCGAAAACGGTTTCGAACCGCTCGGTTCGATGGGCAACGACACGCCGCTGGCCATTCTGTCGGCCAAACCGCAGCGGTTGTTCAACTATTTCCGGCAGCAGTTCGCGCAGGTGACCAATCCGCCGATCGATCCGATCCGCGAAGAACTGGTCATGTCGATCGCCAGTTACATCGGCGCGGTCGGTGGAAATATCTTGCACCCGTCGGCCGAACACTGCAAAGTGGTCAAACTGCCGAGTCCGATCCTGACCAATGCCGAACTGGATATTTTGAATAATCTGCGTTACAAAGGATTTCGGACGCTGACCTTGCCGATGCTGTTCGGCCCGGCAGACGGCGGACAGGGGCTTGCGGACGCGGTTGACCGACTTTGCGGAATGGCGGAAAAAGCGGTCGACGACGGTTACAATTATGTGATTCTGAGCGATCGGGGCGTCGACGTCGAACATGCTCCGATCCCGTCGCTGCTGGCTCTGTCGGCCGTGCACCACTACCTGAACGACCGGCGCAAGCGGGCTCAGATCGCGCTGATCGTCGAAACCGCCGAGGCGCGCGAAGTGATGCATATGGCGTTGCTGATCGGATTCGGGGCCAGCGCCGTCAATCCGTATATGGCTTTCGCCGTGCTCGACCGGCTGGTTGCCCAAGGCGATATTCAGTTGGACTACGAAACGGCCGAAAAACATTACGTCAAAGCGTTAAATAAAGGATTACTGAAAATTATCTCCAAGATGGGGATTTCGACGATCCGCAGTTACCGCGGTGCGGAGATCTTCGAAGCGGTGGGACTGTCGGACGGATTGCTGAAACGGTATTTCCGGGGGATGACTTCGAAGATCGGCGGGGCCGATTTGGAAGACCTCGCCGTCGATACGCTGGCCGCTCATGCGCACGGTTTCGGGGAGCTGTACGACGAGGATGCGCCGCTGGAGAATTTCGGCAATTACGCCTATCGTAAGGACGGCGAGCGGCATGCGTGGAATCCGGAGACGATCTCTACGCTGCAACTGGCCACGCGGCTGGGCAGTTACAAGAAATTCAAGGAGTATACGCGACTTGTCAACGAAAAACCGTCGCCGATGTTTCTGCGCGATTTGATGGAATTGAAACGCAATCCGATCGACCTGTCGCTCGTGGAGCCGGCGACGGAGATCATGAAGCGTTTCGTAACCGGTGCGATGTCGTTCGGTTCGCTCAGCCGCGAGGCGCACGAGGCGATCGCGATCGCGATGAATAAGATCGGAGGCAAAAGCAATACCGGCGAAGGCGGCGAGGACGCGCGGCGTTACCGTCCCAATACGGACGGTACGATCACCCGCAGCGCGATCAAACAGGTGGCTTCGGGACGTTTCGGCGTCCATGCCGAATACCTGGTCAATGCCGACGAGATCCAGATCAAGGTCGCCCAGGGGGCCAAGCCCGGCGAGGGCGGACAACTCCCCGGTTACAAAGTCGACGAGATGATCGCCCGGACGCGGCATTCGATCCCCGGCATTTCGCTGATCTCGCCGCCTCCGCACCACGATATTTATTCGATCGAGGACCTGGCGCAATTGATTTTCGACCTGAAGAATGTCAATCCGCGCGCGCGGATCAGCGTGAAATTGGTTTCCGAAAGCGGAATCGGCACCATTGCGGCCGGAGTCGCTAAAGCGAAAGCCGATATGATCCTGGTCAGCGGCTGCGAAGGCGGTACCGGAGCCAGTCCGGTCAGCTCGGTGAAACATGCTGGCCTGCCGACCGAAATCGGCTTGGCCGACGTACAGCAAACCCTCGTGCTGAACGGTCTGCGCGGTAAAGTCACGCTGCAGACCGACGGCCAGTTGAAAACCGGCCGCGACGTGGTGATCGCCGCGCTGCTCGGGGCCGAGGAGTTCGGATTCGCTACGAGCGCGTTGATCGTACTGGGGTGCGTGATGATGCGCAAGTGCCATATGAACACTTGTCCGGTCGGCGTGGCTACGCAGGACGAACGGCTGCGGGAACATTTCCGCGGGCGTTACGAGTACCTGGTCAATTTCTTTAACTTTCTGGCCGAAGATGTCCGCGAAACGTTGGCCGAACTCGGATACGCGCGGTTGGACGACATTATCGGTCGCACCGACCTGATCGAGCCGAAAAAGTTCGAACCGGGAACCAAAATTTCGAAAGTGGATTTGTCGAGGATCCTGTACCGTCCGGCCGAAGCCGGAACGAACGACGTCCGTCGGACGACCGTGCAGGATCATAAGATCGAAAAGGTCAAGGACCGTTCGATCATCGGGATGGCGTCTCCGGCCATCGATTCGAAAATGCCGGTGCACCTGAGTTTCCCGATTTACAATACGGACCGTTCGGTCGGAGCGATGCTTTCGGGACAGATCACTTCGAAATACGGCAGCGAAGCGTTGCCCGAGAATACGGTCAGCGTGACTTTCCGCGGTTCTGCCGGGCAGAGTTTCGGAGCGTTCCTGTGCCGGGGCGTGACGTTTCGCTTGGAGGGAGATGCCAACGACTACCTTGGCAAAGGGCTTTCCGGCGGAAAAATCGTTTTGGTGCCGCCGAAAAACTCGACCTTCCTGCCCCACGAGAACATCATTGCCGGCAATACGCTGCTCTACGGCGCGACGGCGGGAGAAGTGTATATCAACGGGCAGGTCGGCGAGCGTTTCTGCGTCCGTAACAGCGGCGCGACGGCCGTTGTCGAAGGGGTGGGAGATCACTGTTGCGAATACATGACCGGCGGCCGCGCCGTAGTGCTCGGTACGACCGGACGAAACTTTGCGGCGGGCATGAGCGGCGGAATCGCCTACGTGTGGAACCGTCTCGGCAATTTCGATTTCTTCTGCAACATGGAGATGGTCGAATTGTCGTTGATCGAAGAGACGGCCGACAGCAAGGAGTTGCATGCGCTGATCAGTTCGCACTATTACCATACGGGCAGCCCGCTCGCCAAAACGATGATCGACGACTGGAGCGAATACGTCGGCCAGTTTATCAAGGTGATGCCGATCGAATACAAAAAAGTGCTCCATGCGCAGCGCATGGCCGCGCTCGACCGCAAGATCGCTGAGATGGAAAAAGATTATTAAACCGCTGAAAAACGAACAATCATGGGAAATCCGAAAGCATTTTTGACCATAGGTCGTAAAGAGGCGGGGTACCGCCCGTTGCACGACCGGATATACGATTATGCCGAAGTCGAGCAGACGCTCAATATCGAAGACCGCCGCCTGCAGGCTTCGCGCTGCATGGACTGCGGGGTGCCGTTTTGCCACTGGGCCTGTCCGCTGGGTAACCGCCAGGGCGAATGGCAGGATCTGGCCTGGCGCGGTCGCTGGGAGGAGGCTTACCGTTCGCTGGCCGAGACGGACGACTTCCCTGAGTTTACCGGGCGCGTGTGCCCGGCGTTGTGCGAAAAATCCTGCGTACTGAAACTGCACGACGCACCGGTGACTATCCGGGAAAATGAAGTGTCGATCGTGGAACGTGCTTTTGCCGAAGGGTACGTTACGGCGCGCCCGCCGCGCAGGCGTACCGGAAAGCGGGTGGCGGTCGTCGGATCGGGACCTTCGGGACTGGCTTGCGCGAACAGGCTGAACCGGCGCGGGCACCGTGTAACGGTGTTCGAAAAAAATGAGTTTATCGGCGGACTGTTGCGGTTGGGGATTCCGGACTTCAAACTCGGTAAGAAAATTATCGACCGGAGATTGAAGCTGCTGGCTGAGGAGGGGATCGAGTTTAAACCTTCTGTTTGTGTAGGTAAAGATTTTAAAACTAAAGAATTACTCGAAAAGTTCGATGCCGTTTGCGTGACGATCGGCGCCGGGGTGCCGCGAGATCTTCCGGTGGAGGGGCGCGACCTGAAAGGGGTGTATTTCGCGCTGGAGCTGTTGCAACAGCAAAATCGGGTGAATGCCGGCGCACAGATTCCGCAGAACGAGCGGATTTCCGCACAGGGAAAACGGGTATTGGTGATCGGCGGCGGCGATACCGGATCGGATTGTGTCGGCACGTCCATCCGTCAAGGCGCCGTCGGGGTTACCCAGATCGAGATCATGCCCAAGCCGCCGGTAGGCAGCAATCCGGATACTCCGTGGCCGATGTATCCGCAGGTGTTGAAAACCTCCTCGTCGCATGAGGAAGGCTGCGAACGCCGTTGGAACCTCGCAACGAACCGCTTTATCGGGAAAGACGGCGTGCTGATCGGCGTCGAGACCGAACGCGTCGAATGGGAAAAGGACGATGCGGGAAAGATGACGCTGAAACATACCGGGGAAACGGAGGTCATAGAGGCCGATATCGTATTGCTGGCGATGGGATTCGTTCATCCCGAACTCGACGGGCTGGTCGGCGATCTGGGAGTCGGGCTCGATGCGCGCAAGAACATTGCGGTCGACGATGCGAACAGAACTACGGTCGGAAAAGTTTTTGCCGCCGGGGATGCCTCTATGGGCGCATCGTTGGTTGTCCGCGCGATCGCGTCGGGGCGCAGGGCCGCCGAAAACATCGACCGATTCCTGAAAGGACAGTAATCTTGTGCAGTGTCCGCAATAAAAAACCGGCCGGGATACGGTCGGTTTTTTTATTTTCGGTTGACGGGACTCCGGTCGTAGCGAGGTCTCCTGCGGCCAAAAGCGCGGCTGAAGGGTTTACTGTTGCGGAGCCAGAATGACGTTATACGTTTTTTTCAGCCATACGCGGTAACGAATCCGTCTGTCCCAGGTGTTGCCGGCCGAAGCGAAATCGCAGAACCGGATCTGCCTGGGTTTATAAAAATCGCCTTCCAGGTCGGTACCCAGCACCAGCGGGGCCGTATAGACCATCCACATCTTTTCGGGTTTGTCCGCTTCCGTTACGGGCATCAGTTCCACATAGCCGTCTGCATTGGCTTGGATGACGGAGGCTTCGTCCACGAATCCGTCGTCGAACCGGGAATCCCGCGCCAGAACGATCGGCCCGCGCTCGATAGCCTGGTAACCGTTCAGTTCGACGAGCCGTCCGCGCATATCCAGATTTACGGAAATCTTGTCGCCCGGTTCCCAGCGTCTTCTGACGGTGACGTAGGTTCCGGGCCGGACGTCTCCGATCGATTCGCCGTTCACGGCGACCCGGCTGACCTTGCTCCAGGCGGGAATTCGCACGGCGACTGCGAATTCGAGGTTCCTCGGCGCGTTCACGGCGATTTCGATGTCGCCATCTTCGGGATAGGCGGTCGTCTGTTCCAGCGAGATTTCGTTTTTACCCAACGAAGCTTTGGTGGTCGACGGACCGTACAGGTTGACGAACAGACTGTCGTTGCTGGAAAGGACGGCAGCGGTCGGGATCATCGCGAATGCCCGCGGACCGTTCGAATTGCAGCAGTTCACATGCATGCCGCACTGATGTTCGCCGGCCGAACGCACGCCTTCGAGCGGACTGTATTTGGCGATTTGCCCGGCGTCCTCTTTCAGCGCTGCGAGCAGCGCGTTGTACGTCGTTTTTTCGATTTGGTCGGCATAAAGCGGATTTTTGGTCAAATCGAGCAGGTTTTGGCAGAGCTTCATCCATGTCATCGTAACGCAGGTTTCCATCGTATGGTAAGCCGGGTCGGTCTGCAGCCGTTTCCCGTGATAGAAACATTCGAATGCGCTGCCCGAGCCGGCGATATTGATCTCCTCGTCGATGATGTTCCGCACGGTCGCCTCGACGGCCTTCAGGTAGTCGGGATTTTTCGTGATCTTGTACAGTTCGAGCAGACCGTCGTAACAAGACATCATTTCATAGGCTTTTTGCCCGTTGTCCCACGAACACCAGGTTTCCCAGCCGCTTTTGAACGGGAAGCGCTCCGCCACCGGAACCCCGGCCAGCGCTTTGCCGATCAACTGCGGACCTTTGTCGGTTTCCCAACGGCCGACGATGTATTTGGCGAAGTCGAGGTACTTGCCGTTCCCCGTACGGTTATATAGATAGACGATCGGTTCGAGGATCGAGCTGGGCGGCAGTCCCCGGTAGATGCCGGCCATCTCGATCTCTTTTTTCGCCGGAATCACGGTCATCAGGCGGTCGGCCAGCTTGCAGGCTCCTTCGATCGCTTTTTTGTCTCCGGTCAGGTCGTAATAGGCAAGCAGACCGAGCAACGTGTATTTCTGCCCCCATACGTCCCAGTTGGTCAGTTGCGCTTCCGGCGCGTAATTGCCGATGTATCCGTCCTCGGACTGGGTCGAGAGCAGACCGCTCACGCCGTTGCCGATCTTCTGCAACAACTGCGGGTCGCGGTTGTATCGGTAGGCTCCGATGGCGCCGAGCGTCCATTTGCCCCAGAATTCGGATTGCCAGCGGTTAGTCTCGTTCCGTTGCCGGAACGGGGCGACCAGTAGGTTTTCGTCCTCGCTCATCACGCGGACGCGGATGCAGGCGTCGATGCGTCCGCCGAGGTAGCCGTCGACGTGGGTCTGAACGGTCGGCTCCGGCGCTCTTTTGAAAGTCGCGGAGGGCTTGCGCGCCGCAGCGGTTTCCCCGACGATCAGCAGGGATAATAGCGCGGCGGATATCACTTTACGTTTCATATCGTTAAGTTTTGGGTTTGAATTGATTTGATAAAGGTATGAAAAAAAAACGATACCGGACGGTGCCGGTATCGTTTTCGGGTATATGCGCGGCGTTTCGTACCGGATTTATCGAAGGTGCGGGTTGAGATTTCCCCATTCGGATACCGGCGGCAGAATACCCATGCCGATCACCTCGTCGCGCAGCTTGACCAAGTGCAGATAGCTGGCGTGCAGCGATTCGGTCTCCCCGGCTGTGCCGTGCGGGACTTTATAGCGCACGCCGTCGCGGTCGATCGTGGTCTCCATCGCCATCATGACCGGCCCCTGATCGCCGTCCGGGACGTAGACGCCGGCCGGCCAACGGAACGGAGTTCCGCCCATGGCCGCGCGGATCATTTCGATCGACAGGTAGGCGGGACTTTGGAACGAAGAACGTCCGCGCAGTTCGATGATACGCTTGCCGCCCTGAATCACGTGCTGCCGCAGGGCGGCCCATTGTTCGTCGGTCAGCGCCGCCGTGCCGATCAGTTCGGTCAGCGGTTTGCCGTCCACTTTCGCGGTGGAAGCGAATACGGCCATCTGTTCGCCGTGTCCTCCGTAAGTGCGCGAACCGGTTACCCGGTCTTGCGCGATGCCGAAATGCTGCGCCAGCGCGATTTGCAGCCGCGTGCTGTCCAGTGCGGCCAGCGTGCTGACCTGCGAAGGCTTCAAGCCGGAGTAGAGCAGCGTAATCAGTCCGGTAATGTCGGCCGGATTAAACACCACGACCACATGCTTCACGTCGGGACAATAGTTGCGGAGGTCTTTGCCGAACTGCGCGGCGATCTCGGCGTTGCCTTTCAGCAGGTCTTCGCGCGTCATGCCCGCTTTGCGGGCGGCCCCGCCCGAAGAAACGACGTATCCCGCTCCGTCGAGCGCTTTGCGGATATCGCTGGTATAGGTTAGGTTGACGCCCTCGAATCCGCAGTGGTACATCTCTTCGGCGACTCCTTCCAATGCCGGGGCATAGGGGTCGTAGGCGCAGATGTTCGGGGTCAGTCCCATCATGATCGCGGTTTGCACCATGTTCGAGCCGATCATCCCGGCCGCTCCGACGATGGTCAGTTTTTCGTTTGTCAGAAATTTCATATCGATTCGGTTTTAGAGTTTCATAACATAAAAGTAGTTTTTTCAGCGGATCAATAGTCATGCAAAATTCTTATTTCCGATAACGAATCGGAATGGTTGTTATGTAAGTATCTGCATTCCAAAGCTTTGTATAGCGAAAAAAGTTGCCGAACCATGTCGGCAACTTCGCTTATTATCTAACCGGAACGGTCGTTTTGCCTGCGGAGGGATTACAGGAAGGCTTTCACGTCGGTTACGATCTCGCCGTCGAACAGGTCGATCGTGCGCGATGCGTAGGAGGAGTCGTGCTGCGAGTGGGTTACCATTACGACGGTCGTGCCCTCCTTGTTCAGTTCGGTCAGCAGATCCATGACCTCTTTGCCGTTCTTCGAGTCGAGGTTGCCGGTGGGCTCATCGGCGAGGATCAGCTTCGGGTTCGAAACGACGGCGCGGGCGATGGCGACGCGCTGCTGCTGACCTCCGGAAAGCTGTTGGGGAAAGTGGCGGGCGCGGTGGCTGATATTCATCCGGTCGAGGATCTCGTTGACCATTTTTTTGCGCTGGGCGGCTTTGACGCGCAGGTAGATCAAAGGCAGCTCGACGTTCTCGTAGACGTTCAGTTCGTCGATCAGGTTGAAACTTTGGAAAACGAAACCGATTTTGCCTTTGCGGTACAGCGTGCGGTCTTTTTCCTTCAGGGTTCCGACTTCCTTTCCGAGCAGGTAGTATTTGCCCGAGGTAGGGTTGTCCAGCAGCCCGAGGATGTTCAACAGCGTCGATTTGCCGCAGCCGGACGGCCCCATGACCGCAATGAATTCGCCTTCGGTGACTTCGAACGAAACCTTGTTCAGAGCGATGGTTTCGATCTCTTCCGTACGGAAGCTCTTGCTCAGTTCTTCAACTTTCAACATAGCAGTAATTTTTAAAAAGAATGAATGATTATGAATGTTCGGAAAATAATTAATGTTTTTTCAACGACTGGACGGGATTGTCCGTGGCGGCCCGGTACGTCTGGATCAGTACGGTGGCGACGGTGGTTCCCAGCACGATCGCCAGCGCCGCGAGATAAATCCAGATTTCGACCGGAGCTTTGTAGGCGAAGTTTTCGAGCCACCGGTCGACGATGCAGTAAGCTATCGGTACGGCGACAACGAAACACGCCAGTACGATGCGCACGTAAATTTTGTTGAACATCCGGAAGATCTCGCCGACAGTCGCGCCGTGGATCTTCCGAATCCCGATCTCTTTGCGACGGTACTGGGTTTCGAACAGCACGAGGCCGAATACCCCTACGATCGAGATCAAGATCGACAGCAGGCTGAACAAGGTGAGTAAATTCGACAGTTTTTGTTCTTTGTAGTATTGATTTCCGATCTCTTCGTCCATGAATCTGATGTCGAGCTGGCTGTCCGGAACCAGCTCTTTGACGGATTTCCTGATGAAATCCGCGACGGCGGGAATATCCGTTCCGTTGGTCTTGACGAACAGATAGCGCAGCGGAGTCCACGCGCCCCATTCGGTTGTCCCGAACGTGACGAATGCGAACGGATTGATGCCGTATTGCAGCGGTTGAAAATTGAAATCTCTGGCGATGCCTACGATATTTGTTCCGTCCTCCATCTTTTCGCCGACTGTGATGCTGTCTTTCCGCTGAGACGTTTCGTTGAATATTTGAGATATTTCCGGTTTTAAATCATCGTTTTCGTTGAAATCGCGTCCGTTCGTAATCCGGATTCCCATGAAACGTAAAAAATTCGAAGCTACCGGATAGGCGTCATAAGTAATGCCTTTTCCTTTGTAACTACGTCCCCAGCGCATCCGTCCTTTTGCGACAAACGGTCCGGCGGCGAAAGTCACGTCCGTGATGGCGGGATTGCTCGTCAGCTTGTCGGCCAGGGTTTTTCTTTTGTCGGCTATTTCACGGGGCACCCATGTGGTCAGGATATTTTCACGTTGGAACCCCATATCGGATTTTTGCATGTAACGGTTTTGTCTGTGTATCGACAGTGTGACGATGATCAATGTGATCGATATCGCGTACTGTACCGATATCAGTACCGTGCGCAAACGGCGTCCTTTCGGGGTAAGCCCGAAAACGCCTTTCACTACGAGCGCCGGAGCGAACGAGGTGCTGTAAAAAGCCGGGTATATTCCGGACAGGATTCCGGTCGCGACGGCGATAAGCGCCGTGCCCCACAGAATCGGCATATCGGCTCCGACGTCGCACGGGGCGCTGATGTCGGATGCCAGCGGCGTTCCGGAGAATGCATGAACGATCAGCAGCGCAACGAAAAACGAGACGACCGCGAGTCCCGCCGATTCCGCAATCATGTTCCGTCGGATGGCGGCGTTCGATCCGCCCAGCACTTTCTGGACGTTGATGCTGCGGATACGGGTCGGAATAAGCGAAGTGGAGAAATTGACGAAGTTGATCATAGCGATCAGGATAATCAGAACGCCGATACTCATCAGGGAGTAGACCGTCGCGCGGTTGCCCGTATCCGTCGGACTGTAGCTGACGCTTTGTGTAAAATGGGTTTCGGTGATCGGAGTGAGCCGGAAAAAGTTGTCCGGAACCGAATTTCCCGTACCGACGAACTCCTGATACTTTTTGTTCATGGCCTGCATGACTTGCTCGGCATTTTCCCTTGCGTTCAGCCGGATGTAATAGACGTAATTCCAGTTGTTGCCGTTGCCGGCATTTTCCTGGCCGATAAACCGGACGATGCTGTTGGATCTTATCGTCGCGTTTTGCGGAAAGTTTTTATAAACTCCGACGATCTCTACCGGGTGCTCCGTGTCCTTGTCGAAAATAAGGCTGCGTCCGACCGGGTTTTGGTTGCCGTAAATCGCTGTGGCGACCTGTTCCGAGATCAATACCGTCCCGGATTCCGAAAAACGCTGCGGACTGCCGTGAACGAATTCGAATTCCAATATATCCAGCGCGTCGGGTTCGGCGGTATAAAAGTGGAAAGGGCCCTGACGAGAGTCTTTCCCGAGACTCTGGTCGTAGATGTCGAGCTGTTGATAACTTTGGATCAGTCCCGTTTTTTCGATTTCGGGTTCTGCTGCGAACACCTTTTCCGCCACCAGGCGGGAGGTGTTGGCGCTATACTTTCCGTTTTCGGTCATTGCCTGATTTTCGACCCGGAATATCCGATCCGCATTTTTGTAATGCCGGTCGAACGACAGATCGTATTTTACCTGCGTCATGATAATCATGAACGAGGCGAATGCGATACTCAACCCAATGACGTTGAGCAGCGAAGCGATTTTGTATTTTTTCAGTACGTGGAAGAAATTTTTCAAAGGTGTCATGATTGGCAAGCGTTTGTAGTTTGGTTATTCGGTTTTAATCGATTTTATAGGATTGTCCGTCGCGGTTTTGTAGCAGCGAAGCGTGATGATCGCGACGACGACGCTTAGTACGACGATCAGCGCGGCGAGGAAGATCCAACTATGGATCGGCGTTCGGTAAGCGAAATTTTCGAGCCATCGTTTTACTCCGTAATAAGCGACCGGTGTCGCGACAACGAAGCAGGCCAGTACGATCCGGACATAAGTGCCGTTAAATATTCGGAGGATTTCGCCGACGGTCGCGCCGTGGATTTTCCGGATGCCGATCTCCTTACGCCGGTACTGTGTTTCGAACAGCACGAGACCGAATATGCCGACGACCGAGATCAGCATCGACAGTAGGCTGAACAGCAAAATCAGGGTCGAGAGGTTCCGTTCTTTCTGATACAGTTGTCCGATTGAATCGTCCAGAAATACGAGATTTTCTTCCGCATCCGGATCGAATTCTTGTATGGTTTCCCGGATAAACTTCAAGGTGGCGGAAAGATTCGCCGGGTTGACTTTAACGTACAGGGTGCCTGTCTGCCAGCTCTTCGCAATCGGATGGTCGCCGAATACGGCGAAAGCGATCGGTTCGATACCGTATTGCAGCGGCTTGAAGTTGAAATCCCGGGCGATGCCTGCTATGTCCCACTCTCCGAATCGTTCTCCGACTGTCAGTCCGTACTGGCGTTGGGCCGTTTGGTTGAATATGACGGTAAAGTTGGATTTCCGGTTGTCGTCCGCAATAAAGTCGCGTCCTTCCGTAATTCCGATTCCCATGAACGACAGGAAGTTCGGCGCTACCGGAAAAATATTCGGGGCAATCAGTTCCCCTTTATACGTTTGACCCCAGCGGGATTTGTTGAGATCCACGATTTTTCCGCTGGAGAACGTAACGTCGACGATTGCCGGATTGCTTTTCAGCTTGTCGGCGAACGCATCCTTTTGCGAGGCTATCCTGCTTCCGATCCACTGCTGGATCAAGATGTTGTCGCGCTCGAATCCCATATTGAACCGTTGCATGTAGCGGTTTTGAACGTGGATCGAAATGGAGAAAACAATCAGGACGATCGAAATGACGAATTGGAACGCGATGAGCAGCGTCCGCACGCGCTTCCCTTTCGGCGAAAGAGCAAAAGAGCCTTTGATCGCCAGGATTGGGGGCCGCGAAGTCGCGTAAAATGCAGGATAAATGCCCGACAGCAGACCGGTAACGATGGCGACGACGGCCGTTATCGCCAAGATTTGCAGATCGGATCCGATTTTTGTGCAACTCTCGATGAACGAGGCGTATGCGGAGCCAGCGAAGAGCTTTACGACGATCAGCGACAGAAGCAGCGAAAGGAGGGCGATCCCCATGACTTCCCCGATCAGGTTGCAGCGGATGGCTCCGTTGGTATTGCCAAACACTTTCTGTGTATTGATGCTGCGCAGGCGAACCGGCGTGAGCGCGATGGAAAAATTAACGAAATTGACGATGGCGATCCCGATGATCAGCACGGCGATGGCCAGTAACGACCAGACCGTTGTGCGACTACTTTTAGGAGTAGGATCGAACCGGACGTTTTTCAAATAATGGATTTCGGAGATCGGGCTCAGTCGGAAAACGGTCGAATCTTCTTTAATCTGTTTGAAGATATCGGAATGTTTGTTGACGTTCCACAGTTCCGCTTCGACTTTTCCCCTGTTTTGCGGAGCATTCAGCCGGATATAATAGACGTAGCTTTCGTTGTTGGCGTTAATATCCGCATCCCCGATAAAACGGACGATGCTGCCGGTTTCCACCGATCCGTTTTTCGGGAAATCTTTGTAGACTCCGATGATCTCCTGCGGGGCTTCGGTATCCAGCGCGAGGATCAGACTGCGCCCTACGGGATCTTCCGTTCCGTAGAGGGCGGTGGCGACCGTTTCGGAGATCAATACCGTGTTCGGTTCGCGAAAACGTTGCGCATTTCCCCGGACGTATTCGAATTCCAGTACGTCCAGCGCGCCGGGCTCGGCGGAATAGATGCGGAAAGGACCTTGCTGCGCGTTTTTTCCGGCATTTTTATCATAAACGGCAAGCTCCGGGCCGCCGGTGAACAAGCCTTGTCGTTCCACTTCGGGAATCGAACCCAACGGTTTTGCCATCGGCCGGCTTACCACCGCGTTGTGGGCATTGCCGTCGAAAGAACGGGTTTCGAGCCTGAAAATCCGGTCTTTGTTTTTGTAATGCCGGTCGAACGAAAAGTCGTACTTCACCTGTGTCGTAATGATCGTGAACGAGGCGAAAGCTACCGATAGTCCGATGATGTTGAGTATGGCGGCGACTTTGTACTTTTTAAATGGCAAAATCAGGTTTTTCAGCGTATGCATAGCTTATTCGTTTTTCGTTATTCGGTTCGGATCGATTTTATAGGATTGTCCGTCGCGGTTTTGTAGCAGCGCAGCGTGATGACGGCGACGACGATAATCAGCACGATAGCCGGCGCCATGAGGAAGATCCAACTAGGGATCGGTGTTTTATAGGTGAAGCTTTCGAGCCATCGTTTTACGACGATATAGGCCGCAGGCGCCGCGACCGCAAAGCATATCAATACGATGCGGATGTAGGTTTTGTTAAACATCCGAAGAATTTCGCCGGTTTGGGAACCGTACACTTTACGTAGAGCGATCTCCTTGCGCCGGCTGGAGGTTTCGAAATGGATGACTCCGAAAACCCCGGTGATCGCAAGCGATACCGACACCAGGCTGAACAGGAAAATCATTTCCGAAAGGTTTCGTTCCTTCTGATATAGGTTGCCCAGTTGTTCTTCCATGAATTTTACGTCGGGAACCTGCCTCTGCGGACTGAGTGTCCGGTAGGCTTCCCTGATGAAAGCGATAGCCGGTCCGGGATCGGGATTGTTTATTTTGACGTACATGCAGTACAACGGCGACGAACGATCGTATACGATCAGAGCTATCGGTTCGATGGAGTAATGCAACGGTTTATCGTGGTAATCTTCGACGATGCCGACGATTTCTCCGGAATATTCCAGCCAGTCGGGGACGGTTATGTCATAAAGTTTTTTTGCCGTTCGGTTGAAAATAAGGGCGGGAGCGTCCCTCTGCTGGTCGGTCTCCGTGAAATCCCGTCCTTCGACCAGGTGCATTCCCATGAAAGAACAAAAATTCGGCGCAACCCCCATGAGTCGAAAATCGATTTCATCGTTTTTATAAAGGCGGTTGCAAAACGTTCCGCTTTTGCTGACGATAAAAGTGCGGCTGAGGGTTACGTCGGCGATGTCCGGATTGCTTTTCAGTTTATGGATCAACGGGTCGGCCGATCTGCCCGCTAACGGGCCCAGATCGAACGTTACGATATTTTCGCGCGGCAACCCGATGTCGAATTGTCGAATATAGCGGTTTTGAATATGAACCGCCAGCGCAACGATAATTAGTATCATCGAGATGGAGAACTGAACCGCAATAAGGACGACGCGTAGTTTTTTACCCGGCCGGGAGACGGAGAACGTCCCCTTCAGCGCCAGGGCGGGTTGCAAGGATGTAATGTAAAAAGCGGGATAGATTCCTGCGATAAAACCGGTCAGCAGTGCGATTCCCGCAGAAATCGAGATCAGGCCGGGATAGTCGCCGGGCGAGATTCCTCCGGTAATCAGCGAAGATAGGTTCGTTTCTTCCAGTGCGTGAACGGTGAGTACGGCCAGCAGGAACGAGACTGCCGTCAGGCAGACCGCTTCGGCGATCAGATTGATCCGCAACTGCCGGGAGCGGCATCCGAATACTTTTTGCGTATTGATACTGCGCATGCGCGCCGGAGCCTGTGCGATCGTGAAATTAATGAAGTTGATAACCGCGATCAGCAGGATCAGCAGGGCAACCGTCAGCAGCGAATAGGTGGTGTTGCGGTTTCCCCCTTCCTGGGAGATCGTTTCGTTGAAGAAATAGAGGTCGTTCAATCCGACGAGCCGTAGCCGTTGGCTTCTTGTCGAGTCTTCGTCATACGTTTTCGCATAATTCCATACGAGGGGTAGCAGATCCTGTTCGATTCGGCGGATGTCGGCATTCTGTTTTACCCGGACGAAATAAGGGGTCGAACAGTTGTTGAAATCTTGGAGCAGCCGCTCCTTCAGGTCGGTATAGACATCGTTTTTCAACGAGGCGTTTTTCGGAAAATCACGGTATACGGCGACGATCGTAAATTGGGCGGCCTCCCGGTATCCTTCCGACTTGGCAATGGTTTGCCCGACCGGGTTTTCGCTGCCGAAAAGCTTTACGGCCAGCGAATGGGGAATAATCGCCGCGTTGGGTTCGGAAAAGGCGTTTAGGTCGCCGGAAAGCGTTTCGAATCCGAAGACATCCAACCAGGATCGCGAAACGAGCGAAAAACCGGCGGCGATAGCCGACTCCGGCCCTCGTTCGGGCCGAAAGAACGGAACGTTGGGATCTCCGTGTTGATACGATAGGCATCCGCCCGTTTCGATTCCGGCTGATGACCGGAGCAGTTTTTCGGCCAGCGGCCGGGGCAGCACGGTGCCCAGATCGCCGGATTGCGGTACTTGAAAACAGAGCCCGTATATCCGGTTGGCATTCGGGTAGCATCGGTCGTATCCGAGTTCATACCATACCTGCATCATGATGAGCATGAACGAAGCGAACGCAACGGTAAGTCCGGCTATGTTCAGCAGGGCGGCTGTTTTGTTCCGGGCGAACAGGTTGACTAAATTTCGTAACAAGATTTTCATGACTTTGTATCGTTTTGTGATAATTATTCTTTCCGGATCGAGTCGGCCGGGTTTTCACGGGCGGTACGGTAGCACAATAGCGAAATGGTCGCGACGGTAATCGACAGCACGAGCGATAGGGCCGTGCCGAATATCCACGGATCGATCGGAGTCCGGTAAGCGAACCGTTCCAGCCACTTGTCGCCCGCGTACCACGTTATCGGCGTCGCGACGGCGAAACAGATCAGAATTATCCGTATGTATCCGGCATTGAACATGCGCAGGATTTCTCCTGAGGTGGCGCCGTGTACTTTCCGCAGCCCGATCTCTTTGCGGCGGTACTGCATGTCGAACAGCACGAGGCCGAAGACTCCGACGACCGATATGAGGATCGACAGCAGGCTGAACAGGGCGATCTGTTTCGAAAAAAGGGCTTCTTTCCGATACAGGTTGCCGATCGCTTGATCCATGAAAACGATGTCCTGAGCCCGGTTTCGGATGTCGAATTTCCCGCCCGTTTCCCGGATGTGCCCGATGACGGCCGCCAGATCGCCTCCGTTGACTTTCACGTAAACGACGTTCAGCGGAATGCAGTCATTGATTCCGAACAGGCAAAAGGCGGCCGGTTCGATCGCGTATTGCAACGGCTGGTAGTTGAAGTCCCGGACAATCCCTGCGATGTCGTCCCGGGCGGTGAAACCGTGGATCGTGCTGTTCGGCTCTATGCCGTATTTTCTTTCGGCCGTTTGATTGAAAATGAACGTATTGTTTTCTTTCAGACGGTCGGTTTCCCGGAAGTCGCGCCCTTCGGCAATCTCCATTCCCATGAACGACAAGAAATTGGACGCTACGCAATAGACGCAGAATTTGCTTGTTCGATTTTTGTAAACGGACGAAAGCCGCATCGGAGGGGTGCGGTCGACGAGTTGGCCGAACGAGAAGGTGACGTCAGCGATGGCGGGATGGCTTTTCAGCATGCCGGCGTATGCGTCCGGTTGTTCGCTCGTTTTCGACGATACGGTCGTTATCAGGATGTTTTGTTGCCGGAAGCCGAGATCGTGGCTTTTCAGAAACCTGTCTTGCCGGTGAATGAGCAGGGCCGCTGCGATAAAGCCGATAGTGACCATGAACTGTGTTGCAATCAGCACGGTGCGCAGCCGTTTCCCGGTACGGGTATTTCCGAAATTTCCCTGGATCGCGAGGGCCGGATTGAACGAGGTGCTGTAAAAAGCCGGGTAAAGTCCCGAAAGTATCCCGGTTGTCGAAGCGGCGGCCAGCGAGATCCAGATCGCAGCCGGATTCTCGCTCGGCGAAGCGATTCCGTTCAGCAGATTCGCCGACAGCGGAGACAGCCATTGTACGATGCACAGCGCCAGTAAAAATGCAACCAGCGTTGTCCCGACAGTTTCGGCGATCAGATTGCGCCGTAATACGGAAGTTTTGCATCCGAAAATCTTACGAGCGTTCAGGCTTCGTACGCGGGTCGGTATCAGTGCGATCGCGAAATTGACCGAATTGATGGCGGCGATCCCGAGAATCAGAATGGCGGCGGCGATCAGCGACAAGGTGGTCGCGCGACTGCCTTTTTCGTGGGAGTCGCTGATGCAGTCCGTCGCATAATATACGTCGTGCAGGGTATGGAGCCGGATACGTTTCGTCGAATCGCCGTCGGTCTCCCGGATTTTCCGGGTCAGATCGGCCTCTATTTTCGCTTTGTGTCCGGCATCGTTCGCCACGATATAATACATGATGTCGGAGATGGTAGTTTCGAGCGGACGAACCGTGTAGACATCGTTTTTTACGGATGAATTCTTCGGAAAATCCCGGTAAACGGCGACGATTTGTAGCGGTTTTTCGTAATTTTCCGGAATCAGCGTTTTGCCGACGGCGTCGCCGTCCGGAAAGGCCGTTTTTGCAAAACTTTCCGGAACGACGGCTGTGCCCGGTTCGGAAAGCCTGTCCGGATCTCCCCCGACATACCGGAAACCGAATACCTCCGGCCAGTTTTCCGTGACCTGTATGCACCGGATCGGAAACCGTGTCTCCGACTCGTCGAAAACATTGTTTGAAAACCATCTCAGTCCGCCTTCCCCTGCGATGTCCGGAACGGATGCGGTCATTTGTTCGACGGTCGAAAAGTCGTTGCCGATCCAGGGTGAAAAGACGGTGGCGTTGTCCGCTGCCGAACTGCGTTCGATCCGGAAAATCCGGTCGGCGTTTTCGTACTGCCGGTCATAGCCCAGGTCGTAGTCGACCTGCATGACGATTAGCATGAACGAGGCGAGCGCGACGGTCAGTCCTGCGAGGTTCAGCAGGGCGGCCGCTTTGTGATGCCGTAGCAGGTAGAGAAAGTTTTTAAAAAAAATCATCGGGTGATCTATTGTGAAAGGTTACTCTTTTTTGATCGAATTGACCGGGTTTTCGTTGGCCGTTTTGCGGATTTTCAGGACGGTGATTGCACAGATCAGCCCGGCGACGGCTATCCCGCAAACGATGTAGATCCACAAACTCAGCGGTACTTTAACGGCGAAGCGTTCCAGCCAGTGTCTGCCTTGCAGGAAGGACAGGCCGAGCCCCGCTACGATGCCGGCGCATACGGTGTATTTCAGATCGGATGCTATCAGCCGGACGACGCTGCCCGGAGTCGCTCCGTTCACTTTGCGGATGGCGATCTCCTTGCTGCGGCGGCGGATTTCGTCGTTGATGAAGCCGAGCAGCCCGATCAGGCTTATTGCCAGCGTAATGAATACGCCGACGAATATCATGTTGCGCAACATTCTTTCGTTGTAATAGGCATTGAGCGTCAGGTCGTCGTAAGCCCAGATCCGGATATCCTGTTCCGGCGCCAGGGTTTTCAGCTTTGCGGTCAATGACGCGATATTTTCCGGCGTGATCGCATCGACGCGGATCTGAATGTCTTCTATGCCGTTCTGGTCGTTCATACAGAACAGGGCCAGCGGTTCGATGCCGGCGCGCAGTGTCGACGTCCGGAAATCCCGGACCACGCCGATGACGGTGCAAGGGGTCGGGCTGCCGAAGAAAAAACTGTTCCCGACCGGATTGCCCTGCCAGCCCATTTTTCGCACGAACTCTTCGTTGACGATCACCTGTCCCTCGGTGGGCATATTTTCAAAGTTTTCGCCTTGCTTCAGTTGGATACCCATCGTGGGTATGTAGTCCGGTGAAATCACGTCAAGACGCGTGACGAAGAGATTGTTTTTCTGATCGTCCTGAACAGGGTTTCCGGAATACCCTCCTTCGAGCGGGTGGCATCCCGCTCCGATTCCGGTCACGAAAGGCAGCGACAACAATTCCTGCCTGGCGGTTTCGTACTGTTGGATGTTTCTGCCCGCCAGAGCCTCGGTATGAAGCATGTTTTTCGTATTGTATCCCGGATTTTCCCGCAGCATCAGGTCGTATTGCCTGGCCACCGTGACCAGCAGCGAAATCAGCAGTGTTACCGCAGTAAACTGGATCAGCAGTAATGCCTGCTTCCACAACCGGTTGCTCGGCGAATAGCGCCGGTAGGCGGTCGTGACGGGAATTCTTGCGAGCAGATTCGCCGGTACCAGCCCTGCCAGCAGGAATACTCCGGCGACTATCGGGATGATATACCTGAGATTATATCCGGAGAAAAGCATTTTCGGAGTCGCTCCGACCATTTTCTGGATGGTGTCCCGCAAACCGAACAGCAAAGCGATGACGAACAGGAACGAAATCAGGATCAATAGGGACGTTTCGCTCATCATGATGCTGAAGATGTCCGATTTGCGGGCTCCGTTACATTTGTGCATCGCCATGGTCCGGCCTCGTTCCGGGAGGGAAGAAAAGTTCGACAGGACGTAATTCAGCGCCGATACGAACAGGATCGCAACGGCGAGCAGGATCAGCAGTTGCGTTGCGTTTTTAACGTCGGGTTGTTGCGCGTAAATGTCGGTCATCGGATTGAAAAAATATTCGATCTTGAACCCTTGCGCGGCATCGCCGGCATAATCGTAATACTTTTGCAGTACGTCCATGATCCGCGGTTCTATCGAATCGGGAACGGCTTGGGGAACGAGCCTTACGTACCCCGTATAACTGTCTCCGCCGCCCCATCCCGAATTCCGGCGCATTTTTTTTACGTTGTCGAACGAAACGATTCCTTCACATCTTACATCCGTATTATCCGGCAGATCCTCGAATATCCCGGCTACCCGGTAATGGGTTCCGGTCGCTTCCTCCAGCATTTGTCCGATCGGGTCGGCTTCGCCGAAGATCCGTCGCGCCGTTTTTCGGGAAAGGAACAGGTTGTCCGGATCCTGAAGAGCCTGCTCCGGATCGCCGGACAGGACTTCGATACTGAACAAGTCGAAAAACGCCGTGTCTGTACAGGCTATGTTTATCTCGAAAGGATGTTCGCCGTGTGTCAGCAAAGGGAAATGCCGGCAGATGACCGTAGCGGTTTCGATTTCCGGGAATTCGTCTTTCAGGGCCGGGGCGACGGGCGCCGATATGTATCCGGCCCTGATCTCCCGGTCGGGCAGGGTTACACGTTCGTCCACACGGTAGATCCGTTCTGCGTCGGGGAACGATTTGTTGTAAGATTCCACATAGACGATTTTTGCCAGGAACACCCATCCGAGAAACAACCCCATTGTGATGGATATCAGCTTGATTACATTGTTTCCACGCAGTTTGAGCAGGTATTTGAAGGCATAGGAGAGCGTTTTCATAATCGTTCGGGGTTTAGATGTTTTTCGGATTATTCTTTTTTAATGGATTTTACCGGGTTTTCGCAGGCTGTCCGCCGTGTTTTTAGGATGACCGTTACGGCGATGATCGCGCAAACGGTCAAGCCGCATCCGGCGAACAGTCCGATGTTCAACGGCGTCTTTGTCGCGAATCGAAGCAACCAGTTGCCCCCGATCAAATACGCTCCCGCGAATCCGGCGACCAGCGCCGCCAATGTGATCCATTGCAGGTCGCGGGCGATCAGCCGGACGATGCTGCTCGCGGTCGCTCCGTTGACTTTGCGGATGGCGATTTCCTTGCTGCGGCGCTGGATTTCATTGTTCGTATAACCGACCAAGCCGATCAACGAGATCAGCAGCGTGACGATCACGCCGACGAATACCGTGTTGCGAAAGTGCAACTCGTTTTCGTATTGCGCCCGGATGACTTCCCGGTAGATATCGACGGTAATATCCGTCGAGGGGAACAGATTCGTCAGGAGCTTGCGAATTTCGGAGAGTTTTTCCGGGGTAATCCCGTCGAGTTTTGCGATCAGGATCGGGCTCCCCGTCGCCGGCATCAGCACGGAAGGGTGTATGACGGAGTTCGGTTCCCGGATCAGCGGCTGGTTGTAGAAGTTTTCGACCACTCCGACGATCGTGCGCGGAGTTTGGAACAAGAGTACCGTTTTCCCGATCGGGCTGTCGGTCCATTGCATTTTTTCGACCAACTCTTCGTTGACAATGATTTCATTGCCGGCCGGGTCGGCGCCGAAATTACGGCCCGATGCCACCCGGATCTCCATTGCCGGGATAAAGTCGGAGTCGACGCCGTAGGCGAAAATATGCACGCCCCTGCCGGTGGCCTCTTCCGAGATGTTGTCTCCCGAACATTCATATCCGGGCAGACCCGACGCGAAACACACAACCTGTACGGCCGGGAGCTTCCCGAGCTGGTGTTTCAGCATGTCGGCCTGTGCCGGGTCGAATCCCGGAAACCGGACAAAGACGAGATTCTCGTAACGGAACCCCGGATCTTTATGAAGCACCAGGCGGTATTGCCTGACGACGATCGCCAGCAACGTGATCATCAGGGCCGCGCATCCGAACTGGATGAAAAGCAGGAATTGTTTCCACAGCCGTTTGTTTAGCGCATAGTTACGGAATGCCAGCGCGACCGGGATCGACGAGAATATTTTGGCCGGGATGACGCCGGCGATCAGGAACAGCGGGATGATGACCGCCAGCGTTTTGGTCAGATTGCCGGCCGTGAAAATAGCGCTGAAAGGGGGGGTTATGATTTGCTGGATCGGTTGCCTGAATGAAAAAACGAGAAGAACGGCCAGCAGCATCGACAACAGGATCAGGATCGCGGTCTCCGAAAGCATCATGCCGAAAATGCCGGAAGAGGTGTTGCCGTTGCATTTGTACATTGCCATTGTCCGGGCGCGGGTGGCCAGCGACGAGATCGAAGCCAGCGCGTAATTCATCGCCGCGACGAGCAGCACGATGAAAGCCAGCAGGCTCCGGATGAAGACATGATGACGGACGTCGGCATTGTCCCGGTGCAGTTGCGTTACCGGATACAGTCTGTAAAAGACCTCGTCCGTATCTGCGTATTTCCTGCAGATTTTCCGTAAATCTGCATTGACCGAATCGGGGTTGGCTCCCGGAACCAGTTTTACGTATCCCCTGAAACAGTCGGTGCCGCCCCATTTCATATTCGGCCGCCATCCGTTGATGTCCGTGAACGGGGCGATGTTCCTCAGCGGAATCAGCGCATCGAAACTCAGTGTGCTGTTTTTCGGAAAATCCTCGAACACGCCCGCCACGGTGTAAGGGGCGGACTTGTCGTAAAAGACGATTTCCCCGACCGGATTTCGCCCGCCGAACATCCGTTCCGCACAGCTTCCGGATAGGAAAATATTCCGGTCGCTCAGGAATCCGCTGCGGAGATCCCCTTGAGTCAGTTTCACTCCGAAAAAATCGAAAAATACGGAATCGGCGTGGTACAGTCCTTGGAAAACGTGAGGATGATCCTCGTAATAAAAGGGACGTAAATTGCGTTGGGGGAAAAACATCGTGCCTGAGACCGTTCCTGGCAGCTCGTCGCGCAGAACGGACCAGGGCTCTCCGAACAACCCGTCGGCCACGTCGTCTTCATTTTCGCCGACCCATACGAACCGGGCCTGGTAAATGCGGTCGGCATCCGGATAAAAACGGTCGAAAGAGGTGTCGAAAGCTACCTGCGACAGCAGAATAGCGCCTACGACCAGCCCGAGCGTCATGGACAGGATACGGATCAGGTTGTTGCCCCGGTTTCGGGTCAGGTACCGGAAAGTGTAGATCAGTCGCTTCATGCGGATTCTTCGGTTTGACAGTTTCTGTGTAATATGACGGGGCTATCGAAGGATCAGCACGTCGTTGTCGCCGTAGGTTTCGTAACTCGAAACGATTACCTTTTCGTCCGGGTCGAGTCCTTCGGTCACTTCGTAGAACTGCGGATTTTGCCGTCCGATCTTGATTTTGCGTCGGAAAGCTTTTTTACCGTCTGCCGACAGGACGAATATCCAACTGCCTCCGGTGCTCTGGTAGAATGCCCCGCGCGGGATCAGCAGCGCTTGGACGGGTTGTCCGAGTTCGAGGTTGATGTAATAGGTCTGTCCCGACCAGATGTTGTCGGGGCGCTCGCCTTCGAAATGGAAATCGATCTTGAATTGTCCGCCCTGCACTTCCGGGTAGACCTTCGAGACTTTCAGACCGAATTCGACTCCCTGCCGTTCGAATTTGGCGTCCAGGCCGGGATGCACTTTATCGAGGTAGTGCTCGTCGGGCGTCGCTTGGATTTTAAAGTCGGAAAGGTCGTTGATTTGCCCGACTTTTTGACCCGCGCCGATCGACTGTCCCAGTTCGACGTTCAGTTGCACCAGTTCGCCGTCGATCGGAGACTTTACTTTCAGGTTTTCCACCCGCTGGCGGATCAACTCCATGTTTTTGTTCATGTTCTCAACGTTTTCTTTCAGGTGATCGATCTGTACGACACGGGCCAGCGAATCCTGCTTCTGGCGTTCGATAATCAGTTCTCGGCTGCGCTCGACCAGCTCGTAGTCTTCTTTGGCTTGCAGGTATTCCTCCCTGGCGATCAGCTTTTCGTTGTACAGCTTTTCTTTTTGTTGGTACTGCCGTTTTTTTCGCTGGATGTCGAGGTCGGTCGCGAATTGCTCTTTTTGCTGGTTCAGCCGATCCTGTTCCATCTGGATCTGTGCGTTCCGCAGGGCGTTCACCCGGTCGGCCAACTGGGACTCGCTTTCCAGTACCGAAGCGCTCAGGTTTTGGTTGCTCAGCGTCAGGATCACGTCTCCCTCTTTGACCGTGTTGCCCTCTTCGATGTTCCGCTTTTCGACCACGCCGCCCTCCAGCGGAGAGAGTTGCAGGATCGTGATCGGCTGCACGGTGCCGTTGACCCGGATATAATCGTTGAAAAGGTCGTTTCTGGCCGTCCCGACGGTGATCGTGCGGCTGTCGATCACCAGCGTCGAAGAGTGGTCGCCGAGAATCAGCCACAGGATGAAGAGGAGCAATACTCCTCCCAGGATGTAGGGAATATGTTTTTTCTTGAGACCTTTTTTTTGCTTGAGTTGGATGTCCATAGATGATTGTCGTTTTTATTGATTTTCGATTTCGGAGCGTGTTTAGTGAACCTGCTCGATCAGCGGGATTCCCTGGTAATAGCGGATCAGCCGGTATTGGATGACGTACTGCAGTTTGACGTCCAGCAGGTAGGATTTTGCCTGCTGCACCTGCGTGGCGCTGGTTTGCAGTTCGAGCGAACTGAGCAGCCCTTCGTCGTATTTACGCTGGACGGCCCGGTGCGCCAGCGTGGTCGCGCTGACCTGTTTGGCGGCTTGCAGGTACTCCTTGGCGAGTCCGTTGCAGCGGTCTACGGCTTGCTTGATCGAACTTTGCAGCGCACGCAGCGTTTCCGCGTTGTTTTGTTCGGTGATGCGAAGATTGTTCAGGTTCCGGTTGACGTTGGTACGCCGCGCCAGACCGTTGAAAATGGGGATGCTCAGCGTCGCCGAAATGTATCCGCCTCTTTTGTTTCGGAACTGGTAGCTGAACGGCGCCGGAGTGGACTGTTTATCGCTATAATAATTGGTATGGTACTCGGCCGACAGGCTGACCGACGGCAAGAGGCGTCCCCGGCTCATGGCATAGTTCAGCTTACTTTGCCGGAGTTGATAGTCCGCTATCCGGATCGACGGATGCAGAGTTCGCGCCGTGGCGAACACTTCGCTTGCGGATTCCTGCGGAACGTCGTCGATCATGTTGATCGCCGTGTCGATTCGTAGCGAGTCTTCCAGGGGGTAGTTCATGACGTTTTTCAGCAATGTCCATGCGTTGGTCAGGTTATTCTGCTGGTTGATCAGGTTGGCGTCGTTCGTGGCTACCTGCGCTTCGACCTGCGCTACGTCGGCGCTGCTTCGCAGTCCGAGCTTTTCGAGTTCGCGCGCTTTGAACAGGTTTTGGCCGCTCTCCTGCAGTTGTTCTTCCGCAATGGTGACCAGTCCCATGTAAAGAATCACGTTGAAATAGCGTTCCATCACCGACAGCGAGATATCGTCGTGTACCTGTTGTTGATACTCCTTGCCCAGTAGCCGTCCGATCTTGCTCGACCGGACGGCGTTGATCGTGGCGAATCCGTTGAAGATCGGCATTGACGCCGAGAGCGAATAGGCATTGTTAAACGAAGAGTTGTTGACGTAGACGTTGTCGTCGTTGATCGAACGGCCGAAATTGGGCGTAGCGCTCACGCTGCCGCTGATCGACGGCAGCATGTTCGCAATGGCGTTGATATAGTCCTGTTTGTAATTGTCGTTGCTGTATTGCTGCCGTTTGGCGCTCGGGCTGTTCGCGATGGCATATTGCATGCAGCGCTCCAGCGACCATGTTTCTCCCTGCGCGAACGAATATGTAAAGAAAACAGACAGTATAATGGTAAAAAGCGATTTTTTCATCGGCCGTTTGGTTTGTGTGTTTTATTATATAATAAAATACCAAAATCGTACCTTTCCCCGAAACCGTTTGTTTGTCAGGTTTTTGTCCGGTGTCTACTTTTGTTTGTGTGTCTATTTATTTTACACGGATGTCTTTTTTCTTGACAAATCCTGTCGGAAACCGGAAATATTGCTTTATCTTTAGAGATCGATTAAAAAAAATCCGTATTTCATGGTTAAGCAGGGGACGGTATTGGTCGTCGACGATAACAAGGGCATACTGAAGGCGCTCGGATTATTGCTCGATAAGTATTTTGACAAAGTAATCCTGATTTCCTCGCCGAATCGGATCGCCGGGACGTTGTGGAACGAACGCGTGGACGTGGTGCTGCTGGATATGAATTTCTCGGCCGGAATCAATACCGGGAACGAAGGGATCTACTGGTTGTCGCAGATCAAAAAGGCGGATGCCAACATCCAAGTCGTCGTGTTTACGGCTTACGCCGATATCGACCTGGCTGTCCGTGCAATCAAGGAAGGCGCTGCCGATTTTGTCGTAAAGCCCTGGGAAAACGACAAGCTGATCGCCACGCTGCTTTCGGCCTACAACCTCGGAAAATCGAAAAAAGAAGTCAAATTTCTGAAAGGAATGCGGCAGGAACTCTCTTCCGCAGCACCGATGTTCTGGGGCGCTTCGCAGTCTATGCGACAGGTTCGCTTGCTGGTGGACAAAGTGGCGGCGACCGATGCCAATGTCCTGATAACCGGGGAGAACGGGACCGGGAAAGAGGTGTTGGCGCGTGAAATACACCGCCTCTCCTCGCGGGCCGCCGAATTGATGGTCACGGTCGATATGGGCGCGCTGACCGAATCGCTGTTCGAAAGCGAGTTGTTCGGTCATGTCAAAGGCGCTTTTACCGACGCCCGCACCGATCGGATCGGCAAATTCGAAATTGCGCGGGGCGGAACGCTGTTTCTGGACGAGATCGGCAACCTGTCGTACCATTTGCAAGCGAAACTGTTGTCGGCCATCCAGAGTCGCAGCGTCGTCCGGGTCGGAAGCAACCTGTCTGTCCCGACCGACATCCGCCTGATCTGCGCGACGAATCGAAACCTGCCGGAAATGGTGACGCAGAAGCAGTTCCGCGAAGACCTGTTGTACCGGATCAATACGATTCATATCGAGATCCCGTCGCTGCGCGAACGAAAAGAAGATATCCTGCCGCTCGCCGAAATGTTTCTGTCGAGGTATGCGGCGAAATATCACAAACAGGGGCTCGGAATCGACACCGGCGCCCAGAAGAAACTGAGGGACTATCCATGGCCCGGAAATATCCGAGAATTGCAGCATACCGTTGAAAAAGCGGTGATTGTCTGCGAAACGGAAAATATCGCGGAGGACAATCTGCTGATGGCATCGCCGCAGGTTTCGGCCGCTCAGCCTGCCGTTTCGACTCTGGAGCAGATGGAACGGGACATGATCGTCCGGGCCATCCGGATAAACGACGGCAACATGTCCGCCGTCGCGGCTCAGTTGGGGATTACCCGCCAGACGCTATACAACAAGATTAAGAAATACGAACTGTAACGGTATGTTCAAAGGCTCGGTTTATAAACTCTGCGGATTGTTGATCCTGCTGTTGGGATCGGCCGCGCTGATTACCCTGGGCATTCTGTCCGGGAAATTTTTCATGCTGTTGCTGGGCTTCGCGTTGTTGGTTTGGGGAATCGCCGGACTGTTCCGTTTTCATTTTCAGAGTATCCGTAAAATGACCTTCATGTTCAATTCCATCGAAAACGGCGACTATGCCTTTAAGTTTACCGAGTACGAGGGGCCGGTCAGCGACAACTTGCTGAACCTTTCGCTGAACCGGATCAAGAATATTCTGGTGAAGGCCCGCACGCAGGCCGTCGAACAGGAAAAGTACTACGAGCTGATAATGAACAGCATTCATACGGGGGTGATCGTTATTAACGATGCGGGGAACGTTTATCAGATCAATCAGGCCGCTTTACAGTTGTTCGGATTGCCGCGACTGAACCACGTTAACCGGCTGGCGGTGATCGACGGTTCGCTACGCGATCTGTTTTTCAACCTGAAAGCCGGGGAGAAAAAACAAACTTCTTTTTCCAACGAACGCGGCGTCGTCCATCTTGCGATCAACGTCTCGGCGATGAAGGTGCGTGATATGTCGCTTCGGATCGTGGCGGTCAACGACATCAACAACGAACTGGACGAAAAAGAGACCGAATCGTGGATACGGCTGATCCGGGTGCTGACCCACGAAATCATGAATTCCATTACGCCGATCACCTCCTTGAGCGATACGTTGCTGAAAATGGAAGGTTCGATGAACGAGAAGGTGCGGGAGGGGATCGAAGCGATCGGTTCGACCGGCAAAGGATTGATCGGGTTCGTGGAGTCTTATCGGCGTGTGACTCGGATTCCGACGCCGCGGCTCCGGTCGTTTTACGTCCTGCCTTTTTTGGAACGCATCGTTACGCTGATCCGCCATGATACGGCCGACCGGGCACTCGATATACGTATCGGGGTAGAGCCTGAAGAGCTGCTGTTGTATGCCGACGAGGATATGATCGGGCAGGTCGTGCTGAACCTGCTGAAAAATGCGGTTCACGCTTTGCAAGGCCGGACGGACGGGACGATCCGGATTGCGGCGACGGGCAGCGAATCCGGCGAAATCACGCTTTCGGTGACGGACAACGGATGCGGTATCCCGCCCGAAGTCGCGGCCAACATTTTCATGCCGTTCTTTACGACGAAAGAAAACGGGTCGGGGATCGGTTTGAGCGTGTCGCGACAGATCATGCGCCTGCACAACGGGAGCATCTCGTTGAAATGCTCCCGTCCCGGCGAAACGACCTTTAAATTGTTATTCAGTTAGTTTCAGTTGTTTTCAGGCGTCTCGTTTCCCTGAATATAACCGGAGAATTGCATGGTCGAACGGCTGATCTGATTGACGATCAGCTTGGCGTTGATACCCTGGCCTACGACGATCGTAAAGGTGAGCCGATCCGACCCGTGAGGCGATTTCACGTCCATCGTAATGATGCGGTCGCCCCGCTTGTTGCTTTGCAGGTCGTAGGTGAAATCTTTGGAAGTGAAACTCAACGGATTTTTGTTGTTTCCGAAATCGGAGGAGGTGAAAGCCTGTCCGACGTAAGGCAACCGGACGACTACCGAATCTTTGGTTACCTGCAACGTGTTCATATGCGTCAGGAAAGACGCTTGGTTCGCAGCGTTGGAAGACAGAATCTTGTTGGCGTGAAATGTGAAGGCTTTCGTGCTGATCAGTTGGTTGATGGCCTGCATGATTTTGACGTCTTCCGCCGACTGCTTTTTCTGTGCGGAAAGACCTGCGGCCCAAAACGAAAGGGCGAGTAACAGGAATAGTTTTTTCATAGCCGGTTGATTTTAAGTCGTTAAAATTAAAACAGTTTTGGATTTTGTTTTATTTCTCGTTGTAAAGTAAAACATTTTGCCGGTAAGTTGAATAAGCGGAACCCATCAAACCGTAATCGGGGTAGGTCTTCCCGTAATTCGGGTAACGTCGCTATGAAAAGAGAGTCGAAAGATCTGTCGCAGTCAGTAAAAAACGGGGGCATTTTCCGAATGCCCCCGTCGTTGTGTGGATGCGGAACCGACGGGCTATTCCCCGATTTTGGTTCCCGGCTCTTGAATGTATCCCGAAAAATTCATCGGGGAACGCGACGAACTCGTTATCGTCAGTTTGGCCATGATGCCTTTGCTGATCGTCAACATGAACGTGAACCGGTCGCTTCCGGGCGATTTCACCTCCATCGTAATGATTTTATCCTTCTTTTTGGTCACCTCTACTTTGTAGGTAAAATCCGTAGTCGTGAATTGCAGCGGATTGCCGCCCGTATTGCCGCTCGATCCTTCTTTGCCGATATAGGGTAGGGAAACGGTCAGCGAATCCTTGTTTACGGTCATGGAGTTCAATTGAGTCAGCATGGATTGGTTGCCTCCCGAGGTCAGGATTCGGTTCGCTACGAAAGTGATTGTTTTTCTACTGATAAGTTGGTTTACAGCCTGTTCTACCATCAGATCGTCGGCCGATTGTGCGAACGCCCCTGGCGCGCACAGCAACAACATGAGAGATAATGCAAAAAAACGTTTCATAAGATCGGATTTTAAATTTCTGTATTATACTGCAAGTTATAATAAATTTTGACGATTTAAAAGTAAAATCCCGGAAAAATAAAAAACTCCGGCAAGTTCGTGCCGGAGTTTTCGTAGTCGGGAAGAATAATTATGCCTGCGTCGTCTTTTTTAGGAAAAGATCTTTGACAAGAATTTTTCCGATCCCCGCACAGGCTCCCAGAAATACGAATGCGATCAGAATGACTGCCTTGCTGGTGTTCGATTTTTTCACCGGAATGGTCGCCGGTTCGATGATCGTTACGCAGGGGGTTTGCTCCTGCACCTTGATTTTGGCCGTTTCGAGTTGCTGGGCCAGTTGGTTGTAAACGCCGAAAGCCAGTTGTTGTTCGTTCTGTAAACGATCGAGTTCCACCTGTGCCGTCTGTTTGGCGATGTGTTTGTTGGCGTCGGCCGCAATCGCGTATTTGCGCTGCGCGTCGTAATATTTCTGTTTCGCCTCGTCGAAAAGGTTTCGGGTGAAGGCGAGGTCGCGCACGGCTTTTTCGGTGCGGTACGTCAGGATGTATTCCTGTAGTTTGTTGACCATCGAGTCGGCGACGGCGGCTGTCACCAACGGATCCTGCATGGTCGCCGAAGCGGTTATGACCCCCGTTTTTTTGTCGACCGAAATATTGATCCGCTCATTCTGTTTTTTCAGCACTTCGCTTTGCTGTTGGGTGAGCGCGTAGGGATTTATGCCGTTTGCTTCTTCTTCTTTTTCCGCAAAAGAAATCCATCCGATGATTTTTCCCGGTACGGCCAACAGGTACTTCCACCAGGGCGAAGATAATTGGGTGTCGACGTAATCGTAGAGCGACATCGTTGCCGGCATTTTCTTTCCCTGTACGGGAATCTGACTCAGATCCACCATAAAAGGGGTGCTGTTGACGACGTCGGGATACAGCATCAGGTTGATCCCGTCCACATTGTTGCCGCTTCCGGAACTCAGGTCGAAACCGGCCAGAGCTGCCAAATCCGCCATCCCCCCGCCTTTGGTCGCGTTGATTCCTTCGGGGGCCATTTTTACGGTCGTCGTGTACTCTTTCGGGATGCTGAATGCGATAATCAGTCCTGCGATCGCGCCGATGCCGGCGGCCTTCAGGACGAATATCCGCCGAGCCCAGATTTTTTTCATCAAATCGAGCAGGTCGATCTCTTCCGCGGTCGTACCGGATGATTGTGTTTCTTCCATAAATTAGATTGAATCGATTCCGAATGCAAATATAAGAATTATATCGGTATCCGAAATCCGCCGATTCGTTTCGAAGGTATTTTATTACCTTTGCTCCCAAAAAGGAATGACATGGTAAGTATTGGAACGACGTTGTCGCCGATCGGTAAAAAAGCGTTGCTTTGCGGGTCGGGAGAACTGGGCAAAGAGGTTGCCGTCGAACTGCAACGTTACGGGGTGGAAGTCGTGGCGCTTGATCGCTATCCGGACGCGCCGGCCATGCAGGTCGCGCACCGGTCGTACGTGGTTTCGATGCTGGACGGGGCCCGGTTGCGGGAGATCGTCGAGCGAGAGAAGCCGGATTATATCATTCCGGAGATCGAAGCCGTTGCGACCGACGTGCTGCTCGAATTGGAAAAGGAAGGCTACCGCGTGGTGCCCACCGCGCGGGCCGCGATGCTGACGATGGACCGGGAGGGGATTCGCCGGCTTGCCGCCGAGACCCTGCGGTTGCCGACTTCGCCGTATCGTTTCGCGGCGACCCGCGAAGAGTTCGCGCAGGCTGTCGGCGAGATCGGCTTTCCGTGCGTGGTCAAGCCGATCATGAGTTCGTCCGGACACGGGCAGAGCGTCGTCCGCAGCGAAGAGGATATCGATTGCGGTTGGCGCAATGCGCAGCGGGGCGGCCGGGCGGGAGCCGGGAAAGTGATCGTCGAGGGATTCGTAAAGTTCGATTACGAGATTACGCTGCTGACGGTGCGCCATTGCGGGGGAACTTCTTTTCTCGAGCCGATCGGGCACTATCAACAGGACGGCGACTACCGAGAGTCGTGGCAGCCGCAGCCGATGACGGCCGCCGTAAGGAAGCAGGCCGAAGAGATCGCCCGCCGGATTACCGACGCATTGGGCGGACGGGGCCTTTTCGGCGTGGAACTTTTCGTGCAGGGCGACCGGGTGATCTTCAGCGAAGTATCGCCCCGGCCGCACGATACGGGAATGGTAACGATGATTTCGCAGGATCTCTCCGAGTTTGCGCTGCATGTACGGGCGATCCTGGGGCTTCCCGTGCCGAATATCGCGTTTCACGGTCCGTCGGCTTCCCGTGCCGTCGTAGTCGAGGGAGATAGCAACCGGATGGAGTTTGCGAACCTCGAAAACGTGCTGTCGGAACCTGACACCCAGATGCGTATTTTCGGCAAATCCGAAATCGACGGGCGCCGGCGCATGGCGGTGTTGCTGGCGCGGGGCAAAACCGTCGAGGAAGCGCGCGAAAAAACGGCCCGTGCCTATGCCAAACTGCAAATCAACGTATTCGACAGGGAATAATTCAAAGAGAAGACGATAAAAAAGCGGCGTATCCGAAAGGATGCGCCGCTTTTCGTCGGTCGGAACCGATCAGTTGAATATAACGGTTTTATTTTTGTAGACCAGCACTTTGCGTTCGATGTGCTTTTGGACGGCCCTCGACAGGACGATCTTTTCGAGATCTTTCCCTTTGTTGACCAGATCGGCGATCGTATCCTTGTGCGTGATGCGAACGATCTCCTGTTCGATGATCGGGCCGGCGTCCAGTTCGGTAGTGACATAGTGGCTGGTCGCCCCGATGATCTTTACGCCGCGTTCGAAAGCCGCATGATACGGTTTCGCCCCGATAAACGCAGGCAGAAACGAATGGTGGATATTGATGATCCGGTTCGGGAAGGCTTCGATCATCCGTTCCGAAATGATCTGCATGTAACGCGCCAGCACGATGAAGTTGACCTGATGTTTGGCCAGCAGCTCCATTTCGGCGCGTTCCTGCTCCTCCTTGTTCTCCTTGTTGATCGGGAAAACGTAGAACGGGATATCGAAACGTCGGCCGATGTGTTCCAGTTCGGGGTGATTGCTGATAATCAGCGGGATCTCTACGTTCCACTCTCCGGCCGTGTAGCGGGCGAGCATATCGTACAGGCAGTGCGACATTTTCGAAACGAAGATCGCCATCTTCGGCTTCGTGCCCGAAAAATAGAGCCGGAAGGTCATCTGGTATTTTTGCGCATAGAGCGTATTAAAATAGTCCTCGATCTTCTCTTTCGGAATCAGAAAACCGTCCAGATCCCAGCTTATACGCATGAAAAACACGTTTTCGGCATGGTCTACGTATTGGTCGAGGTAAATGATATTGCCTTTGTTTACCGTGATAAAGTCCGTAACTTCTGCCAAAATACCCTGTTTGTCAGGGCAATACAGTAGTAGTTGGGCTGCTTCCTCTTTCATGGTCGTCTTCTCTTCGTTGATTTAGCGTCCAAAATTAGCGATTTTTTCATGAAATCCGGCATTGTCGGGCCGAATTACCGCGGGTCGTACGCTTTCCCGCAAAAATTTTGTAGTTTTGGTTCCGGATTGGCTAAATTATTGTTAGTTAAGGAGCACCTGTTTCCGCCGTATAAGATGTTTAAAAAGATTATAAAATATACGTTCCGTGTCGTTTTATGCGGACTGGTTCTGCTGATCGTCCTGCCTTTTCTGCTTTATATTCCCGGCATCCAGAATTTTATCCGTCGGCAGGCCGAGTCTTACGTGGCCCGGAATACCGAAATGCGCCTGTCCGTACGCCAGATACGCCTGTCGTTTCCGCTGCGGCTGGTCGTCGACGACGTGATGGTGTCTACCCCGGTGTTGGATACGATGGCCTACTGTACCCGGCTCGAGGCGGACGTCGCCCTGTGGCCGTTGCTGCGCGGCGAAGTCGTCGTACATCGTTTCGGGTTCGACGGGACGACGGTGAATTATGCCGATTCGCTGGCGCAGTTCGGTCTGTACGCCCGTGTCGGGCATTTCAGTCTGGCTGCCGACCGGATCGATCTGAAAGGCTCCGTAGCGGATATCTCCGGAATCGAATTGGAAAAAGGAACCGTCCGGCTGTCGATCGGAGAGGGCCCGTCGGATACCTCGGCGACGGCTGAAGGAAAGCCGGTTGCCTGGAAAATACGGGTAAGTAAACTCGCGCTGGACGACATCGCTTTTTCGATGGAAACGAAGCCCCGCATTACCGAACTCGACGTATTGCTGAAACAGGGAAATCTGGCCGACTGCCTGGTGGATTTGTCGCGGCAGCAGGTGGCTGTAACGGAAATCGTATTGGACGGGGGGAGTTATTCCTTTCTGACCGATACGACGAAAATCGCGGCGGTGCAGGACACCGTCCGCACGGCCGCGACAGATTCGGTTACGGAACCGTGGACGATCGCGGTGAACCGGTTGCGGTTATCCGACAATGCCGTGACGTACGGCGCCTTGCAGGGTGCGCCGAAAGAAGGCCTGGATTTCGACCACCTTGTCTTGACGCAGTTGAATCTGTCGGCCGACTCGATTTATAACCGGGGCGCTGCGGTACGGATCGGGATCGGCCGTTTTTCGGCCGTCGAACGGAGCGGATTGCAGGTAGCCGATTTGAGCGGCGCTTTTTCGATGGACAGCACGCAGGTCGCTCTGTCGGATTTCAGCTTGACGACCGGACAGTCGTCGTTGCATGTCGATCTGCGGGCCGACGCTTCGGCGCTGGCGCTCGCTCCGGACGCGCGCGTAAACCTGCGGTTGGAGGCAAAGGTGGCGTTGCGCGAGTTACAGGCGGTCTTGCCCGTTGCGGATAAGAATATACGACAGATGTTGTCGACGCGTTCGCTCGAACTGTCCGGCGATTTCGCGGGAACCCTCGGACGCTTGCGCGCAGACAGCCGGATCGCGGTTCCCGGGAACGTGCTGCTTACCCTGAATGCCGACGTCGCTTCGGCGACCGATCCGTCCCGCATCGAAGGGCTGTGCCGTTTCAAGGGAAGTTTCAGCCGACTGGAGTTTCTGACGGATCTGCTGCCCGACACCGCGCTGCGCCGCCGGCTCCGGATTCCGGAACAGATGGCGCTGGAAGGTTCGCTGCGGATGCGGCAGGGAACGTTTTATCCGGTAGCGGCGTTTGCGGTAGGTTCGGGAACGGCGACCGTAAAGGGGGAATTCAACGGTAAAAAGCAGCTTTATAACGCAGAACTGATCTGCGACAGTTTCCCGGTCGACCGTTTTCTGCCGAACGATTCGCTGGGCGTACTGACGATGCGGGTGGCGGCCGACGGTTCGGGTTTCGATCCGTTGCATACATCGACCGTAGCCGAAGCCGCCGTGCGGATCGACCGTTTTATTTACCGAAGTTACGATTACGGCGGCATCGCGCTGGATGCTTCGCTGCGGGATCACCGTTTGATAGGCCGTCTGACCGGCGAGAGCGAGGCGCTGAAATTCGGACTGGATATCGAAGGCCTGCTGACGCAGACGCAGCAGGCCGTAACGGTGCGGGGTACGGTCGATACCTGCAACCTGTACCGGATGAACCTTTCGCCGGAAAAGACGGCGATATCCGTGGCCCTCGATCTGGCCGTTTCGTCCGATTCGGCCCGGACGCGCAGGGTCGAAGCGACCGCCGACCAAATCGTGCTGTGGGACAAATGGCGCGAAAACCGTATTCGCAAAACGTCGGTTTCGGCGGAAATAGCTGCCGAAAAGGTAGCGGCGGCGGTGCAGTCGGGCGATTTCCGGCTCGATTTCGCAGCTCCGGTTCCGGTCGATTCGCTGGCGGAGCAGGCGGGGCGTGCGGTTGCGTTGATTTCGGAGCAGCTTCGGCTGGGGAGTCTCGATATGGAGCTGGTCGCACGGCAACTGCCGCCGTTCCGGCTGACCGGCAGCGCCGGCGCGAACAATGTCGTGAACGGCTTTTTGAAGATGCGGGGCATGAGTTTTTCCGGGATGTCGCTGAACGTCGCGTCCGGCGACAGCACGCCGTTTACGACCCGGCTGCGCGTCGACCGGTTCGCGTCGGGCGATCTGCTGCTGGATACGCTGACGTTCGGCGTGATGCAGCGGGGACGGCAGTTAAATTACCTGCTGCGGATGGCGAACAATCCCGGACGGATGGACGACGCGGCGATGATCGCCGTTTACGGCAATATTCTGGATAACGTGGCGCTGGTAAAATTCCTGCAGAAAAATAGGGAGGGGAAAAGCGGGTTCGATTTCGGGCTGAAGGCGTCGCTCGAAGACAGTACGATCGCCGTGCGGATGCTCGAAAATCCGGTGCTCGGTTTCAACCGTTGGCAGGTCAATCCGGACAATTACATCGCTTACCGGCTGAACCGGGAACTGTTCGCCGATTTTTCGCTGACGCGCGACGGACAGCAGTTCGCCGTTCGGTCGGATGCCGGAGCGGAGCCGGGGGCCGTAACGTTGCATGTCGCCGGGATCGACATCGCATCGACGCTGAAACTGTTCCTCGGGGCCCCTCCCTTCAGCGGGACGTTCGGAGCGGATCTGTCGCTGCGCGTCGGCGGCGGTGCGGTCGGAGCGAACGGCTCCGTTTCGCTGGCCGAATTGGGGTATGAAAACCAACGGATCGGAAACGCCGAGCTGGCCTTCCGTTACGGACAGGGAGAACAGCGACAGCAGCAACTCTCCGCGAAACTCTCGTTGGACGGCGCCGAAGCGCTGAGCGTGGACGGCGTGTACCGCGGCGGGGATACGGAGAATCCGCTCGGACTGACCGTGTCGATTCCCGGCCTGCCGCTCGCTCCGGCCAATGCGTTCCTGCCGCCAGACGCCGTGCGTCTTTCCGGTGCGCTGCAAGGCAAACTGACCCTGGCCGGAACTTCCGCAAAACCCAAGATCGACGGGGCGCTTCACTTCGCCGGAACACAGGTGCAGGTGCCTATGATCGGTACGACTTTCGGGTTGGGAACGGAAAAAATTGTGATCGACAGCAGCCGGGTGCGTTTTACGGGTTACCGGATCATCGCCCCGAATAAAAAACCGCTGACGATCGACGGCGAAGTGGACATTGCGGATTTCGCCGACATTACGACGGATTTGCGGATCGCCGCGACCGATTTCCAGTTTATCAGCGTCGCGAAGAACAGAGGGTCGATGGTATACGGGCAGGGTTATATGGATATGGAGGCCACGGTGAAAGGGGAAATCGACGACCTGATGATCCGGGGCAGCGTCGACCTGCTGCGCGGAACGGAGGTCAATTACGTCATGCAGGATGCGCCGCCCGAACTGAAAAACCGCGCCCAGAACATGGTTACGTTCGTTTCGTTCAGCGATACCGTGTCTCAACGGCAGGACAGGCCGGTGCCCGTGCTCGATATCGCCGGAATGGACGTCCTGATGAATGTCAATGTCGACAATTCGGTGCGGATGGCCGTCAACCTTTCGGCGGACGGGGAGAATCGTGTCGACCTGCAGGGAGGCGGAAACCTGACCTATTCGATGAACCGTCTCGGCGACAGCCGTTTTTCGGGGAAATACGTAGTGACCGGCGGAACCGTCCGTTACAATCCGCCCGTGATCTCCCAGAAAATTTTCAAGATTACGCAGGGCAGTTACGTCGAGTGGATCGGCCAGATCGCCGACCCGACATTGAACATCACGGCCGTCGAAACGGTACGCACCAGCGTTACGGCCGACGACGGACAGGGTTCCAGTCGTCCGGTCAATTTCAACATCAGCATCAATATCCGCAATACGCTCGAAAACCTTTCCGTGACGTTCGACCTGTCGGCTCCGGAAGACCTGACGATCCAGAACCAGCTTTCGTCGCTGACCGCCGAACAACGGGCTACGCAGGCGATGAGTCTGTTGGTGTACAATACGTATTCCGGCCCCGGCACGACGGCTAAGGTCAATTCGGCGAATCCGCTGAATTCGTTCATCGAAAAGGAACTGAACCAGTGGGCCTCGAACAGCCTGAAGGGAGTCGACCTGAGTTTCGGAATCGATACCTACGACGACGCGGCCTCCGGCGGCGTCAATTCCCGGACGGATTACTCGTACCAGCTTTCGAAAAGTCTGTTCAACAACCGCGTGAAGGCGGTGATCGGCGGCAAGTTCAGCACCGACGCCGATCCGACCGAGAACCTGAAAGAGAACCTGATCGACGACGTGGCGCTGGAGTACCAGTTGACCAAACGCGACAACATGTTCCTGAAAATATTCAGGCATACCGGGTACGAAAGTATTCTGGAAGGCGAGATCACCGAAACCGGCGTGGGCTTTGTCATCCGAAAGAAGATGCTCAAACTCGGCGACCTGTTCCGCATCATGCGCAATAAAGTTCAGCCGCAAACCCCTCCAAAACAGTCGCCCCATGAATAGAATCGTTCGTTACGGAATCATCGGGATCGCCGTCGCGCTTTCGGCCGCCGGTTGTTCGACGACCAGTCGGCTGGGGCAGGACGAGGTGTTGTACACCGGCGTCAAGAAGATAGCGATCCGTCCCGATTCGGGCGTAGAGCTCTCTTCGACCGTAGAATCGGCCATTAAAGCTCCGCTTTCGGTAAAACCGAACAATCCGTTATACTCCCCGTATATACGCACTCCGCTCCCGGTCGGTTTATGGGCTTACAACCATCTTTACACGCCCAAAGAGAAGGGGTTTAAATATTGGCTGTACCGGAAGCTCTCGAAACAGCCTGTGCTGGTTTCGAAAGTGCAGCCCGAAATCCGGACGAAATATGTCGACGACGTGCTGGGCAATTACGGCTATTTCGATGCGGACGCGGGTTACGAACTGCTGCCGCGCCGTAATCCGAAAAAGGCGAAAATCAGCTATTCGATCCGGGTCGGACAGCCTTCGGTCTACATGGAAATTCGCTATCCGCAGGTACAGGAAGGGATGGCTCGTTTGGTCGACAGCCTCGAAAGCACCTCGCTGCTACGCGTGGGCGCGCAGTACAATACCGATACGCTGTCGGCCGAACGAACCCGGATTACGAACGTGTTGCGAAATCGTGGTTATTATTATTTCCGACCGGAATACATCGATTATCAAGCCGATACGACGCAACAGAAAAACCGCGTCGATCTGCGGATGAGGCTGACTCCCGGGATTCCGGCCCCGGCGCTGGTTCCGTACCGGGTGGGACGCATCACCGTATCGCTGCAAAATATCCGCGGCGGAGCGCCCGACACGCTGCACTTGCCCGGCCAGACGGTCGTTTACCAGAAACCGCTGAAGATCCGGCCGAAGTTGCTGGCGAAATCCATTACGATGAAAACGGGCGACCTGTTTACGGTGAACGCTCAGAATACGACGTTGTCCAACCTGAATAAACTCGGCATTTTCCGTTCGGTGAACCTCGGCGTCACGCCGCTGGACTCGCTGGACGGCAAAGATACGCTGAACGTCTATTTGTCTGCCGGATTCGATTATCCGCTCGAAGCGGAACTGGAGATGAACGTCACTTCGAAGTCGAACAGCTTCCTGGGCCCGGGACTGGCCTTCAAAGTCAGCAACAACAACCTGTTCCGGGGCGGCGAGATACTCTCGTTGCGGCTGAACGGCAACTACGAATGGGAAACCGGCAATAAAAACTCGGGCGGCGCCAAAACGTCGTTGCTCAATTCGTACGAATTCGGCCTGAACGCTACGCTGAATGTGCAACGGTTGCTGCTGCCGCGGTTTATCACCAAAGGCAGCCGCTATCCGTCCAGTACATCTTTCCAGTTGGGCGTCGATTTGATGAACCGGCCGAAGTTCTTCCAGTTGATCTCTTTCAGCGGGTCGATAGGTTATAATTTCCAGACTTCGCCGTACAGCTACCACTCCCTTTCGCTGCTGAAGCTCTCGTACAACAACCTGCTCCATACGACCGAATCGTTCGACCAGACGATGGACGAGAACCCGGCCATCGCATTGAGTTTCAGAGATCAGTTTATTCCGGCGATGAGCTATTCCTACACGTACGACCGGACGTACCGGCGCAACCGTTTTTTCTGGCAGAACACCGTCACCTCGGCGGGCAACCTGCTGTACGCGATTTGGGAAGCCTGCGGTCAGCACGGAACCAAACGGCTGTTCAATAACCAGTTCTCGCAGTTTATCAAAGATGTGAACGAGGTGAAGTTTTACCAGAAGCTCGGCGATAAGAACAACTGGCTCGCTTACCGTTTTCTGGTCGGAGCCGGGTATGCCTACGGCAATTCGAGCGTCATGCCGTACAGCGAACAATTTTATATCGGCGGGGCCAACAGCATCCGGGCGTTTACGATCCGTTCGATCGGCCCCGGCAGTTATCATCCGGCCCAGAACGACCGCAACAGTTATCTCGACCAGACCGGCGATTTCAAGCTGGAAGCCAATGTGGAATTCCGTTTCGGGATTATGGGGCGGCTGGGCGGAGCCGTATTTCTGGATGCCGGGAATATCTGGCTGCTCAAAAACGATCCGAACCGTCCGGGCGGCGTGCTCAAATGGCGCGGTTTCTTCAACGAGATCGCGCTCGGAACCGGGTTCGGGCTCCGTTACGACATCAGCTACCTGGTATTGCGCGCCGATCTCGGCATTGCGCTGCACACCCCTTATCCGAATCCCGACAAGCCGGGGTATTACAACATTTCGAAATTCAAGGACGGACTCGGATTCCACGTGGCGATCGGGTATCCGTTCTGATCCGGAAGGCTGTTTTTCGCCGGATCGTTAGGATAGCTCTCTGCAAAAGGCTACTTTTGCAGGATAAATCTGATTTTCATGGATACCAAACTGGTTATATTCGACCTTGACGGGACGCTGCTCGATACGATCGACGATCTGGCTGCCGCTACGAACCATGCGCTGCAACAGAACGGCTATCCGGCGCATGAACGTTCGGCATACCGTTATTTCGTCGGCAACGGCATTACCCGGCTGGTCGAACGCGCCCTGCCCGAAGCGGCGCGAGACGAAGAGACCGTCATGCGGGTGCGGCGGGATTTCGTGGACTATTACTCGGAACACAATACCGATCGTACCCGGCCCTATCCGGGGATCGAATCGCTGGTGGGGAAAATCGCGGAACGGGGCGTCCGTATGGCCGTCGCGTCGAACAAATATCAGGCGGCCACCGCCAAACTGATCGACCGTTATTTCCCGGCGGGTACGTTTTGCGTCGTGCTTGGCCAACGGGAAGGAATCGAGCCGAAACCCGACCCGACCATCGTGTTCGACATTCTTTGCGAAACGGGCTGCAAAAAAACGGAAACCCTTTATGTGGGCGATTCCAAAGTCGATATGTTGACCGCGGCCAACAGCGGACTGCGTTCGGTCGGCGTTACGTGGGGATTCCGTCCGCGCGCGGAACTTGAGGAACACGGCGCGAAATACATCATCGACGAGCCGGATCGGTTGCTCGAAATCCTTTAGAACAGTGTTTCCGCTGCGTCGAAAACAGTGCCTATTACGCCCGTGGCATTTGCAGCGTTGGATGCACTGACGGAGCACGTGTTCGCCCGTACGGAGATCGCGCACCTGTACGAACGGGTAAAACGATCGGCCGCGCGAACAAAAGTTCCGTCGCACGGCTGATCGTTCGCTTCCCGGATCGTTTATTTTTCGAGTGTTTCCAGCAGGCGTTCGATCGCTTGCTCCGGCGTATTCGTCTCGCCGAGCAGCGAAACGAATTTACTGCCGATAATGGCGCCGGACGCATGGTCGTAAGCGGCTTGCAGCGTCGCACGGTTCGAAATTCCGAATCCGATCATCCGCGGGTTACGCAGCCGCATTGCGTCGATCCGGCGGAAATAATCCTGTTTCCGGGCGTCGAAGTCCTGTTGCGCTCCGGTCGTGGCGCTCGATGAAACCATGTAGATGAAGCCGTCCGTATTGCTGTCGATCAGCCGGATACGTTCGTCGCTGGTCTCCGGTGTGATCAACATGATCACTTTGAGGCCGTAGCGTTCGGCGATGCTGCGGTAATGCTGCTGATACTCCTGGAACGGCAGGTCGGGGATGATGCATCCGTCGATGCCGCATTCGACGCATTTCCGGCAAAAGTTTTCGAACCCGAACCGAAGCACCGGGTTCAGATAACCCATCAGGATCAACGGGATTTCGACGGTTTTCCGGATGTCCGAAAGCTGCCCGAACAATCGTTTCAGGCTCATGCCGTTCCGAAGAGCCTGCGTGGCTGCGTGCTGGATCACTTCTCCGTCGGCCATCGGATCGCTGAACGGGATGCCGATTTCGATCAGGTCGATTCCCCTGTTTTCGAGGGCGCGGATAATCCCGGCGGTGCTGTCGGCGGTAGGGTAGCCGGCGCAAAAATAGACGGATAACAGTTTTTTATCCGCATGGCTGAAAAGTCGATTGATTCTGTTCATGTTTTCTTATTTTTTACATTTCATATCCTGAATAAATCGCGTTATTTTTTCGACGTCTTTGATACCCGGAGCCTGTTCGAATCGGCTGTTTAGGTCGTATCCGACCAGCCGGTCGTGACGGAACGCCTTCAAAGCCCGGACGTGTTCCGGGCCGATGCCGCCGCTGAGCAGGAACGGCGTTTGGCCGCGGTAAGCGTCGAGTACCGTCCAGTCGAAAGTTTTTCCGGAACCGCCGTAGGCCGGGGTTTTCGTATCGAAAAGGAAGTAGGAACAGGCGGCTTCGTAAGCGGCGGTCGCTTCGAGGTCGCCCGCCGTCCCGATCCGGAACGCTTTGATAACACGGAGTCCCCGATCTTGCAGTCGGAGGCAGTCGTCGGGCGATTCCGAACCGTGCAGTTGCAGGTAATTCAGTCCGAACTCCTTTGCGCGTACCTGAATATTTTCCACGGGCTCGTCAACGAAAACTCCGACCCGCCGGGCGTATTCCGGCATGAATGCGGGCAGGCTTTCCACCCGACGCGGCGACGGGGGATAAAAAACGAATCCCATCCAGTCGGCCCCGCTTAGGTCGATCCGCCGGATATTTTCCGGATCGCGCATTCCGCACACCTTAAAGATCATGGTTTTATAGATTTAAAGTTTTAATAAATGTGTCGAGTCCGTATCCGGGGTCGGCAGTTTTCATGAAATTCTCGCCGATCAGGAAGCCCCGGAAACCCGCTTCGCGCAGTTTCTTCACGGTTTCCGGATCCGAAATTCCGCTTTCGGACACCAACAGCCGGTCTTGCGGTAGCTGTCCTGCCAGCCGGAACGAGTTCCCGACGCGAGTGTCGAACGTACCTAAATTGCGGTTGTTGACGCCGATCATATCGACTTCGTCCGAGATGTAATCCAGCTCCTTTTCGCTGTGTATCTCAAGTAATACTTCCAGTCCTAGCCGATGCGCTGTCGCCGCCAGTTCCCGGCAACGGGCGAGCGGTAGCGCCGCTGCGATCAGCAATACCGCGTCGGCCCCGATCGCCCGGCTCTCGTAAAGCTGAAATTCGTCGATCGTAAAATCCTTACGCAGAATCGGAATGTCGATCTGCGGACGGGCTGCGATCAGGTCTTCGGCCGAACCTCCGAAATAGGGCGTATCGGTTAGGATCGACAGGGCGGCGGCTCCGTTGGCCTGGTAATCGGACGCGACCGTGCGGACATCGGCCTCCCGGTTAATCCATCCTTTCGACGGGGACCGCCGTTTGAATTCGGCGATGATGCCCGAGGTCGATGCCGCGAGCGCTTCGCGCATCGACCTGTGCGAACGGTTCTCGTCTATTTTACGTTCCAATGCGCTCCGGTCGGCCGTCCGTTTGAGTTGTTCCACGGCAATCCGTTTGGCTGCAATAATCTCCTGTAAGATGTCTTTCATCGTATTAGCTGTTCAGTTCGACGAATTTTTCGAATGTATGCAGGGCTTTTCCCGCCGCGAGCGACTCGCGGGCTTCGGCTATGCAGGTATCGATCGACTTTTCGGGACGCATTACCCGGATCGCGAAGGCCGCGTTTGCAATTACGCAATTGGACTGCGCCGGCGTAGCCGTGCCCTGTAATACCCGATCGAAAATGGCGGCGGCTTCTTCCGGAGTGTCGCCGCCGTACAGGTCGGCTTCCCGACAGCGAGCGAATCCGAGTTCTTCGGGCGAATAGAGCTTTTCGCTGTCCGGCATGGCCACTTTGAAATCCGACGTCAGCGAAATCTCGTCGTATCCGTCGAGGCTGTGCACGACGGCGAATTGCGTCCCGCTCTCCTGATACGTGTAATTGTACAGGCGCAGCAACGGCAGGTTGTAGACTCCGAGCAACTGGTATGTCGGCATCACCGGGTTGACTAACGGGCCCAGCATGTTGAAAAAGGTGCGAACGCCGAGCGCCTTGCGGATCGGGGCGACGGCTTTCAGCGCCCGATTGAACAGCGGGGCGTGCAGGTAAGCGATGTTGCACCGTTCGAGCGACCGACGCAGGGAATCGTTATCGGCCGTAAATTTCACGCCGTGCTGTTCCATCACGTTGCTCGCTCCGCTGACCGATGTCGCGCCGTAATTGCCGTGTTTGACGACCGGATAGCCGGCTCCCGCCACGACGAAACAGGCGCAGGTCGAAACGTTGAACGTATTCTTGCCGTCGCCGCCGGTTCCGACGATGTCGATCGGCCCGAATTCGTTCAGGTCGACCGGAATCCGCATTTCCAGCAACGCTTCGCGGAATCCGATCAGTTCCTCGACCGAAATACTGCGCATTAGAAATACCGTAATCAACGAGGCGATCTGCGCGTCGTTGTATTTGCCCTGCGTGATTCCCTGCAGGATCTCCCGCGCTTCTTTTCGTCCCAGATATTGGTGTTCGAAAAGTTTATATAGGATCTCTTTCATGGCTTTATATCAGATGATTAATTACGAATGAAATTTTCGATGATCGCACAGCCCCGCGGCGTAAGCACCGATTCGGGGTGAAACTGCACGCCGTGCACGTCGTAGCGTGTGTGGCGCAATCCCATGATCCGTCCGTCGGCGTCTTCGGCCGTCACTTCGAGACAGTCCGGCAGCGTGTCGCGTCGTACGACCCACGAGTGGTAGCGTCCTACCTGCATTTCCGATTCCAGTCCGTCGAAGATATAATCGGCGGCCAGCAGCCTGATCGGGGTCTGCACTCCGTGATAGACGTTTTCGAGGTTTTCGAGCGTCCCGCCGAATGCCTGGCCGATCGCCTGCTCGCCGAGGCAGACCCCGAGGATGCTTTTTTCGGCGGCATAACGTTCGATCAGCGGCAGCAGGATGCCGGCCTCCTGCGGAATGCCGGGTCCCGGCGATAGGATGATCTTGTCGAATCGCGCGACCTCATCGAGCGTAATCCGGTCGTTGCGGAAAACCTCCGTGTCCGCGCCGAACTCTTTCAGGATATGCAACAGGTTGTAAGTAAACGAGTCGTAATTGTCGAACAAAAGTATTTTCATGACATTAGTTTTTAAGGTTGACGGCGATATCGATCGCATTTTTCAGCGCGCGGAGTTTGTTATTCACCTCCTGCAGCTCGTTTTCCGGGATACTCTGTGCGACGATCCCGGCTCCGGCCTGATACCATAGTTCGTTGTTGCGGCTGACCAACGTGCGGATCGTGATCGCCTGGTTCAAGTTGCCGTCCAGTCCGATAAATCCGATGCAGCCGCCGTAGGCGCCCCGGCTGTGCGGTTCGATCTCGGAGATCAACTGCATGGCGCGGACTTTCGGCGCGCCGCTCAGCGTGCCGGCGGGGAAGGTGTCGACGAATGTTTGAACCGGGTTGCTGTCCGGTTCGATCACGCCGCTGACGCGCGAAACCAGATGGATCACGTGGCTGTAATATTGCGGCTCCTTATAGAAATCTACTTTCACGTTTACGGCGTTGCGGCTCAGGTCGTTGCGGGCGAGATCGACGAGCATCACGTGTTCGGCGTTCTCCTTCGGATCCCGCAGCAGCGCGTCGGCCAGTTGCTTGTCTTTCAGCGCGTCGCCGGTGCGCCGGGTCGTACCGGCGATCGGATCGATACTGGCGCGGCCGTTCTGCACTTTGCAGTGGGTTTCCGGCGACGATCCGAAAATGCGAAACCCTCCGAAATTGAAATAGAAAAGGTAGGGCGACGGGTTGACGCTGCGCAGCGCGCGGTAGACTTTGAAGTCGTCCCCGGCATACGGCTGCACGAATCGCCGCGACAGTACGATCTGGAAAACGTCTCCGCGGCGGCAGTGGGCGACTCCCCTACGAACGAATTCCCGGTATTGCTCGTCGGTGATCGTGCTGTATTCTTTCCCTCGCAACGAGAAGTCGTAGGAAGCGAAATTGCGGTTGCCGATCACGCTTTCGATTTCGTGCAGACGCGTATTTTCGCCGTCCGAGAGTAGCTCGATCAACGTCAATTCATTCTTGAAATGATTGAATACTAATAAGTATTTATAAAGGATATACATTATGTCCGGCGCATCGTTCTGCGCGTCGTGGCTTTCGATCACCGGGATCTTCTCGAAGTATTTGACGGCGTCGAATGCCGTGTATCCGAACAGGCCGCAGCGTTCGGCCTGTTCGCCTTCGATCCGGAATTTTTTCAGGAATGCGTTCAGCGCGTCGGTCACGGAGAACGATTCGCCGACCGGCTCGCGGAATACCGTGCGGTCGGGGAAAGACATCGTACAAACATCGCCGTTCACGTCGAAGCTGGCCAGCGGACACAGCGCGATATAAGAGAGCGAATTTTCGCCGGCATGGAAATCGGAACTCTCCAGCAGGGCCGACTGCGGATAGATGTCGCGGACTTTCAGGTAGATGCTTACCGGCGTATGCAGATCCCCCAGAACCTGCTTGCAGGCGGTTTTATAACGAAATATTTTCATCGTTTTTCATTTGTTTGATATAGGTTTCGATATCTTTGTCGCCCCGGCCGGATACGGTCAACACGACGACGTCTTCCGGTTTGAAATGCATTTTCGGCAGCGCGCCCAGCGCGTGGGCCGATTCCAGGGCCGGGATGATACCTTCCAGACGCGTCAGTTCGAATGCGGCATACAGCGCTTCGTCGTCGTCGACAGCCAGCACGGTCGCCCGCTTTTGCGCGGCGAGGTTCGCGTGAACCGGACCGATGCCCGGATAATCCAATCCGGCCGAGATCGAGTAGGGCTCTTCGATCTGTCCGTCCTCGTTCTGCATGACCAGTGTTCTGGCCCCATGAATAATACCCTCTTCGCCTAAATGAATGGTTGCAGCCGACAATCCCGAGTCGACGCCTTTTCCACCGGCCTCGGCCAGTACGATCTTCACGCGCCGGTCGTCGATGTAGTGGTAAATCGTTCCGGCCGCATTGCTGCCGCCGCCGACACAGGCTATCAGGTAGTCCGGATAGTCGCGGCATTCCTGCTGCTGCAGTTGTTTGCGGATCTCCTCGCTGATGACCGATTGTAGCCGGGCCACCATATCGGGGTAAGGGTGAGGGCCGACCGTCGAGCCGATGATGTAGTGCGTGTCGGTCGGGTGACAGCACCAGTCGCGGATTGCCTCGTTCGTGGCGTCCTTCAGCGTCATGTTGCCCGAAGTGACCGGGCGCACTTCGGCGCCCAGCATTTTCATTTTCTGCACATTCGTGTGCTGACGTTCTACGTCGGTCTTGCCCATGTAGACGATGCACCGCATGTTTTTCAGCGCGCAGACCGTAGCGGTAGCCACACCGTGCTGCCCTGCGCCCGTTTCGGCGATGATACGGGTTTTGCCCATCTGTTGCGCGATCAGAATCTGTCCGATCGTATTGTTGATCTTGTGCGCTCCGGTATGGTTCAGGTCTTCGCGTTTGAGGTAGATCCTGCAGCCGTACCGTTCGGACAGGCGCCGTGCGAAATAGAGCGGGGAAGGGCGACCGACATAGTCGCGCAGCAGTTGATCGAATTCGCGGCGGAACGCTTCCGACTGCATAACGGTCAGGTAGTTGTCTTGCAGGTTTTTTACGCATCGGTAAAGAATTTCGGGAACGTAAGCCCCGCCGAACCTGCCGTAATAGCCGTTTTCGTCTACTTGAAATGTTTTCATCGGTTTCGTTTTTATGATTTTGTTTTAGTCGTCATACGGAAAGAGCCCTGTCGTAAGTACGACAGGGCTCTTTGTTATCTTTGGTTTCGTTTTGAACAGATACGCGAGTCCGCAACCTTACGACTGAGGAAGTTGTAGGATGCACCACCACCAATTATTCAAACGGAATGCTTTCATTTTCGTTTCTGTTTACGGTTCAAAGGTAGGAATAGTTTTAAAAAATCAAAAACATTTTTGTAAAAAACCGATCTATTGATACGAAAAACCGACCGATCCCTTGATTATCTCCATGATTGGCAGTATATTCGTTTCAACAATCTGATAAAACCGAAAAAATTATGAAAGTCGTCAATAATCCGGCCTTGCGGAGTGTCTTCGCCATCGTGCTGGGACTGATTCTGGTTTTGTGGCCGGCCGCCACGATCAATTATCTGGTCATCGTAATCGGCGTGCTGTTCCTGGTGCCGGGCCTGATCGCGATGATCGGTTATCTGATGCGCGATAAAGAACGTTATCCCGATGCGGCGTTCCCGATCGAAGGCGCCGGAAGCGCGCTGTTCGGGCTGTGGCTGATCGTGATGCCCGCCTTTTTCGTCAACATCCTGATGTATGTGCTCGGAGCGCTGCTGGTGATAGCCGGGATTCAGCAAATCGCATCGCTGGCTTCGGCCCGCCGGTGGACGCAGGTGCCCGGTTTCTTCTACGTGGTGCCGGTACTGATCCTGATCTGCGGAATCGTCATCCTGTTCGACCCGTTCAGCGTCGCCGAAACGGCGTTCATTCTGTTCGGCATTACCAGCATGGTTTACGGGATATCCGGTTTGATCAACGGATTCCGGTTCAGAAAGCCGAAAACGGAATAACTATCTTACGGCGCAGGAACTTCCCGTGCGTCCCCGGCGCGCCGGGTTGAAGATCATGAATCCGATCGACACCCCGATCTTGTTCGGCAGCCACTCGTGCGAGCCATTGAACGGATCGGGCTTTTCGAGTTGTACGGGACGGTGGGGATACAGGTCGATCGTGCCGTCGAGGCTATAACCGTTGTACCAGCTTAGCATGTATGACCATCCGAAATAGGCGTCCAGCAGCCAACGGTCGGCGAACTGGTATTCGAAGCCGCCGCAGATACCGATCATCATCCCGTACCCTTTGCTGTACCGGTTTTCGAGGAACCAGCCGTCCGAAAACTGCGGTTTCGACATTTTGAATCCCATCATGCCCATGTTGGCGCCGAGATACCAGCCCCGGTTGTGTTGCTTGAAATAGCGGCGGTATTCGGTCATGAGAATTCCGAATTTCATCGGCTTGTCGACACCGTGGTCGTTGACGTATTTCCAGGGAGAAAAAACGATTTCGGTCTGGAAAGTCGATTTCGGAGAAACGGTGAACTCCACGGCCGGATTGATAACGCCCACCAAGGCGTAAAGGCCGTTCAGTTTCGCGTAGATCTGGGCGTCGAGCCGCTGCGTCGGCAGCGATAACGCGAACAGGATCAAAAGAGTCTTCAGGATCGGTTTCATGCAAAGGGGCTGTTATGGATCGGATTCGTTTACGGAACAAATGTACGCATAAGATCCGGATCGACAATGTTTTTGCTCGTTCGGAATATCTGCTTCTCCGTAATTCGACCGCAGGAGAGATTCGGCTGCGGTATGATCCGAGCGGTTTCGCGTTTTTTAAACTCCAGAACCGTGTTCTTCGCAGTACCGCAGCGAAAAATCGTACAAGGATCCGAACGCCGCGGAGGGATCGTCCGGATGTATCAGCACCGTTCGGGCTCCGATTCTCCGGCCGAACTCCATGTCGCTGCCGCTGTCGCCGACCAGTATGGTCTTCGAAAAATCGATGTCCGGAAAGTCCCTGCGGGCTTGCAGGGCCATACCGGTATTCGGCTTCCGGTTCGGGCTGTCTTCGTTCCGGTCGGCACAGTAGTAAACGGCGTCGATCCGGCCTCCGCCGGCGGCGACCGCTTCGATCATTCTCCGGTGGATCGTTCGCAGGGCCTCTTCGGTCATCACTCCTTTCCCGACGCCGCGCTGATTGGTGACGACGACGATATGCCGGAAAAGCGGACTCAGCATCCTCAGCGCTTCGATCGCTCCATCGGTAAATTCGAATTCGTCCCACGATTTGACGTAATCGTGCGGACGCAGTACGTTGATGACCCCGTCCCTATCCAGAAACAGCGTGTCGAAAGCGGTTTGCACGGTCATCGCGGAAACAGCGTTTTGAAATCCGTATCGGCTTTTTCGTAATCTTCAGGAATGCCGATGTCGATGAAATAACCGTCGCTCGCATATCCGGTGAGCAGACAATCCCGCACCCGTTGCTGCAAAATATCCGTTTCGAACGAGAACCGTTCGGACGGGAAGTCCAGCAGTCCCGATTTTTTGTCGACCAGGTAGACGCCGCCGTTGATCTGTCCGCGCGGGCAGTATTTTTTTTCGCGGAACGCGACGATCCTCCCCTGCGGATCGGTTTCGACTACGCCGTAACGCGAGAAATCGGTCATCGGTTTCAGCGCGATCGTCGCGGCGGCTCCGCTCGCCCGGTGTACGCGGGCCATTTCGTCCGTATCGACGTCGAAGAACGTGTCCCCGTTCAGGATATAGACTTCGTCTCCGTCCGTCCGGCTCAGCGCCTGCCGGACGGCTCCGCCCGTTCCCAGAGGAGTTTCCTCCAGCGAGCAGCGTATCTCAAAATCCCATTTTTCGCCGGCGAGCCACCGCTGCACCGATTCGTGCATGTAGCCGAGGGCGAGTACCACGCGCGTAAAGCGCCGGACTTCCATATATTTTAACAAATAGTACAAAAAAGGACGTCCCGCCACGGGCGCCATGCATTTGGGCAGATCGCTGACCACGCTGCGCAGGCGCGTTCCGAGGCCTCCCGCCAGTACGATTCCTTCGCGTTGTTCCATACTCATATACTCCATGTAAATAAACCGTCGTTTACGAATTGATAAGTTTTGAAAATCCCGTTGAACGGGGCGAGCGACTGCATGACCTGGTAGCGCTTGAAATCCGGGCAATAGAAGACCATGAACCCGCCGCCGCCGGCTCCGAGTACCTTGCCGCCCAGCGCGCCGGCTTCGAGCGCCGTTTCGTAGATCCGGTCGATCAGCGGGTTCGATATCGAAGAGGCCATCTTTTTTTTGTAGACGAACCCTTCGTGCAGCAACTCCCCGATCCGGTCGATCCGTCCGGTCAGCAGCGCTTCCTTCATTTCGGTCGCCTGCTCTTTGATGACATGCATCGCCCCGACGGAGTCCCTGTCGTTGTTCGTCACGTTGCGCTGCTGCTCTTCGATGATTCTGGCGGAGATCCTGCTTTGCGATGTGTAAAAAAGTAACAGATTATTCTCCAGTTCGTTAGTGCAAGCCTTGTCCACCCGGAGCGGATTGACGATCACTTTATCGTCCTTGAAAAATTCCATGTAATTGAAGCCTCCGAACGTGGCGGCGTACTGATCCTGCTTTCCGCCGGCCATCCCCAGTTCGCCCCGTTCGATCCGGTAGGCCAGACTGGCGATATCGTAACTGCCCAACGGCAGCCTGAGCCACTCTACGAATGCACCGGCAATGGCTACCGCCAGCGTCGACGACGATCCGAGTCCCGATCCGGCCGGAGCGTCCACATAGGTGCACAAGCGGAATCCCCCGTCGATCCGGTGACGGCTGCGGAAATGATTGCAGACGGCTTTCAGCAGATCCATATTTCCGTCGATCGGCAGATCCCCGTGCAGGCCGTATTCAGAGGCGAGTCCCTGATCGAGCGTCTGCAAGACGATTTTCCGTTCGGACAGCGGTTCGATGCTGGCGCGAGCATAGAGGGAGATCGTCGCGTTCAGGACGGCTCCGCCGTAAATATCCGAATAGGGACTGACATCCGTTCCTCCGCCGGCGAAGCCGATTCGTAGCGGGGCCTTGCTTCGATAAATCATGTCTGCGATTTTTGACAGGTACAAATATAACGCATTTATCGACACGACCTCCGGAATCCGGAAATCCGCTTCGGCGCGGATTTCCGGATTTCATTTTGTCCGGGAATGCGATTAGGTGCCTAAATGGCTTATTGCAAGATTTATAGATGCGGCGAAACGTGCTGCGAAACGATAAAATACGTATAAAAGTTCGATAAACAGCGTATGGTCGTTGCAGAATTCAAAAATCGTTTTTACTTTTGTGCCCGCCGGGCTGGGAAAACGGCGGCGGTTTTTCGAAACGGTTCTTATAAAACGGGCGGATACCAGAGTGGCCAAATGGGGCAGACTGTAAATCTGCTGTCTTTCGACTTCGGTGGTTCGAATCCATCTCCGCCCACACGTAATCCGGTGTATACCGGCATGATTTTGCGGAAGTAGCTCAGTCGGTAGAGCATTAGCCTTCCAAGCTAAGGGTCGCGGGTTCGAATCTCGTCTTCCGCTCTGATTTCACAGGGCCGCTCATAGAGCGGTTTTTTCGTATCCTGTTACATACGCTAATCCCGAACGACATGGTAAATATACTACGAAGAGCCTGCAGAATTGCTGTTCTTGCAATTTTCGCGGGGCAATATTCGTGTATCGACAAGCAATACGATCTGTCCGATCTGGATACGGACGATATTACGATCGGAAACGACCTGACCCTGCCGCTCGGGACGGGAGTTATTTCTGCGGGAGATATTATCAACGTCGGGGATAACGACGAGATCACGATCGACGACGCCGGAAATTACGTGGCGCGGTATTCCGGCGGGATCGACGTGGATATGCCCGGCGGAGTGGGTTTCGGGGATTCCGAATTTCCGGAATCCCGGCTCGACATTCCGCTCGTCCCGGGAAAACATCCCCACGATTATCCGGAGGATGCCGAGATCGAACTCGGCGAATCCGCCGTCGAACTCAACCTGACGACGGACGATATCGCCCGGCTCGATTCCGTTCTGTTCGATAACCGCAACGGGGCGTCGCGCCTCGGACTGGAACTTTCCGTCGACAACCTTCGGCTCGACGGCGGAGATGCCGAAATGGTGTTCCGCGCATCTTTCCCGGAAGGATACCGCCTGGCTGCCGAAACCGGGCAGGATGGCAGTTTCACCGGTTCCGAATATACTTGTACGATCCCGATGCGGGAACTGGCCGGCAGCCAGAAAACGGTACGCCTCCTGTTGCAAAAAGCGGTCGTCGGCGCGGACGACCGGATCGCGTATAACGCTTCGCTCCGGATCAAAAAGGGTTCTTCGCTGTCCGTTTCGGGGAGTCCCGGGCTCCGAATTTCAGGGGGGATCTCGTCGCCCGACTTCCGGGTGATTTACGGATTGATCGACGATAATTTTACGGCGGGACAGGTTGATATCGCGACCGAAGGACTCGACGACCTGTTCGACGGCGACGACAACGTGCTGAGCTTTGCCGATCCGCGCATCCGGCTGACGGCGCAGAGCAACATCGGGATCCCGCTACGGGCATCGTTCGCGATGACTTCGGTCAACGATCGCTCCGGCGCTACGGAGTCGGTTACGGTCGACCGCATCACGATGAATGCTCCCGGCGCTTACGGACAAACCGCCGTCAGCAACATCTGGCTCGGCGCTTCCGACCGTGACGTTCCGGCGGAATATACATTCACGGCATGTCCGGTCAACGATCTGATCCGGATCTCTCCGGACGATATAGCGATTCGTACGGAGGTACGCACGGATACCGACTTGACCGATTCGCGCGCCTGCTTCTATCCGAAAGACGCTTTCGCCCGGATCGCCTACACGGCCGAGATTCCGCTCGCTCCCGCCGCCGATTTCCGAGGACAGACCGATCAGACGGTCGACGAAGTATTCGACGCGGATCTGATCGATTACCTGTTTTCCGGCGGCTCGGCCGAAATTTACGGTCGTGTGACCAACTCCCTGCCGCTGAATTTCGATATGAACCTGATCGTTACGGATGCGGCGGACGTTCCGGTCGGAATCGATTTCGAGCCGCAAAAGGTCAAGGGCGGCGGTCTGGGAACCGACGGCGAAGTCAGCGATGTATCGTTCGTCATTACAGAAGCGGACATGCCTAAAATGAAAAATGCCCGTAACCTCCGCATCCGGCTCGAAGCTTATTGCGACGACGCGCTGGCCGGACGGCACCTGCGACCGGATCAGCAGGCCAAGCTGACGCTGAAACTTCGCAAGAGCGGAGGAATCAATATCACCACCAACGAATAAGACAACCGAAAGAGGTTATAAACTCCCGACCCGATTATGAAGAAATTCCTATTGCTCGCCTGCTTGTCGTGCGGTTTTCTGACGGCTGCGGCACAGCAACTGCGCACCGCATATTTTATGGACAAGGCTACGCTGAGAACCTCGATGAATCCGGCCTTCCGTCCGGTCCGGGGATTCGTTGCCATCCCGGCCGCGGGTTCCGTTTCGGCGATGTACGCCTCGAACGGCATGGCTCTGGGCGATCTGTTTTACCGGACAGACGGACGCCTGGTGACTTTTATGGACCCGTCGGTTCCTGCTGAATCTTTCCTGCGCAGACTTAAGACGAACAACCAGTTGAATGCCGACATAGCGACCGAGATCGTTTCGGCCGGCTGGTTTTCCGGGCACGGTTTCTGGACGATCGGTATCGGAGTCAAGGGAACCGTCAGCGGCAACGTTCCCAAATCGCTGTTCGAATTCATGAAATACGGCTCGGGGCCGGAAGGAACGACTTACGATATCAAGAAACTGCACGTATATGCCGACTTTTACGTAGACGTATCGGTCGGATACTCGCACCCGCTGAACGGTCGTTGGACGATCGGCGGAAAATATAAGTTCTTGGTCGGAGCCGGCAATGCGGACGTCTATTTCAATAATCTGCACGCCGTTATGAACGGGGACGCATGGCGGATTACTTCGGAAGGGTATATGTCCGCTTCGGTACAGGGGCTGCGCCCGAAATTCAGCACCGACAAGAACGACCGGGAATACATCGACGGGTTCGACTATCATTCGCCCGGAGCGGCCGGTTACGGAAGCGCCATCGATTTCGGAGCGACCTTTAAAGTACTGGACAATTTTACGGTTTCCGGAGCGGTGATCGATTTCGGATTCATTACGTGGAGCAAACGCTCGACGGTCAACGGCGCGGCAAAGGGCGATTTCGATTTCGACGGTTTCGACCTGCCGATCGGAGACGATCAGCCGGACAACTCGATGAGCGACCAGATGGACGACCTGACCGGCAACCTGCAAAACCTGTTTCATTTTTCGGAGACCCCTTCGCGGAGTCGCACTACATTGCTGCGCAGTACGATCAACGTGGGCGCCGAGTATTCCGTAGCGCAGAACCGGGTCGGCTTCGGCCTGCTTTCCAGCACCCGCATCTACAAGCCGAAAATCTATACCGAACTGACCGCTTCGGTCAATTATCGTCCGATCGACTGGTTCGCCGCGACGGTCAGCTATTCGTTCGTTCACAGCGCTTTCAAGACGTTCGGTTTCGCGCTTAACTTCAGCCCGTCGTGGATCAACTTCTTTGTCGGCAGCGATTATATGTTTACCAAGGTGAATCCGCAGTTCATTCCGATCAAAGCTTCCGCGGCCAATCTGTACTTCGGGCTCAGCGTTCCGCTCCGGAAAGAACGGCAATGTCGGCGGTAATCGAATTTCTTCGTACATAATTCGGGCTAAGTTTTGGTATTTTAAAAATAAATATTACTTTTGTCCCCGCAAAACCAAAGGTGCCGCACCCGAGGTTTCGATATGAAATATTGCTGTTTTAGCTCAGTGGTAGAGCACTTCCTTGGTAAGGAAGAGGTCACGAGTTCAAGTCTCGTAAACAGCTCACGGTCATAAAAAGGACGCTTTTCAGCGTCCTTTTTACGTATTCCGTTCGACGGACGATTTTAGATTCGCTTCGTTTGCGAAAGGGCGATTCGGTAACATTATTTTTCAATCGACCGTTCCAGTTTTTTCGCCGGAACCGCCCAGGCGGTCGCTACGACGACGTAGCAGCCGATCGAGACCGCGATATGGACGAAGATCGCCGCGATACTGAGTTGGTAGAGCGCTTTTTTCCTGCCGTTGTTCAGCGTCACGGCGACCGGATCAGGGCGCGTTCCCGCATCCGGAAGGCAACGGCGCTCGCAAACAGCACCCCGCCGCTAAACGCTTCCTGTCTTCCTTTTTGCATCGAGTCGTTTTCGGTACGCCTGTGCAAATTATGTTCCGTACCGGCCGAATCCGCGATCCGTTTTCGTTTTTAAAGGGCGTAAAACGAGCCGTTCCGTAAAAAGGCAGAAAGATTTCGAACGACAGTCGGCCGTGTTCGATTGTGTTATTTCGGAAAAATATCCTATATTTGATACCGGCAGCAGACCGGAGTACGTAGCGCTCCGGTACGAAAAAGAAACTATCGTGCGCGAAGCGAATGCCGACGGCGTATTCAAAGACGAGATTGATGAGCCGGACGGACTGCGCCACGGCGACGTTTTCCGTGCCGGACAAAAAGTAATAACGATATGAAGATAACGAAGATATTGTGCCTCACGGCGACGGCCGTGCTTGTTACGATGCACACCCGTGGCGAGGAGCGCGCTTTCGATCCGGTAGAATACGCCAATCCGCTGATCGGAACGCAGTCTACTTACGAACTGTCGACCGGCAATACCTATCCGGCGATCGCCAGGCCGTGGGGCATGAACTTCTGGACGCCCCAGACCGGCAAAATGGGAAACGGCTGGATTTATGTTTACACGGCCGATAAGATCCGGGGATTCAAACAGACGCACCAGCCCAGTCCGTGGATCAACGATTACGGACAGTTCTCGCTGATGCCCCTGACCGGCCGCCCCGAATTCGATGAGAACAAACGGGCAAGCTGGTTTTCGCACAAAGCCGAAACGGCCAAGCCGTACTATTATAGCGTTTATCTGGCGGATTACGACGTAACGACGGAAATCACCCCGACCGACCGGGCCGCCATGTTCCGTTTTACGTTTCCGAAAGGGGACTCGTACGTAGTCGTCGATGCTTTCGACCGGGGTTCCTTCGTGCGCGTCATTCCCGAGGAGAACAAGATCATCGGCTATACGACCCGCAACAGCGGCGGCGTTCCGAAAAATTTCAAGAACTACTTTGTTATCGTTTTCGACAAGCCTTTCACGTTCTGCAAAACGGTCGTCAACGGTTCGATGACCGATGCTTCGGAGCAAACCGGTGATCATACGGGAGCCGTCATCGGATTCGGCACCCGGCGCGGAGAGGTCGTGCATGCGCGGGTAGCCTCTTCTTTTATCAGTTTCGAGCAAGCGCAGCTGAACCTGCAGGAACTCGGCCGTAACTCGTTCGACCGGATCGTCGCGCAGGGGAAATCGGCCTGGAACGAAGCGATGAGCCGCATATACGTAGAGGGCGGCAGCGACGACCAACTGAGCACGTTCTATTCCTGCCTGTACCGGTCGCTGCTGTTTCCGCGGAAATTTTACGAGATCGACGCGCGGGGAACGGTCGTTCATTACAGTCCGTACAACGGGAAGGTGTTGCCCGGCTACCTGTACACGGATACCGGTTTTTGGGATACGTTCCGCAGCCTGTTTCCGCTGCTGAACCTGATGTATCCGTCGCAGAGCCGGGAGATGCAGGAAGGATTGCTGAACACCTACCGCGAGAGCGGTTTTTTCCCGGAGTGGGCGAGTCCCGGTCACCGCGGCTGCATGGTGGGGAACAATTCGGCTTCCGTACTAACGGACGCTTACCTCAAAGGCGTGAAGGTCGGGGATGCGGAAATGCTGTACGAAGGGTTGGTGCATGGCACGCAGGCCGTTCATCCGAAAGTGTCTTCTACCGGACGCCTCGGATACGAATATTACAACCGCCTGGGATACGTTCCCTACGATGTCAAAATCAATGAAAGCGCCGCGCGCACGCTTGAATATGCTTACGACGACTGGTGCATTTCGCGACTGGCCGCAGCATTGGGAAAGCCCCGGTCAGAAGTCGAGTTGTACGAGAAGCGGGCGATGAATTACCGGAACCTGTTCGATCCGGAGACCCGTCTGATGCGCGGCCGCAACCGCAACGGGGCGTTTATGAGCCCGTTCTCGCCGCTGAAGTGGGGCGACGCTTTCACGGAAGGGAACAGTTGGCACTATACCTGGAGCGTTTTTCACGACCCGCAGGGGTTGGTCGATCTGATGGGCGGTCCGGACGGTTTCGTGCAGATGCTGGATTCGGTATTCAACGTTCCGCCGCTGTTCGACGACAGCTATTACGGCGGAATTATCCACGAGATCCGGGAGATGCAGGTGATGAATATGGGAAACTACGCTCACGGCAATCAGCCGGTGCAGCACATGATCTACCTGTACGATTATGCCGGCCAGCCGTGGAAGGCGCAGTACTGGCTCCGCGAGGTGATGAACCGTTTGTACAACAGCCGGGCGGACGGCTACTGCGGAGACGAGGATAACGGGCAAACTTCGGCTTGGTATGTCTTTTCCGCCCTCGGTTTTTATCCGGTCTGTCCGGGTACCGACCAGTATGTAATGGGAGCGCCGTTGTTCCGCAAGGCGGTGCTCCGATTCGAAAACGGGAAGTTGTTCACGATCGAGGCGCCGGAGAACGGCCCCGGGAACCGTTACATCCGTTCCGCGTCGCTGAACGGAGAAAAATATACGAAAAATCACCTTACCCACGGCAATCTGCTGCGGGGAGGTAAATTGCAGGTGAAGATGGATCGCGTTCCGAATAAAAAGCGGGGAATCGCCCCGGAAGATTTTCCGTATTCGTTTTCGACGGAAAGGAAGCATCCGGTATCGCCCGGGCAACCGGCTGACAAATAATACAATGAGGCCGTTGACTGGCGGGAAGAGCCGTTTCGGGAAAATCGAGGATTCAGTTTAACAAAATATCGGACAATATTTATTTAATTTACAATGATCTTATAAATATAAAATAGCGGATTTTTCGAAAGATTGTGCTATTTTTATTATAGCAACAGCCCAAAAAAAGGAATTTTGCACGGAGTGTTTGAAAAAAATGTTAATTTTGTCTCGTTGCTTTCGGGCGACGAGCTTGTTTGAACACGGAAAGTGTTAGGCTTTATTCTCGTTGATAGAATCTGGTAAATTCAAAAGAATGGAGAATAAGCAAAATTCTCTCACGTCCTATACTGTTAAGTATAGCGTGGGCTGTTGCTTATTTAACATTCGCAGGTTTGCCAGAACCTTATCAGCTTGAATAAGTCTACAGGCCCACGCTTTTCTTTTGTTGCAAAAAACCGGAGGGGCGCCGGTTGTAAATCGGTTTTGCGGTTATGGAAAGATATGTCATTTTGGAAATTTATCATTTGCCGTCCGGTAATGACATGGCGAGCGCCGTTATAGTCCGGGATGACGATCGCACGCTGAAGTACAACGTACTGCTGCAGTCTAAGCCGAATCCCGGAAACGACGGAAAAAAGCCTGTTATGGTGTGCAAATTCAACAAGGCGTGCAACAGCATCGAGACCCAGTTCATTTGTCATGCCTCCGACAATTCCGAATTATCCAAATGGACTAAAAATACCGTTATAATTAACGATTTTTAAAATAGATTTATTGTAAACCCGCCCGTCAGTCGGATTCGGTCAGACGGATCTGTTGTCCGTCCATGGCGATCTTCCCCTGTTTCATCAGGTAACCGGCGCTGCGCTTGAACGTTTTTTTGCTCATCTGAGTAAGTTGCCGGATCTTTTCGGGTTTACTGTCGTCATTCACCGGCAGCGCATTTCCGTTTTTACGCAGGATCTCCAACAGCCGCTCGGCCGATTTTTTAACTTCGTCGTACCCCTGGCCCTGCAAGGCGAGGTCAACCCGATTGTCGTCGGTAATGCGAACGATGTAAGCTTTCATTCGATCGCCGACCGCTACGGGCTGGAAAATCTGGTTGCGGTAGATCATACCCCAATGCCGGTCGTTGATCACGACGCGGAATCCGATCGGAGTCTCGGTGGCTATCAGGATATCGACTTCCTCGCGCGGGGATACCGTCAGCTCGACGTTGTTGATAAATCCTTTCAGGTAAGTCGTCGCAACGACGCGTCCGGTAATGTTGTCCGTATAGAGGTAGACCGGATACTTTTTCCCGATATCCAGGCGCGACGACTGATTCCGGTTGGGCAGGAACAGGTCTTTGGCCGGGAGCCCCCAGTCCAGAAATGCTCCGTGAACCGTTTTATCGACCACTTTCAGGCAGGCCGTCTGGCCGACCGTCGCCAGCGGGCGTTCGGTCGTAGCCACCAACCGGTCTTCCGAATCGTGGTAAACGAAAACTTCCAGCGAAATCCCGGGTTTGTAATCGACGGATACGTAACGATTCGGCAACAGCACTTCGTTCCCGTCTTCGTCCGCGAGATAGAGTCCGTAGTCCGAAATCCGATTGACTTTGAGCGTATAATAATGACCTGCTACCAACATGATGGAAATTATTTTTCGTAAAAATAAGTTATTTCCGGCACATATCATCTTTTTTAGCTCAATAAACTTGCCGGCGTTACCGTTAAATCGGGATTGCGCGGCTTCGCCGGGGCTTCCGGTAGCGAATATTTTCGTATCTTTGTACATTAATCAGAAATCGAACACCTATGAAATACGTTATCTGTACGCTCCTGCTGACGGTTTCCGTCGCGGCTTGCGCCCAACCTCCGCTGATGCCTGCGACGACCGATCCGTGCGCTCCGGTCGTCGTTCCGTCGCTTCCCCGCGAATTGAATTTTGCCGGCGAGCCGGTGCCGCTCGGAAATTACGATACCCGTGAGAGCCTGCTGCGCGAAGTGCTGACGACGATGTACCTGCACTCGCGGACGACGCAAACGCTGCTGGCGACGACGCGCTACTTTCCGGTGATCGAACCGATCCTGAAAAAATACGGTATCCCGGACGATTTCAAATACCTCTGCATGGCCGAAAGCGGACTGGATCCGGATGTCCGTTCCGGAGCCGGGGCCGCCGGACTGTGGCAATTGATGCCTCCTTATGCCAAATCGGCCGGACTGTTCATGTCCGGCGGCGTCGACGAACGTTACCATATCGAACGGGCGACCGAAGCCGCCTGCAAGTATTTGGCGGATGCGAAAGCCCGTCTCGGCAGTTGGACGCTGGCGGCGGCATCGTTCAACGCGGGGATAGCCGGCGTCTCCAGGCGTCTCGAAAAACAGGGCGTGAATTCCTATTACGACCTGTTTCTGCCCGACGAGACCATGCGGTATGTTTTCCGGGTACTCGCTTTCAAACTGATCGCTTCCGACCCGGAAACCTACGGATACCGGATCGCACGGGAGGACTATTATCAACCGTTGACCGATTACCACGAGGTCACCGTGGACAATGCGGCCATCGACTGGTCCGCCGTAGCGCGCAGCAACGGGACGACCTACAAGATGTTGCGGGAACTGAACCACTGGATACGCGATTACGATTACGATAATAAAGCGCGCCGCAGTTTCGTTATCAAGGTGCCCAACGGAGGATTCCGTACCGACGATTAATCCGGACGCGGGGCGTGAAGAAAATACAATGTCTGAGAACAATACGATAAAAATATACGGAGCGCGGGTACACAACCTGAAAAACGTGGATGTGGAGATTCCCCGCGATTCGCTGACCGTCATAACGGGGCTTTCGGGCTCAGGGAAATCGTCGCTGGCTTTCGATACGATCTATGCCGAAGGACAGCGCCGCTATCTGGAAACGCTGTCGACCTATGCGCGGCAGTTCGTCGGAACGATGGAGCGTCCCGATGTGGACAAGATCACCGGGCTGAGTCCCGTGATCTCCATCGAGCAAAAGACTACGAACAAAAATCCGCGTTCGACGGTCGGAACGGTAACCGAAATCAACGACTTCCTACGGCTGCTGTTCGCCCGCGCGTCGGATGCCTATTCTCCGGTAACGGGCGAAAAGATGGTACACCATACCGACGATCAGATCGGCAATCTGATCCTTCGGAACTTCGACGGTCGGAAAATCGCCTTGTTGACTCCGCTGGTGCGCGGTCGCAAAGGACATTACCGGGAATTGTTCGAAGGATTGGCTAAAAAAGGCTATCTGTATGCCCGGGTCGACGGCGAAATCCGAGAAATTTTCGCGGGGTTGCGACTCGATCGTTATAAGATCCACTACGTTGAACTGGTCGTCGACCGGCTCGTCGTGAAACCGGATGTCCGCAGCCGTTTGCTGAAAAGCTTGCAGGAGGCGATGCGGCAAGGGAAGGGCACGATGATGGTGTACGATTACGACGACGACAACGTCCGGTTTTACAGCCGGCACCTGATGTGCCCCACCAGCGGAATCGCGTTCAACGAGCCGGCTCCGCACTCTTTTTCGTTCAATTCGCCGCAAGGGGCCTGCCCGCACTGCAACGGGCTGGGCGAAGAGGCCGTGTTCGATATGGAGCGGATCGTTCCCGACGGCGGCAAATCGATCCGCGACGGCGGGGTCGAACCGTTGGGGCGCTACCGCAACAACCTGCTTTTCGCCGAATTGGAAGCCCTGGGACGGAAATACGACTTTACGATCGACGATCCGATCGAATCGCTGAACGAGGAGGCGTTGAATGCCGTGTTGTACGGAGACAGCGAACCGTTGCGAATCGATGCGCGCGAATTGGGCGGTACGGGCAATTACATGGTTTCGTGGGAAGGCGTAGCGGATTATATAGAGAAGCAGCGCGACGATTCTGCGTCCAGCAAAGGGGACAAATGGAAGGAACAATTCGTCGTCCGGCGCGTATGCAGCGTCTGCGGAGGCAGCCGGCTACGCAAGGAAGCGCTCTATTTCAAAATCGACGGAAAAAACATCGCCGAATTGTCGGCGCTCAGTATCGAGGAATTCGCCCTCTGGATGGAAGGCATCGAAAAACGCCTTTCGAAAAAACAGGAGCAGATCGCACACGAAATTCTGAAAGAGATCCGCGAACGACTTCGTTTTCTGCTGGACGTCGGACTGGGCTACCTGTCGCTGAACCGCAGCTCGCGTTCGCTGTCCGGCGGGGAGAGCCAGCGGATCCGGCTGGCGACTCAGATCGGGTCGAAACTGGTCAACGTGCTTTATATCCTCGACGAACCGAGCATCGGATTGCATCAGCGCGACAATATCAAACTGATCAACAGTCTGAAGGCATTGCGCGACGCGGGGAATTCGGTAATTGTCGTGGAACACGACGAAGACATGATCCGCAATGCCGACTGGGTCGTGGACGTAGGGCCGCGAGCCGGTGTCCGCGGCGGAGAGGTCGTGGTATCCGGAACGTTGCAACAGGTTATGGAGTCCGGCGGAATCACGGCCGATTACCTGACCGGCCGCCGGCGGATCGAACTGCCCGAAAAACGCCGCACGGGGAATGGAAAACACATCGTGGTACACGGGGCGAGGGGAAATAACCTGAAAAATATAACCGTCGATTTTCCGCTCGGCGAGATGATCTGCGTGACGGGGGTCAGCGGCAGCGGCAAATCCTCGCTGGTAAACGCCACGCTGCGGTATGCCATTGCCCGTGAACTCTACAACTCCTATGAACAGCCGCTCGAACACGACCGGATCGAGGGTATTGAGCACATCGACAAACTGATCGTCGTCGACCAATCGCCGATCGGGCGGACGCCGCGCAGCAATCCGGCGACCTATTCGAACGTCTTCGGCGATATCCGCAAATTGTTCGAATCGACTCCCGACGCCCAGATCCGCGGATTCAAAGCCGGACGTTTCTCGTTCAACGTGAAAGGGGGCCGTTGCGAAGCCTGCCGAGGAGCCGGCGTACAAACGATCGAGATGAATTTTCTGCCCGACGTCTACGTCAAGTGCAACGTCTGCGGCGGACACCGCTACAACCGCGAGACGCTCGAAGTAAAATATAAAGGGAAGAACATCGACGACGTGCTGAACATGACGATCAACCAGGCGGCCGCATTTTTCGAAGCGATCCCGTCGATTCACATGAAACTGAAAGCAATCCAGGACGTGGGCCTCGGATACCTGCGGCTCGGCCAGCCCTGTACGACGCTGTCCGGCGGCGAAAGCCAGCGGATCAAGCTGTCGACCGAACTGGCCAAACGCGATACCGGCCGGACGCTCTACATTCTGGACGAGCCGACTACCGGGCTTCATTTCGAAGATGTGCGCGTATTGCTGGACGTACTGAACAAGCTGGTAGACAAAGGGAACACCGTGATTGTGATCGAACATAACCTGGATGTGGTCAAGGTCTCGGACTACCTGATCGACATCGGCCAGGAGGGCGGTTCCGGAGGCGGGCGCCTGATCGCAACCGGAACGCCGGAACAGGTCGCCTCCGTTAAGAAAAGCTATACGGGACAATTCCTGAAACCGTTATTGAAACGTTAACCTTCTGTCGCTGTTGCGGACAATGCGATTCGCGGCTGTCCGCGATCCTATTCTCATTGTTGAAAACAAGTTGACAAACTATAAACAAAAGAGCGCTTTATGTTTATAAGCGCTCTTTTGTTGTTTGTAGTTTTATCGAAATCGGTCGACAGAATGTTTACAACCTGTCGATAACTACCGTCCGTCATTTGAACGGAGAGTCCGGCTCTTTGGCCATGTGGTTGTAATAGAGCTTATCCAGCAATCCGGGCGCAAATTTTTTAATCAACATCGTAGCCCTTCCGTTGAATTCCATCAACAGGGTGCGTTTGCGACGGCTGATTCCCCGAACGATCCGGTGCGCGACTTCGGCCGCGCTCATCATCTTCTCTTCCTCGCGCGGAGATTCGCCCTGAGCCGATCCGTCGGCCGTCAATGCCGAGAAGCGGACATTCGACGCCGTGAAGCCGGGGGCCGCGATCATTACGTGCACGCCTTTTTTCAGGTTTTCAATACGGATAGTCTCCATAAATCCCGTCATCGCGTATTTCGAAGCCGAATAGCCCGTGCGTCCCGGCAAACCGTGGATACCGGCCACCGACGATACGCCGACGATCGATCCCTTCGAGGCTTGCAGATAGGGTAGGGCATATTTGGTGCAGTAAACGGCTCCCCAAAAATTGACGTCCATCAGCTGACGAAGTACATCCAGGTCGACGTCGTCGAACAACGCGCGCATCGAGATCCCCGCATTACAGATCAAAATGTCGATCCGGCCGAATCGTTCGACCGTCCGTTCGATCAGCCGTCTGCAATCCGCTTCCCGGGTCACGTCGGTCGCCTCATAAACGGCTTCTGTTCCGCGCGTCTCCAAATCTTCGGCGATCCGGGCCAACTTCCCTTCCGATCTCGCTCCGAGCGCGATTTTTGCGCCGTGCGAAGCGAATTCATAAACCAGCGCATATCCGATTCCGGACGACGCCCCGGTAATAATTACTACTTTATCTTTAAAATTCATCGTATTAATCTATTTTACATAAACAAATTCTTTATATAAAAAAATGCCGTTTGCAATCTACACCTGAAGCAGTCCGAACGAGCGCAATATATCCCACTTTTTCGACAGGTAGAATGCGACGAACGATTCGTCGCTATACGTACCGAAAAGTTTGGAGGCCTGTCCGAACGTAACGGTCTGCGACAGATCTGCAGCAAGCGACATGATTCGCAACAGAAAAGCGGTCTCGTGCGGTTTGAACCGGACGACTTTGGCACCGGAGGCTCCGTACAGCGCAATCCCTTCTTCGCTGCGTTCCGGCGGCAGGCCGATCCAGATTATCCGCGCTTTTTCGTTGTATAGTCTGGCGGCGTCGGGTTTAATCAGTTGGTCGGCGACCAGGGTCGCGTCCACCGTCGCGGGAGGCACTTTCCCGGCAAACCATTTGTGCACCGGCCGGTCGATGCCGCTGCCGTACATGTAATTCGCCAACGCTTCATTCAGCGCTTCTCCTACCTGGCGGATGTTGTATCCCCGGTTTTCGACGAACGCCACTTCGTTATTGGCAAACAGATGCACATGGGCGTTGCGCCGTTTGACTCCGTACTCTTCGGGATTCCGCCCGCTCGGGCTGTGGACGGTCATCGCATAACGGTGCCAGAATGCCGAATGCACCAGTTCGGCGCGAAACAACTGCCGCACGACTTCCAGCGAATCGACGCTTTCCTGCAGTGTCTCGGTCGGGAAACCGTACATCAGGTACGTGTGCACCAGGATTCCTGCGTCGCATAAATTCCGCATGGCAAGGGTCGCCTGTTCGATATCGACGCCTTTGTTCATCATCTTCAGCAAACGGTTCGAAGCGACCTCCAGGCCGCCCGACACCGCGATGCAACCCGCTGAGGCCATCAGTTGGCACAGATCGCCGGTAAAACTCTTCTCGAAGCGCACGTTCGTCCACCAGACGACGTTCAGCCGCCTGCGCAGGATTTCGATCGAAATCTCTTTCAGCAACCGGGGCGGGGCGGCTTCGTCGACGAAATGGAAACCGCGACTGCCCGTCTGAGCGATTACCTGCTCCATCCAGTCCACGAAACATTCGGCCGGAACGCTGTCGTACCGGCGGATATAATCGAGCGAAGTATCGCAGAACGCACATTTCCCCCAATAACAACCGTGCGCGATCATCATTTTGTTCCAGCGGCCGTCGCTCCACAGACGATGCATCGGATTGGTCACCTCCAACAGCGACAGGTAACGGTCGTGCGGCAGGTCGGCAAAATCGGGACAACCGCGTTGCAGGTGCGTAATCGTTTCGTCTCCGTCGTGATACCCTTCTCTCGTATAAGTATGCAACAGCTCTCCGGAAACGAGGATTCTTTCGAGCGCCGCTTCCCCGTCGTCCAGAATCACATAATCGACGTAGTCGAAAATCTTTTTGTCGCTCATACTGCGCAGTTCGGTCGTCGGATATCCTCCGCCGACGATAATCCGGATCCCGGGATAGCGGTTGCGGATAAATTGGGCGCAGCGCAACGTGGCGAGCAGGCAACCTGGAAACGGCACCGTGAATCCGACGAAAGACGGTCGCAGGACTTCGATCCTCTCGCCTAATAATTCGTTCATCCGTTCTTCGATCGGATTCGGCGGAAGCGCCAGTTCGGCCTCCAATTGCGCGAACGATTCGATTGCCAGCGAAATCCGTTCGCCGTAACGGACGATCTCAAAATTTCCGGTAACCGTCGCGCGGATGAAGTCGCTGATATCCTGCATGTAAAGCGTACAAAGAAACCGGGCGCATTCGGTCGTGCCGAGCGTTCCGAAATAATCGCCGAGGTCCTCGACGGCCCCAAACCGGGCGGCTTGCGGCAGATACTCTCCGGTACAGATCCGGGTGGCCAGCGTGCCGTCCTTTCCCCGCAGAAAATCCGTTACGGCGTCCACGGTCGCCGTGTAGCGCTCCCGCATCCGGTAAATCAGCCGAATATTTTCGTCCTCGCTGCCGGGATAACGATCGAAAAGCCGTTGCAGGAATTCTTTCGTGAAGATCGCGCCGATCAGTTCGATCGACAGGTCGAACTGATCGACCGGGAAACCTTTCCGTTCCAGGTATCCTTTCAGGTAAGCCGTTGCCGGATAGGGACAGTTGACCTGGGTAAACGGCGGCGTAATCAATAACAGTCTTTCCATGCGGTTAATCGGGTATCTCGACCGTCAGTCCGTCGTAGGCGAAATGCACCCCTTCCGGCAATGCCCTTTCCTCGGTCGCATGACGGCCCATTTGGTGGGAAATATGGGTCAGGTAGGCGGCACGGGGCGACACCCGATAACAGATATGCAACGCTTCGTCCAGCGTGAAATGCGACAGGTGATGTTCTTTTCGCAGGGCGTTGATAACCAGCGTATCCACTCCTTCGATCTTTTTGAGCTCGCGGTCGTCGATGCGGTTCATGTCGGTCAGGTAGGCGAGCCGGCCGATCCGGAATCCGAAAACGGGCAACTTATAATGTATGCCGCGGATCGGAACGATTTCGGCGTCGCCGATCCGAAACGGAGCGTCCGGCAGAATCGTATGCAGCCGGATCTCGGGAACCCCCGGGTAGGGATTTTCGGAAAACGCATAGTCGAAATCCTGTTTCACCCGCCGTTGCACCCGCTCTTCGGCATAAATATCGACTGGCTTGCCGGTAACGTAATTGAAAGCGCGCACGTCGTCCAGCCCGGCTATATGATCTTTGTGTTCGTGTGTCAGCAGGATGCCGTCGAGCTTACCGACCGATTCGCGGAGCATCTGCTGCCGGAAATCCGGCCCAGCATCGATTAGCAGGGTAGTCCGGCCGGTTTCCACGAGGGCCGATGTTCTCAACCGTTTGTCGCGGCTGTCGTCGGAACGGCAGACCCAGCAGCCGCACGAAATAACCGGCACGCCCTGAGAAGTCCCCGTTCCTAAAAAAGTAAGTCTGATCATAAATCGTCTCGCAAATTTAACTTCAAAGATAGCAAAAAATTATCCCCGTCGAACGGGCGGCCGGCAAAACGGAAAAAGGCGCGGAGAATTTCCGTGCCTTTCCGATCGGTTTACAGTGACCGCATCCTTATTCGCGCTTCCTGCGGAGGAATTCCTGCATCGCCCTGCGCGAATTGTTCTCGCCCTCTCCGGATTGAACGTGTCCCAGAGGCAACTGCTGAATATGCCTGTCGCACGGCAGTTGGTTGAACATCGCATAAACCGTCGTCGGCGGACACACCGAATCGATCATGCCTACCGTCACGTACGTGGGAACCTTTACGTGACGAGCGAAGTTGACAAGGTCGTAATAGCGCGCCGCTTCCAGTCGTTTCGGATCGGGTTTCCCGTTCGGAGTATTCGTAACCAGCTTCGGCCAGCAACTGACCCGGCCGACCAGCATACCGGTATGGTCGCACATCCCCGGAATTTCAGAACAAACCAGGTCTACCCGGGGATCGAGGGCTCCGGCGATGATCGCCTGCGCTCCGCCCTGGCTGCAACCCTGCACGATCAGGTTCTCGCCGTCCCACTGCGGTTGGACGGTGATTACGTCGATGGCTCGCAGCAGACGCATGATCATTTCGTGGAAAAACATCGTATTGCGGTCGTCGCGTCCGAACAAAAAATAGTTATGCAATTCGCCGTCTTCCAATTGGCGGTAATAGGAGTCCGGCCGACCGTTCGGCAGCCCGTGCACGTTAAAGTCGAGGACGCACAACCCGTCCTTAGCCCAGTAGGCCGCCCAGTACAGCCGCGAGCTTTTCACTCCGGCCCCGTTCAGCGTGACCAGCGCGGGCAGGGATTTGTCCGCAGCCCCTTTCGGGTAAGCATAGCAGGCGGAAAAGTTTCCGGCCTGGCAGTCGGCCTGAATGTCGAACATTTCGACCGACGGATCCTCCGGATACGGCACCCGGGTCACCCGGATGTTCATCGGTATTTTGGCTTGCTTCTTTATCTCGCGTTTCCAATAGCTCATAAAATCCTTAGGCTCCGGCATACTGGGCGCGATCTGCTCCGGATCGACGGCCGCGCCGGCCATCGCATGCAGTTCGGTTCCCTGAGGCGTCGCGTAACGCGCCATGCACTGGAAAAAACCGGGTTCATGCAATACGTTGCCGCCCAGCACCGCTTTCCCGTCCCGCATCGCCACTTGTCCCTCGGTTTTCGGATCCCAGGTGTCTTTGGTGACGCACCACGCCACCCGGTCGCCGCTAACGGGAGCGCCGTCCTTTTCGAGCGTGACGATGAAACGGATCTCATCCCCCCGGGCATACAAGGCATCCGGGCGGTCGGTGACAACAATCAGCCGGTAACCGTCCGCCTCGTTCAGTTCCCATTGCGCGCAAAGCGGCGCTGTCGGCAGAATGCCGAGCAGCAGCGACAAATACTTTGTCATTTTCATGAGTTCGTAGCTTTATGGTTATTCGGAAGTTTAAACTCTATTGTTTGGTGATCCGGTTCAGCCATTTCAGCATCGAGAACATCACGATCATCGAGATCAGGCAAACGACCACGAACATTCCCCAGGTGAGCCAGATCGGGATCGTCTGGTAAAGAACGGCCCCGATAAACAGCAGTTGATTGCCTATGGCCGTGGCACCGAGCCACCCGCCCTGCATCAATCCCTGGTATTGCGGCGGAGCCACCTTCGACACGAACGATATGCCGAGCGGACTGATGAATAGTTCGGCGATCGTCAGTATCAGGTAAGTGCCGATCAGCAGAAACGGGGTGACGCTTTCCGAATCGGGCAGTCCTCCCATCGCTTCGACCTCGGCCGCCGACGGAAGATTCAGCGAGCCGAGCATCATGACCAGGTAGGCCGTTGCGGCGATTCCCATCCCGATGGCGATCTTAGCCGGCGTGGACGGTTCCCGGCCGTTGGCCCGCATCCATCCGAAAAACGCCAGCACCGCAGGCGTCAGAAATACGACGAAAAACGGATTCATCGACTGAAATATCTCTGCGGAAAGATCGAGCGAACCGATTTTCAGCAGCGTGTAATCTTTTGCGAAAAAAGTAAGCGTCAGCCCGTTCTGGTGAAAAGAGAACCAGAAGAAAATAACGACCGCATAAACGGCGATCAAAGCCCATATCCGTTTTTTCACTTCGGCGGCGGCCATACGCACCGTATGCGGGTCGGAAGTCGCTCCGGAAGCGGTCAATTTGCGGGGGTCGGGCAGCTTCCGTTTGTTGGCCAGGTAAATGACCAGCGAAATCAACATGGCGAAAATAGCGATCCCGAAAGCAAAATGGAATCCGGTGGCGAAAGCGCCCAGATACCCGTCGGCAAATGCGGTCATGTCGGTCGGAGCGCCGTTTTTGCTGACCGTTGCGGCGAGCTCCTGAAACCGCGCCGTAGCTTCCGGCGAAAGCGAGTTTCTCAGGAAACCGTGGCACAACTCCGGCAGATCCGGGTCGTACAGGAATCCCTGCGAGGACAACCAGCCGTTTCTCATGCCCACGGCGGCGAGCGGCGCGAAAATAGCTCCGACGTTGATAAACATGTAGAACAGCGAAAACCCCGAATCCCGCATTTTTTCGTATTTCTCGTTATCGTACATCTGTCCTACCAGAGCCTGTAAGTTGCCTTTGAACAGACCGTTGCCGAAGGCGATCGTAAACAGGCCGACACAGGTGACGGTCAGGAACAACGGTACGTTCCGGACCGGAGTCGGCGTAGGGACGGCGATCAGCAGGTATCCCAGCGCCATAACGATCAGCCCGACCAGAATGGTTCCCTTGTAATTCCGGGTCTTATCGGCGATCAGCCCGCCGACGAAGGCGAGAATGTAGATCGAAAAATAGAATACCGAGTAGATCAGTCCGGCATTGGTTTTGTCGAGTCCGAATTTGGACATCAAAAACAGCGTGAGGATCGCCATCATGGTATAAAATCCGAAGCGCTCGCCCATATTGGCCAGCGCAGCGGGAAGCAATCCCTTAGGGTGGTTTTTAAACATAATACATCAGTGGTTTAGGTTGGCGCCGGCAGCCCTGCCGGTCTCCGGAGCCGTATGTCCGGATACGCAAAGATAGGGCAAATTTTTCGTTTGATTTGCCCTTCGTCGGATTTTGATTAACTTTAACGTGGAAACAGACCGTAATTATGAAGACTGAAACCATAGCGCAATTACCGATCGTGAAAAAGGATCCGTGGCTTGAGCCCAATGCGGAGGATATGCTGCGGCGTTACGACCGTTACCGGGAGCGGCTGTCCGCCATCGGGAAGGAATGCGGTTCGCTGACCGAGTATGCCAACGGCTATTTTTATTTCGGATTTCAGTATGACGACGCGCTGCGGGGCTGGTGGTTCCGCGAATGGCTGCCCGGCGCGAAGGATGTGTACCTGTTCGGCGACTTCAACGGCTGGCAGCGCACGCAGTTACCGCTGAAAAAGGACGGCTGCGGCGTATGGAGCGTCTTTTTGCCGGACGAGACCTATGGGGAACGCCTGGTACACGGTTCGAAGGTCAAAATGCTGGTGCATGGCGACAACGGCTGGCTCGAACGCATTCCGTCGTACATCCGGCGGGTCGTGCAGGACGAACATACCAAAGATTACACGGGGCAATTATGGGCTCCCGCCGAGCCGTTCGACTGGCGCGGCGATTCGTTCGATATCGCCTCCGTAGGCAGTCTGCTGATTTACGAGTGCCATGTCGGGATGGCCCAGGAAAAGGAAGGAGTCGGCACATACTGCGAATTTATCAAAACGATCCTGCCGCATATCAAAAAAGCGGGCTACAACACGATTCAATTGATGGCGGTCGCCGAACACCCCTATTACGGCAGTTTCGGATACCATGTCAGCAATTTTTTCGCCCCGTCGTCGCGCTTCGGCACTCCGGAAGAACTGAAAGCCCTGGTGCGCAAGGCGCATACGATGGGGTTGGCGGTGATTATGGATCTGGTACATTCGCATTACGTGAAAAATATCAACGAAGGGCTAAACGAGCTCGACGGCACGGATCACCTCTATTCGCCGGCCGGCAAAGCCGGCGATCATCCGTACTGGGATTCGAAGCTGTTCGATTACGGCAAGGAGCAAGTGCGTCATTTCCTGCTCTCCAACATCAAATACTGGCTGACGGAGTTTCATTTCGACGGGTTCCGTTTCGACGGGGTCACGTCGATGATCTATTATCACCACGGTTATACGGAGTTCGACAGCCGCGAGAAATATTTCAGCCCGGAGGTCAACGAAGAGGCGCTATGTTACCTGACGCTGGCCAACCGGTTGATCCACGACCTGTATCCGCACGCCGTCACGATTGCCGAGGACGTCAGCGGTATGCCCGGCATGTGCGCCGCGGCCGAAGAGGGCGGGGTAGGGTTCGACTACCGGCTCGGCATGGCCGTGCCCGACTTCTGGATCAAACTGCTGAAAGAAGTGCCTGACGAACAGTGGGACATCTGGCAGATGTGGAACATGATGACCGACCGGCTGCCTTATGTCAAAACGGTGGCCTACTGCGAGTCGCACGACCAGGCATTGGTCGGCGACCAGACCATTGCGTTCCGGCTGATGAACAAGCAGATGTACACCGATATGAACCGCGCCGCACAGAACGTCGTGATCGACCGCGGCATGGCGCTGCACAAGATGATCCGGCTTTTTACGATCTCGCTGGCGGGACAGGCCTATTTGAATTTTATGGGCAACGAATTCGGACATCCCGAATGGATCGATTTCCCGCGTGAAGGGAACGGCTGGAGCTATGCTCACGCGCGGCGTCTGTGGAGTCTTGCCGAGAACGGATTTCTGCGTTACAGTTACTTGGGCGCTTTCGACCGGGCCATGCTGAAACTGGTGCGGAAATACGACATCCTCGGCAGCGGGTACGCTTATAACCACCTAATGGATACGGCGAACCAAACACTCGCATTCAGTCACGGGACAACGGTTTTCGTATTCAACTGGCACCCTCGGAACAGTATTCCCGACTATGCGATCCCGGTTCCGGAACCGGGCCGTTACCGGATCGTACTGACTTCCGACGCTCCCGAATTCGGCGGTTACGGCCGGATCGACCCGGCTGTGAAAGCGTTCAGTTTTTCGCAGACCGACAGCGACGGCAGTACGCGGCCATACATCCGCATCTACAACCTGTGCCGGTCGGCCCTCGTGCTGACCAGAATGAATCGTTAAATGAATCGAACTGATGGATTTCAATGATTTAAAAGATTTTATCACTCCTGCCGACCACCTTCTTTTCCGGGCGAAAAAACTGTTCGGCAGGGAAGGGAAAATAATCGACGCCGCGATCGCTTACCTCGAACCGGGCGGCGGAGGCCCCGTTGAAATGCATACTCATCGGCACGACCATCTGTTTATCGTAACCAGCGGTCAAGTCCGCATCCGATTGGGCGATTCCGAACGAATTCTGAATCCAACCGAATCGTGTCGGGTACCGGGCTGCATTGCGCACGCCGTCTGGAATCATACCGATCAAACGACCGTAATGATCGGCATTTCAGTCGAATAATCCAAACCGCATCTTCCGATGGATCCGACATTTTTTCGTCCCGCCGCCACCGATTTCGACGCCTTGACAGCACTCTGGGAAGCATCGGTGCGCGCTACGCATCACTTTTTGGACGAGGCGTATATCCGCTACCTGAAACCGCTGATCCGGAACGAATACCTGAAAAGCGTCGAACTGTACGGCTTGCGCGGGAACGACGGCGCGATCGTGGCTTTCATGGGGGTATCCGAACGTAAAATCGAAATGCTGTTCGTCGATCCCGCCTTCCGGGAGATGGGCCTGGGTCGGCATTTGGTAGAATATGCAATCGACCGCCTGCACGTTACCCGTGTGGACGTCAACGAGCAGAACGAACAGGCGGCGGGTTTTTACGCCCGCCTGGGATTCCGATACGTTTCCCGTAGCGAAACCGACGGTTCCGGCAGACCCTATCCGATCCTGCATCTGGAATTGCCGCATTCCGGAATGTAGTTGCGTCGCCTAACGTATCGGATTCGTTCGGATTGAATACAATGCTTATTTTCAGCAAACTATAAGACAGAAGTATATGCCGTCTCCTTCATTTCGCCGGGCATCAGAAACACGCATATCCGCTGTGCTTGCCGCAATGTCAGATCCGTATCGAATGCGACGATCGTAACACCCGGATTCGGAGAATCGTAAGTATTTTCCGAAACGGCCGGGCGGATTATCCACCGGACGGGCGTCTGCGAAGCGATCCGCACGTAGCACCGCTTCCCCCCCCTTTCCAGCAACAGAACGCTGTCCGACAAAATCCGGGGCGTGGCTTCCGTGACGAGCGTCCAGCGCATCCGGGTATAATAGAGTCCCGGCTCCACTCGGTCTTCGATAACCGCATAAGAGTCGTCCACCATCGCTACGGCCCGCTCCGCATACCGCACCTGGCCTTCGTAAACCGGGGTCAGATCCATCGCAACGTAACGGAGCCGGGTCGAATCGCGCCAATCCTTTATCTGCACTTTTCCTTTAATCGACTGCGGTTTATCATTAAACGTAAGCGTATTATGCGCTTTATTATTATATCTAAAAACTTCCCATCGCTGCGACCCTTGCGCTCCGTTCCACAGATCCACCCCGCGTTTTTCGAGCCGGTCGTAATCCTCTCCGCCCATATCGATCGCCCAGCGCACCCCGTCGGCCTCGAAAATAAAACTGCCGACATCCATGTGGGCATGACTGGCTCCCGGCGTTCCCATTTTAACCCCCACATACAGAGCGTCCGGATCGTTCCAGCCGGAACGCATTAAAAAAACGGGATTATCGCCGCCGCCTTTCCAATATAGGGTTTCCGGCACGGTCGGTTTGTCGAGCGACGCTCCCTGCCCCCAGACGAACAGCAACGGGAGCAGCCGGTCTTGCAGGTGATTTTTGCGGCTGTCCGCCTGTAATAACCAGCCCTGATTGCAAAGAATCGATGCGTCTCCCGTTTTTCGGTAAAACCAAAACAGAGCCGGGAGCAATCCTGCGTCGGTGCTGCAATCGGAATAACAGAACGAACGCAACTGCGGAGTGACCATGTGCAGCATGAATTTCCCGGACTCCAGAAAACCGGGAGCATCGCACAACCCGAAGTCCGTCCCGAAAGCATTCTCCATAGCGCTGATGAGCAATACATTGAAAGAAGTTCCGTATTCCCAGTAAGCGTATCCTTCCGGATAAGCCCCGTCCGGCGCGTAATGGCGCATCGGGATACGTACTTTTTCGACAGCGCGTTCGATCGTCCGCCGGGCCAGGTCGGGTTCCGTCTCGGCGACCGCCAGCGCCCCGTAAGCCATGCCGCAATGGCACACCTGATTCCAATTGGTCGGCGCGTTCAGGATCGCGTCGTGCTCTTTCCCGAACGAAGGTTTCAGTCCCTTTTCGAGAATTGCGGTACGGATCGTTCGCCGCGATGTTTCGGACAGTTTCGGATAGAGCCAGTCGTAACCGATCGCCAGGGCGGCGGTCATTTCGGCCACATCCAGAAAGTGGGACGGATTCCAGTCCGAGAATGAAGCCGCTTTCAGCATTTCGGCCTCGGCCCGGTCGGAATACCTCTTTTCACCGGTCATCCGGTAGGCAAATCCGAGGAAAAGGATGCGCCGCAGGTTTTCACGGGAGGTTGCCAGCAAACGCCGTCCCACGACGACCCGTTCGTTGACGGGAAGCCCGAGCATCGTATCGCATGCCTGCAAAATGGATTCGTACAACCCGTTCCATACCGGCAGTTTCGCTTGTTTTTTCAAAGCTTTCTCGGCCCCTTTGCATAACAGAATGCGCGGATGCGGAGGAAGTTTCCCGATATCTATCGAAACTTTATTATCGGCGCCGGATAACGTTGCAAAGAAAGAAATTACGACTACAAGTACGATACCTTTCGCATTCATTTTGGACGATTTTGAATTTTAACGAATTTTATAGAGCACCAACTCCGAAGGCAGCGGAATCGCCGCAGGCTTGCGGTCGTTGTTTGTCGGCGACGTCTCCCAGCGCAATAGGTGATTGTCGCGCAGAAGCGTATGTACCCGCATACCCGGGAACGAAGACGCGACGGCACGAAGTTGCGCCGAAACCCGATCCGAAACCTCCCGGGTTCCGACCGGCTGCAGGCTTTTCCCGTCGATCAGCACCCGGCTTTTCCTTTCCCGGATATGATCGTATCCGAAAGCGATTTTTCTGTCTTCGGCAACCTTCGGGGTGCCGATGCCCAGTTCGGTCGGCCTGGAATCCCAGCCCTGAATGTGCCAACGGCAATTCCAGCGGATCAGTCGCATCCGTTTCCAAACGCCGCCTTCGAACCGGGCAATAAAAAGTTGATTGTTACCGTCGTATTTCATGGTATCCGATCACAGGCCGGCGGTCGCTGCGATCGCGACGAACCACGCCAGCCATCGAGATTTTTTATTCATTAATTCCTGTTGTTTGTGTACCGGAACCGAATCTTCCGTAGGCGGAAAACCTGTCCCTAAACATTTACAAATGTCAATTATTTCCCCAAAGCAGGTAGGCGCCCGTCCCATAAATGCTTTTTCAACTTCTTGAACTGCCGGTGTCGGTAAATCGCTTCAAGATAATAATAATCAGCATAAACGATCGGAACATCTACCTCCGAATTTGCCGGTTTGCTACCCACCGAATGCATCAGGATAAAATTTCCGTTTTCCCCGACAGGGGCCGTATAACTGTCCGATGAGAGCGAAGCCAGCATCCGGTCGGCCGCGTCGGCATACTTCGGGTCGCTGTACAAAGCGAGTTCGTACAGAGCCGAAGCGGCGATGGCTCCGGCCGAAGCGTCGCGCGGTTCGTCCGGAATGTTCGGAGCGTCGAAATCCCAATAGGGGATCATGTCTTCCGGCAGGCGCGGATGATTCAGAATAAAGTCGGCAATCGCTTCTGCCTGCTGTAAATAACGTTCGTCTCCGGTGAACCGGTAGCAGGTCACGAATCCGTACAGTCCCCATGCCTGTCCGCGCGCCCAGGCCGAACCGTCGGCGTATCCCTGCGCCGTATTTTTCATCCGCACGGCTCCCGTCTGCGGATCGTAGTCGACGACGTGAAAAGAGCTGTGGTCGGCACGGTAGTGGTTTTCGAGCGTTTTATCGGCATGCGACACCGCAATTTTATAGAAACTCGAATCGCTGCTGTAAATCGCAGCGTTGAACAGCAGTTCGAGATTCATCATGTTATCGATGATAACCGGGCATTTCCAGCGTTTGTTCGGGTTCCACGACATAATCACGCCGGCCTCGGGTTGAAACCGCGTCGCCAGCGAACGCGCCGACTGAATCAGCACGTCCCGGTATGCCGGATCGCCGGTGATTCGGTAACCGTTGCCGTAACTGCATCCCATTCGGAATCCGATGTCGTGATCCGAAGTCAGGTTTTTGATCCGTTCGAGTCGTTCGGTCTGTTCCGACGCGCGCGTTTTCCACTGCGGATCACCGGTCAGCTCGTACAGAAACCACAGCGAACCGGGGAAGAAACCGCTGATCCACCCTTCGTAAGCGCAGTAACGGTTCACCCCGTTCTGGAAATTTTGCGGGGATTTGCGTTCGCCGGTAGCCATCAGTTTGTCATACAGTCCGGCCGTTTGCCGCGCCGCCGATTCCGTATATTTTTTCACATCGATTCGCGGCGATTTGCTTTTGCAGCATGCGCCATTCACCGACAGCAGAGCCGCGATGCCGAGCAGCGGCACCCATTTGTTCTTTTTCATAGTTTCAGGTCAGATTTTCGGTTTTACAACTGTTCGGCCGCCAATGCAACCGTTTGCACAAATGTAAAGCGTTTTTTCCGGAAAAGCAAACCGTTCCGGTAGGAAATATCGGGAAAGCATAGTAACAACAAAGCGTGTAGCGCAAATAAATTCGGGGAAAGATACGATCTGTAAAAAGGAATGATTATATTTGCAATCGGTTGCACGAAAGAAGCGAAGAAACCGTTTATGAAGACGAAAAAAATATCGATTTACGACATCGCGCGGAAGCTGGGGGTTTCGACTTCCACGGTATCGAGGGCGCTGCAGGATAACCCCGCGATCAGCGTCGAAATGCGCGACCGGATCCGGAAAACGGCCGAAGAAATGGGCTACAAACCCAATGTATTCGCCGTCAACTTGCAGCGGGGCAGCACCCGAACGATCGGGGTCGTGGTGCCGATGGTCAGCCGAAACTTTTTCTCCGTGGCGATCGACGGCATCGAGGAAGCCGCTTCGCAGCGGGGATACGACGTGATGATCTACCAGTCCCGGAACGATCCGGAACGGGAAGTGCGGATACTGAACAGTTTTCTGCACGGCAAGGTGGACGGCGTGATCGCCTCGTTGGCATCGGGCGCCGGGGATTATACGCATTACCGGGCATTATCCCGTTACGGTATGCCGCTGGTGCTTTTCGACCGTTACGCTCCCGGGCTGGACGCGGGCACCGTTTTGCTGGACGATTACAAAGGGGCCTTCGATACGGTCGAGCACTTGATCGGACAGGGATACCGCCGGATTTATCACTATGCCGGATCGCAACGCGTCAGCATTTGGAAAAACCGGAGGACGGGTTACGAGGACGCGCTGCGCCGTCACGGAATCGAACCGCTCTCCGACTGGATCGCCGAAGGTGCGACGACCGAAGAAGGAGGCTATAAAGCGATGGAACGACTGTTTGCCGCCGGGGAGACGCTGCCCGAAGCCGTCTTCTTCGCCGGCGATTATGCAGCTCTCGGGGCCTACCGGTCGCTGCGCGAACACGGACTCCGCGTCCCGGACGACATGGCGCTGGCCGGATTTGCCAACGAACCGTTCTGCGAGCTGATCACCCCCAGTTTCACTTCGGTCGAACAATTCGGTTACCGGATGGGAAGCGCCGCCGCGCAGATGCTGCTGGATAAACTCGACGGAGGGCCTTACATGGACATCGTGATTCCCCCTAAACTGATCGTCCGCGAATCCTCGCAACGGAAAAGAACCGAATAACAAATTTATTATTTGAAAAACGATATGCAATACGAAGAACGCTATGCCGCACACCCGGACGATGCGAAGGGGTACGACACCGACAGGCTCCGCAGGGAATTCCTGATCGAAAAACTGTTCGAACCGGACGATATCCGGCTCGTCTATTCGGCTTACGACCGACTGATCGTCGGAGGGATCATGCCAGTCGGCCGACCGCTCGAACTGACGCCGATCGACCCGCTGAAAGCTCCCTTTTTCCTGCATCGCCGTGAACTCGGGATCATCAACGTCGGCGGAAAAGGCACGGTACAAGCCGGCGACAACACGTTCGAACTGAATTACAAGGAGGCTCTCTACCTCGGCAGCGGCGACCGGACGGTAACGTTTCGTTCTGCGGACGCTTCCGCACCGGCCCTGTTCTACATCAATTCCGCACCGGCCCACCGGAACTATCCCGATCGGAAAGTAACCAAGTCCGACGCGGTCGTCGCCAAAATGGGCTCGCTCGAAGATTCGAACGCGCGTACGATCAATAAACTGATTGTCAAACAGGTGCTTCCGACCTGTCAGTTGCAAATGGGAATGACCGAACTCGAACCGGGCAGCGTGTGGAACACGATGCCGGCCCATACGCACAACCGGCGCATGGAAGCCTATTTTTATTTCGAACTTCCGGCGGACGCGGCCGTATGCCATTTTATGGGGCAGCCGCAACAGACCCGCCACATCTGGATGCGGAAGCACCAGGCGGTGATCTCCCCGGCCTGGTCGATCCATTCGGCCTGCGCGACCCATAACTATACGTTCATTTGGGGCATGGCCGGCGAAAACCTCGATTACGGGGATATGGACACCTGCGCCGTAACCGATCTAAAATAACGAAGCGATGGATATACGAAAACTTTTCTCCCTGGAAGGACGTGTGGCGCTGGTAACCGGAGCCACACACGGTCTTGGCATGGCAGTGGCGACGGCGCTGGCAGGAGCCGGGGCTACGCTGGCGGTCAACGGACATTCGGCCGACCGGCTCGACAAGGCGCTGAAAACATATGAGAACAAAGGAATCGACGCAAAAGGCTATTTGTTCGACGTGACCGACGAGCAGGCCGTCGCCGAAGGTGTCGCCCGGATCGAACGGGAAGCGGGCCCGATCGATATCCTGGTCAACAATGCGGGGATTATCAAGCGGATTCCGGCGCTGGAAATGACGTTGCCGGAGTGGAACGAGGTAATTGCGACCGACCTGACGTCGCCTTTTCTGATGTCGCGGGCGGTCGCCGCCGGAATGATCCGCCGCGGACACGGCAAGATCGTCAACATGTGTTCGATGATGAGCGAGGTCGGGCGCAGCAGCGTAACGGCTTACGCCGCGGCCAAAGGAGGATTGAAAATGCTGACGAAAAATCTGGCAACCGAATGGGCGAAACACAACATCCAGGTCAACGGCATCGGCCCCGGCTATTTCGCGACCGAACAGACGGCGCCGATCCGCGTGAACGGTAATCCGTTCAACGAATTCATCGTCAGCCGCACCCCGGCATCGCGCTGGGGCGATCCGGAGGACCTGGCCGGAGCGGCCGTGTTCCTCGCATCGCGGGCGTCGGATTTTGTAAATGGACACATTCTGTATGTCGACGGCGGTATCCTGGCTTCGCTGGGGCGGGCCGCCAATGAAAACTAAAATGATATCGCATATGAAACTGATTTTATTGGCTGTCGCATCGTGCGCGCTGACATGGGCGTCGTGCACGCGGGAATTGGTCGTCGAGGTAACGAATCCGACCGGTCTGGAACGAATTTACGAAACGGTGGAAATTCCCTGGGCAAAAGTCGAATCCGCGCTGCCGGGCGTCGCGCCGCAGGAAGTCGTGGTACTGACGCCCGACGGGGATACGCTGCCGTGCCAGGCCGTGACGCTCGGCGAAGAAACGCCGCAGAGCCTGATTTTCCAGATATCTCTGATCGGCGACGCTTCGGAAAAATACCAGATCCGCAAAGGTCGTCCGGCTCCGCCGACACCGCAGGTATTCGGGCGACTGGTGCCTGAACGAATGGACGATTTCGCCTGGGAAAACAACCTGATCGGTTTCCGTATGTACGGTCCGGCCCTGCAGGCAACCGGCGAGATCAGCAACGGGATCGACATCTGGCAAAAACGCACGCGCGACCTGGTCGTGGATAAATGGTATAAAAACGGCGATTACCACACCGACCACGGAGAAGGGCTCGACTGCTACAAAGTAGGCCGGACGCTCGGCGCCGGAGCGATGGCTCCTTACCTGAACGATACGGTCTGGCTCGGAAACAATTTCGTCGAATCCAGGATTCTGGACAACGGCCCGATCCGGATCACGTTCGAACTGACCTACGCTCCGTACCGGGTCGGCGACCGGCCGGTAACCGAAAAGCGGATCATCTCGCTGGATGCCAACACCCGCTTCAACCGGGTGACCGAGATCTACGACCGGTCGATGGAAGCGGCAGCGGGCATCGTACTGCGGGACGGAGGCGAACGGATGCAGGACGGACATTGCATCGCCTATTGGGAACCGGCGGCCGGTAACGACGGAAATACCGGCATCGGCGTAGTATTTCCCGAGGGCATCGCGCAGAGCGTCGAGAACTGCGGTCACTTGCTGGCGCTTACGTCCGTAAAAGCGAACGAACCGTTCACCTATTACACCGGCGCAGGCTGGAGCAAAGCCGGTACGGAAGATGCGAAAGCGTGGTTCGAAGAGGTGAAAAACGAATCCGCCAGACTCGCCGCTCCGCTGGTCGTCGACATCCGGTAACCGACCGGGATCATTCCGGACAAAACGTAAAGGCCGACGGTGCGAACCGCCGGCCTTTACCGGTAAAATACGGGTTAAATTTTTTATTTTCCGACCGGGATATTACTTTTGCCGGTGCAATCCAACCCCGAATTTATGAAACGATTTTTTCGATCCGCCCTACTGCTGCTGTCCGTACTGTCGACCGCAGGCTGCAATCGTCCGTCCGACAACGGAGCCGGTATTTCCGACCTGCAAACCCGTTACTGGAACAACGAAAGCGTCCGCAAAGGACTCTATGTAAAAAATGTGCCCGCAACGGGCGTAAATGCCGTTTCGGAAGCGGTCATTTGCCTGGCCGGCCGGGAATACCATGCTACCGGAGTGAACTGCTACGGCCTTTTTTCGTATTGCCTGAAAGACGGCGGAATCGACCTTACCGACGCCTACGCTTCGCTGGATATACTGAAAGAACAGGGCGTCGGCGTCGTCCGTTTCAATTGCGGCGTCTTTTACAGCGAGGAACTCCCCGCCTATACGGATCACCGGGACGACTACCTGGCTGCGCTTCGCAAAGTCGCCGCTTATGCCCAGCAGTGCGAAATCGGCCTGATCCCGAGCTTTTTCTGGAACTACTCGGCCGTTTCGCTCTACTACGGCGAACCTTACCGCTGCTGGGGAAAAGCAGGTAGCCGGACAGTCGGTTTCCTCATGCGGTACACCGAGGACGTCGTAACGGCTCTGCGGGAATACAAGAGTATTTTCGGTTGGGAATTCGGCAACGAACTGAATTTGCAGGCCGACCTGCCGAACTGGCAGGAGCGGTTCGATACGGAAGATCCCGCCAATTGGACGAAAGGGGACGACATTCATTTCGCATTCCGTACTTTCGCCGATATCGTCCGGGCGAAGGATCCCGACTCGCGGATGATCCTGTCGGGCAACGCGACCCTCAGGCCTTCCCAGTACCATCAGTACGTCGAAAACTCCTGGGATACGGACGATACCGGACAGTACCGTGCGATTACGAACCTGTTCAATCCGTATCCGATCAATACCGTAACCGAACACGTTTACGAAACCGGCCGAAAATTTTCCGACTGCGGAAAGGTGTCGCTCGACCGGCAGCTCCGGGAAGCGATGTATGCCGCACGAACGCTCAACAAAGCATATGTGGTCGGCGAATTCGCAGGCGTGTTGCAGTCCGAAGAGGCTTACCGCAAGTATTACGACGCTTTCCTGGACGCGGGAGTACAACTCACCCTGCTGTGGAATTTCGCGTTGAGAGGAGATGTCGAACATAGTTTCACGGCGACGGAGCCTCGGGGACAGTACCTATTCGGCCTGATCCGGGAATACAACGAAAAATATGCCCGAGAAACGGGGAAGTGAACACTCGACAAAAAACGAAAACGGATCTCGACGAGATCCGTTTTCGTTTTATAACATCCGGGTGTGCCGCGTTACGATTGTTGGCCGTTTTCGCCGGATTCTTCTTGAGACTCTTCGTTCCCGGTTTTGAATTCGGTCATTCCCGAAGCGACCAGCAGGTTATACCACGTCGCCATTTTTTTCATGTCGGAAACATGAACCCGGCTGCGATCGTATTCGGGCAGCACTTCGGCAAAATATTTTTTCAGCGCTTCGGCGGGAGACTTGGGATCGATCGTCTGCTTACCTTCGCATTTCTCATAAATCTTTTGGAAAACCTCGGCCAACGGCATGTCTTCCCCGTCGGTGAAAATAGCGATCTCTCCGAGCGAGCTGACCCTTGCGGTCGCCGGGGCGCAGGTGCGCGTTCCGTCGGCCAGCGATTCGACGATGATGCCGTTGCGGCTCTGCGCCACGAACTTGAACAATCCTCCCTGACCCGAGATGGCCAGAACATCTTTCAACTTCATAAAACTTGTTTTTGGTTTTGCGGTTCCAAAAGTACAATAAAAAACCGAAAATGCATTGCTTTTCGGAAATGTCGCACAAATTAAATATTCCGGTAACATCCGCTCGCTATAATTTGCATACCGGTTCGCAGCGACGGCTCCCGAGGCTTTCCCGGGGAACGCCGTTTCGTTGCGGAGCTGTCGCTGCAAACCGGAGCCCCAGTAAACGAGCCTTCGGCACACGAAACAAACCGATAAAATGCCCCCGGATCGGTGTCGAAATTAGGTTTTTGCGGTTTTTTTCCCTATTATTGCAGGTTGAAAAGCGCGGAGAAATTTTCCGCGCCGGAAGGCTCGCCGAACGGCAAAAAGGCGGATCGTCCGGTTGGTGCCGAAAGACTAAACGTAATTTATGAAAAATAAACCGATGAAAGTATTGAAATTTGGCGGGACTTCGGTCGGTTCCGAAAAAGGGCTATCGCAAGTAAAGAAAATCGTGGAATCCTGTTCCGAGGATGTGATCGTAGTGGTATCGGCCTTGGGAGGCATAACGGATCAACTGTTGCTTACGGCTCGTCTGGCTGCTGCCGGCGACGAAGCTTATATGCCCCAGTGTACGGCCATGATCGCCCGCCACAACGAACTCGTCGAAAAGATCGTGCTGCCCGAAAACCGGCCGGGAGTTCAAAACCGGCTGGATGAACTGCTGGACGAACTGAGCAATATTTTCAAAGGGGTTTACCTGATCCGGGATCTCTCCCCGAAAACGACCGACATGATCCTCAGCTACGGAGAACGGCTTTCGTCGGAGATCGTATGCGGCGCGGTTGCCGGTTCGGTTCGGTACGACGCGCGGGAATTCATCAAAACCAAACCGCTGTTCAACCGCCATGTGGTCGATTTCGCATCCACCGAAAAATTGATCGAACGCCGTTTCGAAAAGATGCCTCACGTGGCGATCGTCCCCGGTTTCATCGCAACCGACCTGGCCAACGGCGACGCGACGAATCTCGGCCGAGGCGGATCGGACTATACGGCAGCCATCCTCGCATCGACGCTGAAAGCGTCCGCGCTGGAGATATGGACGGACGTGGACGGCTTTATGACCGCCGACCCGAAGGTTATCAACGATGCGTACGTGATCGAACACCTGAGTTACGTCGAAGCGATGGAGCTATGCAATTTCGGAGCGAAGGTGATCTATCCGCCGACGATCTTCCCGGCTTACCACAAAAATATTCCGATCGTGATCCGCAATACGTTCAACCTGGATTCGAAAGGCACGGCCATTTCCCGGGAGTCGTCGGGGGATGCCAGCCGGGCGATCAAAGGAATCTCGTCGATCAACGACACCTGCCTGATCACGATCCAGGGCTTGGGCATGGTCGGCGTTATCGGCGTCAACTACCGGATTTTCAAAACGCTCGCCAAATCGGGAATCAGCGTATTCCTCGTCTCGCAGGCGGCGTCCGAAAATACGACCTCGATCGGCGTGCGCAACGACGACGCGGATCTCGCGATGGAAGTGCTGACTGAAGAGTTCGCGCAGGAAATCGCGCTGGGGGAAATCAATAAGATCAAAAAAGAACCGAATCTCGCCACGATCGCGATCGTCGGCGAAAATATGAAACACACGCCGGGTATCGCCGGAAAACTGTTCGGCACGCTCGGCCGTAGCGGGATCAATGTGATCGCCTGCGCGCAGGGGGCTTCGGAAACCAACATTTCGTTCGTGGTGTCGCTCGACAGCCTGCGCAAGACGTTGAACGTGCTTCACGATTCGTTCTTCCTGTCCGATTACCAGGTGTTGAATATCTTTATCGCCGGAGTGGGGCTGATCGGAAGCAACTTGCTGGAACAGATCCGCCTGCAGCAGGCCAAGCTGATGAAGGAAAATTCCTTGCAGATCCGGGTGGTCGGCGCGACCAACTCCAAACGGTATATCGTCGACCGCGACGGTCTCGACCTGAAGACCTATCGCGACGAACTCCGGCGTTCGGAAAACGTCTCGACGCCGGCGGCATTCCGGGATGCGATCCTGTCGATGAATATTTTCAACTCCGTTTTCGTGGACTGCACGGCCAGCGCCGAGGTTGCGGATATCTACAAGGATCTGCTGGAGCACAACGTTTCGGTCGTGGCCGCCAACAAGACCGCGGCGTCGTCCGAATACGACCGTTATCACGAACTCAAATCGATTGCCCGTAAACGGGGAGTCAAGTTCCTATTCGAAACGAATGTCGGAGCGGGCCTGCCGATCATCAATACGATCAGCGATCTGATCAACAGCGGCGACCGCATCCTGAAAATCGAAGCGGTGGTTTCCGGAACGCTAAATTATATTTTCAACGAGATGAGCGCGACCGTGCCGATGAGCAAAGCGATCAAAATGGCACAGGAAGCCGGTTATGCCGAACCCGACCCGCGGATCGACCTGAGCGGCATGGACGTAATCCGCAAACTGGTGATTCTCTCCCGCGAAGCCGGGTACCGAGTCGAACAAGCCGACGTGAAAAAGCACCTGTTCATCCCCGAAAAATATTTCGAAGGATCGGTCGAGGATTTCTGGCGTAAAATTCCCGAGATCGACGCCGAATTCGAACAGCGCCGCAAAAAGCTCGAAGCGAGCGGTAAGCGCTGGCGTTTCATCGCCACGATGGAAAACGGCAAGACCGAAGTGGGATTGCGCGAGGTAGACAGCGAAAGCCCGTTCTACCACCTGGCCGGCAGCAACAACGTAATCCTGCTGACAACCGAACGCTATAAGGAGTATCCGATGCAAATCAAAGGATACGGAGCCGGAGCCGGAGTGACTGCCGCAGGCGTCTTCGCGGACATTATCAGCATTGCGAATATCCGGTAAACAGAGCAACAGATGATGAGTAATTTCCGTTTTCTTTTATTCGTATGGGCGCTGATGCCGGGCGTTTCGTTCGGGCAGCATGCGGTGGCCACTTACCGGATGCCTATCGACGACCGGGGAATCCTTATTTCGCCGAGCGAGCCCGGCGAGCGGTATTACGAATCGGACGGTCGGGGTATGCGCGAACCCAATATCTACAAGGTCGGGGACACCTATTACCTGTTTTACGATGGGGCCGCTACGCACGAGGGACATCAGCCGGGCGATACGGATGCGGAGAATCACCTGTGGCGTACCCACCTGGCCAAAAGCAAGGATCTGAAAAACTGGGAACGGCTGGGGCCGAAACTCAAATGCGGCGTCGACGACGATCCGCAAGGCGCCGAAAAGGGCTACAAGGACTTTTGGAGCGCATCGAGCGCATGGCTCTATTACGACCGGGACACGAAGTATTGGTACGCCTACTACCTGGGGGCGGACGGAGCCGCCCCGATCGGGGACGACGTAGGGACGCCGGCCGTCTATTATTCGAGTTGTCTGGCGAAAGCCGAAACCAAAGGCCCGAAAGGAATCGAAGGCGAATGGAAACAAATCAACAGGGAACCGGGGAAAGAGAAATCGGTGCTTTTCTACAAAGGCACTAACGGCTCTTTCCCGCAGGGGATCACCGTTCCGGGCCCCGTGATCGTAAACCCGAAATGGCAGGGCAAAAAAGATACGGTCAACCTGAAATACATGATGTTCGCGACCTGCGGGGCGAATATCGCGATTGTCCGTTCGAACGACCTCGAAGCGGTGCAGGATTGGGATGGCGATCCGAATCCGCAAGGATGGCGGGTCGACAAGCCGATACTGGGACCCCTGATCGAGATCCCGGGCGGATTCGCCGGCGTGCCGGCGAGCTGGGAAAGGATTCCCAACGACCGTCAGAACAAGACGGCTCCGGAGAATGCGAATTACTATTTCGACCCCGTTTCGGGTTACCATTTCCTGTTCACCAACCAATTCAACCAGCAGTACAACGCGACCGATTGCAACGTCGTGTACTGGACGAAAGACGTCGATCACTGGGACGACCGCAACAGTGCCGTAGTCGTGGATGCAAAGTGCACCAAAGACGGATGGGCGACCGGAGCGATCGGTTTCCCTTCGGTGCTCAGGGTCGACGACGAAACCCTACTGCTGGTTTACGACGCCATCAAAGGAAATTCGATCGGGCATACGCCCCGGCACATCGGATACGGATATTGGAAAATACCGAAGTTCGACGAAACGGGCAAACCGGTTTCCGCAGTACTGAATAAATAGAAATACGAAGAATGATATGAAGACGACGAATGATCCGATATTCATAAAGGAAGCGATAAAAACCAGTTCCGACATGTGGTTTCTGGGCTGGTGCGAAGCCAACGGCGGCAATATCAGTCAGCGTCTGGAACCCGACAAGATGGCGGGCCTACCGCTCGCGGTCAAATCGGACTGGACCCCGGCGCGCGTTTCGCTGCCGAACCTGGCCGGCGAAAAATTCATGTTTTCGGGGACTACCCGTTTTTTGAGGAATATCAGCATCGCTCCCGAAAAAAACCTGGGCGTGATCGAAATGGATTCCAAGGGGGAGAACTACCGGGTACTGTGGGGATTCGAACCGGAAGGACGGCCCACCAGCGAACTGCCAGCCCACTTGAAATCGCACAGCGTAGCCAAAGAGGTCTCGGAGGGAGCGGATCACGTCGTGATCCATACTCACACGCCGAACCTGATCGCGCTCACTTACCTGCATGAGCTGACGACCCCGCTGCTCAGCAAACTGCTTTGGCAGTCGCATGTGGAGTGCGTCGTCGGATTTCCGCAGGGCATCGAATTCATCCCGTGGATGATGGCCGGCGGCGACGAAATCGCCGACGCTACGGCCGTAGCCTTCCGCAAACGGTCGATGGCCATGTGGCAGCATCACGGGGTATTCGCCCGGGGACGCAACCTGGACGCGGCGTTCGGCCTGATCCACATGGCCGACAAGGCGGCGGGTATCTACCTGAAGGCAATGGCCGCCGGCGGTATGCGCTGCGCGCCGTCTACGGATGTGGTGTGCCGGATCGCCGCCAATTTCCATGTAACTCCCGCCCCCGATTGCATCGATGCCGATACGTCGGCGTTAATGATACGCCGGGATTAAAACGATCACGAAAACGACGAGCCGACATGAAAGCGTTTTTTACCATATTGCTGCTGGGGTGCTTGAGCACGGGCCTTGCGGGGGGGAAAACGGTTCCTGTTATCGACAACGAACCGGTGGGCGAGGTTAACCGGCTGTGGGACCTCGCCCTGTTGAGTCGGGTTCCGCAAGCCGAGTGGCTGGACGATGCGCCCGGCGACGGGGTGCGTTCGTTGCTGTTGCGCAGCGTCGATTATCAGGGCAAACCGACCCGGGTTTTCGCTTATTACTCCGACCCCGATTTACTAGCGAACCGCCCGCACGGGAAAAAGAAGTATCCGGGCGTCGTACTGCTTCACGGAGGCGCCGGATGGGCTTTCCGGCAATGGGTCGAAAAATGGGCGGCCGAAGGGTATGCCGCCATTGCGATCGATCTGTGCGGCAACGGGCCGGAGATCCGGCCGCTGCCCGACGGAGGGCCGAATCTCGGCGACGACGAAGCCGTATTCATGCAGGCAGAAAACGGAGACATGAAACGTTCGTGGACTTATCACGCCGTCTCGTCCGCAATTCTGGCGCACTCGCTGCTACTTTCCATGAAACAGGTGGACGCGGACAAGACGTGCCTGACGGGCATCAGTTGGGGCGGTTACCTGACCTGTATCGTCGCCGCGCTCGATAACCGCTTCAAAGCCGCGGCGCCGGTGTACGGATGCGGATACATGGACGAACTGAAATTCTTCGACTACGGCATGAGCAAACTGTCGGCCGACGGAAAAGCACGGTGGATGCGCGATCTGGACCCGTCCGTGTATCTCCCGTACGTCGGCATCCCGATGCTGATGGTCAACGGAAACACCGATACCGCTTTCGATGTGCCCCAGTACCAGAAAAGCTGCCGCCTGATTCCGCAGCATTTCCGCGAAGTTTGCATCCGTCCCGGTATGCGGCACGGACATTACGAAGGGTGGGAACCGGCCGAAATCCGGTGTTTTTTCGAAAGCGCGGTCGGCGATGGATATCCGCCGATCCGGATAACGGACGTAAGCCTGGACGACAGTCTGCGGGTTTCGTTCCGCACAGGCATATTTCCCTATTCGGCCGAGTTTTACTATACGAACGATACGCTGTCGGACAACGCGCACCGGGTATGGCACACGGTCGGGGGGACGTTGAACCGCGAAAAGGGGACTTTCACGGCACCGCTGCCGCAGGAAGGGTTCCGGTTCGGATTCGTAACGCTGAAAGACGTCCGGTTGATGTCCGTTTCGACGGAGTTCATTAGCCCCGAATGATTTGAAATTTTAAAATACGACATATGAAATACATCATTGTCTTGGGCGACGGCATGGCCGACGAGCCGATCGAAGCCCTGGAAAACAAAACTCCGCTGCAAGCGGTTTCCAAACCGGCCATCGATTGGGTGGCGGCGCACGGTCGCAGCGGAATGCTCGCTACGGTTCCTGCCGGATTCGCTCCGGGCAGCGAAATCGCCAATTTGTCGGTACTCGGCTACGACGTTCCGAAAGTTTTCGAGGGACGCGGCTCGCTGGAAGCCGCCAGTATGGGAGTCAAGATCGAAGACGGGGAGATGGCGATGCGCTGCAACCTGATTACGATCGAGGACGGAAAAATCAAAAACCATTCGGCCGGACACATCTCGAATGCGGAAGCCGCCGAACTGATCGCCTTCCTGCAAAAAGAACTCGGCGGCGAGGACGTCAACTTCTTTCCGGGAGTTTCATATCGGCACCTGCTGAAAATCAAGGGAGGAAGCAAACGCATCGTTACGACGCCTCCGCACGACGTGCCGGGCACTCCTTACAAAGACGTTTTGGTCAGGGCCGCCGACACCGACGGAGAGCCGACCGCTCGGCAGTTGAACGAACTGATCGAACGTTCGATGACATTGCTGGAAAACCATCCGGTCAACCTGGCCCGCAAAGCGGCCGGAAAAGATCCGGCGAACAGCATCTGGCCATGGTCGCCGGGCTATCGCCCGCAGATGCAGACGCTGATGCAGCGTTACGGAATCGGCAGCGGCGTAGTGATTTCGGCGGTAGACCTGATTAAAGGAATCGGCGTCTATGCCGGCCTCGAATCGATCGATGTCGAAGGCGCTACGGGGCTTTACAATACGAATTACGAGGGGAAAGCGCAAGCTGCCATCGAAGCGCTCCGCACGCACGATTTCGTATTTTTGCACATCGAAGCCAGCGACGAAGCGGGGCACGAGGGCGATGTCGCGCTGAAGATGAAAACGATCGAATACCTCGACCGGCGCATCGTCAAACCGATCCTCGACGCCGTTTCGACCTGGGACGAGCCGGTTTCGATCGCCATCCTGCCGGATCACCCGACTCCGTGCGCGCTCCGCACCCACACGTCGAAACCGATCCCGTTCACGATCTACCGGACGAACGAACCGGGCGACGAGGTGCAGGCGTTCGACGAATTCGCAGCTCGGAAAGGCAGCTATGGCGACCTTTCGGGCGATCAGTTCATGGAACGATTCATTTTAAGAAAATAGTACGAAAAGCGGCCAGCGGGCCGTCGGTAAAAGCAAAAAAACGATGAAATATTACAGCACGAACCATACGGCGCCGGAAGTTGCGCTCGGCGAAGCGGTCGTCCGCGGCCTGGCTCCCGACAAGGGACTCTACATGCCCGAACGAATTGAAAAACTGCCCCGTTCGTTTTACGATGGAATCGCATCCATGTCGTTCCACGAGATCGCCTGCCGTGTAGCGGAGGCGTTTTTCGGAGACGACATCGAGCATGAAACGCTGCGAAAGATCGTCTGCGATACGTTGAGTTTCGAAACGCCGGTCGTCCGGGTCGAACCTGGAATTTATTCGCTCGAACTGTTTCACGGGCCGACTCTGGCATTCAAAGACGTCGGAGCCCGTTTCATGGCCCGAATGCTGTCCCACTTTATCGGTCGCGACAACGGTCGGGTGAGCGTGCTGGTCGCCACGTCGGGCGATACCGGCAGCGCCGTGGCCAACGGTTTCCTCGGCGTGGAGGGCATCGACGTCGTGGTGCTCTACCCGAAAGGCAAGGTCAGCGAGATCCAGGAAAAACAGTTTACGACGCTCGGCCGGAACATTACGGCCCTTGAGATCGACGGCACGTTCGACGACTGCCAACGGCTGGTCAAAAGCGCTTTCCTCGATCGGGAACTGAACGAACGTTTCCGGCTGACTTCGGCCAATTCGATCAACGTAGCCCGCTTCCTGCCGCAGGCATTCTACTACTTCAACGCTTACGCGCAGATGCGCAGGGCAGGGGAGAACGGGGAGATCGTAGTCAGCGTTCCGAGCGGTAATTTCGGCAACATCACGGCCGGCCTGTTCGCCAAACGGATGGGATTGCCGGTAAAACGTTTCATCGCGGCCAACAACAGCAACGACATTTTCCTGCAATACCTGATTACGGGCGTTTACACGCCGCGGCCGTCGGTCGCTACGCTGGCCAATGCGATGGACGTGGGCGATCCGAGTAATTTCGTGCGCGTGCTGGATCTGTACGGCCAGTCGATCGACGCGATCCGGGCCGACATCAGCGGCGCACGGTACAGCGACGACCGGATCCGTTCGATCCTGGCCGACACGCTGAAACGAACCGGATACCTGCTCGACCCGCACGGAGCCTGCGGTTATCAGGCATTGAAAGAGGGACTGCAAGCGGGCGAAACGGGCGTCTTCCTCGAAACGGCGCATCCGGCCAAATTCAAAGATACGGTAGAGCCGATCATCGGGCAGCCTGTTGCCGTTCCGCAGCGGCTGGCCGAATTCATGAAAGGGCAGAAACTATCGGTAAGACTTCCGTCCGACTTCGATACGTTCAAACGATTTTTATCGGACAGGCAATAACGAAACATACTTCGAAAACGGGCGGCCCCTTTTGTAAAGTGCCGCCCGTTTTGCGGGAAAACTTCCCGATTCGGCCATATAAAAGCAGAGACGACCCCAAAGGGGATCGTCTCTGTTCGTAATAAGGAAGCGCGCTTAGGCTTCCATCTTGCCGTGGCAGTGTTTGTATTTCTTCCCGCTGCCGCAGGGGCACGGATCGTTTCGTCCCACCTTCTTCTCGACATGCACGGGAGCAGGCTTGCTTTTCTCCCTGGAACCGGCGGCTGCGGCCGCCTCGTTCCGCGAGGTCTGCAACTGAGACAGATCCGTTTTGGGCTGCGGCATTTGCTGCTTGGTCACGTCCGGATTTTCCTTGACGGGAACGAAAGCTTTGAACAACGTCGAAAGAATTTCGCGATTCCCTTTTTCCAGCATCTTGCTGAACAAGTTGTAAGACTCGAACTTGTAGATCAACAACGGGTCTTTCTGCTCGTACGAAGCATTCCGGACGCTCTGGCGCAGATCGTCCATTTCGCGTAGGTGCTCTTTCCAGTCTTCGTCGATGATGACCAGCATGATCACCTTGCTGAAATGCTTGAATACCTCCTTGCCTTCGCTGTCATAAGCTTTTTTAAGGTCTACCGGCACATTGAACACACGACGTCCGTCGGACACCGGAACGTAGATATTCTCGTACTGAGCGGCGTTCTTTTCGTACACGTTTTTGATAACCGGATAGGTAGTCGCCGCAATGCTCGCCATGCGACGGGCATAGGCGTCCTGGAAATCCTTAACGACCATACCGGCCAACACCTCGCGCTTTTTCTTGGCCTCTTCGAACTCGTTCTCGTTGAACGAAGGCTGCACGGCCACCTGGCGGATCATCTCGAACTTGAAGTCCTCGTATTCGCCGTCGCCGTACGTCTCGACGAAACTTTCGGCGAAATCGACCATGATGTTGTTCAGATCGACCTCGATCCGCTCGCCGTAAACGGCATGGCGGCGGCGGGTATAAATCACTTCGCGCTGGGCGTTCATCACATCGTCGTATTCGAGCAGGTGCTTACGGATACCGAAGTTGTTCTCCTCTACCTTACGTTGCGCGCGTTCGATCGCCCGCGACATCATACCGGCTTGGATCACTTCGCCTTCCTTCAATCCCATTCTGTCCATCAGTCCGGCGATCCGTTCCGAACCGAACAGCCGCATCAGGTTATCTTCCAGCGATACGAAGAACAGCGACGAACCGGGGTCTCCCTGACGTCCGGCACGTCCGCGCAACTGACGGTCGACCCGGCGTGACTCGTGCCGTTCGGTACCGATGATTGCCAGACCGCCGGCGGCCTTCACTTCGTCGGTCAGCTTGATGTCGGTACCGCGACCGGCCATGTTGGTGGCGATGGTCACCTGTCCTTTGCGTCCGGCTTCGGCCACAACCTGCGCCTCAAGCTGGTGCTGCTTGGCATTTAGAACATTGTGCTTGATCCCGCGCAGTTTCAGCATACGGCTCAGCAACTCGGAAATCTCGACCGAAGTAGTGCCTACCAGCACCGGACGTCCGGCCTCGACCAATTTGGCTATCTCTTCGATAACGGCGGCATATTTCTCCCGCTTGGTTTTATAGATTACGTCGTCCTTGTCGTCGCGGATCACCGGACGGTTGGTCGGAATGACGATGACATCCAGCTTGTAGATATTCCAGAGTTCGCTGGCTTCGGTTTCGGCCGTACCGGTCATACCGGCCAACTTGTGGTACATACGGAAATAATTCTGCAACGTAACGGTCGCGAACGTCTGCGTGGCAGCTTCGACCTTCACGCGCTCTTTCGCTTCGATAGCTTGGTGCAGCCCGTCCGAATAACGGCGGCCTTCCATGATACGCCCCGTCTGTTCGTCGACGATCTTCACCTTGTTGTCGATCACCACGTATTCGACATCCTTTTCGAACATGCTGTAAGCCTTCAACAACTGACTGACCGTATGAAGACGTTCCGAACGGATCGCATAGTCGTTCAGCACCTCGTCCTTTTTCGCCGCCTTTTCTTCGGGGCTCATATCGCTTTTCTCGATGTCGGCGACGATGGAACCCATATCGGGCAGCACGAAGAATTTCTCCTCGTTGACGCTTTTCGACAGCACTTCCTGCCCCTTATCCTGCAGCTCGACCGAATTGAGTTTTTCGTCGATCACGAAAAACAAGTCGTCGACGATTTCCGGCATACGCCGGTTATTATCCTGCATGTAAATATTTTCAGTCTTCTGCATCAGCGCCTTGATACCGTGTTCGCTGAGGTATTTGATCAGCGGCTTGTACTTCGGCAGCGCTTTATGGGCCCGGTAAAGCAGAATACCCCCTTCTTCGGTTTTACCCTCCGCAATCAGCTTCTTCGCATCGGCGACGAGCTGAGTCACCTGATTCCGTTGCAGATTGAACAGGTTCTCGACCGCCCCGCGGTATTGCTCGAACATCTGGTCGTCTCCTTTGGGAACCGGCCCAGAAATGATCAGCGGCGTCCGCGCATCGTCGATCAACACCGAGTCGACCTCATCGACGATCGCATAGTGGTGCTTGCGCTGCACCAGGTCGTCCGGCGAGAACGCCATGTTGTCGCGCAGGTAGTCGAAACCGAACTCGTTGTTCGTCCCGAACGTAATATCGGACATATAAGCCTTGCGGCGCGCTTTCGAATTGGGCTGATGTCGGTCGATGCAATCCACCGACAATCCGTGGAACTGATACAGCGGCCCCATCCATTCGGAGTCGCGGCGCGCCAGGTAATCGTTGACGGTCACCACGTGCACGCCCTTCCCGGCCAGCGCGTTCAAGAACACGGGCAGCGTCGCCACCAGCGTCTTACCTTCGCCGGTCGCCATTTCGGCGATATTTCCTTTATGCAGCACGACGCCGCCGAAAAGCTGGCAATCGTAATGCACCATATCCCACACGATCTTGTTCCCTCCGGCTACCCACGAATTGCTGTAAACGGCCTTGTCGCCGTCGATCCGGATGAAATCCTTGCCGGCGGCGGCCAGCTCCCGGTCGAAATCGGTCGCCGTCACGACGATCTCCTCGTTCTCTTTGAACCGGCGGGCGGTCTCCTTCATAATGGAGAAAGCCTCCGGCATGATTTCGTCGAGTTTCTCCTCGATCTTGCGGTCGATCTCTTCGGTCAGCGTATCGATCTGTTTCGAGATGCGCTCCTTGTCGTCCAAAGAGGTGTCCAGGTTCTCAAGCTGCACTTTCAGTTCGGCGATCTGCTGTTCCTCTGCGCTGATATATTCGGCGATGGCGGCTTTCAGGCCGGCGCTTCTCGCTCGCAATTCATCGACGGTAAGTTGTTCGATGGACGGATATATCGCTTTGATCTTGTCTACATAGGGTTGAATCGCCTTGCGGTCTTTCTCGCTCTTCGTTCCGAAAAACAATTTAATTAATCCGGTTACTACACTCATATTCCTTTCTTATTGATTAAGACGTTGAAAAATAACGCGTAAATTTAATGTTTTTTATTGAGAACACAGCACGATTCTCCCGATATTACAGTACGCGCAACGTTTTTTCTCGCAATATTCCCGGGTCAGTTCGAGCAACCCCTGCGAGAAAAAAGCGTTGTCGGCGGCGATGCCGTGCGTTTTCCACTCCCTGACGATCCGGATATGGTTTTCTGCGCGGATCTCCTCCAGAATCCCGATCGCCCTCTCTTTCAGCTCTTCGTTTCCGGTGATTTTGCCGTATGCGAAAATCATCGGGACGACCAGATTGATGCCGAGGTTATCCAGCATCATATCGCCGAACCGTTTCACACTGCGTCCCGAAGGCTGCCCGAAACAGTAATGAGTCGTCCAGTATTCCGAAGCGGAGGCCGAAAAGACCTGCCGGATGTCGCGCTGCGTTTTGCAATTGACCAAACGGGAGAAAAAAAACTCGCCGGAAACCAGCAGCGCGGCCAGTTCGGCAATACGCAACACCGGTTTCTGATCGGGACGTCCCGAGCGGAGGTTCCATGCGTTGCGGTGCATCGGAACGATCCCGAAACGCCGGCTCAGATGTTTGAATTCGTATCGCAGTTTATCGGAATAGTCGTCCGAAGGCTCCGCCTCCAGCAATCCGGCCGCACCCAACAACAGGGCTTCGGCCGACGCGACGGACTCCCGCACCCGACAGATTTGCGTAAAAGATACCGTTCGCGCCAGTCGCTCATAGGATTCGCGGTTGGACCCGGCCCCGACCGCCCTGAACAGCGAAACGTAAAACGCTTCGTTCCAGTTGTTATCCGCCTGCCGGTAACGTTGCAGAAACTCGTCGTATTTACGCTCGAGACGCTCGCAGGTCAATTCCGTAAGCAGGTTGTACCGCTTTACCTCCGGCATTCCGGCCAACAAGGCGCCGCACCTGTATGAACCGCTTTCGCCAAGCAACCGTTCGTAGCGTTCGGCCAATTCCCGCGGGAAAACGATCGCCGCGTTGGGAATCACCGAACCGTCGGCGCGACAGATAACTGCGTCGTCGTGAACGACCAGGTTCAACACGCAGTGATCGTAACCGGGATCTTCGTGATGGGCATGCTTATACCAGTCCGAAGCGTATTCATGGATCGCTGCGGGACCACGATAAACCGTTCCGTCCAATTCGAACCGAACGTCCAGCAACTCCATCCCTTCGCCGGGATTGGCCCTGCCGTGCCCGATGACGCCGAACGCAGGCCCCCCGACGCCGGTGTAGAGCTGCCTGCACCAGACCAATCGGATCAGTTCTTCGATTTTGCCTGCGGACGATGCCATAACGCCGGTTTACATTAAGCCCAGATCGAGCAGGGTTTCTTCCGACATCATGCTGCGATCCCAAGGCGGATCGAACGTCAGAATGACGTTGACGGAAGTGATTCCTTCCACTTTGGCGACATTTTCATTGACCTCTTCGAGCAACTGATCCGCCATCGGACAGTTCGGAGCCGTCAGCGTCATTCGGATATTAGCCGTTCCGTCCGGCTCGACGTCGATTTCATAAACCAGCCCCAAGTCGTAAATGTTGACCGGGATTTCCGGATCGTAAATATTTTTCAGCGTCAGAACGATATCCTGTTCCATCCGCATGATATCCTGAGGTGTCGTCATAACGGTTGACTTACATTTTGCTTTTGTACGCCAGCGCGTACAGTTTCATCTGCTTTATCATCGCCAGCAACCCGTTCGCCCGGGTAGGAGACAGGTTCTCGCGCAACCCGATCCGGTCGATGAAATAAAGATCCGCGTCGATGATCTCATCCGGCGTCCGGCCGTTCATCACCCGGATCAGCAGCGCGATGATCCCTTTGGTAATAATCGCGTCGCTGTCGGCGGTGAAATAGATCCGTCCGTCGTCCTTCAACTCGGCGTCGACCCACACCCTGGATTGACATCCTTTTATCAGATACTGTTCGATCCGGTGCTTCTCGTCGATCGCCGGCAGCTCCCGACTCAGTTCGATCAGGTACTCGTATTTGTCGAGCCACTCGTCGAATACGGAAAACTCTTCGACGATCTCGTCCTGCATTTCGTTAATCGTCATCTCTTCAAACTATTTAACAACTTCTTCGAGCACTTTTCCCGTTACGGCGTCCGGAAGCGGAATTTGCATGATGCGTGCCAGGGTAGGCGCGACGTCGGACAACTCCACATCCCGTTCCACAGCCGCCGCCGGAACGCCGCTACCCAGAAACAGCAACGGAATGTGCGTATCGTATTCATAAAGCGATCCGGACAACGATACGGCGTGCTCGCGCTGTTCGATCCAGCCCGGCATCAAGTTGATCACAACGTCGCCCGACCGCTTCGGGTAGAAACTGTTCTGAATTTTTTCGCCGTATCCTCTCCCGAACGCGCCGCTCTGCAGATCGGTCGAGGTCAGCGCGCCGGATACGCCCCGGAACTGCAGGGCGAACGCTGCCGCGCGCGCCTGGACTTCCGCCAGATTGAATCCGTACTTATAGATCATTTCTCGATTCAGGTACAACTGCCTGCTGCTGTATCCGAGAATCCAGTTGCCCGGTTCGTACTGAGCGCTGAGGAAACCGTTCATGATCAGCTTGAACTGATCGACATTGAACTGTCCCCCGGGGATCCGGCTCTGCTCCCGGTAAGTATTGCTGCTCCCGTGGTCGGAAGTGAGCACCAGCACGACCTCTCCCGGCTTGAACTGCGCCTGTACGAAGCCCGTCAGTTCGCCGATTTCCCGGTCGAGCTTGTAATACATATCCTCCACTTCGATGGACTGCGGTCCGAAATACTCGCATATCAACCGGGGCGAATCGTAGCAAACGGTCAGCAGATCGGTATGGTCGTCCTTGCCCAGTTCTTCCAGGATGATCGCTTCGCGCGCGAAATCGGTCACCAACATGTTGCCGAACGGCGTATAGAGCAGCGAGGCCAGATCGTACTTTTCGGGTTCTTTTTTAAATATCTTCAAGATGCTGCGGAAGAAATTCTTGAAACCGGACGGCCGGGCGCTGAAATTGAGCACGGTCGTATCGGTATTCTTATATGCGGCGAACGATTTGTCGGGCACCCACTCCCGGTCGAGCAGGCTCGACGCGAAACGTTTTTCGTTGTATTTCTTGACCCAGAAAGGCAGGTTCTCGAAATAATAGCTGCTCGACACCCATTGCCCCTTTCCCGGATCGAGCCAGAAAGCGCTCCCGGTCGAACCGCCGCTGATTACGGCCGAATAAGGATCTTCGGCAACGGCCACGACTTTCGATTTCGGATCGCTTTCATGCAGGCGGTCTCCCAACGTGGCGGCAGTCAGGTTCAACGGAGAAAAGCGGTTTTCGCCCTCTTCGCAATCCAATCCCTTCACTTTGTCGTCCGCAATCAGGTTAATGCTGTCGTTGGTCGTATAGTTGTACCAACTTTCCGACGCGACTCCGTGCCCGGCCGGATTGGTGCCCGTCGAAAGCGTGGCGAGTCCGGCGACCGTATTGGTCTGCATGTAATTGCAACGGGCATTGGTGAAGTTGACCCCGCTGTCGAGGTAGGTGCGGAAGCCGTTTTCCGAGAAATTATCGCGGAAACGTTCCAGGTATTCGTACCGCATCTGGCTGATAACGATATTGATCACTAATTTGGGTTTTCCGACGCTCTGGGCGGCGGCACCGGTATGAACCAACAGGATCAGGCAGGCGGGAATAAAAAATCGGTTTAATTTCATCTCCGGAAAATCGTTTAGACTCACAAAAGTATAAAAAGTTTCCGAATCGGATACGCTGTCTTACGCACGAATGCGGCGTTTATTCGAAGCCGGACGCTTCGGAAGCATCAACACTCTGTTTTTCAATCGATTTAATCCTTCTTTTTATTTTGCGGATCATATATGCGCGGCGCAGGTGAAATGCGATAAAAATCCACAACGGAATCAGCAGCAGCGCGAAAAAAATCATTGAATAGATGCTGAATACGTATACCATCAGTTGTACGAGCGCCATGCTCAGGCTCAGCGAAACCGCCGACAGGATAGCGCCCGTCTTGTAACCGGTCTTGAACGGCAACCGGCACTGCCGGCAACGGAAAATTCCTTCGATCCCGATCGCCCAGAACCAGGGTATGCGCACCCTGGCGCCGCACTGCGGACATGTCAGGCTGCGTTTCATGATTCGAAAAAGTTTAATTCGCGGGAAAAATCGAGATCCGGATACGCCTGCTGCAATGCGCGGACTTCCGCGGCTTTCTGATGCCGGAAGGCTCGATAGGCCGGGCTTTCCGGGTTCAAGGGACGGTGTGCGAGCGCTCGATTCAGCGCATCGATCTTCCGGAACACCCCCGTGCAGGAAGGATCGAGCGCCGCGCAGCAGAACTGTTCCCAGATATAATCGACCGCTACTTCCGAAGGGTGGGCCATGTCCTTTTCATAAAAACGATAATCCCTCAGGTCGTCCGTCATGATTTCGAAAGCCGGAAAATAACAACACTGCGGATAACGTTCGATCAACCGGTGAATGGCCACGATCAGCGTCGATTTGCTCAGCGCGTTCTCAGGCAGGCCGTCTCCCAGATGACGCACCGGGCTGACCGTCCAGATTACCGGCTTGTCTTTCAAAGGCCCTTCCAGCAACGGGACGAACCCCCCGACCACTTCGTCGACCGACAATCGCCGCCGTAAAAATTCGCCGGACGGTCGTTTGTGACAGTTGCAAACGATTTCTCCGGTCTCCCGGAGTTGGTAAACCCATGCCGTACCCAACGTCAGGATCAGATATCCCGCCTCGCGCAGCGCCCGGGCGCCGGACTGTACCGCCTGATTGATCGTTTTCAACGCTTCGTCCCGGTCGACCGAAGCCAGCGAACCGTGATGATCGAAACTGACCCACAGGTCGCCGCTTCGGGTCAGGTCGTTCGCTTCGTAAAGCTTCCCCGAATCGAGACGGGTCAGCGTCCGGGCCACGGAAGCCGGATTGAACAGGATTCCGAACGGATTGAAGACGACGGGCAACTTATAACGTTTCATCCGCATCCCGATATTTTCCGCAAAACAGGAGCCGAGCAACAATCCCCGCTGCGCATACCCGATTCGGAAACCGCACGGTGTTATATTTATAGGTGTACGAAACTGCATAGTACGACAATCGTGTTACAAAGATAGCAAAATTCCGTAGGAAAAACGGCGGACGAAATGCCCGTTTCCGGATACTTTTCCCTATTTTTACCCCAAAATGTCTGGATATGCTACTTTTTCCGAACTGTAAGATCAACATCGGCCTGCGCGTCGTTGCGAAACGGACCGACGGCTATCACGATATCGAAACCGTCATGTACCCGGTGCGAGGACTGTGCGACGCCCTCGAAATACTGCCGGATGCGACGGACGACATTTCGTTCACTTCGTCGGGACTGGAAACGGGCGTCGATCCCGAACGCAATATCTGCGTCCGGGCTTACCGGGCATTCCGCGAAGCCTGTCCGATCGGCGGCGTGCGAATGCACCTACACAAGACGATCCCGATGGGAGCGGGTCTCGGCGGAGGTTCGGCCGACGCCGCTCTTACGATCAAAGGGCTGGCCGAACTGTTCGGCGTTCCGCTGACGGCCGAACAGATGATCCGTTTGGCGGCGCAGGTGGGAAGCGACGTTCCGTTCTTTATCGACGGCCGGCCGACGCTCGTTACCGGCCGGGGAGAAATCCTCGCTCCCGTAGCGGGTTCGCCGATCGGACACAGGCTGGTCATCGTCAAACCGGACGAATCGGTCAGTACGGCCGAAGCCTACGCAGGCGTCGCGCCCGCACGGCCCGAAAGCCGGCTCGGCGATTTGTTCGGGCTGCCGCTCCGGCAATGGAAAGGACGCATCGTCAACGACTTCGAGACATCCGTTTTCCGCATTCATCCGACGATCGCGGCGATCAAAGAAGAACTCTATCGGGCGGGGGCTCTTTATGCTTCCATGTCCGGTTCGGGATCTGCCGTCTACGGAATTTTCGAAGAGCGGACGCCGGATCTACCGGCATTCGAAGGAATGTTTGTATATCAGGAAGATATGATCTGAGCGAATGCGAAAAGCGGGGATAAGTTTTCGATTTGGGAAAAAAATTCGTAAACTTGCCACGCCCAAACATACGAATTGGTTTATTTTGAAAGAGACTTTACAGTATTAACCTAATCAATTATTCTATGTCAGTAGAGGATGAAAAAGTTCTCGAACTCCAGCATCGGAAAGAGAAAATTTTTTATGGCGGCGGAGCCAAAGCCATAGAAAAGCAAAAGGCGATGGGAAAACTCACCGCGCGTGAGCGTATCATCGCATTGCTGGACGAGGGATCGTTCCATGAATACGACATTTTCGTGGAACACGACGGCCGGGATTTCGGTATGCAGGACAAATCGCTTCCGGGTGACGGCGTGATTATCGGCACCGGAATGATCTGCGGCCAACCGATCGCCATATTCGCACAAGACTTTACGGTTGCCGGCGGTTCGCTCGGCTTCATGCATGCACGTAAGATCACCAAAATCATGGACTATGCCCTGAACATGCGCATTCCGTTGATCGGAATCAACGACTCCGGCGGAGCGCGTATTCAGGAAGGGGTCAACGCGCTGGCCGGCTATGGGGAGATTTTCTTCCGCAATACGCTGTCCAGCGGCGTGATCCCGCAGATTTCGGTGATCCTGGGTCCCTGCGCCGGCGGCGCCGTTTATTCGCCCGCGCTGACCGACTTCGTATTCGTGGTCGAAAACATTTCGAAAATGTTTATCACCGGCCCCGAAGTAATCAAAACCGTACTCGGCGAAGAGATCTCGATGGAGGAACTCGGCGGCGCACGCGTACACAGCGAAATGACTGGCAACGCTCATTTTTTCGCCACGAGCGAGGAAGAGTGCTTCGTCCAGATCCGCAAGCTGATCTCGATGATCCCGATGAACAACACGACCAAAGCCGAAAAGATCGCTCCGGCGGCTCCGCTGCCGCAGTACGACATCACGTCGATCGTTCCGAACGACCCGACCGTACCGTACGACGTGCGCGACGTAATCAAGGCGTTGGTCGACGAGAGCGAATTCCTCGAAGTGATGGAACTATTCGCAGCCAACATCGTGGTCGGTTTCGGACGCGTCGCCGGCGAAACGGTCGGTTTCATCGCAAACCAGCCGCTGGTGATGGCCGGCGTGCTCGACTGCGACTCTTCGGACAAGGCCGCCCGCTTTATCCGTTTCTGCGACTGCTTCAATATTCCGATCGTAACGCTCGAAGACCTGCCGGGCTACCTGCCGGGTGTGGACCAGGAGCATGCCGGCGTAATCCGCCACGGCGCCAAGATGCTGTACGCGTACAGCGAGGCGACCGTTCCGTCGATCACCGTCGTGCTACGTAAAGCCTACGGCGGCGGTTATATCGCCATGGGGTCGCGCCACCTGCGCGCCGACTTCGTATTCGCATGGCCGCTGGCCGAAATCGCCGTGATGGGTCCCGAAGGCGCCGCCAACATCATCTTCAAGAAAGACATCGTCGGCGCCGAAAATCCGGCCGAAATGCGTAAACTGAAAATTCAGGAATATAAGGAGAAATTCGCCAATCCGTACGTTGCGGCGGCAAAGGGCTACATCGACTCGGTGATCGCCCCGGCCGAAACCCGCATGTTCATCGAACACGCGTTGAAGGTATCGGCTCATAAGAACCGTTCGCAGCCCAACAAAAAGCACGGCAATCCTCCGTTCTAAACCCCGGTAAGTATGGAAAAAAATCATTACGATACGTTGGAAACCATGCACGGAACGTTCCAGACGACGCTTACCAAAAAGCATCTGGCACGTAAGCCGTGGGAGCCGGAGAACCCGAAGCACATCAAATCCTCCATCCCGGGAACGGTCGTGAAGGTATGCGTAGCCGAGGGACAGGCAGTGAAAGTCGGCGATCTGCTGATCGTTTTCAAAGCAATGAAAATGAACAACAACATCAAAGCCACTTTCGCCGGCAAAGTGAAAAAGATCGACGTGAAGGAAGGAGACAATATTCCGAATCACGCGCTGATGATCGAAATGGAATAGGATTTCGAAATCTGCTTTTCAGGGAGGCAACGAACGGTTGCCTCCCTGTTTTTATTGGCTGGACAACGGCAGGCGATCGCATGAAACGCCCCTTCGCAAGAATTACGGTTCCGTCATCGCTCTTTACAAAAAAAGCAGGGAATCCCCTGCTTTTTTGTATTTTATACGGAAAACCCGCTTATTTGCCCTGCTGAGCCAGATCGGCCGGATCGCGCATCACCATATTTTTGTCGACGCGAATCGTCACGTTGTTGTCGACTTCGACCAACACATATACGTCTTTCACCTCCTTGACCGTACCGTAGATTCCGCCGGCGGTGATGATTTTTTGTCCTTTTTCGAGTGCGTTACGGAATTTCACCAGCTCTTTCTGCCGTTTCTGCTGCGGACGTATCATGAAAAAATACATCACCGCAAAAATCAGCACCATCATAATCAGCAGAGACGCGCCCGATCCTCCGGCAGCCGGAGCCTGGAGCATAATTGTTGTCAAATTCATAATAATCAATATTAAAAGTTTTCTGCAAAGTTAACGGATTCTCGGAATTTCGCAACCTTATTCCGGAACAAATTCAGCTTTATTTATCCGGAAAATCATTCGACTTCCCCGATGACGACCAGCGTAAAAGGCTGTTTGGACAGCGTGGTACGCAGGGTGATGTGTTTGAGCTGGTATCCGGAGAAGCCTTTGCTGTCGAATTCGAAAACGAATCCCGCCTCCGCGCCGGGCTGCACCGGTTCCCGTTCGAAATCAACCGTCGTGCATCCGCAGTTGGTCGCCGCCGACAGAATGATCATCGGACGATCGCTCCCGTTACGCAGCGACAAATCCCTGCGGATAACTTCTCCGGCGTGAATCCGCCCCAAATCGACCGTATCCGTTCTTACGGAATCGGTCAACGCGATCACAGTCGCACCGGCTTTGTCCGGGACGACCTTCTTGCCGCCCGTTCCGCAGGAACAGGCGAAGCATAACAAACCCATGATCAAAAACTGTTTTTCCACGACGATCGGTTTCCGCATGAGAACGGAAGCAATATGAGTGCCATTCTTACGGCTATTTGTCCAGCAATCCGCGTCCCGTCTTTTGGATGCGCTTTTCGGCCGTAAGCGCTTCGACCACCTTGTCCAGCACGCCGTTGATGAACGTACTGCTGCCCGGCGTACTGTAATATTTGGCTATTTCGATGAATTCGTCCAGGGTAACCTTTACGGGAATCGACGGGAAAGCGATCAGCTCGGACATCGCGGCCACCATGATCACGTTGTCCATGAATGCGATCCGCTCCACTTCCCAATTGCTGGTATAACGGCCGATGTATTCGGCGTATTCCCTGAAGTGCACCAGCGCATGTCGGAAAAGCTCCCGGACGTACTCCCTGTCGTCGTCGCTCTTATACTGGGGTAGCAACGGCAGTTCCTGCCGGCCCTCCCGCATGTCCGACAACGTGCGCAGCACCATGATCGTCGCAAAATCGACATCGTCCGTCCAGAAAATAGATTGCTCCTCGATCACCTCTTCCAGCGCCTCGCACTCGCAAACGATCCGGGTATAAAACTTTTCGACCAGAGCGGCGTCTCCTTTGAAAGACCCCGTCGAACCGTTCATGTACTGTCGGTAGAAATCGCTGTCGATCAACAGTATATAGAGCTTCTTGATCAGTTCGGGATACTGCACCCATCCCAGCTTTTTACGTTGCAGGTAATCGGTCAGCTCTTCGCTGTCCCGGATCGCCGCGATCACGCGGTTATCGACGAATCGGGTATTCGGATTCAATTCTTCGGGGGTAGGCAGTTTTTTGCGGCGCCCGAGTTCGATCCGGTTTTCGGCGTAATTCGCCACGTCTACGACGAGCCACAGCAACTGATGGTAAAGCTCGTAGGTCTTATCGATGCTGAACAGCAGATTTTTTTCCGAAACGATCAGGGAGTCCGACTCCGACTTAAAATGCGAATAAAGAGCTTTGACAATCTTAATCCTTAATAATCTTCTGCTTAACATCTTCCTTAGAGCTATTGGGGATCGCAAATCTACGGATTTTTTCGGGAACCGGAAAGAAACACTCCGAAATTTTTATCTTTGTGGAAAATTTTACGGAATTGAGGAATTTCGACCTTATCATAGCGGGCGGAGGGGCCGCCGGGATCATGGCTGCGGGGATAGCCGCACAGGCCGGATTCAGCGTCCTGGTCTGCGAAAAGATGGAAAAGCCGCAGCGGAAAGTCCGGATCACCGGCAAAGGCCGCTGCAACCTGACCAACATGCGGCGGCCGGAGGAATTCCTGCAAAAAGTCCGCAGCTCTTCCGACTTTTTCGCCCCTGCGCTGGCACGGTTCGGCAACCGGGAAACGGTCTCTTTTTTCGAACGGATCGGCGTTCCGCTGACCATCGAACGCGGAGAACGAGTTTTCCCCGCCAGCGGACGCGCCTGGGACATTGCCGACGCCCATGTGCGGTGGAGCAGGGAACAGGGAGCGCAGATCGTATGCCATACCCGGGTGACCGAAGTGCACACCGCGGGAGGCCGGGTTTCGGGAGTTACGCTAAGCACGGCCCGAAACGACTCGGAACGGGTGACGGCCTCCTGCGTATTGCTCGCCACGGGAGGCGCTTCTTATCCGGCTACCGGCTCCACGGGCGACGGCTACCTGCTGGCGCACCGGCTCGGCCACGCCATCGTCGAAATCCGGCCGTCGCTGACTCCGCTCGAAACGTCGCTCCCGTTTGCGGAGAGTCTGAAAGGTTTGCGCCTGAAAAACATATCCGCCCGCCTGGCAATCGACGACCGCTACGTTCAACAGGAATTCGGCGAACTCGAATTCACCCCTTTCGTCAGCGGCCCTGTGACCCTGCGGATGAGCCGTCAGGCCGTGGACGCGCTAATCGACGGACAGCGAGTCGCCGTCGACCTCGATCTGAAACCGGCGCTGAACCCGACCCAGTTGAGAGAACGGATCGCCCGGGAAACCGAAACACTCGGCCCGCAGGCGCTGCTGAGCAGTCTGTTGCGCAAATTGCTTCCCGCACAATTGATCCGTCCGTTCGCAGCCAGTCTGCAAATACCCGAACGGCTGCCGCTAAATGCCGTAAAAGCTCCGGAACTCGATAAAATCGTCGGACAACTGAAACTTTTCCGGCTGCCGATCAGCGACTATCGCCCGTTCGAGGAGGCCATTGTCACCGCCGGCGGCGTCTCGACCGCAGAGGTCGATCCGCAAACGATGCAATCGCGTCTGGTAAAAGGGCTCTATTTCGCGGGCGAATTACTCGACATCGACGCCGATACGGGCGGATACAACCTGCAGATCGCCTATTCGACCGGACATCTGGCCGGACAGATGCTCGGAAATAAATAAAGGCTATGAACGGTATTAAAAAGATAAAACAACGCCTTTTCAGAGGCTACTTCCGGGTCAGGGCGCACATCCATGTCCGCCATTGGCGAGGACACGGCATCCATTCGCCGTTCATGTACGGCATTGTCCGGAACGTATTTATGAAAGACCGGATTACCGGTTGCGATACGACGCTTTACGACGCGCTGCGCAGCAAGCGGGTAGGGCACCGGCACGCGGTGAAAATCCAGAACCTTTACACGCATTGCCGGCTGGACAGTTTTACGCTGATCCCGAACGTAGGCCCTCCGAAACCGGCATCCGGGCGCAACCTTTGCATACTGCTTCCGGACGTGACGTTGGAAACCATCGCGGCGACGGCGCACCGGGTCTCGGAAGACAAAGGTTGCATGATCATCCTGTCTCCGCACCGGAGCGCGCGCCACTGGCGCTTCGCGCAACAGATCTGGCAGCATTACCCGTGCGTCAGCGTAGACCGGCGCGTCATGACGATTTACTTTTTCAACCCCAAACTTCCGCCCCAACATTACCGCATATAACCTATTAAACATTCCGAACGATGAAAGTGTACACGAAAAAAGGAGACAAAGGAACCACTTCCCTGGTCGGAGGCCAACGGGTTCCCAAAAACCACCCCCGTCTCGAGGCATACGGCACCGTGGACGAACTGATGTCCTTTACCGCCTACCTGCGCGACAACCTGGACGACACGCCCCGCCTGTCGCCTTACCGGGACGATCTGCTGGCGGTGCTCGACCATCTGATGCGGGCTGCCTCTCACCTGGCGACCGAAGGCGAAGCGCCTAAATACCTGCCGGAATTCGGCCCCGAAAAAGCGCTGTTTCTCGAAAACCGGATCGACGCCATGCAGTCTACGCTGCCGGCGATCGCGAAATTCACGCTGCCCGGCGGACACCCGGCCGTATCGCTGTGCCACATTTGCCGCACGATTTGCCGCCGAACGGAACGGATCGTCCTGACCCTGTCTGAACAATACACTGTGAACGAATACATTAGACAGTATATCAATCGTTTATCGGACTACTTTTACGTCCTCGGCCGCAGGCTCACCGAAGATTTTAACGTAAAAGAAATACTCTGGGTGTACGATAAATGAATTTTTTTTTAATTTTGCAAACTAAAATCCGAATATATAACCAAAAACTCATACGATCATGTACTGGACATTAGAATTGGCGTCGAAACTGGAAGATGCTCCGTGGCCTGCCACTAAAGACGAATTGATCGATTACGCTACGCGTTCGGGTGCCCCGCTGGAAGTCATCGAAAATCTCGAAGAGATCGAGGACGAAGGCGAGATCTACGAAAGCATCGAAGATATCTGGCCCGATTACCCGAGCAAAGACGACTTTTTCTTCAACGAAGAGGAATATTAAACCGAACGATTCGAAATAAACGATACGGACGACCGCGCGGTCGTCCGTATCGTTTATTTTTATATCCGCAAGCCGATCACTCCTGTAGACAACCTTCCTGCTTTTCCTCCGTCTCTTCGGAATCCTTGATGCAAAACATCACGCCGGCCCGGTTGTAAGTAATTATCTGGATCGCATCGTCGCGGCGCAGAATCCCGCGGACGCTCGAAATGCATTTATTCAGGTAATTGTTTCCGTTCGTATTTCCCGGCCACAGCAGATCTTCCAACGCCGGTCTTTCGTGAATCACGTTCATGTGATGGCAGAAGTGGTAAATCAACTCGTATTCTTTCTGGTCAGCTTGTGAACGGCGCCGTCGATGGTAATCTCGTGACTGATCGTATTGAGCGTCGTGCGCGGTGTGATATCGAGAATCCGTTTCAACTTCGGACGCTGGTTCCGCAGTTTCGAAATCAGACGGGCTTTCAATTCCTCCACCGCAACGCTCTTGCGGATGTAATCGTCTGCGCCGACGCTCAATCCCTTGATCGCATCTTTCGGATCGGACAGAACGGTCAGGAACAAAATCGGCACTCCGGGGTCTTCCTTCCGGATTTCCTTGGCGACCTCGTATCCGTCCAGTCCGGGCATTCGTATGTCGAGCAAAATGATGTCGGGATGCAACCGTCTGTATTTGGCCAGCGCATCGAAACCGTCGTGAGCATAGATCACTTCATACCCGTCCTTTTGCAAACTGGCGATAATCGGTTCCGCCAACCATTGGTCGTCTTCCGCATACAATAACGAATAACTGGCAATTTGAGAATCCATAATCCTTATCTATTTTTGGGTATCGATAGCGTAAAGGTACTACCTTTTTTGTAAATACTGCTGACCGTGATCTTACCTTTGTGGGCTTTGGCGATCATCTTAATGTAGCTCAGGCCGATACCGAATCCGGTGCACCGTACCGTCTTGCCTTTCGGGATGCGGAACTCGCGCCGGAAGATCCGTTTGAGGTATTTCTTCGGAATGCCGACGCCGTGATCGGTCACCGAAACGCACAAGTAATCGCCGGCCGTGAAGCACCGCACGAATATGTCGGGAGCTCCCGACGAATACTTGATCGCATTGTCCACCAGATTGACGATCGCGTTCAGAAAACACAGTTTGTCGGCAGTGATCAACTCCTGCGTCGTCTCGTACTCCAACTTGATTTTGCCGGTCGGTTCCAGCATCAGTTCGTACTGCATCATCACGTTGTCGAGCAACTGCCGGACGCTGAACTCTTCGGGATGTATGTCGATTCTCGCTTTCTTGATCGTCAACAACTTATCGAGCATTAGATTGGCCAGCGTGATTTTGAATTCGCCGACCTTCACGAGCCTGCTCCGCCGCTGGGCATCGGGCAGCGAATCCAGCACCCGCTGTAAGAACGCAATCGGATTCCTCATCTCGTGCGACATGTTCTTGAGTTGTTCGGACACCCGTTTCTGATAAAATATCGTATAGATCAAGAAGTACAGGATCAGAATGAGAATTACGACGATCTCGATGGACGACACCAGAAAACGCTGCATATGGCGGAACATCGCCGAATACGAATTGTCGAAACGGACGACCAACGCGGCCTTGCCGTCGATCCCCAACGGCAGCGAATCGGTCACGAGCCCGTAATTCTTGCTGACCTCCCGACTGACAGTCGCCCCGATAGGCTTCTGCGTCGCACAGTCTATCTTTTCGATAACATACGGCAGTTTGATATCGTACTTTGCCAAATGTTTTGCATAGGCAGAATCCAATCGAGAAAGGTTCATTCCGCTGAAATGGTATCTGGCTAAATTCCATCGCTGAAAACGAAAAAACTCATCTCTCGAATCATACTTTTTTCTGATTTTAGGAAACCCTTCTCGAATCACAACAATTTCCAAACCCTCAATATCATAAGAAATCGTAGAATGAGGAAGGGTTTTGCCTCTGTCAAAATACCGTTTTTGCCATTCAAGACTGCTTGTTACAAGTTCATCTGCCATTACAACATCCAACACGGAGAGTGCTGTAATTCGAATACGATTTTGTTCAATCAAATATAACTTTTGAATCCAAACATATTGCAGGTACAGTAATCCCACAACGGCAATAATAGCCACGACTAAACTTATTCCTAATCTTATTTTCATATATTTAAGTTATTAGATAGTATCTGTGGAGACAAATGTAATAATATAAATTCTGAACGGCATAAAAAAGGAACAAAAAAGGAATAAAAAAGATCAGAGTCTTAGGCACTTTTGTAGTGCAATTTTAATAAAAAATGAAAAAAACTTGGTATTTAGCTATCGTTAGTTTGTTCTTAGTAGTATCCGTCGTATCCTATTTCGTTTTTTCGTCGGATGAGAGCACGGAAACAGTTAATCTGCTCCATAAAAATATAGAGGCTTTGGCCGATTCGGAGAGCGGTGGTTCCGGAGAATGTGAAAATGTGTCTGGTTATTGCATAATACATGGGACAGGAAGTGAACCGGATTCAGCTACAGAAGGCATGCGAAACAAATGATCACCCTGCGCACCCTCGTCTGCGCCGGTCTGTGCGCATCCTTATTTTCCGCCTGTCAAAACGATAAAAGGCTTCCGGGAAGCCCCGTCGAGTATTTCGGTTCCGTCATGCCGATTACAGGAACCGAAGTGCTCGATTTGGATAGCAGCGAGGCTTTCCTGCCGAAAGCCATCGCCGTACGGGATTCGGTGGTTTTCGTACAGTGCCAGGGGTCGAAGGACGTCGTTATTTCGGTCGATCTGAGAGACAACACTCGGAAAGTGCTGCTGCGGAAAGGCAATGGGCCGGGCGAAGTACTGCAAATGTCGGCTTTCTCTCCATCCGGAGACGGGAAAATTACGGCCGTCGAAAGCAACAAGCGTTATGTGATCGAAATCTCGTCAAACGGAGATTCCGTCCAGCGTTTTTTCCCTGCTCCGAAAGAATACGGTCCCTATATTTCAGCCGTCGGGGGCGACCGGTGCGTTATCTTCACGGGATGTGTCGACGGCGGAATGTACCTGTATTATAATACGGCCGACAGCAGCGTCCGGTTTTTCGGCGAATACCCGGTGCGGGAAGAGTACCGAAAACTGGACAACCACATCAAAAGCAGGATCTGTCTCAGCGGTCGGCTCGCCATCAGCCCCGACCACCGGCGCCTCGTCTACGTCAACTACAACGGCGGGCTGATCGACATCAGCGCGATCCGCAACGACTCGATCGTCAACGTATGCAGCCTCGATTTCCATTATGCGGACGTCGTGATCGAAGGCGAGGTAGTCAGCATACGCCGCACCAACAAAAACGGATTTTACGACGTATCGGCGGGGAACGACCGTTTCTGCGCCATCTATTCGGGTAAATCCATTGAGAAACACCGGGCCGGCGTCGACGACTGCGACTACCTGATGGTCTTCGACTGGAACGGCAATCCGGTCGCCTGCTACGAATCGGACAAACCGTTGACCAAAATCTATTATCAAGAAGACGAGAATGTCGTCTACGGCGTCAGCATCGCCGACGACGGCGCAAAACTCTACAAATTCCAACTGCTTTAACCCGGCTTATAACGTCCGCCGATAGTTTATCTGTTCGGGAACAGGGCCTGCATGTGCGATTCATGCAGGCTTTTTTTGTTTATACAGCACCCTCGTGTCGAAATACGCAATTTAATAGAAGCGCTTTGCAATATTCGGTAATATTAATTAACTTCACTATGAATATAAAAATAATTATGCGAAATATGAAAACAACTCTCCGATATTTCTTAATTTTATTATCGATTCTTTCGTCGATCCCGTTGCGGGCCGTCGATCCGACAGAGATTCCGTTTCGTATCGTCGATTTTCTCCAGGCGGAGCGTGCCCGCCATCAGGAGAAGTTGTGGCTTCATCTGGACAAACCCTACTACGGGGCCGGTGACAAAATTTGGTTCAAGGCATACCTCGTGGATGCGACCGAGCACAGGACGGACACCCT
>NZ_JAQDED010000007.1:0-139072 GCF_027665465.1 Candidatus Alistipes pullistercoris | reverse complement strand
AACGTTCTGTGTTCCACTCTGATTTCAATCAAGACAAAGGCTTGGCTTTACTCTTTTCGCAGGTACAGTATTTCAAGAACGGCATTGCGTACCCGTTCCGCTCCGAATGTGCCGATATGGAAAGCGAGGGTAACTATCGCTTCAAGGTTGTAAACCTCCATACAGCAATTATCGGATACCCGTATGCTTCGCCTTATCCCGTATTCCCTTAAAACTCCGCTCTTGCAAAGAGCCTTCAGCCCTGCACGGAATGTCGGGGCGGTTACTCCGAACAGGTCGCAAAGTTCCCATTCGCTCATGGCGGTTGCGCTAATGTCGGTCGGCATGATGATGTTACCGTCTGTTGTTATGATGCTTCGTTTCATGGCTATGCTTGGTTATGGGGTTACACTTCCGAACGATGCGTTCAGCTTGTTGCCGAACATCGTCAGGTCATTGTCAAGTTTCTGCGTGGTTATCTTCGCATAGATTTGAGTCGTGACAATGTTCGTGTGTCCCAGAACACGGCTCACGCTTTCAATGGGCATCCCCTTGCTAAGAGCCAGTGTTCCAAACGTATGACGAGCGCAATGGTAGGAGATTTGCTTCTCTATTCCGCATTCCGCCATTACCTTTTTCAGCTGTTTGCACATCGTCCAATAGTTGATTTTCCCGAAAACCAGCTTGTCTTCCGACAGATACTTGTACCGTTCGATTATCTGCAAGGGAATATCCAGCAGCTTCACTTGGAACGGGACATTTGTCTTGTGCCGTTTCGACAATATCCATTTCTCACCATTCACCTCCACTATTTCATCCGTTGTGAGTTCTTTCATATCCACGAAAGACAAGGCGGTGAAACAGGCGAAAATAAACAGATCCCGCACCAATGCGAGGGTGGGGTTGTCAAACTCGTGCGCCATGATTCTTTTGATTTCGTCCTCTGTCAGATACTCCCGTTCCTTAACATTCGGGCTGATATGGAACTGCGCAAACGGATTTCTCGGTATCAGTCCGTTATAGTGCGCACGCATGACCACCCCTTTCAGCCACATGCAGTTCAGCCAGATGGTGGCGTTTTTCAGTCCCCGTTCAGCCGTAAGATAAGCCGCAAACTCCTTGATGAAGTCGGGTGTAAGTTCCAGCATGGACATGTCCGTCCGTCTGTAGAATGACTTGATAAAGGCTGCGACATAGTTCCTTGCCCTTACCATGACCTTGTACGTGCCGATGCTGCGGTCTTTACCGACACGTTTCAGGAAGTTGGCGCAATCCTTGTCAAAAGCCTTTATCAGTGTCTCATACTCGCTTCCTACCCCTTGGTAGGCATTGCGCACCATTTCAGCCGTTACGTATGCCTCTCGGTCGGATATGCGCTGATAGTGCTTGATGATTTGCGCCTTGATGTTGTCCAATGCCAGATTGACGTTCCGTGCTTCGGCACTCTTGCCTTTGGCTCGGTTGCCTTTCGCATCCCAAAGGGTTTTCGGGATGGTCTGCTTGCAGCTGAACTGCGCCACAGTACCGTTGATTGTCACTCGTCCCATGATGGGGACAATACCGTCTTTCTCCTTGCTGCCGTTCACGTAGAACAGCACTTTGAATGTACTTCTTGCCATACTCGTTTTTTTTGTTTGCAAAGTTAAATATCAACGAGTTAGACCTTGATATGCAAATCGGTGACAAACGGTGCAATAGCATCTCCCATATGTTAAATCTTACTCTTTCACGGGTAATGATTTGCAAACCATTCTTCTTCTTAAATCCGCTTTTCTTTGCGTTTTCCGCTTTTTCGGCTTGTCATCATTTGACACCGTAACAACTCTGATATTAAGTCGTTTAGCGTCATTTCACCCGTTTTTCGAGGTTATTCCAGAGATTTTATGTATTTTTGTCGTAAAATCATTCGGCAACAATGAAAAAAGACGATATTACCGCTTTATATACCCCTGATTTCATACAAGAGATCAAGCGGATCGTAACCAATGCCCGCCAAAAGGCATACGCCGCGATCAACTCGGCGATGGTCGAGGCTTATTGGCAGATGGGCAAGCGGATCGTGGAGCAGGAACAGCAGGGAAAAGACCGCGCGGATTACGGCTCGCAGTTGTTAAAATCCCTGTCGAAAGAGCTTACGGCAGAGTTCGGCAAGGGGTTTTCCGTCAACTCGTTGTACTATTTCCGTCAGTTCTATCTTGCCTTTCCCGAAAAACTCCCCACAGCGTGGGGAATTTTGACGTGGTCACATTACAAGCGTCTGTTGAGCGTTTCCAATGCCGATGCCCGCGCATGGTATCTGAAAGAGGCCGCCGAACAGATGTGGAGCTACCGCACGCTCGACCGCAATATAGGGTCGCAGTATTACGAGCGGTTGCTGCTCTCGCAGCATAAGGAAAACGTAACAGCCGAAATGCGGACGCTGACAAAACCGTTCGAGCATGACCGGATGGAGTTCATCAAGAACCCGACCGTCGCGGAGTTCATAGGCCTTACGCCCAACAGCGACTTTTCGGAAACGGAGCTGGAGGGAGCCATCATCGGCAATCTGCAAAAATTCCTGCTCGAATTGGGTAAGGGCTTCTCGTTCGTCGCACGGCAGAAATTAGTCCGCACCGAAAAGAAAGACTACTTCATCGACCTCGTTTTCTACAACTACATACTCAAATCGTTCGTACTGATCGACCTCAAGACGACGACCATCACGCACCAAGACGTAGGACAGATGGATATGTATGTGCGGATGTACGACGAACGGGTGCGCGGCGAGGGCGACAACCCGACCATCGGCATCGTTCTCTGCTCGGAAACGGATGAGGACATCGCACGCTATTCCGTGTTGCACGACAACGACCGGCTGTTCGCCTCGAAATACATGCTCTATATGCCGACCGAAGAGGAGCTACGCGAGGAGATCGAACGGCAAAAGGAGTTCTATCGGTTACAACACTAAAATCGGATTATAACATATTAAATAATATTTATCATGGCATTTACTCGTGCACTTTATTATCCTACAATTGATATTTCTAATGAGGCATGGCTTAAAACAGCTATCTTGTATTGGGATGAAATTAATACTATTGTACCATCATCAATAGACCATCCATATAAACAATGTACCACCCAATTTTTAGCAGATGAAGGGGTGATAAAACCTCTTTTCGTTAATTCCGACATGGATTTAATAGAGGGATTAACGAATGATGTATTAAATTACTTAAATAGTAATGAGGGATACCAAGTTTTGACTCATCCCGAAAATGGAATTGCAATGCATCTCCAAAAATTGCCGAGAGAAATTCGAGAAATTCACCGAATTCATCCGGAGAAAATGGCTCATGAAATATGGTATCAACTACGAGAGTATATGGATAAAGATGGTTGGCTTCATGTAAGTGGAGGTTTTGCCAATTTTTATATGACATTACTCACAAATCGACTATGCGAGCAGCATAGCATTGCACCTCTAACAGACAATACTCACACCTCTAATTTTAGTAATTTAGCAAGGCTTGATAACCAAGTAGCAATATACAATCATTGGGATTATCAGTGGAGAGATCGTCATATTCGTAATAGAGGGCATCAATTAGCTCAAGGTATTCTTATGGATTTATCCTTTAATGGAATAACTATATCGGATGAGGTTTCGATTGATGATATTCTTAAATTTAAAAGACAACATCAAGATGAATTAGGATTGTTTAGAATGAATATCGAAAGTCTTACCAGAAATATTCCAGTCGATGCAACAATAGAACAGATACGGCAACAAGTCAGTGATATATATGTAAATCAATTTTTGCCGGGATATAATAATCTAAAAAAGTCTCTGAATGGAGCAGGTATAAAAACGTTTGTCAATAATCTTATGAAAATATCGTTTTTCTCAACAGGTGCAACTACTATACCTGCAGCTTTGTTGGGAATATCTATCCCCTCTGCATTATTAGCAGGTGCAGGCATTTCTGTCATATCTACATTAATTTCCTATAATATAGATAAACAAGACGTTTTGAGAAATAGTCCATATTCGTATTTACTATCAATGAATAACGGAATATAAAAGAATCCTCGCTGAGTTAGCAGCGAGGATTCTTTTATAAATTACGTCTGTTGTAACAGGTGCGCCAGCGCCGGATCGCTCTTGATGCGTTCCAGTTCGTCGGCGACGATTTGCCGCACGTCGGCTTTGATGCGATTGTAGTTTTCCTGTATCATCTCTTTCATGCGGTCGTTGCCCTCCTCGTCCGTAAAATCGGTAATGATGGGAATCTTCTTGTAGGCTTTCTCCTCCTGCTTCACCTTTTCGGCATCCTCGACGATTTCGCAATGAAAAACGCATCTATATACTTTAATGTACCAATCAAAACACATTTATCATTATTAGCTTTAGGTTTAAGTCGTAATACAGTAATAACCCTATCTGAGAAATATATTACGAATACGCATATGTCTCAAAGTGAAAGCTTGACATGGCTTAGACAGTTAGACTTGGAAGCATTGGATATATCCCCCATAATGAGAGAAGATATTCATAGAATACTATAAAAAATCTTTTTTGAATGAGAAGAATATGTGTCAATCAAATATTTTTGTTATCTTTGTAACGTGATGAAAAAACGGGCAGACAAGAAGAAGCCATTAGGCGACTATGACAGACAAGATACCGTTACTAATTCGTTACAAACGTACTTTTTGAAATAATTATCACCTTGATAATAAGGGATCTGGGGGTGTTGGTTCATAACCCTATCTCTCCGCAGTATGATTTATCGATAAACAGAGACTCCGCATGATCCGGTCGATCGTGCGGATGTTTTTTATGATTCCGTTCAGGAATTTTCCCGCTTTTTGCGTTGTAAATCGTAACAGTCGTAGACGGAAGCGCTTATATGCCGACATGTAAGCGCTTCCGTCTATGTTGAAATCGGCCGGGGGAGGCAGACCTGCCGCCGTTTTATTCCTTAAGGCGGATAGGTCGTCTATTTTCGGTCTCCTTCGCGGTTCCTGACTGCACGTTCGAATACTTCCCGGTCGTATTTCCAGTCGTCGTTGCGGTACCGTATCTTCCTGCGGAGCGAACGGAGATATTGTTGCTCTTTTTTCTTTCCTGCGTTGGTGAACCAGAGCTTCAGTCCTATGCTGGCCCTGCCTTTTTTAGAGACGATCATACCCGTGCAATGCGTGTAGCCCTTTTTGAACGGATCGTCCACCGGCAGGGTGTACAGGAACACCGAGTCGGCATTGAACCACCTCCGGGCTTTGCCGCCCGAAACGATCGTTACGTAGGTTTTGAAATCTTCCCGGGTGAACACTTTCCCTTCCACCGGGTTGAAAAAGCCTTCCGTATAGCCGTAGGCCGCTTTCGATTCGCCGGTTATCAAGAGGCGGGGATAGTTGTCGTTCGTGAGCAGCTCGTTCGTTGGCGGCGACTTTTCTAACTTTCTCATGGTTTGGTCCATCTCGATCTCGCCCTCGGTTCTGTAAATTAAAAAGCTCATGTACATCAAAATGAACTCCCCGTTCTCGGATTCGAGTACGGGAGCATATGCAGTTCCCGAGCGGTGTCCTCTTCGGATCCACTGTCCCGCCAGCGTATCCAAATCGATCATATGCCTGGGCCGGGCCCAGACGATATCGAATGCAGCGGCACTGAATTCGGCTCTTTTCTCAAAAGATTCCGGGGATATCGCTGCCGTTCGCTGCTGTGCACAAACTACCGACGGGAACAGAAATAGGGCGAGTATCGTTAGGCGTTTCATAAAAGCAGTGTTTTAATTTCGACTTTCGGATCGTACCCTACCGTACGCTCGTACGCTGTTGGCTTCGAAAACGTCGGTGACCTCTTTTCTGTGAACCATGATAGGAGTTCCGTCGTTTGTATTTTGGGTATCTTTTATGTAAACCCAATTAATGTCGGCTTTGACCGCCGGGGCTGCATGTCCTCCCGAATTCGCCATCTTGGTTGCCACGAGATAGACGTTTCCCGAACCTTGCGAATATTGGTAAGAATGCGAAATGTCGCTTACGGACACTCTGGTGCCTTTTGCGTAATTGGCCGGAAAATACTTACCAGATCGGAATCGCCGAGTCCAGCCACTGCACGCGTCGGGTTAGGAAGTCCTTGGCGTACTGCACTTCGTTTTCCCAGGTTCCCAGCGTGATGACTTCGACGCTGACCGGCGTGTTGAGGATGTTCCACTTCGTGAAGTTGGCCCGCTGCGATACGGAGATCTTCTGAGCCGTCTCGTTGATGTAGGCGTAGAGCTGCGGCAGGTATTCGCTTTTAAGCGTTTTCCAGCGCTCTTTGACCAGTCCTGCGAAGTAGGGATCCTGCATCAGCCGGTCGAAATAGAGCGAACGTTGTACCAGGACGTCGTGGCGGGCCGGTTCGGTGTAGTTCCAGCCGATGCCGAGCGACCACTCGAAGTCCCAGACCGGCGACATGCCGAGTTTGGTGTCCGGCTGCGCGTTCTTTTTGAAGAAGTAGTAGTTCGTATCTTTGTTGCACAGGGTTTCCTGTACCAAGTACCAGTTCACCCAACTGTCTACGTCGATGTATTTGCGGTATCCCTCTTCCGGGTCCATGAAATTCTGCGAATAGAGCACATATTCGAATTTATTGACGTAATCTTTGATGTAGGCGACCTGTTGCTGCGTGATGTCGTCCGTATCGGGATGCTTGAACGTGAACGGGTTGCCGCGGTCGGTCATAAAGTACAACGGTTCCTGCTGGTAATAGCCGTCCCGTTCGATCAGGTAGCCGTCGTCATCGGCGTTCAGCCGGTTTTTGGAAACTTTCACGTGTTCGCCGAGCAGGTAGTTGCCCTCGTAACGCCCGTTCAGGAACAGTTCCACGAATTCGGTGCGGGGCGTCCACGGCATCGACATCAGCTCGCTCAATTTGAATGCGATGCTGGTGCGCAGCAGCGATTTGTCGCAGTAGTTGGCCAGCAATACCCACTCTTTGTCGGACGGCATACCCAGAATCTCGGATTTTTCGTCCAGCTTGATCTTGTACGGCTTTTTCGGATACCCGAACGTGGCGTTGCCCCGGCCCCGGATACGCATGGCGCCTTCGTATCCGGCTTTGAAATCGGCGGTTTTGCTAATCGTCAGCGTTCCGTTGACGTAGTTCTCTTTCGACGTGATTGCCGCACGCTGGTCGGTTTCGACCGTAACGACCGGCAGACCGGTGAAATTGAACAGGTTGACTTTGTATTCGGCGGACGTTCCCTTGCTGTCCGTAACCGTATAGACGACCTCTTTCGTGAAGTCGTTCGCCGTGACGCCCGACTGCTGCGAAACCTTGCCGACGGAGATCCGGTCGAAACGGCCCAAGAAGGTCGGAACGAGTTTGTCGATGTCCGTCACGTAGGGTATCAGGCCCGAAATCGATGTTCCGTCGATCGTGCATTCGACATCCGACAGTAGGTACAGCGGGTTTTTGGCCGCTTCGAAAACGAACGACGTGATCGCCGGGCCGGACTCCGCCCCTTCGAAACAGGATATGTTGACTTTATAGTCGACCGTTTGTCCGATGCTGTCCATGACCGTATAGACGACCTCTTTCGTGAAATCGTTTTCCGAAACGCCCGATTGCTGAACCGTATGGTTTACCGAGATCTGAGCGAACCGGCCTTTGAAGGACGGAACGAGCTTGTCGAGGTCGGTCGCGTAGGGGATCAGCCCCGAAATTTCGTTCCCGTCGATCGCGCATTTGATGTCCATGATCAGCGTTTGCGGATTCCGGGCGGCTTCGAATACGAAGGCGGTAATCGCCGGTTGGGTGGCCGGCGAGTCGGGCCGGCCGTTTTCGTCGTTGTCTTTGCAGCCTGACAGCAGCGCGACGCATGTGGCGAAAAGGAGTAGCTGTTTTTTCATAAACGGTAAAGTTTTAGGTGGATTCGGATGTCCGGGTGTCGCCGGACGGTAAGTGGCGTTTTTATAGAACGCCGTTCGCTAATTTAACGATAAAATTCGAAAATGCAATCGGTTGCCGGATAAATACGCAATGTGCGGCCGGCTCGGTTCGCAGAGGCGTGCCGGGAAGATACGAAAAACCGTGTCGTGAAAAAACTTTCCGGAATTTCCCCGTACGGGGAAATTCCGGAAAGTTCGTCGGTTGCGTTCGTACGCGTATCGGTCAGGAAACTCCGTTGCTCATCAGGAACGCTTTGATAAACTCGTTCAGGTCGCCGTCCAGCACGGCTTGCGTGTCGGAGGTTTCCTGTCCGGTGCGGTGGTCTTTTACCAGCTTGTAGGGATGGAGCGTATAGCTGCGGATCTGCGAACCCCATTCGATCTTTTTCTTCTGTCCTTCCAGTTCGTTCTGCAATTCCATCCGTTTTTCCAGCTCGCGCTGGTAGAGTTTGGACTTCAGGATGCGCAGCGCGTTCTCTTTGTTCATGATCTGCGAGCGGGTTTCGGTGTTCTCGACCACGATGCCCGACGGCAGGTGACGCAGGCGTACGCCCGTTTCGACCTTGTTGACGTTCTGGCCGCCCTTGCCGCCGCTGCGGTAGGTGTCCCATTCGATGTCGGCCGGGTTGACGACGATTTCGATCGTGTCGTCTACCGCCGGCGAAACGAACACCGACGCGAAAGTCGTCTGCCGCTTGTTGTTGGCGTTGAACGGCGACAGGCGTACCAGCCGGTGGACTCCGTTTTCGCTTTTTAGGTAGCCGTAGGCGAACTCGCCGACAAATTCCAGCGTCGCCGATTTGACGCCCACTTCATCGCCTTCCTGCAGGTCGACGATTTTTACCTGGTATCCGTTCGCTTCGCCCCAGCGGGTGTACATGCGCAGCAGCATGGCCGCCCAATCGAGGCTCTCGGTGCCTCCGGCCCCGGAGTTGATTTCCATGATCGCGCCCAGGTGATCCTCCTCGCCGCCGAGCATGTTGCGCATTTCGAGCGCTTCGATCTTTTCGAGCGTCGCCCGGTAATGGGCGTCCAGCTCTTCGGCGGATGTAAGCCCTTCCCGGACGAAATCGGGCATCAGCGACAGATCGTCCGCGGCCGACGCGATTTCGTCGTAGGCCGTGATCCAGTATTTGATCCCGGCGACCTTTTTCAGTTGTTTCTCGGCTTTTTCGGGATCGTCCCAGAAATCGGGAGCCTGCGTGCGGCTCTCCTCTTCTTCTAATTCGATGCGTCGGTTATCGACGTCAAAGATGCCTCCTCAACGAATCCTGTCGTCTTATAAGCTCTTTAATTTGTTCCGCGGTTATCATACTATAATATTTAAGGTGTAAATTCGAAAAGAGTTAAACTTCCGCCTCGATCGTTTTCGGACAGGCCATCGGTTTCAGGAACGTCAGGTAGATCATCCGCAGCCAGGTGAACGTGAAGCAGTAGATGTTCAGTTGCAGCGTGTCGCACAGGAACCGCATGACCGGCGTCGGGCAGACCAGATCGACCGGTACGGCGACCAACAGGACGAAGTTCGCCCAGAAGAGCGTCCTGTCGAGCCGGGTTTTGCGGGCCTGTACCCAATACCAGAGCAGATAGCCTGCCAAGGCGATGACATAAGTGTGTTTTTCGGTCGAGAGGCTGAACAGGATCACCCAGCCCATCAGGATGCCGAGCGAGCCGGCCCGGAAGTCGAACCGGTCGAACTGTTTGCGATTCACTACGAACAGGACGGCCAGCAGGGCGATCGATCCCATCTGTACGTAGGTCATGACCGGTGTCAGCAGGTCGTGGATCGGGTAGAGGTTGAACAGCGCGTAAAACTGGAACTGATCGACATGCAGCGACAGCACCTCGGCCCAGCGGGCGTAGAACGGCATCAGGCCCGACGGCTCGATGCTGACCAACGGCAGGAAGACGAAAACCGCCGCCAGCGCGACCGTGAACAGGATGTTACGCCAGAACTTCGGGTAGCACAGCAACAGCGCCAGTTCGAAAATGCCGTATATCTTGCAGAACCCGGAGATCAGGATCAGCGTGATCGCCCAGAAAGGTTTCCCGCGCTCCAGCAGCGTGAAGGCGAACAGGAACAGGTAGGCTACTACCGGGTTGAACTGCATCGACATCTGCGTCGTCGCGAGGATCATCGCCGTGTAGAGGTAAGTCTGGCATTTCTGGTTCTCCGTAAGTCGGGGCAGCGTGAAAATGGCGCAGAAGAACATCGAGAAGTTGAACAGGTTCCATACGAACGGGCCGACCGTCATGCCGAGGTAGGCGAACGGCGCGAACAGGATTGCGAACAGCGGGCCGTACAGGAAGTCGTACTTTTCGACGCCGTAGGGGTCTTCCCCTTTCCAGAAATCGAACGTGCCGTTCTGGAACGTAAAAAAGTTGTATTGTTTGCCGTGCGACACTTCCAGCAGCGTCAGTACGAAAGTCAGTACAAAGCCGAGGATGAAGATATTGCGGCGGTTCAGAAAAAAACGACTGATGTTTTCGGTAAATCGGGACATGGCGTTGGTTTGGGTTTCGTGGGAAAATCAGCCGGCGACCGAGCATGGGATACCGAGCGCTTCGACGCGCGCGGCGATCGCCCGGAGTTCGGGAACGGATACTTTGCGAAGGTTCTCGGCCGGGGTATCCCGGTCGATCGTGTAGACCATTACCTGACGCGGAGCGATTTCGGCGATTCGTGCCAGCCAGGCCGATACTTCTTCTTCGGTGGTGTTGTCCACCGTCCGCCCGCCGTACTCGCCGCGCAGGAACATCGTCTGGATAATCAGCCGTCCGTCGAAGCGTTTCATGTTCTCGACCGTGCGGGCTACCGAATAGTCCCCGCGCGGAAGATCGATCTGCCGCACCGTGGCGTCGAATGCCGAATCGAGTTTCAGGATGTTGTTGTCCACCTTCAGCAGGGCTTCGCGCACCTCTTCCCGCCCGATCATCGTAGCGTTGCTGAGCACCGATATTTTGGCTTTCGGGCAGAGTTCGTCGCGCGCGGCGATCGTATCGTCGATGATGGCGCCGAACTCGGGATGCATCGTGGGTTCGCCGTTGCCTGCGAAGGTGATGACGTCGGGCGGAGTTCCCGCTCCGGTCATTTCGAGCAGTTTGGCCCGCAGTAGTTCGCGTACGGTCGCCCGGTCGTTGAAACGAGGTTTCGCACCGCGGCCGGCCCATCCGCATTCGCAGTAAATGCAGTCGAAACTGCACAGTTTGTTGTCGAGCGGCAACAGGTTGACCCCCAGCGACAAGCCGAGCCTGCGACTGTGTACAGGGCCGAAAATCACTTGATCGTACAGCGAAGTGCTCATGGCGTCTGGTCTTTTATCCGGCCAAAGATACGAAATGAATCCGGATCGTGCAATCGGCTAATCGGTTTCGCCGACCACTTCGATCAGCGCGCGGGTCAGTTTCTCCAGATCGTGGTCCTTTATTATATATGGCGGCATGACGTATGCCAACCTGCCGAACGGCCGGATCCAGACGCCCTCTTCGACGAACCGGCGCTGCATCGTCGCCATATCGACCGGTTTGCGGAGTTCGAGCACTCCGATCGCGCCGAGGACGCGCACGTCGGTCACCTGTTTCATGCCGGCAGCCGGGGCCAGTTGCGCGCGGAGCAGATTTTCGATTTCGGCGATCCGTTGCAACGGGGAGTTGTTTATCAGGATGTCCAGCGATGCGTTCGCTACGGCGCAGGCGAGCGGATTGCCCATAAACGTCGGCCCGTGCATGAATTCCGGCGGATTGCCCGAAGAGATGACGTCGGCGACCCGTTCGGTCGTCAGCACGGCGGCAAAACTCATGTAACCTCCGGTCAGCGCTTTGCCCACGCACAGGATGTCGGGCGCGATACCGGCCCATTCCGATGCGAACATCCGTCCGGTGCGGCCGAAGCCGGTGGCGATCTCGTCGGCGATCAGCAGGATGTCGTACCGCGTGCACATTTCCCGCAACCGGCGCAGGTATTCGGGGTGGTAGAACCACATGCCGCCGGCTCCCTGCACGATCGGTTCGACGATCACGGCGGCCAACTCTTCGTGATGCTGTTCGATGATTTCGGCCATCGGCGCGAAATCGCGGTCGTCCCACTCCTCTCCGAACCGGACAGCCGGTTGCGGCGCGAAAAATTGTACCGGCAGCCGTCCGGTAAAGACCGAATGCATTCCGGTGACCGGATCGCATACCGACATGGCGTGCCACGTGTCGCCGTGATAGCCGCTGCGGATCGTCGCCAGCGTATTTTTGCGCGGCGTGCCCTGCGCATACATGTACTGCATCGCCATTTTCACGGCGACCTCGACGGCCACCGACCCGCTGTCGCAGTAGAAAATTTTCTCCAGCCCGTCGGGGGTCAGGCTTACCAGCTTGCGGGCCAGTTCGACGGCGGGAGTGTGCGTCAGTCCGCCGAACATGACGTGAGCCATGTGCTGAAGCTGCGCCTCGACGGCTTCGTTCAGTTTCGGATTATTGTATCCGTGGATCACCGACCACCAGGACGACATGCCGTCCACGATCCGCTGTCCGTCCGAAAGTTCGATGTGCACCCCGTCGGCCCGGACGGCGTGGAAAACGCTCAACGGCTGTTTCATCGACGTGTACGGATGCCACAGGTGCGTTCTGTCGTAGTCGAGTATCTCTTTTGTCTCTCTGTCTTTCATCTTAAAGCCCATCTTTGTTGTAAAAATAGTAAATTTAACAGACTTTTTGCGGAAGAGTTTGTGGCAGCGCCGGACATTTGAAGGAAAGATTGTATCGAATGCGGCCGGAGCCGTTATGTATGATACGCTTCAAAGGGGTTTGTACATAGGGCCATGAGAAAAAATATGAAAAAATATTGGAAAAATTAGAATAATCCATTGCATTTTAAATTTTATCTTGTATATTTGCAATGTGAAATAGATGTAGTGCTGATTATATATAGGCAAATCAAAATATTTATCGAATCGTTAACTTTTAAAATTATTGAATTATGGCACGTTTATCTTCTCCGATTCCGGCACAGCAGCCTATGATTGTAAGGTATGTGCAACCCAACCGCAGTGGAATTCAGGCAAACAATTATGCCCGTCACAGCATCGGTTACGTAGTGCGCGGGAAGAAATGCATTTACTACGGCGATTTGTGCCACGAAATACCTCAGGGAACATTATTCTATATGGGAACCGGCAGTCATTACACGGAAGACATTCCGGAGGCCGGTAAGAATTTCGAGCAGATCGTGTTTTATTATACTTCCGCTCAACTTTCCAAAGTGTTGAATAACCTGAGCGTGGTTTATCAACTGCACATAACCAACGATCACAGCTGTCCCGATTGCGAGCAACAGACGCATGTAAGCTACCCTGCGACGAGCGCCATCAAGAATTTCTTCGGAACGGTCAGCCAGTACCTTAAGGACGACTTGTTCAGTCAGGATACGACGGCGGAAATGATCAAAATCACCGAACTGGTCTATCTGATCCTCACGCAAAAGGAATGTTGCCTGAAGAGCAAGATCCTGAGCAATATGGACCTGATGAAAGAGAGTTTCGAGCAGACGATCCAGGATTATATCTTCTCCGATATTTCAGTCGAAGAGCTGGCCGAAAAGTGCAACCGCAGCCTCACTTCGTTCAAGAAAGAGTTCCGGAAGCATTTTTACGAACCGCCTCACAAATGGTTCATCCGCCAGCGCCTGATGCATTCGCGGCTGCTGCTGATATCGACCAACAAGTCGATCTCCGAAATAGGAAACGAATGTAACTTTCCGAATACGTCCCACTTTATCAAACTATTCAAAAAAGAATACGGTTTCACGCCTGCGAACTACCGCCATCGCCATGCACAGAGCGATTCCGGGGTCGCGTCGGAAACCAAAGGTTTCGTTCCACACGGCACTCCGGCTGTTCCTCAGCTTTGATCTGAATATCGTATGGACACCGGGCGAACGGAGCGTATGAATGGTTGTGAAGATTTATAAGTCGTATTGAATGGCAGGTATTTATATATTGATTCAAGAATCTATTTTTAGTAAGAAGTTATAAAAGAAATTATAAAAAAAAGCGAAGTTTTGGAATAGAGTACCTCCTTCGTTCGGTTTTTTATCGGGTATGCGGCGACCGGGTTTTCCGGTTTTGCCGCATACTTTATTTCTGTTGGCGACGAAAAAGTATATTAAAAATTTGGGGAATTGAAAAATAGTTCTTACATTTACACTACCTAATTGATCAAAGCTAACTAACCTTTTATGAATACCGGCAGCTTCCGAATGAAGTTGCCGGTATTTTTTACCCCGGCGGAGACGATTTTTTCATTTGCGGCAGAGGCGAAAAGTATATGGCAAAGAGACGCTTACCGAACGGGTGTTCCGGAGCGGATCGTTGGTCGGGAAGCCGTTCTTGCTGCCAACGGCCGTCGCGGAATCGGCCCGCTCCTGCGGATAGAAGCGGAGCCGGATGCCGTGCGTTATTCGTTGGGCAGGTCGATGTAGTAGTTCACGTTTTCGGCGGTCAGGATGTCCATCGACATGTAGTTGTCGGCACTGGCCGGCGTGGTTTTGAAAACGAACAGGTTGCACAGCGCTCTGACGCCCCGGTAGGCCTGGGTTTCGCATTTTTGAGCGATGATATAGTCGAGGTAGCCCGATTTCATGCACTTCACATTCCGCTCCAGCGGGTCGAAACCGAGCAGGATGCGATAGCCCATGCCGTGCGCCTGCAGGTATTCGGCTACGATGTAGGCGCGCGAGTTGAAGATGATGATGTGCCGGATGTCGGGATGCGCTTCGAAAAAACGGTCGAGGATTTCGGTATTTTGCGCACAGTCGGACGGATACAAGTAGTCGACCCATAGCCGGCATGCCCGCTTTTCCTGTTTTATGAAATGCAGGAAACCGTCCTGGCGGATCGATGCCGTGTTGCTGAGCGCGTCTCCGCTGCGGTGGAACCGGAAACAGGCGACCTCCGCCGGGGCCGAATTCCGCAACAGCAAGCTCGCTCCCAGGTAGCCGCTTTCGAAGACCGGCATCCCGTAATAGGCCAGATAGGGCGTGCCGGGCAGTTTCGATTCGATGAAAACGAACGGCACTTTTTTCCCGGCCAACTCCGTAACGAACTCCGTCGCGGCTTCGCGGAACATCGGGACGATCAGCACGGCGTCCGGCAGGTCGGCCAGCGTGTCGCTGCAAGCCTGCCGGAACGATTCGACTCGAAACTGGTCGTAACGTACTACCTGCACTCCGATATTGAAATCGCGGCACTCTTCATAAGCTCGCAGGACGCCCCGGTGCGCGATCTCCCAGAAGTCTCCTCCTTCGAAGTCGGGCATCAGGCAGGTGATCCGGTAATGACGCCGGGAGGCGAGCAGCGAGGCGTACGCGTTCGGTTTGTAGTCGATTTTCCGCACCACTTCCTGTACTTTCCGGAAACTTTCGGCCGACACTTCGCCGCGGTTGTGGATCACCCGGTCTACGGTGCCTTTCGAAACTCCCGCGAGCTGGGCGACGTCTTTTATCGTAACTTTTTTATCCGGTTTGCTCATGCCTTGTCGTGTTTTGTCTGTTTGCCGTGGTTTGCGGCCGGTCGTCGGATGTCCGTACCGGTAGCAAAACTCCCGGTAAAAATAGCGAATATTTTCCAGAGTGCTGAATTTTATTTCGTGCACGTGCACGAAACTCCGGAAAATTGATTACTTTTGGCTTTGGTATATCGGAAGGTTCCCTGGGGAACGACCGGTAAAATCTGAAAATCACATGGGCCCGTTCATAGGAGAAAATTTCATGCTGACGACCGATGCGGCCGTCGAACTCTATCACAGGCATGCTGCGAAGATGCCGATCATCGACTATCACTGTCATCTCGATCCGAAAATGATCGCCCGCAACCACCGTTTCAGCGGTATTACCGAGGCATGGCTCGGCGGCGACCATTATAAATGGCGCGCGATGCGGGCCAACGGCGTTTCGGAAGAGTATATAACCGGCTCCCGAAGCGATTACGAGAAGTTCGGGAAGTGGGCCGAAACGGTTCCGTATACGATGCGGAATCCGTTGTACCACTGGACGCACCTCGAACTGGCCCGGCTGTTCGGGATCGACCGGGTGCTGTCGCCTGCTACGGCGCGTGAAATTTACGACGCCTGCAACGCCGCGCTGGCGACCGACGCGTTTACGGCGCAGGCGTTGATGCGGCGGTGCAACGTTCGGGCGGTCTGTACGACCGACGATCCGGTCGATTCGCTGGAATACCACCGCGAGTTGGCTGCCGGCGATTTTGCCGTCCGGGTGTTGCCTACGTGGCGTCCCGACCGGGCGTTGGCCGTAGCCGATGCGGCGGACTACAACGGATACCTCGCACGGCTCGAAGAGGCGTCGGACGTTTCGATCGGCTCGTATGCTCAGTTGTTGGACGCGTTGCGTAGGCGGCACGACTGCTTCGCAGCGGCGGGATGCCGCCTTTCCGATCACGGGATGGATACCTTCCCGACGGACGATTATACCGAAAACGACTTGCGTCGCATTTTCGATAAAGTGCGCGGCGGCAGCACGCTCCATCCGCAAGAAGTCGCGCAGTTGCAGGGCGGTCTGTTGTTCGAACTGGCCGTGATGGACAGCGAAAAGGGGTGGACGCAGCAGTTCCACATCGGGCCGATCCGCAATCCGAACACCCGGATGTTCCGCAGGCTCGGCCCCGATACCGGCTACGACGCCATCGGCGATAAGCCCTGCGCCGAAGCGGGACACCGTTTCTTCGACCGGCTCGAGTCGCGCGGCGCGCTGGCCAAAACCATTCTGTATAACCTGAATCCGAAAGATTTCGAAGTGCTGGCCGCGATGGCCTATTCGTTCAACGACGGATCGGTGCCGGGTAAGATGCAGTTGGGTTCGGCGTGGTGGTTCCTCGACCAGGAGCGGGGTATGCGCCACCAGATCGATACGCTGTCGGCCTTCGGGTTGCTGGGGCGTTTCGTCGGGATGCTGACCGATTCGCGCAGTTTTCTGTCGTACCCGCGTCACGAATATTTCCGCCGTATCCTGTGCGACGTGATCGGCGCCGACATCGAGAGCGGGCGATTGCCGCGCAGCGAGACGGCGTTTATCGGGCAGTTGGTCGAGGATATCTGCTACGGCAACGCCGAGCGTTATTTCGGTTTTTTCGAAAACGATGATAAGCGACAATAGGAAAACGTTTTACGGGCGGGCTACCTCGAAACCGATGCCCGCGATGCGACTCTCATAATTCGGAATTGTTAAAAACGCTAAAAATATGTCAAAAGTTGTAACTTTCGGGGAGGTGATGCTGCGTCTGGCGACTCCGGATCGCCTGCGCTTCGGACAGGCCGGTTCGTTCACCGCCACGTTCGGCGGCGGCGAGGCGAACGTAGCCGTTTCGCTGGCCAATTACGGCCTGCCGGTCGAATTCGTAACGCGCGTGCCGAAAAACGATATTGCGGATAGCTGCCTGCGCGAGTTGCGCAAATACGGCGTAGGCACGTCGCATGTCGTGTACGGCGGCGAACGGCTGGGGATTTATTTCCTCGAGACCGGGGCCGTAGCGCGGCCGAGCAAAGTGGTTTACGACCGCGCGCATTCGTCCGTTTCGGAGATCGCTCCGGGCATGGTCGATTGGGAAAAAGCGTTGCAGGACGCATCGTGGTTCCATTGGACGGGCATTACGCCGGCAATTAGCCAGGGGGCTGCCGACGCCTGCCTCGAAGCGATCCGCACAGCCAACCGGCTCGGCATTCCGGTGTCGACTGACCTGAACTACCGCAAAAACCTGTGGAAATACGGCAAGACGGCGGCCGAAGTGATGCCGGCGCTGGTCGAAGGGTGCGACCTGATTCTCGGCAACGAGGAAGATGCCGAAAAAGTGTTCGGCATCAAACCTGAAGGCTTCGATGCCGCATCGACCGGCGGGCGCGTCGACGGCGCGCGTTTCGAATCGGTCTGCCGCCAGCTCACGGCGCGTTTTCCGCGGGCCAAACGCGTGGTCATTACGTTGCGCGGCGCGGTGAACGCCGATCATAACACCTGGAGCGGCGTATTATGGAACGGCCGGGAACTGTTGCAGGCTCCGACCTACGATATCACCGACATCGTCGACCGGGTCGGCGGAGGCGATTCGTTCATGGGCGGCCTGATCTACGGGCTGCTGGCCTACGGCGACGACCGCCGCGCGCTGAACTTCGCGGTGGCGGCTTCGGCGCTGAAACATACGATTTACGGAGATTTCAACCTGGTAACGGTTGCGGAAGTGGAAAACCTGATGAAAGGAGACGGATCGGGCCGCGTCGTCCGCTGACTCGCGCATCGTTCAACCTTAAAAACACGGAAAAATGGCAAGATTTTCAAAAATAGAGACATTGTCGGCGATCGTTTCGACCGGCATCGTCCCGGTATTTTACCACCAATGTCCGCAAACGGCCAAAGACGTGCTGAAAGCGTGCTACGACGGCGGGATCCGCGCGTTCGAATTTACGAACCGCGGCGAATTCGCCCACGAGGTGTTCGCCGAACTGTCGAAATTCGCAGCCGCCGAATGTTCCGGCATGGTGCTGGGCGCGGGTTCGGTTGTCGACGGCCCGACGGCGGTGCTGTACATCCAGCTCGGCGCGAATTTCATCGTTGGCCCGATGTACAACCCGGACGTCGCGAAGGTCTGCAACCGGCGGCTCGTTCCCTACACGCCGGGTTGCGGTTCGGTCACCGAGATCAGCGCGGCGCAGGAGGCCGGCTGCGACCTGTGTAAAATTTTCCCGGCGGGGTGCGTCGGCGGTCCGTCGTTCGTCAAAAACATCAAGGCCCCGATGCCGTGGAGCATGTTGATGGCTACCGGCGCAGTCGAGCCGACCGAAGAAAATCTGTCCGGTTGGTTCCGTGCGGGGATCACTTGCGTCGGCATGGGCTCGAAACTATTCCCAGCCGAGGCGATCGCCGCCGGGGATTGGGATTCGATCGCCGGCAAATGCCGCGAGGCGCTGTCGATCGTCGCCAAATACCGGAAATAACCGAAACTAACTAACCAAACTTCAACCTACGATGAGCAAACTGAACGAAAAAATGACCAATTACCGGTGGGTGATCTGCTTGATGCTGTTTTTTGCGACGACGGTCAACTACCTCGACCGCCAGGTGCTGTCGTTGCTGCAGCCGATCCTTGAGGAGGAGTTTCACTGGACGGATAACGACTACGGTTCCATAACGGCTGTGTTTTCGTTATTCTACGCCGTATCGATGCTGTTCGCCGGCCGTTTCGTAGACCGGGTAGGAACGAAAAAAGGGTATGCGTGGTCGATTGCCGTTTGGTCGCTGGGCGCGGCGCTGCACGCCGTGTGCGGCGTCGTGACCGAGCGGTGGGTAGGTCTCGAAAACGCCGAGGCGTTGCGCCTGGCGCAGGGGGCCGATCTCGTCGCGCAGATCTCGATGGTCAGCGTGACGGCCTTCGTCGTCTGCCGCTGCGTACTGGCGCTCGGCGAAGCGGGCAACTTCCCGGCGGCGATCAAGGCGACGGCCGAATATTTCCCGAAAAAGGACCGGGCTTTCGCGACCGGGATCTTTAATTCCGGGGCGAACGTCGGAGCCATCGTGGCCCCGCTGACCGTGCCGGTAATGGCCGAACTGTGGGGGTGGGAGACGGCGTTCATCGTCGTCGGCCTGGTCGGGTTCGTCTGGCTCGGGATCTGGCAGTTCGTTTACAAGAGGCCGGAAGAAAATACGAAAATGAACGCCGCCGAGCGCGCCTATATCAATCAGGATATCGAGGCGGACGCCGCCGCCGGTCTGGTCGCGGCCGAAGCTCCGGCGCGCAAAATGTCGTTCGTCGAATGCATGAAATACCGTCAGACCTGGGCGTTCGCGTTCGGCAAGTTCATGACCGACGGCGTGTGGTGGTTCTTTCTGTTCTGGACGCCCGCCTACCTGAAGGCGCAGTACGGCATGGTCGGCACGCAGATCGCATGGCCGATCGCGGTGCTCTACACGATCACGGTGTTCGGTTCGGTGTTCGGCGGAAAATTTCCGACCTATTTCATCAACCGGGGTATGAACCCTTATGCCGGACGTATGCGGGCGATGCTGATTATCGCGTTTTTTCCGCTCGTGGTACTGTTGGCGCAGCCGCTGGGATACCTTAGCTATTGGGTGCCGATCCTGCTGATTTCGGTCGGGGCCTCGGCGCACCAGGCTTGGTCGGCAAACATTTTTTCGACGGTCGGCGATATGTTTCCGCGTAGCGCGATCGCCACGATTACCGGTATCGGCGGTATGGCGGGCGGCCTCGGCTCGGTATTTATTCAGAAAGGAGCCGGGATGCTGTTCACTTACAGCGGCGATGCGAACCTCGCGTTCATGGGATTCGAGGGCAAACCGGCCGGATATGCGATCGCATTTATCTTTTGCGCCGTAGCCTATGTCGTGGCGTGGTGCGTGATGAAGGCGTTGGTTCCGAAATACAAACCGATCGCCGACCGGTAATTACGCCGGCGGATCGGTTGCTGCATGTCGGCGCACGGCAAACGGGCAACGACGCCTTTGCCGTGCTTGCGCTGGCAGCCGAGGGCGATCTATATACGGTTGGCAAGCTGCTCGGACATTCCGATATTCATTCAACACAGGTGTATGCGGATGTGGTAATGGGAACCAAGATAGAGGCAGTAAGCCGGGTTTCGGAATTGCCTGGCATTTTTATTAGAACAGAAACGCGGATTATCTAAATGCATTATTTTGTGCTATGAATAACGGGATTAATAACTGTGATAAGATTGACTTAGGTTTTGTTCACAAAAGAAATGATAGCCCTCTGCGGACTGGATTGCAGTGTCTGTATCGCCCGACTGGGGAAAAATCCGCCTTATCCGGGTTGTTGGAGCGATGGAGAAGGCAAACCCGAACATTGCGCCCGGTTATGCAAAATTGCGTTCTATGAACATCGCCGGAACTTGGATGACGGCTATTGCGACAAATGTCGGCATTATCCATGCGGACATATCCTCGGAATGGAAGAAAAATATCAGCATGAGTATCCGATGAAGGAATCACTTATGAACAACTTTTCCGAAATGCGCCGATTGGGGATGGATGTGTTTTTGCGAAACGAAAACGCGAAATGACGTTGCTCACATTGCGGCGGCGTCCTTTGCGTCCATACTGGAAAATGCATTGATTGCGGTAACGTGAACTGTTGAGTAAAAGCGTTGCACCGTAGAACCGCGACGCTTTACAGCACAAAAGAGTGTGAGGGGGAACTGTTAAGATTGGCTAAATCGCCAATCTATCTATTAGTTGATAATATCAACTAATATTGCTGCTTTTGTGCCCATAAAAAGAGAGTGAAGCATGAATGACATTCTATTCTTTGTACTGGTCGCCAAAGAATTACAGTTCACGTTTAAGAAACGGATATCCGGGAAGCTGGAGATTCCGGTCGAGTCTTTAGGTGTCCTTATGGCTATACGGCATAAAGCAAGCATGATTCAACAGGAAATCGCAGACACATTAAAAAAGGACAAGTCCGCAATTTTACGCCATATCAATCTGTTTGAAAGTCAGGGATTGATAACCCGTTCAAATACGGCGAATGACAAGCGTATGAATGTCATACAGATAACGGAAAGGGGAAGGCAGCTATTGGTGTCGGCAGATGCCGAATTGGACAGCCTGTCGAACTTTTTGTTTGACGGAGTGAGCAAATCCGACCTGGATATATACGGCAAGGTGCTGACACATCTGAAAAACAAAATCGAGGCCATCAGTCAAAAAAATAACAAAATGACCGCGCGTCCATTCGTATCCCTTGCGACTTTCGCCACTTTTCTTTGTCTGGCGGTTTCCGGTGTAGCCTTGCAGATGACGAACCACCAGCCGTACACTCCTGCAAAAGTGTTCTTTACAGTCTTGCACAATGTCTCGGCAATCTTCTTTCTGGTATTCTCGATACTCCACATCCTGAAAAATTGGAGAGCCATTAGAGCATATATAAAAGGTAAAGCCGCAGGGAAGATAAGCCGTGAATTTATCGTCTGCTGTATTCTCCTGCTTGTTCTCCTGATTGTCTGCTGGCTGAAAACGGCATACGATACGCGTTACACATATATAACTACCAATAACCAAAATACGCCATGAGTAAGATGAATAAGCTACAACGTATCCATACTCCATACATATGGGTGAACCCCAGAGCGTGTGCTGCCTGCTGGAAATGTATCGACAACTGCCCGCGCGATGTTATTGGCAAAGTCGGTTTCTTGTGGCACAAACACATTGTCATCCGAAATGCCGATAATTGCATCGGCTGTAAAAAGTGTATGAAAAGCTGCCCTTCGGGTGTTTTCAGCGAAAGCATGTCGAATGTCGTGATGAAACTGCTTAAACGTATTTGACAAGAATTATTACCTAATCCGGGGAATCTGCACCATGTCCCATAGCGTTCGTGCCACGGCCATGCTTCGGGCAACTGAAAGTTGATTGATGTTGTCTTCATAATGGAACGGGCTTTATCGTGCTGCGAAAGTACGGTAAAGCCCAGTATGACGAAAAAACAGGGTTTTAAGATAATCTGTACCCGACTATGGAACAGAACCGGAACATCAATCTGTGGGAAATTGTCATAACCCGCATAAAGAAAGGATAGCGGTTTCTGAAAAACAGCCCCTGAGAAGATTGGCGTATCAGTTGAATACGGCTATCCCATTTCTCGATGTCGCGGCCATTGTCAAGCCCCCAGTTGAAACGTGCCGAAACTTTTTTGACGGTATCATGCTTGTTCTGATTCTTAACCGATAATGTCCCGCACAGGTCAAACCATATCTCGCAGCCGGGAAAGTGTTTCAGCAGTTTTTGAAACAGGGATTTGATTTCGTCCTCCCGGAAATACATTACCACACCCTCGGCAATAAAAAGAAATTCAGCCTCCGGATTCGCGGATTTCAGTTCCGCCATCCACTTTTCGTCAAACATTGAACCGGGGACATACGTTTCATTCTCTGCCGGAGGCAAAAGTCTGTCACGGGCAGCGATTACTTCGGGAAGGTCAATACTGTAATACCTTGCAGAAGATTCTATTGTTGTACGTTGTGTACGGGCATCAAATCCACACCCAAGATTGACAATGATCGGATTGACGTGTGATTTCACATAATCGCGAACCACATTGTCGAGATACCAGGCACGGACATTGCACCCTACTTCGCTGAGGACTGCACCGTCGAACTTTGAATAGTCGTATGGTATCTGCTCAACCAGTCTTTCAGCGACAGGGTCGCGGATGATAGCCTTTTCTCCGCGACGGCTTTCTTTGGCCCGCATATATAGCGGAATAAGGAGCGTTTCAGAAACGGTGTCTGCGAAAAATGTGCTGTTCATTCTTTTTGTCCTTGTTTTGTCAGTTTCCAAGACATTACACAGAGAATGGCGCTGACGATTAGAATAACCGGCAGCAAGGGAAGCTGTACGATGGAAAAATCCGTGAACAGTTCACAGGTGTGGAACAGGTTGAACAACAGAATGAAGGTGGCGAGCAAGCCGTTCAGAATGTTCCATGAGCGGGTTTTCCCATATAGGGATAACAGAATACCGCATACAGGGACAAGATAGCTTATCGACATCATGAATGTAAGCAGTCCTTCGGGAGCATGCCCCGTTTCGCTTATGGCAATGGCCTCATTCCAGAAAAGCGGCATGAGATCGGCAAGCGAATGTAGAGTCAGGCCACACATGACGGCCACCCACAGGATAGCGATTTTGGTATGGCGGCCTGTCCGATTGATGATGTTTTTATCTTCCATTGTAATGATTTGTTAATAAATTCAAAGTTATACAGGGAAAACAAGGAATGAAATACCCAAAAGTGATGAAATTTAAGCGGCAGAGTAAAAAAACCACCGAAAGCACGGTGAGGTTAGCGAAGTAGTTCTGTTCGGGACGTGTGTCCGATGTGATATGGAATCGTCTTTTCATCCCGTCGCCTACTTAGTCTTATCTGCCAGTCGTAGCGACCTTCAGCCACATCGCCAATTTTCTTATAGGCGCGGTCTGTCTGTAATTCGGTCTGCTTTCCCTTGTCACGGGCAAAGTTCACAAGCCAGTTTCCTTATTTCAGCTTCCGCCTGTTTGGTAAACGGATTCTGCAGCCGTTCTTTCTCCTTTGGCAAGGATGCTTCCAATTTCCGATTCCGGTTCTTGATTTCTGCATATCTGCCGCGCCCTGCGATGTTGGCAAGTCCCGACAGTATGGTGTTGCCGCTTTCCCTGTCAGCCCAGCTGCCCTTCCCGGCAATCTCCTCGTCAAGTTTCGCGCGAGTGCGCTCTTGGGCGCGGTTCTCGATGTCGAGCCATTCAGTCTCAGTCCTCGCCTTCTCCATTTCTGCGACGGCTGTTTCCCGTCCCGCCTCCGCCTGTAACCTACACTACCTAATCTCCGTTAGAAATAGAGTTTTACCCCCATTCCCGGAACAAATGCAAATTTCTCCAGATCGGAACTGATTGTGTAAATGCCCGTGGGCTTTACGTATAGGTTGAACATCTCTGTGATGATGAACTCCACCTGGTACCGATAAATAAAATTAAAGGAAGAGGCTAAACAGTAAAAAAATTCTCTGAAAATTGAAAATCCAAAAGAAATCTCCATGAAGAGTACAAACAAAAAGAGGGCGACTAAAATTTTTTGGTCGCCATCTTTAACAGCTCATACAATATCTGCCGAATGGATCGTTTCGATCCTCGTTAGGAGATCGGATTATTCGAAGGATTCTCGTATAGGGACGAAATAAAATCCTTCAAGAGTATACCTTATGAAAGAATTAATTAACGTCGGATCAGTTGTTTGACATTGAAAGCCGACGTAAGAAACAGAAAACAGAACCGTTGCCTTTTCGTTACATCGACCTAATTATAAGAAGGTAACAGTCCGATTTTACAGACTGTTACATTGATTTAAAGACGTTCTATTTCGTGGGTTTTCGCTTTGCGGGGCAGCGGTTTGTTTTTACAAAATAATCGCTACCTTCGCACAGTGGTCGAATCTGAAGGACATTGCGGTTATGAGCGGAAAACATACGAAGATCGTTTGGATGGTCTGTCTGGTCGTACTGCTGTTTGCCGGTATGCGGGCTTCTTCGCGGCCCCGGCCGGGAAAAGGGTTTCGGCTGTGTATGCAATCTTATACTTTTCAACGTTTTACGCTCGAACAAGCCATGGACAAAACCTGTGAATTGGGAATAAAGTATCTGGAAATTTTTCCGGGTCAGCGTTTCGGCGGTTACCAGTCCGTCGAGTATGAATGCAATTGGGAAGATTCGGTTCCCGATATCCGGGAATGAATCGTCCGTTTTCGCCGTATTTGCGATAGACTTTAACCGATTTTAAGTGGAAAAGATGAAAATAAAACTGTTTACGATACCCAATATCCTGACGCTTTGTAATTTGCTGTCGGGATGTGCCGCGGCGGTTTTCGCGCTGTGCGTGAACGACCTGCAGTGGGCTTTCTGGTGCGTGGTTGTCGCGGCCGTGTTCGATTTTCTGGACGGTTTCGTGGCGCGTCTTTTGAAATCCCATTCGGCGATCGGCAAGGAACTCGATTCGCTGGCCGATATGGTGAGTTTCGGGTTCGCTCCCGCTGCCGTATTGTATACGATGTATGCGATGACCGGCGGCAGCGACGTCTGGGGTTTCGCCGTGTTCGTCGTGGCGGCCTTTTCGGCCCTGCGTCTGGCGAAGTTCAACCTGGACGAGAATCAGACCACCCAGTTCATCGGCCTGCCGACGCCCGCCTGCGCCTTGTTTTTCGTGTCGGCCGGCTATCTGATGCAGGCGGGGGCTTTTACGGCTCCGGCCTGGGTGATGATCGCCGCCGCAGTCGTTTTTGCGGGTCTGCTGGTATGCAACGTGCCGATGTTCGCCCTTAAATTCACCCATTACCGTTTCGCCGGCAACCGGGTGCGCTACGTATTCGCACTGTGTTCGTTGGCGGCTCTGTGCGCAGCGGGGATTGCGGCGATTCCGTTTATCATTCTGGCTTATATCGTCGTTTCCGTATCGGTGTATGCGTTCCGGACGCAGCGGTAAGCGACCGTCTTCGGACTGCATGAAATTTGCATGTGTAATATTTTTGCTACCTTTGCCGTTATTTCGGGAGGTAATTGCCTGCGACTGATGTTTGGAATATCAAAAGGGTATGCGTTAAAAGTGTTATTCGGGACGGTTTTTGTTCTGAACATTTGTGTCGCATCGGCGCAACGGCCGATTACTTCGAACCAGAACCGCAATCAGTACGGGACTCTTCCCGGACTTAATAACCAAAATCAGAACCAGATGCAGTACGGCAGCATCGGCGGGGTACAGGACAACGACGCCCCCGAAGAGGAGGCCGATACCACCAAAAAACCACCCAAGATCCGCAAGCCGCTGGAATCCTATTTTTTCAACGATTCGATCCGCGCCCGGCAGAGTTTCGCGTGGAACGTGAACCTCGAGCGAAACGATATCGATATCATCGATGTGGACACTGCGCTGGTCGGTTTCCAGAACGAGTATCCTTACCTCCAGAACAACGTGGGCTCGGCCTACCTGGGTAACTTGGGCGCCGCCTCCGTGCCGCTCGACTATTTCCTTCGTCCGCAGTACCGCAACTTCAGTTTCGCCCAATCCTTTGATGCCTACCTGTTCACTCCGCAACGGGTGCGTTATTTCAATGTCAAGAAGCCGTTTACGCATTTGTCCTATTTTATGTCCGGGCAGACCCGCCGTCTCGAAGAGAGTTTTTGGGGGGCCCATGCGCAGAACGTTTCGCCTTCGACGGGGTTCAACGTCGATTACCGCAGCCGCGGTACGCGCGGGATCTATACGTGGCAGGGTACGCGCGAGCGCAATCTGTCGCTCGCCTTTTCGCATACCGGCAAAAAGTACAGCGTTCATGCGGGCTATATTTACAACATGCAGAACGTTAAAGAGAATGGCGGTATCATGCGCGACGAGGACATTACCGATACGGTCTTCGAAATGCCCGAGTTGATTGAAGTGCGTTTGCAGGATGCCCGCAATCAGCTTAAAAACAATACTTTTTATATCGTTCAGTCTTACGGGGTGCCGTTGCGGAAACTGACCGACGAGGATTTTTCGATCGCTCAGAATTCTTCGTTTTTTATCGGCCATTCGCTGGAACTGAGCAAATTCTATAAGAAGTACACCGATACGAAGGCGAAAAGCGGCGATTTCTACGAGAACTGGTATATCAGTCCCACTCAGAGCGTCGACTCGATGTACGAGCGCGTGCTGTCGAACCGGATTTTCGTTCAGATCCAGCCGTGGGATCGGGACGGCCCCGTCGGGGTGATCAACGCCGGGATCGGCAACGACGCCCACCATTATTACCAGTTCAGCATGGAGGACTACCTGACCAACAGGAATAAGGGGGTCAACAAGAACGGGACTTTCGTATACGGTTCCGTCGAAGGAAAATTCAGGAAATATTTCAGTTGGGACGCCAATATCAAGTACCACCTGTTCGGATACCGCAGCCAGGATCTCGAGCTGGGCGGCGACGTGGCGTTCTCGGTTTACATAGCAGGCAAGCCAATCACTCTGAAAGGCAGCATCGGGCATACGATCAGTACGCCCGACTACTGGACGGAGAACTATTTCTCTAACCACTATGCGTGGAACAACTCTTTTGCGAAAGAGTCTGAAACCCGAATCTCTGCGACCCTGAGCGTCCCGTCCGTAGGACTCGAACTGGGCGCTTATCAGAGCCTTTTGAAAGACAGGATCTATTACGACGCTCAGGCGCTCCCTGCCCAGCACGGGGGCAACGTCAGCGTTTCGGGTTTGTATGCCAGAAAGGATTTCCGCATCGGCGGACTCCATTTGAACCACAGGGTATTGCTTCAGTTTAGTACAGTTCAGGAAGTTGTCCCGGTGCCTCTGGCCAGTGCTTATCTCAGTTATTTTTACGAATTCAACGTGGTGAAAAACGTGCTGCGGCTGCAGATCGGTTTGGACGGACGTTACAATACGGAGTATTATGCGTTCGGTTACAATCCTGCGACGGCGCAGTTTTACAACCAGCGTGAAAAGAAACTGGGAAATTATCCGATGATTGATGTGTTTGTCGCTGCCAAGTGGAAACGCATGCGGATTTTGGCCAAGATGCAGCATCTGAACGACAATTTGTTCGGAGACCGTAACTATTTTACGGTGCTCCATTATCCGCAGAACAAACGGGTCTTCAAAATGGGATTTTCCTGGAGCTTCTACGACTGATGCGTAAGAGCTGCCCCCGAAAACAGTTTTTATGATTTACAAATCGATTGTATCGTGTAAGTTATTTTTGTTCTTCAGTTTATTGATCCTTACCGCCTGCGGCGAACAGCGGCAGGCCGAACTCCCCGAACGGGTACGGCTGACGGTCGCTATGGACGACGACATGCCCGGCTACTTCGTGTTCGGCGGGGAAAATTACGGTTACCAGTACGATCTGTTCAAGGCTTATGCCGATTACCGGGGGCTTGAATTGCAGGTTGTGCAAGGTCTTTCCGCATCCGAGCGTTCGGAAAAGCTGGCGCTCGGCGAGTTGGATTTCGTGACCGCGCTTACGGCTCGGATCGCTGCGGCGGAAGTCCCCGCCTCGGTTCCTATTTACAACACATCCTATGTTTTGCTGGCCGATAAGTCCCGCGCTGCCGCGGCGCGCAAGGCGAAACATTTCAACCTCTCGTCTTTCGTCGGCGACGGACGGGTGCTGATCTCCTCGGGTTTTAAAAAATCGAAAACGTACGGCATGTTGCTCGATTCCCTTTCGTCGGCTGCGATTTACGTATCGTCCCGCAACAGTTTCGAAATGCTCGAGGCGCTCGGCGACGGACAGTACGACTACCTGATCTGCGAAATGAGCGAAGCCCAGCTCGGATGCGCGCTGTCCAAAAACGTTGAGCAGGTCTATACTTTCGCCGAGCCGGTTTCGCTGAGCGCGGTCGTTTCGCCGCGGGATGAAGGGTTGCGGCAGGATTTCGAAGCGTGGCTGAACCGTTTCCGCAACAGCGAGGAGTACGCCATGCTGAACTACCTCTATTTCGAAAAAGGGATCGTCCGTCAGGTGGTGGGCCGCGGGCTGGCTTCGTCCCGCGCCGGCGGAATTTCGGCCTTCGACAAACTTTTCAAGGAGATTTGCGAGAAAGAGGGCTACGACTGGCGTTTCGTCGCGGCGATCGCTTACAACGAATCCCGTTTCAATCCGTTCCTGGTGTCGAGCCGCGGCGCGCAGGGCCTGATGCAGATCATGCCGCGGGTGGCCAGGCAGTTCGACGTGCAGGGCAATGTGATGGATCCGGAAAACAATGTGCTGCTGGCGGTGAAGATATTGGGAAAGATCGAGAAGTCGCTGCGTTTCGCTCCCGGAACATCCGAAATGGATCGGATGAAAATCGTTCTGGCGTGTTACAACGGCGGGATCGGCCATGTGACCGATGCGCGGAATCTGGCCCGGAAATACGGCGCGAATCCCGATTCGTGGAACGATGTTTCGGAGTACCTGACCTTGAAGTCCGATCCGCAGTATGCCCGCGACGAAGTGGTGCGCAACGGTCGTTTCGTCGGCCGGCAGACGCTCGCATTCGTCCGCGACGTGATCAGCCGTTATTCGGTCTATTGCCGGAACGTCTCGCGGTAGCGTCCCGTACTGCCGGGTTATGGCTTGTTTAAATTCGGCCGGCGCTGTTTCTTGCGTCGGCCGAATCGGTTTTATACGGCGGATCGGTTCATGCCGTATTTGAAAGAGACCGGGCCGGTTTGCGGGAATCCCGTACTCCCGTCGCCGCATTGCTTCCCCGCCGTTTTTCGGGCCGTAATCCGCCGATTTGTAGAATGTCGATAGCTGTTAATGCATTGAATTAAAGCGTTCTGTATTCGATAAAATGGCGGATGCGCTTGTCCGGATTCAGCTTGGTCCGATTTTATCTGACTGTTTTGGTTACTTTCTTTCTTTCCGCGAAACGCTGCGACTTTTCCCTGCTTTTTTTGCTGTCCAGAAAGAAGATCAGCGCGAGGGCCGACAGGATATCGACGAACAATAACACATTGATGTTGACAATCGGGGCCAGCAGAAAATTGGCGATGATATAGACGATCTGGATGCACAGGATGAGCCAGAAACTTTGCCGCTGGGAACATCCGATTTGCAGGAATTTATGATGAATGTGATTTTTGTCGGGACAGAACGGGGAGTGCCCGAGACAGATTCGTTGGATGAACAGCCGGGTCGTGTCGAACAGCGGGATGAAGATAATGCTCATCAGCGTTACCAGGGTCAGCTGCGAATTTCCCGTGCCGTTGTTCGCGGAAGCCAGTTGCAACAGCAGGAATGCCGTGATGTAGCCGAGCGTCAGCGACCCGCAGTCGCCCATGAACACTTTCAGCCTTTTGCCGAAGTAGTTGTACCGGAAAAACGCGGCGACCACTCCGACGGTGGACGCGGACAGCAGCGCCAGCATCGGGTTGCCGCTGTGCACCAGCAGTACGGTCAGCGTCAGTAGGGTTACGATGCTCAGCCCCGAGCAAAGCCCGTCCATCCCGTCGATCAGGTTGAAGGCGTTGATAACGACCATGACGATGAGTACGGTCAGCGGCGTCGACATCCAGTCCGGTATGGCGTATATTCCGAAAATTCCTTCCAGGTTGACGATGCGTCCCGCCGGCAATACCAATAGCAGTGCGACGAACAGTTGTACGAGCAGTTTGTATTTGTAAGTCAGGCCGATGATGTCGTCCCAGAGTCCTACGGCGGCGATTGTGATCAGTCCCGTGAAGAAATAGAAAATGGTTTCCTGGTAAATGGTTTCGACGTCCGGCATTCCGTTTCCGCCTATGGTGCATTGTATGCCCCGGATCAGAAAGTAGGCGATCAGCATACCCGGCAGGAACGACACGCCCCCGAGCCGCGGAATCTGCTGCGTATGGATCTTACGCGGATTCGGCGTATCGAAGATGCGCTTTCTTTTGGCGATTAGTATGATGCGGGGGATAGCGACCCGCCCGATCATAAAACTAATGCATGCGCCGGCGATTAAATAAAACAAAGTCGGATTCATAAAGTTGTTTGGTTGTGATAAAGGTAGGCATTTCTCTGTTCGGAACAAAATTATCCGAGCAGGTTGTCTTGATGTTTTCTTTCCCGGAAAAGCGACCGATTATCTTAATCGGTTAGGAAGTTATGAATTATAATCGAGCGTCGGTTTACGATGTTTGTTTCGTATTCGGAATATTCAGGCGAAGTTTTTTTTCAAGGGCGAAGAGTACGTTCTCGCTGCTGTTGCGTCCCGCCATGACGCTGCATACGTAATCTCTTCCCCAACCGTTTTCGCGTGCGACTTCGGCATAGACTCCCCGATGGCGTGCGGCTTCCGAACGAATAGCCGCAATACGCTCCTCTTTTCGTTCAATTCTTTTTTTCATAATCGGCAATATTTGATACCTTTGTTGTAGTAATACGCAAAAATACCCAATTTTTTTGACATAAAAAACAATATTGTCAATTATTTGTGTCACCACGATGGATTTAAAAGGGCGGATTAAAATACTGAGTGTGCATTTGGGACTATCCATCCGGGAATTTGAACGCGAGTGCGGATTGAAACGGGGGAATATTTCCAACATGACAGGCGCTCTGGGGTCGGACAAGTTGTCGAAGATTATCCAGCGTTTCCCGAGCATCGACCTGTACTGGCTGTTGACCGGGCGGGGGAATATTTTCCGGGACGCTTCCGACGCCGGCGGCAAAACGAACTGCGAGGACGAAGACTTGCCGCTGGTGATCGACAGCATGGTGTCCAACCTGACCAATTATACGGAATTGCAGTTGCGCCAGTTGAAATTGCTGCAAAAACTGATCGATCAGAATAAAAAAGAGCGCGATCCTTTGCAGAATCGATAAAAAACGGTACTTTTGCACCCTACTTACTTCAGTAGGTTGTGTAAAACCAATTAAAAATTACAAAATGCCTGTAAAAATCAGATTAGCACGCCGCGGTAAAAAGGGTTATCCTTTCTACCACATTGTCGTTGCCGACAGCAGGGCGCCACGTGATGGTAAATTCATTGAGAATATTGGGTCGTATAATCCCAATACCAATCCTGCCACAATCACACTCAACTTTGACCAAGCATTGGCATGGTTGCAGAAGGGCGCTCAACCTACCGACACCTGTAGGGCGATTCTTTCTTACAAAGGGGTCATGTACAAGAAACATTTGCTGGGAGGCGTCAGCAAAGGTGCGTTCAGCGCCGAAGTGGCCGATGCCCGTTTTGCCCAGTGGATGGAACAGAAAGCCGAAAAGATCGCAGCTAAGGAGTCCAAACTCAGCGGAGACAAAGTAGCCGATAAGAAAGCCCGGTTAGAAGCGGAAAAGAAAGTGAAGGAAGCCCGTGCCGAAGCCGTTGCCGCCAAGAAAGCGGAAATCGCCGCTGCCGCTGCTGCCGCCGAGTCGACTGAGGCCGAGACCGAAGCGTCTGCCGAAGAACCGGCTGCCGAAGCCTGATTTTTGCCTGATGCAGGAGCGACGTAAAACGGCGGTCGGCCGTATCGCCAAGTCTTTCGGACTTTCGGGCGAGTTGATGGTCAGTCTGTTCGATACGTTTCCTGCCGATTTTGATACGAAGGAACCGCTTTTTGTCGTGATCGACAAACTGGCGGTTCCTCTTTTTTGCGACCGTTTCGAGCGCCGCGGAAGGCGTAGCGCGCTGGTCGTATTTTCCGATTTCTATTCCGAAAAACGCACGGACGAGTTGATCGGCTGCGAACTTTTCCTGGAGGGGGAGGAGGATGTGCCGGATGGAGAACCGCTGGATCCGGATGCCGATGAATTTTATCCGGAAGACCTGGTCGGATTCGGCGTAATGGTCGATGAGGCCGGGGAGGGGATCGTGACCGGATTTATTGACGGGGAGAATCCGCTGTTCCTGCTGTCGCTGGACGGAAAGTCCGTTTACGTTCCCGTCGCCGACGAGTTTATTACCGAGATCGACGTTGCCGGGCGGAAAATCCGGATGCAACTGCCCGAAGGACTGATCGATCTGAACGATTGATATGCGAAGCGCGCCTGCCGCGCCGTCGAAACGAGTCGGGCGGTCAGCCCTTCTCCGAAACTGGTTCCTCCGGTTTTTCGGGTTCGCTCTGCGAAAGTTTTTTGAAAATCTCGCGTCCGACCCATGCGTCGGTCGCCGCGTAAAGTTGCTGTGCGGGCGTCAGTTGCTGTGCTTCCCAGTTGCTGAGACGCTGGGCTTTCGAGATGCGGATGTTCAGCGTGATGGCGGCCAGTTTGCGTAGACTTTTGTCGGTAATCCCGTACCGCGGGGCTATGTTCTGCAATTCCACGAATTTTTTTGGAGGAAACCGGTGCCACGAACGCAGCATCCGGACGTCTTCGTATACGGCGACGCCGACTTTGGCGATCCGGTCGGAAGAGAGTACGCGCTGTACGGATTCGGGCAGCCCGATCAGGTTCAGCCGGAACAAGAAGGCTTTGTCGTCGGCCGAGAGTTGTAGCAGCGCCACCTTGTTGAAATGTCCTTTCGTGAACGACGGCCGGGTCTCCGTATCGAATCCGATCAACGGGAAGCGGCTCAGGTATTCGCAGGCAGCCTCCGCCGCTTCCGGAGTATCGACGACGACGATTTCCCCGGGGAATGCCCCTATCGACAGTTGGTTGATCGCTTCGTTGGTTATGCTTTCCGCGTAAATTTTTCCCATCGGCCGCAAATTTACGGATTTATCCGAAGTTTCCCGTCACTTTCTTCGATTATTTTCTTTTCCCGGAGCAGGACGGTCACGCACTCCAGGATATGACGGATGTCGCGGCGTATCTGCGCTGCGAGCGACCGCACGTCGGCCGGCCCGCCGGACAGCCGGGAGAGGATTTCCCGTTGCAGGGCCTGTTGTCCGGGTGTATCCGTCCCCCTTTTTTTCTGTTCCAGGCAACGGTCGCACGCGCCGCACGGGACTGCATCCGTTTCTCCGAAATAACGCTGTATCAATACGCTGCGGCACTCCGCCGGCTCGGTGGCGTAACGGAACATGCTGTCGAGCCGTTTTTCGGCCACGGCTTTGCGCCGGGCGTAGCTTTCCGGCGAGATCCGGACGTTGGCCACCGGCAAACGCTCTTCGGAAAGGATCAGCATCGGACTTCTTCCGCCCGGAATGTAGCGGATGATGTGCAACTGCCACAATTTCTTAAAAAGTTCGTGCAGACGGGCCACGGTGTATCCCGACAGATGCGCCAGTTCGTCCTCGTCGATCGCGGCGAAGTCGCTGAAAAGTCCCGTGTAACGGCGCAGCAGCACGGTGATCAGGTGGTCGAGTTCCTTGCGGTCGACGCGGATCCGGTAGAGTTCGTCGCGCGGCACGACGAACCGGATCCGCGGCGGGTTATCCGACTCGTCGGTCAGGATCAGGTAGCCGTTCGTCTGTAGGATTTTGATGGCGTTGAGCGCTGTCGGGACGAAAAAGCGGAATCGCGCGGCGAATTCGTAGACGTTGAACGGGTGGACGGTTCCCTTGCCGTCCCCTACGGCGACGGAGAGGTAGTTGAACAGCGCTTCGTATACGTTCAGGATCGTTTTTACGGGCGGAAAGTCGAGTTGCATCCGGCGCGTCGCCAGCGGGGTATCTCCCTCGGACAGCAACAGCACCGCATAAGCCTTTTTACCGTCCCGTCCGGCCCGTCCGGCTTCCTGATAATAGGCTTCCAACGAATCGCACGGGTCGTAGTGCACGACGATCCGGACGTCCGCCTTGTCGATGCCCATACCGAATGCATTGGTAGCGACCATGACCCGCAGCCGTCCCCGTATCCAGTCGTCCTGCCGCGCTGCCCGCATCAGGTATCCCATGCCGCCGTGGTAGAATCCGGCCGTTATGCCGTTTTCGTTCAGGAATCCGGCGATGGTTTCCGTCTTTTCGCGGGTGCGTACGTAGACGATGCCCGTTCCCGGAACGTTGTTCAGGATGCGCAGCAGGTGCTCGTGTTTGTCTTCTGTGTTGCGCACTACGTAACACAGGTTGCTGCGCGCGAAACTCGTCCGCAGGACGTGCGGTTCGCTGAATTTCAGTTGTTGCATGATGTCTTCGGCCACTTCCGGCGTTGCCGACGCGGTCAGCGCCAGCACCGGTATTTCGGGCTGCAACTCCCTCAGCCGGGCGATCCGCAGGTAAGACGGGCGGAAGTCGTATCCCCACTGCGAGATGCAGTGGGCTTCGTCGACGGCCAGCAGCGATACCCGCATTTTGGCGAAACGCGTCCGGAACAATTCGCTGTCGATGCGTTCCGGCGCAATGTACAGGAATTTCACGTCGCCGTAGACGCAGTTGTCGAGAATCCGGTCGATGTCGCGCGGCTGCATACCCGAATGAATCGACTCGGCGAGGATGCGCCGGCGGCGCAGTTGGTCGATCTGATCTTTCATCAGCGCGATCAGCGGCGTCACGACGATGCACACCCCGTCCAAAGCAAGGCCCGGTACCTGGTAGATGACCGATTTCCCGCCTCCGGTAGGCATCAGCACCAACGTATCCCGACCTGCGCAGACCGATTCGATCGTTTCGAGCTGTAACGGACGGAAATCGTCGTACCCCCAGTATCGTTTCAGTATTTGGCGCAGCCGTTCGGTCATCGGCGGGCCGGGATTCCTACGGTCTGCCCCAGTGCGATATGCTGCGACGATTTCAATCCGAGCGTTTTGGCGACCTCTTCGCGGTTGACCGTCGAGTGAACCACCACGGCCAGCCCTTCGGAAGCCCCGTACAGGTAGACGTTTTGCGCGATCAGTCCGGCGTCGATACCGGCGGTGACGGCGTTGCCCTGCATGTCGCCCTGCGTCATCCGCATGTAGTCGGCCACGAAGATCAGGATCCAGTCCCCGGTGCGGGTGTACTCCTGGCTGTTGACCTTGCCGCGCAGATCGCCTTCGGCGACCGGAACCAACGCGTGCGCTTCGGCGTCGTAGCGGTAAGCCCCTTTACGACCGATCAGGTAGAGGTCGATCTCCTGGCGGTTCAGCGCCGACGGCGCCGTGCGGCGGCCGTCTTCGCGGTTGATTCCCCAAGCTGCCCACAGCAGGTCGGAGAGTTGTTGCTGCGACAGCGATTTTTCGCCGTCCATCGTGCGGTTCGTCGCACGTTTCGACAACGCCTCCATCAAAGGCATTCCTCCGGTTTTGGACGGAGCCGGAAGTTTGATGATATTGTTCTGTGCCATAGCCCATGAAGTTAATAACAGTGTCGTAAGTGTCAAAATTGCTTTTCTCATCGGATTCGGACGTTTTGTTCCTACAAATTTAATTTATTTTTTTTACCTTTACTAATGCTAAAACGAACGGACGGCGTCGGACGCGTTCGTCTTCCGTAAATTTTATAAATTGTTTTTCCATGAAAAGAATACTTGCTTTTTTGTCGCTGGTCGTTTTGTGCTGCGCCGAAGCATCCGCTCAGACGCCGCAGCCGTTGTATCCGGACGGGAAGTTCGACGGCGACAACGGACTCGACTCTTCGGTCACGGCCGATCGCGACGGCGTCCGTTTCGGCGTTGCCGTCCCGGATTATTTCCTGTTCCGTCCTGCGCCGGACAAGGCGAACGGACAGTGCGTCGTCGTCCTGCCCGGGGGCGGTTACGGTTGTGTTTGCTACCAGCGCGAGGGGATCGACGTAGCCCGCTGGCTGAACGAAAACGGAGTTACGGCCGTCGTCCTGCGCTACCGGATGCCGAACGGACACAGCGAAATACCGCTGACCGATGTGCGCCGAATGTTTCGCACCGTGCGCGAAAATGCCGCCGAATGGGGAATCGACCCGTGCCAGGTCGGCGTCATGGGCTTTTCGGCGGGGGGGCATCTGGCGGCCTCGGCTCTGACGCTGTTCGAATTCAGTTACGCGCGTCCCGATTTCGGGATACTGATCTATCCGGTGATTACGATGCAGGACGGATTCTCTCACGGGGGAAGCCGCGATAACCTGATGGGCAAAGATCCGTCCGAAGATCTGATCCGGAGATTTTCGACCGAGCGGCACATCGTTGCCGCCACGGAACATACTCCCGCCACTTCTCCGTGTTTCATCGCGCTGAGCAGCGACGACGAAGTGGTTCCGACGCGCAACAGTACGATGTTCTACGATTCGCTGTGCTCGAAAGGCGTTCCCGCCGAACTGCACGTTTATCCCACCGGTCGTCACGGTTGGATCGGCGACTTCGTCTATTGGGACGAGTACCATGCGTCGCTGTCCCGCTGGCTAAAGCAATTGCGAAAGAAAGCCGCGGCGGCCGATACCGCCTGTCCGAAACTTTCTCGGTAGCGGAGAACGGCCGTTTTGCGGATTGTAATGCCGACCGGTATGGTTCTTAGACCGGCGATTTCGATTACGTCTGCCGTTTCAGCGGGTAATGCCGGAGGCGTCCGCGCCGGACAGCGGCCGAACGGAATCGGGATTTTCCGAGTTTTCGCAAAAAATGCGGTAAACTTGGAAAATCGAAAATCTTTGTTTACATTTGTCTTATCGAAAAGGTTCTGACCCCCCGACAGGGGTCGGGATTTTTTCTTTTTGTTAACGCAAACGAATCGATGAAACCGAAGACACGATTTTATGTTTATGTGGCGTTCCTGCTGCTCTCGGTGTTTTGCCTCGGGGGAAGCGTGGTGTTGTGTCTGTTCGACGGGGAGATGCGCAATTACCTGACCGTGCTGATCCTGTCGTGTTGTGCGGTAACTTTTCTTTACCTGCTGCGGCAGATGCTCAATCTGAACGATAAAGGTTGAAAAGCCGCGGCGTGAATTCCTGAAAACATTTAAACTCAATCATTATTATTATGGCATCAAACGTTGTTTATTTAACCGAAGCGGGTTTACAAAAGCTGAAAGACGAACTGGATCACCTCCGTTCGGTCGAGCGTCCTGCTATTTCCGCCGCGATCGCAGAAGCCCGCGACAAAGGCGATCTGTCGGAGAATGCAGAGTATGATGCGGCCAAAGAGGCTCAGGGCATGCTTGAGATGCGTATTGCCAAGTTGGAGGATACCGTTGCCAATGCAAGGGTGCTCGACGAATCGCGTATTGACACCAGTACCGTTCAGATTCTGAACCGCGTAACTCTTAAAAATATAACCACCGGGAAGGTCGTGGAGTACACCCTGGTTTCCGAAAACGAGGCCAACCTGAAAGAGGGCAAGTTGTCGATCGGTACCCCGATCGCACAGGCGCTGCTCGGACACAAAAAGGGCGAAGAGGTCGACGTTACCGTTCCGTCGGGCGTGCTGCGTTTCGAGATACTGAATATTTCGATCTGACCGGTTGGGTTTCCTGAATATATTTACGGATCCGGTCGATTTCGACCGGATCCGTTTTTAATTAATTTATAATCTGTCTTTTAGGGATGGCCCGTTGTCCGAGATAACCGTCCTGTTTGTTGCCTGTTAAATTAATTGTCGATTTCTTTTTTGTATAACTCCCACAATTTGTCGTTGTTGATGGGCGATCCGATTAGACGTACACGATTGTTTTTATCTAAAAGTAACGTATGATAAGCGGATTCTTGAGGTAATCCGTTTGCTGAAATAAAATTAGAGGTTGAATCGTAAATTACAGGAATATCCGGCAAAGCTTCACGGATGTAATGTTCAGTTAAATTTCTGTTTTTGCTCTGTACGATAAATATAAAAGACGGATTTTTATCGAGTAGTGACAATTCTTTCTTTTTCAGGAACCATTCTTCCAGCCTCCAGGAACAGCGCTCACAATCTGATGATTCGGCGAATATTACGATTTTAAAATGGGATGTATCCATCATGTCGGAGATTAGCGTATCTTTCCCATTGATGCAATAGGAATGGTTTTTAATTAAAATTTGCTTGTCGAGAATCTTGTCGAGTAATTCAGGCGCATCTGTGCGATTATTATTTACGCAGGCAAAAAGAAGTATGTTGGTTAATACGACAAAAATTATTTTCATTTCAAATGATAGGTTATCAGGACTCCGTCGCCTTTGTCCATATGTTTTTTTACTGAATCCGGTAATGTACATAATCCGTTTTTCATCTGAAAAATATAAGTCGAATAATCATAAAGTGAAAAAATCTGATTGTCGAAATAAGCCAGTGGTTTTTGCAAAAAGCGGGATGTATCTTTGATTATGTTCGTGCCCACCACCGTTTGGCGATTCAGATCGTATATGAAAGGCTGTCCTCCGTATTTATCTTCATTGAATTGTCCGATCATATATTTGGGTGTCATGATCGGTGTTTCGCTCAGATAATGAAATCCGGATAGTCTTTCCGGGTCGTTTTTTGCCTCTAGTGGGGCTTTTCTGTTTTTGAAATCGATGTGATAAACTTTCACTGAATCCGGCGCTTTTCTGTCGAAAACGGCTATGGAATCTGAAACCAGCGTATTAAAGACGAAATATCCCTTGGAATGAGTTAAATACGAGAATCGGGATAAGACGCTACAGTCGTTTTCATTTGTCGGGAAAATGCTGTTTTTGATATTCATATCCGAATCGGTAATATATATGCGGTAAGGTTGTTGGCCGGGAGAAAGGATGGCGCCGTCGACTACAGCCCATGAAAAAATGTAATTTCCGTTATCGAAAACAGCCATATCATAAACAACAAACGGTAGAGTTTTCTTTGTGATGAAGTTCCCGTTTTGGATGTCATGTAGCAACAATTCGTGTTTAATATTGTCGATCAGGTAAATAAATTTGTCGTCTACGGTAAAATTGCGAAGTTGGATATACTCTTTCGGCCCGCGCCCCCTGTTCCCTGTTTTGTATAGAAATTTCCCGTTTCTGTCAAAAACCAGTACTTGGTTTCGGCCTATAAAATCAAAAATAAAGATTTTATCGTTTTTTACGATTAATTTATCGATTTCTCTAAAAAGACCGTCCGGATGGGCTTCCAATAAAATATATTCTACGGTGTCGATATAGTTCGCTGCGGTACTATCCTCTTGTTCGATCCAGGAAAGATTTTTTTGATCGTTTTGCGATATCGTATTTGGTTGTTGAGTACAGGCAGAGATGCTGGATAAAATTATGCAGGGTAAAATTGTCTTTATAAAATAGTTCATCATGAGATAATATTATTTATGCTTTAACAACAGAGACAGATTTTTATATCTGTCTCTGTTGTTTATATTCGATTAACCGTGTAAATTGCATGGACGGCGTTCGCAATGTGTACCCGTTCCTTGACAGGTTACAACCGTTGTCTGGCAATAGATTGGTTTCCCTTTTTTGTCATAGCCGATAAGAGCGCCGCAAGTAAAACTCATAGGAGCTCCTTTGTCTGAAGATGATTCATCTTGACTTAGAGCCTCTATATCTCCCACCAGTAGATCATATTTAGTATTTGCCGGTGTGGAAACGTTGTAAAAAGTTACTGCCGCAACACTAAATGCGACTGCTAAAAATAAATTTCGTTTCATTTAATAGTTTTTTTAATTAATATGAATTAAATTTTGTTTGAAATAAAATCGAGAAATACGTAATTTCTCCGTCTGACTGTTTGTTTTGCTATACACATCCTTTTTGTTAATTTATAGAATGTGATTTTGATTTGCTAAATTATAATTTTTTTTGTAATTATTATTGTTTGAATTGTTTTGTGCTGTAAATTAGACTAAAATTAGCATAATGGCTGAATGTAGTAAGTAGTAACCAACAAAAAAGTGCCGAAATTGTTTCCGACACTTTTTCTTTAGCTGGTTTGTCCGGGAGGCCCGGAGAAAGCGCTATTTCACTGTTTTAACGATTTTTTCGAATGCTGCGGCGTTGTTCATAGCCAGATCGGCCAGGACTTTCCGGTTGAGCCGGATTCCTTTGGCGTTCATCTTACCCATGAATTCCGAGTAGGTCATTCCCTGACCGCGGACAGCGGCGTTGATACGCTGAATCCACAGGCTGCGGAACTGACGTTTTTTGTTCTTGCGGTCTCTGTACGCATAGGTGAGACCTTTTTCTACGGTGTTTTTGGCGACCGTCCATACATTTCCCCTTGAACCAAAGTTACCTTTGGCAAGTTTCAAAACTTTTTTTCTTCGGGCTCTGGATGCAACTGCATTTACTGACCTTGGCATAATTGTAAAGTTTTACGAGCGGTTAGCGGCATGGTTCTCCCACACTCTTCGGGGCTAAGTCACTCTTTGTTTGACATTGATGTAAAACGCGCGGCGGTTTATTTAACCAGCAGCAGTTTTACGTTGGCTTCATCGACCTTCGAGATCAGTCCCGAGTAGGTGAGATTCCGTTTTTGTTTTTTCGTTTTCTTCGTCAGGATGTGACTTTTGAAAGCATGCTTTCTTTTGATCTTTCCTGATCCGGTGAAGTCGAAACGCTTCTTGGCACCGGAATTGGTTTTCATTTTCGGCATTCTACTAAAAATTTTAATGTTAAACAGCCTTCAAAGGTAGGAATTAATCCCGGAATAAAAAAATCCCGTTTTTACGAAATATTTTTCGACTTGAGTGATTTTTAATTAAAGTTATTTTAATCAGATGTTTATGAGGGATGGCTCCGTCGTTGTTCCGGTATCGTATTTTCCGATCGCCCGATAAAAATTTCCGATTTGCAAGAACCGGGCGAAATGCTTATTTTTACGTCACCAACCAAATCGGAATCGAGTCATGGAAGAAAAAATTCTCAAAGCCCTTCAGGAAAAGGGTGCGATGCGTCCCGGCGACATCGCGGCTGCTGCCGGCGTCGAAAAAGCCGAAGCCGACAAAGCGATCAAAAAACTGGTCAAAGAGGGCAAGGTCTACTCTCCGAAACGCTGCTTTTACGACATTCAGAAGTAGCGGCATGAACAGATTGATCTTGTATCTGTCGGCGCTGATCCTGTTGTTCGGCGCCGATAGTCTCGTTGCCCGCAACCGTCCGCTGAACATAGGTTCCTACAACATCCGTTGCAACAACCCCGGCGACGGCGAAAATGCGTGGCCGAACCGTAAGGAACGGGTTAAAGCGCTGATTTTATTTCATGAGTACGATGTCGTCGGCGTGCAGGAGGCCCGTCCCGAGCAGATGGAAGACCTGCAACAAATGCCCGGTTTCGCGTCGGTCGGCGTCGGCCGCGACGGGGAGGCGGGAGGCGAGTTCTCAGCGATTTTCTACCGCGTCGACCGGATTCAGGTACTCGACAGCGGAACATTCTGGCTCTCCGAAACGCCCGAAAAGGTGTCGAAAGGCTGGGACGCCGCTTTGAACCGGATCTGTACGTGGGCCAAGATGAAGGACCGCGCCACGCGTCGGGTGTTTTACTTTTTCAATACGCATTTCGACCATATCGGTCCCGTGGCGCGGCATAAGTCGGCCGAACTGCTGGTCGCCCGGATCCGCGAGACGGTCGGGGAGAAGTATCCGGTCTTTTGTTCCGGCGATTTCAACTCGGGGGCCGGGAGCGATCCGGTCGAGGTGATGCTGAGCGCTTTTTCCGATGCGGAAGCCGTGTCGCAGACGCCGCCCTATACGCCGGGTTGGAGTTACACCGATTTCGGGGTGAAGGTTCCGGAGCGGTTGATGAAAAAAGGCAAGATCGACTTCCTGTTCGTCAACGACCGCGTGACGGTGCTGAAATTCGGCATCCTGACCGATTCGGACGGGCGCAATCATCCGTCCGACCACTTTCCCGTCTTTGTCGAAGCGTTGTTGAAATAATCACGGCGGCGAACGGGGAACTGTAAAAATGGGAAAACTGCTGGTTTGGATTATGATTTTGGGAAGCGTCGCCTCCTCCGTCGCCGCGCAAAAGCGCAGCGATCCGTTCTTTTTTATCCAACTGAGCGATCCGCAGTTGGGATTTATCGACGACAACCGCTCCTACGCCCGCGAGACGGAGTTGATGGAGCTTTTTACCGATGCGATCAACCGGCTGCGGCCCGCGTTCGTGGTCGTGACGGGCGATATGGTGCACGACCTGAACGACGCCGGACAAGTGGCCGAATTCGACCGGTTGATCGCCCGGATCGATCCGGCGATCCCGGTCTATTTTACGCCGGGCAACCACGACGTGGGCAACGAGGCAAGAGACCGGCTGGTCGAGGCTTATATTAAAAAGTACGGTTACGACCGTTTCGCATTCGCACACCGCGGCGCTTACCTGATCGGGTTGAATACGCCGGTCGTCTGGGCCGATTGTCCCGACCGCGAGCGGAAGCAGTGGAGATGGCTCGCGGCGAAACTGAAACGCTCCCGGAGATATGGCCGTACGATCGTGCTGGGACATCATCCGTTTTTTCTCGAATCGGCCGATGAGAAGGACCGTTACGAAAATATCCCGTCCGTTCGCCGCGGAAAGTACCTCGACCTGTTCGCGCGGTACGGCGTGGACTGTTACCTGTCCGGGCACCTGCATTTCTGCGCTTCGGGTTCGTTTGGGGGCGTGCGATTCCATACCGCCGGGGCCGCCGGTCGGCCGCTGGGCAACGACCGTTCCGGATTCCGGGTCGTAAAAGTTTTCCCGGAGAAGATCGAAACCGTCTATTACGGTTTCGACCGGCTGCCGGAGCGGATCGACGGATTCCCGGCCGGGAATTAGAGCGCGGGTGGGGAATTCTCAACATTTTTTCGTTACTTTGCAGACTGACATTTATTAGCTTATCCGCATGGAGTCTAAACAAGCCCTCAAACGATGGATGCCGATATTGGTGGCGCTGGTCGTTTTCGTCGTGATCAACCTGTTCTATTTCGCCCCGCAGTTCGACGGGAAAGTGCTGGCTCAGCACGATATTCTGCAATATAAGGGCAGTGTCGAAGACATTATGCAGCACCGTGCGAAGTATGGCGAAGATCCGCAATGGGAAGGCAATATGTTCAGCGGGATGCCGGCCTACCTGATCAACGTACAGTACGAAGGCACGATCATCAAGACGCTGGCCCGCGTATTTTATTTCCTCGGACAGCCCGCTTCGCTGATTTTCATTGCGATGGCGATGTTTTTCTTCATGCTGTTGTGTATGCGGTTCAATCCGTGGATCGGAATCGTTCCGGCTCTCGCTTACGGTTTTTCGACCTATTTCTTCATCATTATAGGGGCCGGACACATTACAAAGATGCTCGCGCTGGCCTTCGCTCCGATGCTGTTCGGCGGCGTGTATTACGCGTTCCGGCGGAATATGTGGATTGGCGCCGCGCTGACCGGTGTTTTCGCCACGATCGAGATCGGGGTCAATCACCCGCAGATTACCTATTATTTCTTATTTATTTTGATTGCTTTCTGGGTCAACGAGTTGGTGCTTTCGATCCGGAAAAGGATATTGCCGCATTTTGCCAAAGCGACCGGACTGCTGGCGCTGGCGGCCGTGCTGGCCGTAGGGAGTAATGCGGGAATGCTTTATTATATCGACAGCCATTCGTCCGAGACGATGCGCGGCGGTAGCGAACTGACTTCCGCTGACGGGAAGAAGCAGGACGGACTCGGCCTGCAGTACGCTACGGCGTGGAGTTACGGTAAGGCGGAGACTTTCAACATGCTGATTCCGAACCTGTACGGGGGAACTTCGCAAGGCGGGTTTTCGCAGGACGGGGAGGTCGCCGGGGTGCTGAGGAATTACCGCGCCGACGTTTCGCAGGTTCCCGCGTACTGGGGGCCCCAGCCGATGACCAGCGGCCCCGTTTACCTGGGGGCCGTGGCGTTGTTGCTGGCCGTGCTCGGCATGTTCGTGCTGCGCGGGCGTTCGAAATGGTGGGTGTTCGTCGTGACTCTGCTCGCGGTGCTGTTGTCCTGGGGAAGTAATTTTATGGGATTCACCGAGTTGTTTTTCAACCATTTCCCGATGTACAATAAGTTCCGCACCGTGTCGATGATCTTGGTGATCGCCGAATGGAGCGTGCCGTTTCTGATGGCCGTCGTGTTGCAGCGGCTCTGGTGCGGCGAACTCGACCGGCAGCGGTTGATGAAAGGACTTCGATCGGCGGTGCTGACGGTCGGAGGAATCGCGTTGCTGTTCCTCGTGTTCGGCGGCGCGCTGATGTCGTTTTCCGGTCAGGGCGAAGATCAGCTTCCGCAGGAGGTGGCTTCGGCGATGCGTTCCGAGCGCGCCTCGATGATGCGGGCCGATGCGTTCCGTTCGTTGCTGTTCGTGCTGTTGGCGGCCGGCGTAGTCTGGGCGTTCGCGGCGGAAAAGATCAAGAAGACGGCTTTCGTGCTGCTGCTCGGCGTGTTGGTGACGGCCGATATGGTGCCCGTCAACCTGCGCTATCTGAACGGCGACACATTCGTTTTGCCGAACCGGGCCGAAATCCGTCCGACGGAGGCCGACCGGCAGATCCTGGCCGACTCGACCGGCGAGCCCGGATACCGGGTGCTGAATCTTTCGGTCAGCACGTTCAACGACGCTTCGACTTCCTATTTCCACCGTTCGGTCGGCGGCTACCACGGAGCCAAGCTGCACCGCTACCAGGATCTGATCGACCGCCATCTGTCGAAGATGAATATGAACGTGTACAATATGCTCAATACGCGCTACGTCATCGTGCCGGATCAACAGACGGGCCGGTTATCCGTGCAGCATAATCCGGAAGCCAACGGCGCCGCCTGGTTCGTCGATTCGGTAGCTTTCGTCGAAACCCCCGATCTGGAGATCGATGCGCTGACGACGACCGATACCAAACGGGTGGCCGTAGTCGACGAGCGCTTCGCCGATGCGTTGCAGGGAGTCGTGCCGGCGGCCGACTCGACTGCGTCGATCCGGATGACCGAATACAGGGTCAATCTGCAACGTTACGAATATACGGCCCCGGCGGAAGGGGTCGCCGTATTCTCCGAAATTTATTATCCGCACGGATGGACGGCCTATGTCGACGGCGAAGAGGCGCCCTATTTTCGTGCCGATTACGTGCTGCGGGCGATGGCGTTGCCGGCGGGAAACCATACGGTCGAGTTCCGTTTCCGCGCTCCGCACTATGCGGCGCTGACGGCCGTTACGCGCGCCTGTTCGCTGTTGCTTTTGGCCGGGCTGGTCGCAGCCGTCTCCGTCGCGGCGGTACGCAAACGCAAACAAACGGAAAATAGCTGATTAGGTTATGGCTGTAAACAATAACAGGAAAATCAAACGCAAGGTTCGGAATGCCTACATTATTTCGACGGTCAGCATCGCGCTGGTGCTCTTTCTGCTCGGCGCGGTGGGATACCTGATCCTCGGCGCGCTGAACGCTTCGAACCGGCTGAAAGAGAACGTGTCGGTGTTCGTGATGCTGAAAGACGGCATTCCGGAGGAGACTTCCGCTGCGGTAAAGCGGCAGTTGGAGACGAACCCCGCGATCCGGGAAGTGAAATTCATTCCGAAAGACCAGGCGGCGGCCGATTTCCAGGCCTATCTGGGAAGCGATTTCGTCGAATTTCTGCAGACGAATCCGCTGCCGGATTCCTACGAGGTGAAACTGGACGGACGTTCGGCCGAAACAGGGGCGCTGTCGGCCCTCGAGAAGCAGGTCATGTCGTGGGACGGGGTCGACGAGGTGGTCTACCAGCGGAACGTGATCGAGCAGGTTACGTCCAACATCAATAAATTCAACCTGGTGCTGTTGCTGTTCGGCGGCGCGCTGCTGATTATTTCGCTGATCCTGCTGAACAATACGATCCGCGTTACGATTTTCTCGAAACGTTACCTGATCCATACGATGAAGCTGGTCGGGGCCACGCGCTGGTTTATTACGAAGCCGTTCCTGGGCGGCAGTATCTTGCAGGGAATCTATGCCGGGCTGATCTCGTGGGCGATGCTGGCCGTGATGATCGCCGGGCTGCACGAAGGGCTGCCGGAGGTGAAGTTCGTTTCGGATCAGTTGCAACTGCTGTTCATTTTCGGGGCGATGATGGTGGGGGGTATCCTCATTTCGCTGGTGTTCACCGCTTTCGCCGTTCGTAAATTCCTGCGGATGCGGACCGATAAGTTGTATTTGTATTGATTTTTTCGGAATCCGGCCCGGTTTTACAATGATTGCCGGCCGGTTGCGTTATATTTTAGAGCATAACAGGCGGCGGGCCTGCCGTCATAAACACGGAGAACGGATGAAAAAAAATGAGAAAAACACGACGGACGCCGGAAAATCGAACCGGATGCCGTTGACTTTTACCAATTATAAGTTGATGCTGATCGGCTTTGCCGTGATCGTCCTCGGATTTATCCTGATGAGCGGCGGCGGCAGCGACGATCCGAACGTGTTCAACGAGGATATGTTCAGTTTCCGGCGCATTACGCTCGCTCCGCTGTTGGTGCTGGGCGGTTTCGCCTTCGAGATTTACGCTATTATGAAGAAACCGAAAAAGGAGGAGTAACCGATGGAGGTGTGGGAAGCGGTCGTCTTGGGGCTGGTACAGGGACTTACGGAGTTTTTGCCGGTGAGCAGTTCCGGCCATTTACAGATTTTCAATACGTTGTTCGGTCTTCAGGGCGAAGAGAACCTGACTTTCGCCGTCGCGGTGCACGCCGCTACGGTATGCAGCACGATTGTGGTTTTCCGCAACGAACTGGCCCGGTTGATCGCCGGATTTTTTCGTTTCCAGTGGAACGACGAAACGATCTATATTTGCAAAATAATGCTTTCGATGGTACCGGTGGCGATCGTCGGATTTTTCTTTAAGGATTATGTGGAGGAACTTTTCGCATCCGGATTGTTGGTCGTGGGGATTTCGTTGCTGATTACGGCTGCGCTGTTGTCTTTCGCCTATTACGCCCGTCCCCGGCAGAAAGCGGAAATTTCGTTCAAGGATGCTTTCGTAATCGGGCTCGCGCAGGCTTTCGCGGCGATCCTGCCCGGTCTTTCGCGTTCCGGATCGACTATTTCGACCGGACTGATGCTCGGCGACCGCAAGGAAGAAGTAGCCCGGTTTTCGTTCCTGATGGTGCTGATCCCGATTCTCGGCGAGGCATTCCTCGATGCGATGAAGGGCGGGTTCCACCCTTCCGAGAGCGGAATCTCGGCCGTTGCGCTGCTGGCCGGTTTCGTTACGGCCTTCGTGTCGGGATTCATTGCCTGCCGCTGGATGATCGGGATCGTGAAGCGGGGCAAGCTGATCTATTTTGCCGTGTACTGCCTGTTGGTCGGCGCGGCGTCCATCGTCTATTCGCTGGTCTGAATCCGAATTGAACAGTCTTAAAAAAATTTCGTTTTGAAACAACCGCTTTCTGCCGATCTGCCCTTTGCCGAAGGGTATGTGCTTCCTATCGACAAACCCCTTGGGTGGACCTCTTCGGACGTCGTCCGAAAAATCAAGGTAATGATGCGCCGGCTGGGACATCGCAAGATCAAGGTCGGACATGCCGGCACGCTCGATCCGCTGGCCACCGGCATCCTGATCGTGTGTCTGGGACGCGCGACCAAACAGGCCGAAGCGTTGCAGGCGCAGCCGAAAGAGTACCTGACGACGCTGGCGTTGGGGGCGACTACGCCCAGTTTCGATATGGAACACCCGGTCGACCGGACTTTCCCCTACGAACATATTACGCGGCAGATGCTCGAAGAAGCCCTGCGCACGATGGAGGGCGAACAGATGCAGTTGCCTCCGGTCTATTCGGCCAAGTCGATCGATGGCAAACGGGCCTACGAATACGCCCGGCAGGGGACGGAAGTGGAGATGCGCCGCGCGCCGGTTACTGTGTACGGGATGCGGCTCGAGTCTTTCGAACCGCCCCGGGCGACGCTCCGGATCCGGTGCAGCAAGGGAACTTATATTCGTTCGATCGCCCGCGATCTCGGTGAAAAGCTGGGCAGCGGGGCCTACCTGACGGCGCTTTGCCGTACCCGTAGCGGCGATTTCACGCTGGAAGACGCCTATACGCTTCCGCAGGTGCAGGGGCTGCTGTTTCCCGATCCGGATGGAACGGAGGACGTGCGCCGGTAGGCCGGAGGCTCCGTTCGTGCGAAAAAGATCGGCGCAGTGAAACAAAAGCCAAAATTTTGCGTATAAATAGTATTGTCCCGTTTGAATTTGCAGATTCCAAAGTTCATTTCAATAAATAATGAAATTATCTCAGTATAATTACAATTTCACGGCCGATATGTTGGCCAAATATCCGGCCGAGTGCCGGGACGAATCCCGGCTGATGGTGCTGAACCGCAAAACTGGAAAAATCGAGCATCGGGTTTTCAAAGACGTAGTCGATTATTTCAAGCCGGGGGATATTTTCACTTTCAACGATACCAAGGTGTTTCCGGCCCGCCTGTACGGCAACAAAGAGAAAACGGGCGCCGAGATCGAGATCTTCCTGTTGCGCGAGCTGAACCGGGAACTCCGGTTGTGGGATGTTCTGGTGGATCCGGCCCGCAAGATCAGGATCGGAAACAAACTCTATTTCGGTGACGACGACCTGCTGGTGGCCGAGGTGATCGACAATACGACTTCCCGTGGACGGACGTTGCGTTTCCTGTTCGACGGCGATTACGACGAATTCAAGGCCGCCCTGTTCAAACTGGGCGAGACGCCGCTGCCCAAGTGGATCCGTACGAAGGTTGAGCCGATCGACGACGAGCGTTACCAGACCATATTCGCCAAAAACGAAGGAGCCGTAGCTGCGCCGACAGCCGGCTTGCACTTCAGTAAGCACCTGCTCAAGCGAATGGAAATCAAAGGAATCCATATGGCTTTCCTGACATTGCACGTCGGCCTCGGAAATTTCCGGACGGTGGACGTAGAGGATTTGACCAAGCACAAAATGGATTCGGAACAGGTGATTATTCCGCAGCAGACTGCCGAACGGGTGAACGAAGTCAAGGATGCGGGCGGCAAGGTTTGCGCGGTCGGTACGACGGTGATGCGTTCGATCGAGAGTTCCGTGTCTACCGACGGCCGGCTGAAGCCGTTCGAAGGCTGGACCAACAAGTTTATATTCGAACCGTACGAATTCAGCGTGGCCAACTGCATGATCACCAATTTCCACCTGCCCTATTCGACGCAGTTGATGATGGTGGCGGCTTTTGCCGGTTACGACCTGTTGATGGACGCTTACGAAGTGGCCCGTACGGAGGAATACCGTTTCGGGACCTACGGCGATGCCATGCTGATCCTGTAAACGGGCAAAAAAGCCGTTGCGCAGCACGGTAATCGTAAAAAAAATAGTATCTTTGTATCAGGTCTCAAATCCTATTGATGAAAAATTCGTACCAATGAGTAACTGCAAAATTCTTTATGTCTGTCAGGAAATAACTCCGTATCTCCCTGAAAGCGATATGTCCGTTTTATGCAGAACGCTCTCCCAAAATATGCAGGAACGAGGAAATGAGATTCGAACCTTCATGCCGCGTTACGGTTTGATCAACGAACGGCGCAACCAGTTGCACGAGGTGATCCGCCTGTCGGGAATGAACCTGATCATCGATAACAACGACCATCAGCTGATCATTAAGGTCGCTTCGATTCCTGCGGCGAGGGTGCAGATCTATTTTATCGACAACGAAGATTATTTTCACCGCAAGGCGATCGTCCGCGACGAGAACGGCGTTTTGTTCCCGGACAACGACGAGCGGGCCATCTTTTTTGCCAGGGGGGTGCTGGAGACGGTCAAAAAACTGCGCTGGACGCCGGACGTGGTGCACTGCCACGGATGGTTCTCTTCGATCGTGCCGGTTTACCTGCGCAATCTGTTCGCAGACGATCCGATATTCAAAAAAGTGAAGATCGTCGTTTCGCTTTACGACGATGCGTTCGAAGGAGAGCTGGACAAAAAGTTCAAAGCCAAGATACAGGGCGAGGGCGTGCCTAAAAAATATCTCGATTATCTGGACGATCCCACATACGAAAACCTGATGAAGTTCGTTATCAACTATGCGGACGGCGTAATTTTCGAGACGCCGGAGCCTGCTGCGCCGATCGTGGATTTCCTGCATGAAAAGAAAAAGCCTTTTCTGGAGTTCCAGGATAAAACGACGGCAGAATATCTGGATCATTATCAGGCGTTTTACAACAAAATACTCGCAAATGAATAGGCCGAATCGAAGAGGGATCGCAGCGACACTGTTGCTCACGGCAGCCATCTTGTTTTCTTGTACGAAAGTGGATAATCAGTTCGGGGACGATTTCATTCCCGACGACGAGCAGATGAAGGTCTGTCTGGACACTTTGCGCGGTATCGACACTTACCTGACCGAGTCGGATTCGTTCCCGACGAGCGGAATGGTCTACGGTTATATGGGATCGGGTTGGGATCCGGTTTTCGGCCGGACGAAAGCCTCTTTTTGCGCCCAGTACAACATGAATTATTTTACGACGGGCAGCGAAATGTTCGGTATCGCGCCGGTGTTCGACTCGTTGATGTTGTGGCTGACGTTCAACGGTTCGTTTTACGGCGACTCGAGCAAAACCCAGAAATTCAATATCTACGAACTGACCGGGTACTTGGACAGCGATACGACTTATTATGCCGATTTCGACCCGTCTTCCATCGTGAGCGACAAGGTGCTGTTCAGTTTCGAGATAACCGGCGTCCCGTCCGAAGAAGTGATGCTGAAGCTGGACAGCGAAGCCGCTATCGAGTTCGCCCACCGGCTGATGGATACCACGGGGGGGACTTATACCAGCGATTCCCTGTTCCACGATGCGTATAAGGGATTCTGTTTTGCTCCGGATCCTTCGTCCGACCCCGATGCGTGCGTTTACCGGCTCGCCCTGGCGTCGATGGAGATGGGGCTCTATACTCGCAACTTTACCGATGCGACGGCGACGACTCCCAAAGATACGGTCATTACTTATTATTCGTTCGACAATACGCTGTTCAATCAGGCCCATGTCAGCATGATCAGTCATGATTACACGGGAACTCCGATTCAGGGGATCAACGATACGCTGACGACTTCGACGCCGCTGCCGTACGGTTATGTGCAGACGCTGGGCGGGGTGGCTACGTTCGTGCGGTTTACCGACGATTTCGTCGATCAGTTGCTCGGGAAGGTCGTCGCTCCGTACAATTCGATGGTTATCAACAAAGCGTCGCTGGTCTGGTCGCTGGCCGATCCTACCGCAGAGAATTTCAATCAGGCGCCTTCGCGGATCGGTTCCTATTCGGATTATAGGAAGTTTACCGGGATTCCGGACTACGACTATACTTACGAAACGAGTTCCGGCACGAGCCTGATATACGGAGGTTATCTGGATCGGACGAACGGCAATTACGCTACCGACATCACGATCTTTCTGCAAAAACTGATCGCCAAGCCCGACAGCGCTCCTCGGACGATGACGCTGGGCCCCGGCGGAGACCTACTCGCCGAATTCAAACAGGTGAAGCTGAAGACCGGGGCGAGCGATCCGCCGTTGCGGGTGATCGTCGCTTATACGTTGGTAAAATGATTCGGAAACAAATCAACGAAACCTAAAGGAGTAGAACTTTAGGTTTTCTCTTTATAATACAATAATGAAAGTCGCGGTATCGGGCAACCGGACCGCCGAAAAACGAAAATATTTATGCAGGAAAATCTGGTGATCGTGGAGTCTCCGGCCAAAGCAAAGACTATCGAAAAATTTTTGGGTAAGGGCTATGTGGTAAAATCCAGTTTCGGGCATATCCGGGACCTATCGAAGAAAGAGTTGGGAATCGACATCCAAAATGATTTTACACCGCATTACGAAATATCTCCCGATAAGAAGAAGACGGTAGCGGAGTTGGAAAAACTCGCCAAGGAGGCCGGCACGGTTTGGCTGGCGTCCGATGAAGACCGCGAGGGGGAGGCCATCGCGTGGCACCTGTCCCAGGTGCTCGGGCTGAAAGACGACAAGACCAAGAGGATCGTTTTCCATGAGATCACGAAAAATGCCATTTTACATGCCATCGAAAATCCGCGCACGATCGACCTGAATCTGGTCAATGCCCAGCAGGCGCGCCGGATTCTGGATCGTCTGGTGGGATTCGAACTGTCGCCGGTTCTGTGGAAAAAGATCAAGCCGTCGTTGTCGGCCGGACGCGTTCAGAGCGTGGCCGTACGGCTGATCGTCGAGCGCGAGCGCGAGATCATGGATTTCAAGGCCGCGGCCTATTACCGGGTGCTGGCCGATTTTACGGTTACCGATGCGGACGGGAAGAAATCCGCGTTCCGGGCCGAACTCAGTAAACGCTATGCGACCGAACAGGAGGCGCTCGCGCTGCTCGAAAAGTGCAAGACCGCCGTCTTTACCGTACGGAACGTCGAGCGCAAGCCGTCGAAAAAATCTCCGGCCGCGCCGTTCACCACGTCCACGTTGCAGCAGGAAGCCGGGCGCAAACTCGGTATGTCGGTGAGCCAGACGATGTCGGTGGCGCAGCGGTTGTACGAGGCGGGGTATATCACTTATATGCGTACCGATTCGGTGAACTTGTCCGGACAGGCGATCGCTGCGGCGAAAGCGGAGATCGTCAAGCTTTTCGGTGAAAAATATTCGGAAGTCCGCAACTATAAAACCAAAACGAAAGGAGCACAGGAAGCGCACGAAGCGATCCGCCCGTCTTACATGGATAAGACCGTGATCGACGCCGCTCCGGCCGAAAAAAGGCTGTACGATTTGATCTGGAAACGGACGATCGCCTCGCAGATGGCGGCGGCCCAGACCGAACGGACGGTGGTCGATATCGAGATCAGCAATGCGGAGGAGCGTTTCGTCGCTACGGGCGAGACCGTGCTGTTCGACGGTTTCCTGAAATTGTATTCCGAATCGACCGAAGACGAGGCGCAGGAGGGCGAAGAGGCGCTGCTGCCCCCGTTGAAACAGGGGGATCGGCCGGAGGCGAAAAGCGTTACGGCGTTGCAGCGTTTCACGCAGAGTCCGCCGCGTTACAGCGAGGCGTCGCTGGTCAAAAGGCTTGAAGAGCTGGGGATCGGCCGCCCGTCCACCTATGCGCCGACGATTTCGACGATCATCACGCGCGGCTATGTGGTTAAAGAGAACCGCGAGGGCGGCAAACGGGGGTATGTCCAGTTGAAACTCGAAAAAGGGGAGATTGTCCGCAAAGAGCTCAGCGAGCATGTAGGGAAAGAGAAAAACAAGCTTTCTCCGACCGATATCGGCATGTTGGTGACCGATTATCTCGACCAGCAGTTTACCGATGTGATGGACTATAATTTTACGGCGATGGTCGAAAAGGAGTTCGACGAAATTGCCGAAGGGGATAAAAGTTGGGTCGATATGATCCGTAAGTTCTACGAAAAGTTCCATTCGACGGTGGATCGGGCGCTCGAAAGCCAACCGGTCAGAAGCAGTCAGCCCCATCTGCTCGGAACCGATCCGAAGAGCGGCAAGCCGGTTTACGTCAAAATCGGACGTTTCGGCCCGGTCGCCCAGATCGGCGATGCCGACGATGCGGAGAAACCGCGTTTCGCGAGCCTGAGAAAAGGGCAGTTGATCGCTTCGATCACGCTCGAAGAGGCGCTCGACCTGTTTACGCTGCCGCGTACCGTCGGCGAGTTCGAGGAGAAAGAGGTGGTGATCGGCATCGGCCGGTTCGGGCCTTATGTGCGGCACGACGGCAAGTTCGTCTCGTTGGGCAAGACAGACGATCCTTATACGATCGAATTGGATCGTGCCGTATCGCTGATCCGGGACAAGCGCGAGAAGGACGCCAAGGCGAAGGAGCCGATCCGCACTTATCCCGAGGACGACGGATTGCAGGTACTGAACGGCCGTTATGGCCCTTATATCGCTTGGCAGGGGAAAAATTACCGCATCCCGAAAGGGTACGTGCCTGCCGAACTGACGCTCGAACAGTGCCGCGAGATCATCGCAAAATCAAAAAAATAACGGATTGCTTCCGACGAAAAGCCCCGCATCGAACCGATGCGGGGCTTTTCGTCTTTTCGGCGCGAGCGGAGGCTATGGTTTGAAGATCAGCGCTACCGCGTGAGCTTCGATCCCCTCTTCGCGTCCGACGAAACCGAGGCGTTCGGTGGTGGTCGCCTTGACCGATACGGCTTCCGGAGCGATTCCCATCGCGGAGGCCAGCGTTTCGCGCATGGCTGGAATGTGCGGTTTGATTTTGGGACGTTGCAGACAGAGCGTGCAGTCGACATTCCCGATTGCGTAGCCCTGCCGTCCGATCAGTTCCACGGTACGGCGCAGCAGGATCTTGCTGTCGATGCCTTTGTACGCTTCGGAAGTATCCGGAAAATGCAATCCGATGTCGCCGATCGCGGCGGCTCCGAGCAACGCGTCGCACAGCGCATGGATCAGTACGTCTCCGTCCGAGTGGGCGACGCAGCCGAGGGCGTGTTCGATACGTATGCCTCCCAGCCACAACGGGAGCCCCTGCGCTAATGCGTGCACGTCGTATCCGTGCCCGATTCTGAAATTCATCATTGGCCGAAGTTTTGTACAAACTAACGAAATTATGATTACATTTACAAGGAAGATTAAATTTTTAAGGAAATGTCAGAAATTGCACAATTGACCCCTCGGATCGTGTGGGACTATTTCGATCAGATAACCCGGATTCCCCGTCCGTCCAAGAAAGAGGAGAAGATCATGGCTTACCTGGTCGATTTCGCCAAAAGTCACGGGTTGGAGTACCGGCGCGACGGCGTGGGCAACCTCGTGATCCGCAAACCGGCGACCGAAGGGATGGAAGACCGTTCGACCGTCGTCTTGCAGAGCCACGTGGATATGGTGTGCGAGAAAAACAGTAGCGTGAATTTCGATTTCGAGAAAGATCCGATCCAGACGCGCATCGCGGACGGTTGGGTTACGGCGACCGGCACGACGCTCGGCGCCGACTGCGGCATCGGCATGGCGGCCGAGCTGGCGGTGCTGGCTTCGGCGGACGTTCCGCACGGACCGCTGGAATGCCTGTTCACGGTAGACGAGGAGACCGGACTGACCGGGGCCTTCGGGCTGGGCGAGGATATGCTTTCCGGCAAGTATCTGATCAACCTCGATTCGGAGGATGAAGGGCAGATTTTTATCGGCTGCGCCGGCGGGATCGATACGGTGGCTACGCTGAATTACCGGCAGGAAGAACCGGTCAAGAATTACGAATTTTTCCGGATCGACGTTTCCGGTCTGCTCGGCGGTCATTCCGGCGACGATATCGAAAAGGGCAGGGCCAATTCGAACAAAGTGTTGAACCGTTTTTTGTGGAGGATCGACGCGAGCGATATCGACCTGCGGCTCGCCTATTTCGACGGCGGGAACCTGCGTAATGCGATCCCGCGCGAGGCGTTTGCCGTTTTCGGCGTTCCGTCCCGCGAGGTGAAACGGGTCAGGCGTTTTTTTGAGGAGTTTCGGGACGACCTGAAACGCGAATACGGGACGATCGAAACCGGAATGGATCTGGCGCTGACCGATATGCCCGCGCCGGATACGGTAATGGATGTCGAAGCGCAGCGCAGTCTGCTGGACGCCGTGTGCGGCGTGCCGAACGGCGTGCTGGCGATGAGTCCGGTGATGCCGGGCATGGTCGAAACGTCGACGAACCTGGCTTCCGTCAAATTCGTCGGCGAACTGTTGGTCGAAATCACGACTTCGCAGCGTTCTGCGATACAGAGCGCGCGGGATGCCGCGTCGGCATCGGTCGAATCGGTGCTGCGGCTGGCCGGCGCCGACGTAAGTCGTTCGGACGGCTATCCGGGCTGGAATCCCGATCCGGATTCCAGGCTGCTGGAGGTGGCCCGCAGTGTTTACGACAAGCTGTTCGGCGCGCAACCGCAGGTGCGGTCGATCCATGCCGGATTGGAGTGCGGTCTGTTCTTGCAAAAATATCCCGATCTGGAGATGATATCCATCGGTCCGACCCTTCGCGGCGTACATTCGCCGGACGAGAAGCTGGAGATCGCTTCCGTCGGACGGTTCTGGCAGTTTCTGACCGGAATACTCGGCGCGTTGAAAAACGCCGGCGATCGGTGACCGCAGGCGTTTTCCGCAGATTTTCCGATAACCGGGTTAGCGGGTCGTTTTGCGGCCCGGATATACTTTTAGCGCTTCGCGCAGGCATTCGGCGGCGGCCAGCAGGTCTTCGCGCTTGATGACGTAGGCGATGCGCACCTCGTCGTGTCCGAGGTAACACGAGGCGTAGAATCCGGTCGCCGGGGCCAGCATGACGGTTTGTCCTTTGTATTCGAACTCTTCGAGTAGCCATTGGGCGAAACGCTCGCTGCTGTCGATCGGAAGCTTCACGATCGAGTAGAACGATCCTTTCGGCATCGGGCAGTAGACCCCTTCGATTTTGTTCAGCGCCTCGACGATGCAGTTGCGGCGCGCGGCGTATTCGTCGTGCACTTCCCGGAAATAACTCGCCGGAGTGTCCAGCGCCGCTTCGGCCGCCACCTGGGCCAGATAGGGCGGGCACAGCCGCGCTTGTCCCATCCGCAGCGCGGCGGCGATGATCGCCTTGTTGCGCGATACGAGCGTTCCGAGCCGTACGCCGCACATGCTGTAACGTTTCGACACCGAGTCGATCATTACCACGTTCTGTTCGATTCCCTTGAGGTTCATTACCGAGATGCATTGCGTCCCGTCGTAGCAGAATTCGCGGTATACTTCGTCCGCCATCAGGTACAGGTCGTGCCTCAGCACGATATCGCGCAGTTGCGCGTACTCCTCTTCGGAATAGACGTATCCGGTCGGGTTGTTCGGGTTGCAGATCAGAATCGCTTTGGTGCGCGGCGTAATCAGCCGTTCGAAATCCTCCATCGGAGGCAGTGCGAAGTCGTTGGCGATGGTCGACGAGATCGGCTTGATATTCACGCCCGCTTCCATCGCGAAGCCGTTGTAATTGGCGTAGAACGGTTCGGGTACCAGTACCTCGTCGCCCGGGTTCAGGCAGATGGTCATGGCCATGAAAATCGCTTCCGACCCCCCGACGGTGATCATCAGGTCGTCGGCCGTCACGTCGATGCCGACGCTTTCGTAGTATTTGACCAGTTTGCGGCGGTAACTTTCGTTACCCGCCGAATGGCCGTATTCGAAGACGTGATCGGAAATATTCTTGACGGCGTCCACGGCGACCTGCGGCGTGCAGATGTCGGGCTGCCCGATGTTCAGGTGGTAGACTTTGATTCCGCGGCTTTTTGCTTTTTCGGCATACGGTACCAATTTACGGATCGGCGAGGGGGGCAGGTATACCCCCTTATCGGATAAGTTAGGCATGAAAAAATATTTTAAAACACCGCAAAGCTATAAATATATTTTTATAGTACCTTTGCCGTCGATGAAAATAATGAAGATTTCTCCGAAAACAGCGATTCAGGCGGTCGTTTCTGGCGTCGTAATCGGGGCGTTGCTCAGCCGCGATTATCCGAAGGCGGGACTCGTCGTGTCGGCGTGTTTCATCGCATTTTACCTCGGGCTGACTTTCCGTCGCAGAATGTGCTATCTGCTGCATTTCGTGTCGGGCGGGATCGAGAAACGGTTTCTGGCCGTTTCGTGGCTCTGTACGCTCTATCTGCTGATCGCTGCGTTGGTCGCCGGCACGGTCTATAACTTTTTCCTGCTGCTGGCTCTGGGGCTCGATTATTTTTTGTACGACAAGCGCCAGCGGGCGTCGGCCGGAAAAGAGAAAGGGGCCGGGGAGTTGTAGCCTGCTCCGGCGGAGGTTCGGGGCCGGTTTTTCGGGCCGGCGGTTTCGCCGGAATCCAAAGAATCGGAAATAAAAGATGAAATTTTCGTCGAAAAATTTGCAAATATTCAGTTTTTGGCTACCTTTGCACCGCTGAATCAGTCAATCTGGTTGCGCGATGGCCCATTCGTCTATCGGTTAGGACGCAAGATTTTCATTCTTGAAAGAGGAGTTCGATTCTCCTATGGGCTACGAAATAAAGATGAAATAAATAAATTTACGAAAATGGCAAATCACAAGTCATCGAAGAAAAGAATACGCCAGACCGAGGTGAAAAACGCCCGGAATAAATATTATCACAAAACGGCCCGTAATGCCGTAAAGGCGTTGCGCAATACGACTGAGAAGGATGCCGCCGTAGCGTTACTTCCGAAGGTGACCGCCATGCTGGACAAACTCGCCAAAACGAATGTGATCCACAAGAATAAAGCCGCCAACCTGAAAAGCAGCGTTCAGCTTCACGTCAACGCGTTGTAGTCTGCCGTTTTCGGCGTCGAATATATAAAAGCCATCTTTTTTCGGGATGGCTTTTTTACGTGTCCGATGCGAGATACCAGAGGAAATCAAAAAACGCCGGCTATTTTTAGCCGGCGTTTTTTGATTGCGGTAGATTGCGTCGAATTATCCGAGATAGGATTTCAGCAATTTGCTCCGGGTGCTGTGGCGCAGTCGGCGGATTGCTTTTTCTTTGATCTGACGGACGCGTTCGCGGGTCAGTCCGAATTTCTCGCCGATCTCTTCGAGCGTCATTTCCGAGCAGCCGATCCCGAAGAAATATTTGATGATGTCGCGTTCGCGGTCGGTCAGCGTCGACAGGGCGCGTTCGACTTCCGTGCCGAGCGATTCGTTGATCAGGCCGCGGTCGGCGATCGGCGAATCGTTGTTGACCAGCACGTCGAGCAGGCTGTTGTCCTCGCCGTCCGAGAACGGAGCGTCCACCGATACGTGGCGTCCCGAAACCCTGAGTGTGTCGGTCACCTTTTCTTTAGGCAAGTCCAGCTCGTTGGCCAGCTCTTCGGGCGACGGAGTCCGTTCGTGCTCTTGCTCGAACCGGGCGAACGCCTTGTTGATCTTATTGAGCGATCCCACCTGGTTCAGCGGCAGGCGGACGATGCGGCTCTGTTCGGCCAGCGCCTGCAGGATCGACTGGCGGATCCACCATACGGCATAAGAAATAAATTTGAAGCCGCGCGTTTCGTCGAACTTCTCGGCGGCCTTGATCAGTCCCAAATTCCCCTCGTTGATCAGGTCAGGCAGCGACAGGCCCTGGTTCTGGTACTGTTTCGCAACGGAAACCACGAACCGAAGGTTGGCGCGAGTCAGTTTTTCGAGGGCTTCCTTGTCGCCCTTTTTAATCCGCTGCGCCAGATCTACCTCTTCCTCTACGGTAATCAAATCCTCTTTGCCAATCTCCTGCAGGTATTTATCCAGCGATGCGCTTTCGCGATTGGTAATGGATTTGGTAATTTTTAATTGTCTCATCGTATAGTTCTCTTGTTGATACCTAACTAAACTTTTATGAAACGTTGCAGCGCTCCGTGAAAGAGCCTGCAACGTTTCTCAAGTAACAACGGGGAAAGTTTCTCCGCCTATTTCGGCATGATCAGCAACCGGTCGCGCGTGCCGTCCGGGTTGATCCATTCGATCGATTCGATTGCCGAAGTAATGCGGTTCAGGTCGTTTACCGAACTGATGGTCGAGTTGTTGATCCGCGTGATGACCGATCCTCTGCGGATGCCCGCCTTGTCGAGCAACCCTCCTTCGTGAACGCCTGTCACTACCGCACCTCCTTTGATCTTAAGCGATTTCAGCGCTTTTTCCGACACTTCGGCGAACTCGCCGTTCAGCGCATCGTAGGCCGAAACTTGGTCTTTGGTGATCACGTCGGTGTTACCAGTCTTATTACGCAAGACCACTTCGATTTGTTTCACGTCCGAGCCTCTTTTTACGCTTACCGTGATCTTATCGTTCGGTCGGTGCTTGGCGATCTCTTCAGAAACCTGGGCCGATCCTTCGATTTTCACCCCGTTTATTTCGGTGATGATGTCGCCCGTCTTGATTCCTGCGGCTTCGGCAGCGCTGCCCGGGTATACTTCGCCGACGTAAATACCGCCTTGTTCCTTGATACCGGTCGATTTGCCTTTATCGCTTTCGAGGAACGCTTCGTCGATCGCGTTGTAGCCGATGCCCAGCATGGCCCGCTGTACGACGCCGTACTCTTTCAGGTCGACCACCACTTTTTTAACGATCGAGGTCGGCACGGCGAACGAATAGCCGATGTAACTTCCGGTCTGCGACTGGATCAGCGTGTTGATGCCGACCAACTCGCCTTTGGTATTCACCAGCGCGCCTCCGCTGTTGCCCGGATTGACGGCCGCGTCGGTCTGGATGAACGATTCGAGGCTGTACTGCGTCGGCAACGCCTGCAGGCTACGCCCCTTGGCGCTGACGATCCCGGCCGTGATCGTATTCTGCAGTCCGTACGGGCTGCCGATGGCCAGCACCCACTCGCCGAGACGCAGAGCGTCCGAATTTCCGATCGGAATGGTCGGCAGGTCGGTCGCGTCGATTTTGATCAGCGCCACTTCGGTCGTCGGGTCGGTGCCGATGACTTTGGCGTCGAACGTCCGTTTATCGTTCAGCGTCACTTTCAGTTTCGACGCGTTGTCCACTACGTGGTGGTTCGTTACGATATAGCCGTCCGGACTGATGATGACGCCCGATCCGCCGCTTTTGCGCTCCTGCGGCCGCGGCTGTTGCTCCGGCTGTTGCCGGTACTGGCCTCTCGGAATGCCGAACAGGTCGAAGAACTGTTCGAAGCCGCCGTCGTCGCCGTATCCGCCGCGATAACCTGCGCGGGACGAGATTTCCTGCGTGTTGACAATGTTAACGACTCCCTTGACGGCGTTTTCGGCCGCATAGGTGAGGTCTGGATATCCGCCTTCCTCATAGGCGGTGAAGTGCGTGCCGACGTTCGATGCGAACGATTCGGCGGGCGTATAGCTGTCCTTGTCGGCTGCTTTCGTTACGGTGTAAGCAGTTACTCCGCTCGCAACCATCGAGACTGCCAGCACCCCTGCCCATACAAAACCCTTTTTCATAGAAACAATAAATTTTAGTGAATGAATTTGTCAGTTATAAAAAAGGTAGAATTGGTTCATTGTGTCTGTTTCCTGTTTTTTAGCGGTTCCTTTTCGCGCTCCGCGCACTCTTTTCGGCGGAGTCTGCGACGGGAACCCAGTTGCCGTTGGTTTTTATTTTATTTATATAACTGCGAAACTTCGCGGAATATTGTCCTGACGATGCGGTTTTGCGGTTCCGGCGTTTTACGGGCGGGCTGATCCGGCTTCCGGACACGGCCTTTCCTCGGAACCGGTAAAAATAACGATTCCTATTTTTTAAATATTGTATGGATACTGTCGAAAAAATCGTTCCCGCAGTCTTTTTCCCGATAGGTTTTTGCTGGGCGCGTGAACGACCCGGAGCGGAAAAGCCTGTCAGACGTCGTGCGAGAGCGGTTGCGGAACGATCTCCGACGTGTCGAAGTCGCCCCACCGTTCGGCGACGTAATCGAGCGTAGCGACGATTTCGGCCGGATCGTTCAGCGTTACCAGCTTCAGTCGCGTAGGCTTGAAATCGGGCAGTCCTTTGAAATAACAGGAGAAATGGCGCCGCATTTCCAGCACGCCGACTTTGTCGCCCTTGAATTCGAGCGATTTTGCGAAGTGGAGTTTCGCCAATTCCACTCGCTCGTGCACGGAGGGCTGCTTGAGTTGTTCGCCGGTCTTCAGAAAATGGCGGATTTCTTTAAAGATCCACGGCCGGCCGTAAGTGGCGCGGCCAATCATGATGCCGTCGATGCCGTAGCGTTCGAATGCCGCCGCAGCCTTTTCCGCCGAGTCGATGTCGCCGTTGCCGATGATCGGGATATGCATTCGCGGGTTGCGTTTTACCTCGCCGATCAGCGTCCAGTCGGCCTCGCCGCGGTAAAGCTGCGCCCGCGTCCGGCCGTGGATCGTCAGCGCGGCGATTCCCGCGTCTTGCAGCCGTTCGGCGATCTCGACGATGTTTTTCGAGTCTTCGTCCCAGCCGAGGCGGGTTTTGACGGTTACCGGCAGGCGTACCGCATCGACGATCCGCCGCGTCATTTCGACCATCTTCGGCACGTCGCGCATCATGCCGCTGCCGGCTCCGCGCGCGGCGATCTTGCGTACCGGGCAGCCGAAATTGATGTCGATCAGATCGGGCCGTGCCGCCTCGGCGACCCGCGCCGCCTCGACCATCGGTTCGATCTCGTTGCCGTAGAGCTGGATGCCCACCGGGCGTTCGTAGTCGTAAGTGCGGAGTTTGGCGACCGATTTGGCCGCGTCGCGGATCAGTCCGTCGCTCGATATGAATTCGGTGTAGACCATGTCCGCTCCGAACCGCTTGCACACGTATCGGAACGACGGATCGGTCACGTCTTCCATCGGGGCCAGGAACAGCGGCTTGTCCCCTAAATCTATGTCGGCTATCCGCATCGGTTGTATTTTGACGGCAAAAATAGCTATCTTTGTGCTGATTTTGAAATCACGAAACCGCAAATCATGAATATCGAACAGTTTTTGCAGGATAAAGTGCGGGCCGCAGTGACCGCGCTGTACGGCGAACCCGCCCCCGGACAGGTACAGATACAGAAAACCCGCAAGGAATTCGACGGCGATATGACGCTGGTGGTCTTCCCGTTGCTGAAACTCAGCCGCAAAAATCCGGAAGCCACCGCCGCGGAGATCGGCGAAGCGCTGGTCGCCTCGACGCCCGAAATCAAAAGTTTCAATGTAATCAAAGGATTTTTGAACCTGTCCCTTAGCGAATTGTTCTGGAGCGAGCGCGTGAACGAAATCCTCGCCGATCCCGCTTACGGGCAGGCCGCTCCGACCGGGCGGACGGTGATGGTCGAATACTCCTCGCCGAACACCAATAAGCCGTTGCACCTGGGCCATATTCGCAACAACCTGCTCGGCTACTCGGTGGCCCGGATTCTGGAGGCGGGCGGTAATAAGGTGCTGAAAGTGAATTTGGTCAACGACCGCGGAATCCATATCTGCAAGTCGATGCTCGCGTGGCGGAAGTTCGGCGGCGGCGAGACGCCCGCTTCGTCCGGCATGAAGGGCGATCACCTGGTCGGGAAGTACTACGTGGCCTTCGATAAGGCTTATAAGGCCGAAGTCAAAGAACTGACGGCCGGCGGTATGGACGAAGAAACAGCCAAGCGCGAAGCGCCGATTATGAAAGAGGCCCAGGCGATGCTGCGCAAGTGGGAGGCCAAAGACCCGGAGATTTACGGGTTGTGGCAGACGATGAACGGCTGGGTGTACGAAGGTTTCGACAAGACGTACGAAGCGATGGGCGTCAGCTTCGACAAGGTGTACTACGAATCGAATACCTACCTGCTCGGCAAATCGATCGTCGAGGAGGGACTGGATAAAGGGGTGTTTTTCCGTAAGGAGGACGGCTCGGTCTGGTGCGACCTGACCGCCGACGGTCTCGACCAGAAGCTGTTGCTGCGCGGCGACGGTACGTCGGTCTACATGACGCAGGACCTCGGCACGGCCTACACTCGTTTCAAAGAGGAACGCCTGGACGACATGATCTACGTCGTCGGCAACGAGCAAAACTATCATTTCCAGGTATTGAAACTGATCCTCGGCAAGCTCGGTTACGGCTGGGCCGATCATATCACGCACCTGTCGTACGGTATGGTCGAGCTGCCCGAAGGAAAAATGAAGTCGCGCGAGGGGACGGTGGTGGACGCCGACGACCTGATCGACGAGATGGTGCGGACGGCTTACGACATGTCGCAGGAGCTCGGCAAACTCGACGATGCGACGCCGGACGAGGCGATGCGGATCAGCCGGATGGTAGGACTCGGCGCGTTGAAATATTTCATTCTGAAAGTCGATCCGCGTAAGACGATGCTGTTCGACCCGCGCGAGTCGATCGACTTCAACGGCAATACCGGGCCGTTTATCCAATACACCCACGCCCGGATCAAGTCGGTGTTGCGCAAGGCGGCCGAGCGCGGGATCGTTCCGGCTTCCGAGCTGCATAGCTCGGCGCTTTCGACTGAAGAGGTCGGCCTGATCAAGATGCTTGCCGACTATCCGGGCGCCGTAGCGCAGGCCGGCGCGACGTTCTCGCCGTCGGTGATCGCGAATTACGCTTACGAATTGGCCAAAGCGTACAACAGCTATTACCACGATTTCCCGATCCTGCGGGAGGCCGATGCGCAGAAACAAACGATGCGTCTGACGCTTTCCGAAACCGTAGCCCGCGTGATCGCTTCGGCGATGGCGCTGCTCGGTATCGGAGTTCCGCAACGCATGTAAACCGGCTTTCCGCAGCCTTTAACCGATACGGCCTTGGGCATCGTACAACGCAACAGCATCACGATCACGATCCTGTCCTACCTGGGGATCCTGATCGGATATGTCAACAAGATCCTGTTGCTGACGAACTTCCTGACCGAGGAGCAGGTCGGACTGGTCAATATTCTGACCGGGCTGGCCGTCCTGTACGCCCAGTTTTCCGCGCTGGGAATCAATTTTTCGGTCGTCAAATTCTTCCCGTTTTTCCGGACGCCCGACCGGCGGGACAACGGTTTCTTTTTCTGGTCGGCGCTGGGTGTCGGCGCCGGGTTCGTCGTGTTCACGGTTCTGTTCCTGGCGTTCCGCGAACCGGTCATGGCGTACTATTCGAAAGAATCTCCGCTACTGTCCGAGCACTACCTGATGCTGATTCCGCTGGGGCTGGCTACGTTGTCCTATAATTTTTTCAGTTCGTGGTTGCAGGCATTTTACAAGACGGTCGTCACCTCTTTCGTCAACGAGATTCTGCTGCGCCTGTTGATTTCGATCGAAATTTCGCTGTATGCGTTGCGGCTGATTACGTTCGAGCAATTCGTCGTGGGGTACGTGCTGATCTATTTCGTACCGGCGGCGATCCTGCTGGTTTATATGGCGACGATACGGCAAACGCGGTTCCGGCCGGTTCCGGTCACTCCGCGCGTGCGCAGGTTGCTTTCGATCACGGCGGTATACGGATTGTGGCAGTATCTCGGAGGGGCTTCGATGTATATCGTACCGATCGTCGACCAGACGATGCTGGCCGGGATCTGCGGGCTGGCGGAAGGAGGGATCTATACCACGATCATCTATATGACCAGCGCGATGCAGATGCCCTACCGTTCGATCGTCAAGGTGTCTACGCCGGTGGTTACGAACCTGTGGAAAGAGCGCGACATGGAAGGTATGCGCAAAATCTCGCGCGATGCGTCGCTGATGAACCTGATCGCCGGTTGCTTTCTGTTCGTCGTCATCTGGGTCAACCTCGACAATATCTTTTCGCTGATGCCGGAGTCGTACGCCAGCGGGCGTTACGTTTTCCTGTTCCTCGGCCTGGGTTGGGTCGTGAATATGTACGTGGGACTGAACAGCACGATTCTGATGACTTCCAAGAAATACCGCTATGAGTTCATGCTTTCGATCCTGCTGGTCGGGCTGACCGTCCTGACCAACGCGCTGATGATTCCCCGCTGGGGGATGAACGGGGCGGCGCTGGCGACGATGATCTCGCTGCTGGTTTTCAACGTTGGGCACGTTGCGTTCGTATGGAAATTCTACCGGATTTTTTCACTGTCGTGGCGCGATGTCCTCGTCGCCCTGTGGGGAGCCGCGATGATCGGCGTCTCGATGCTGATTCCGCGGCAAGACAATTTCATCGTCGACGGAACGATCCGGACGACGCTGATTTCGCTCGTATTCGGTACGGGAATTTATTATTCGAAGATTTCTCCGGCGCTGAACCGGATGCTCGAAGGCCTGCTTCGCCGGATTTTCGTCCGCCGCTCTTAACGGTCAGGCGCGCAGTTGGGCTTGGCGATACGTAAAGAGCATGGGATAATCGTCGAATGCGAAGATGGTCATTTCGTCGCGCCGGCGCCGCCACGGGAGCAACCGTCCCCATACGATTTTGCTGACGAATATGAAAAACAGCGTGTATAGGTCGTCGTACTCTTTATCGCAACAATAAACGACGGACGGATCTTTCGGATCCACCAGTCGTTCGTATTTGTTGATCAGGAATCCGTTCCACTGGTATTTTCCCGAACAGAGCCGATCCATGAACGCATTGTAATCGGGCAGGAATACGAGCTGGCGTCCCGTAAAATCCTGATAATTCTGTAATGCGAGTTTGAAAATCCGATCGCGGCGGTTGTTGCGTTTCCCGAGCCAGAATATCAACAGGCGCGTCGGGATCTCTTGCGCGAACACGATGTCCGACGTGTGGGCTTTCAAAAATTTCTCGGTGTCCCGGTACAATCGTTTTTCTCTGTTCATAATGATGACTTTTTGTAGGATCGATCAACGATTGCTCCCGCTTGCGACGAGAACGCATTTGCCCGTATTCCCGTTTGCGGTACGGCATTTCCCGGCGGAACCGATGCGGACTTCGGGAGCGGTCGCACGAGACCGCCCGGTATCGGTCGGACAAAAGCATACTTTCTCCGTTTTCCGGATCGTAATCCGTTGAGGCTGTTCTGTAGTTCGCTGTGAATGGAAGAAGGGCATAATCATTTGTTTACAGTACGTCCGACGCCGCGATTTCTCCGGATTATTCGTCCTGATCGTACTTTTCGATCCTTGATTTAATAAAATTTATTATAAATATAGTTATAACTACATAACTTTATGATGCAAATATAATTAAAATTCAAGATAATCCAACGGTCCGATATATTTTTATGCAAAGTTCCGGTTATTTTATTTCGATCGAAAAGGAACGGAGGCGAGCCGTTTTGCAATTTTTCGGCAGACCGCCTCTTTTTTCCGGAGGGGTTTATTATATTTGTATCAAATACTGCTATTTGGAACGCCATGCCGGATACTTTTTTACTTTTCGCCCTGATCGACCTGAAGCCTTACCTGAGTTTCGGGTACATCGTTTTCGTGATTATCACGATCGCCGTGATCATTCACGACAAGCGCGATCCGGTGAAGGCGCTGTCGTGGATCATCGTGATTTCATTGCTGCCGGTCGTCGGATTTATCTTTTACATCGTTTTCGGGCGCAACCACCGCAAGCAAAAATTGTTCAGCCGCAAGGAACTGAGCGATCTCGAACAGATCGACACGCTGAGCCGGCAGCAAATCTACGAGATCAACAACGCCGCGGTGCTGCACAAACCGGAGATCAGCGACAACCGCGATATCATTACGCTGCTGCTCAACAGCAACAAGGCGCTGCTGACGGTGCATAACCGGGTGAAGCTGCTGAACGACGGAACGGAGACGTTCGACGAAATCCGCAAGGCGCTGTGGTCGGCCAGTTCGTCGATCCATCTGGAATATTACATCATCGAGGACGATCCGCTGGGCCGCGAGATCGCCGACATTTTGATCGCCAAGGCGCAGCAGGGAGTCGAGGTGAGGCTGATCTACGACGACGTGGGCAGTTGGGGGCTCGGGCGCAAGTACATCGGCCGGCTGCGCAAGGCCGGCGTCCGGGTAGAGTGTTTCATGCAGGTGGTCTTCCCGTGGCTGACCAGCCACGTCAATTACCGGAATCACCGCAAGATCCTGGTTGTGGACGGCAAGATCGGGTTCACGGGCGGGATCAACATCGCCCAGCGGTACGTCACCGGGACGAAAATGGGGCCGTGGCGCGATACCCACCTGCGGCTCGAGGGCGAAGCGGTCGGCATGTTGCAGATCGTATTCATCGCCGACTGGTTTTTCGTCAGCAAGCAGTTGTTGAACGACTATCCGAAATACCTGCCCAAAACGCATGTCAAGGAGGAGACGATGATCCAGATCGCCACGTCCGGACCCGATTCCGACTGGGCGTCGATCATGCAGGCGTTTTTCTCGGCCATCACGCATGCGCAGCACCATATCTATATTTCGTCGCCCTATTTCCTTCCGAACGAGGCGATTCTGACGGCGGTCAAAGTGGCTGCGCTGAGCGGGATCGACGTGCGGATCATGATCCCGAGCCGTTCCGATTCGAAGGTGGTTTACTGGGCCTCCCGCTCGTACATCGGCGAACTGATCGACGCCAACGTGAAGGTGTACCTGTACCGCCGGGGATTCAACCATTCGAAGCTGATTATGATCGACGGGCAGTTCAGTTCGGTCGGCACGGCCAATATGGACATCCGCAGTTTCGAAGACAATTTCGAAGTGTCGGCGTTGCTGTACGACCGGAAGATCACGCAGGAGCTGGAAGCGGAGTTCCTACACGACCTCGATCAGAGCCGCATGGTAACGCGCGACTACTGGGAGAGTCGCCCCGCGCTGCATAGTTTTTACGAAGCGTTGTCGCGGTTGTTCAGCCCGTTGCTGTAAACGAGGTTCGGATGTTGCCGTACCGCCGTGGGAATGACTTGATAAACCGTTAAACTGCCCGTTATGAGAAAAAAACTATTTGTTGTTTTTTGTGCGTTTTTGGCGCCCGTGTTTTCCGCAGCCCAGTCGCACGATCCTTTCGAAGCGGACACCACCGAATTCGTCCTGACGGTAGGTTCCCTGTCGACGAAGGCTATGGATGCTTATCCGCAGCGAATAACCGGGCTGTCGAAAGACGGAAAAGGTTACCGGGTCGTTCTTACCGTGGTCAATCCTTATGCCGACAGTGCGCGGCGTGCGAAAATGATGGAGGCGCCTTATTCCCGCAATCGATCCTACGACGGAGAGACGGCGAAATATTTGTTGCCGACGCCGCTGATCGACCCTGAAAACGAACTCCTGGCGGGAATTGCCGATACGTTGTTTACCGACGAATCCAGCGCGTTTGCCGTAATAAACAAGGCGCTTTCATTTACCCACGGTTTTTTATCGCCCGACGATTCGCTTGCCCGCCGCATCGATGCGGGAATTTGCAGGACGCTGGACGTGGCGTCGATCATCGAGCGGAGGAGAGGCACTTGCAGCGAATATGCGAACCTGTTCATTGCATTGATGCGCCGCAAGAATATCCCCGCCCGCCTTGCCGTGGGCTATGTTTACGCTCCCGAATACAAAGCCGTCGGAAGCCATGCATGGCCCGAATGCTATCTCGATGGCATCGGATGGTTTGCCGTCGATCCTACGATGAATACTTTCTGGTTTCCCCATTTCATGATAGTCAAGATGCGGGACGGGGTTGATTACGAAGACTGCGACATCGGTCTGTTGAAAGAAGACATAGAGCCTGTGGAGATAGCGAAAAAATAGTCGGGGAACCCCGGTAACCGGGATTGCGTTTGCCTTTCGGTCCTCTTTGTCGGATATTTTCCACTTTAAGACCGAAAAGGAAACAGGAAAGGAATATTTTTTCTACCTTTGAAATGTTTAACGGTGTAAATATGCAATCTATGAAGAAAAGGTGTTTGCTCACGACTGCGATCGCATTGATTTTATGCGGAATAACGAACAATGCCGGGGCCAAAGGCCCGATTCGTTTCGGGATCAAGGCCGGTATCCAGAGCCAGAGTCTTCACGCTTCGAAAGACGAGGTGCTCGGCGTGTTTTCGGCCGATAAGGATTTCGGTTATCAGTTCGGCTTCGTGGCCAGGATCAATTTTCCGATGTTGTATATACAACCGGAGTTGAACTATGCCAAGCATCGCTTTACGATGGATATGGAGGACGGCGCCACGACGAAGGTAAAAGTGAACAACATTGAGCTGCCGATCCTCGTGGGGTGGAAAATCGCATTTGTGCGGTTGTTTGCCGGCCCCGTTTTCACGCTGATGAACGATACCGGCAACAAGTTGAAAAATACTTCGGCGGCGATCAATACCGAACTCGCAAAATCGTTGGTCGGTTATCAACTGGGCGGCGGCGTCGAATTCGGGCGCGTCAACGTGGATATGCGTTACGGCGGCCAGTTCAAAAAGCCGGAGCTCACCGTGGTCAAGGGCGAGCAGCAGGCCCGCACTTACAAGACGAGCATGAATCAGTGGCAGTTGAACATTAGCTACCTGTTCTAAATCCTGTACGCGGATGACCGAAAAAGTAATTCTTCTCGAAGGGATCGACCCGGTGGAGTTTTACGGCCTCGCCGATGCCAACATCGAAAAAATCGGCGGTAAATTTCCGAAACTGAAAATCGTGGCGCGCGGTTCCGCCATCAAGGTGATGGGGGAGGAGAGCGAGATCGTGCGGTTCGACAAGAAGCTTGCCGAACTGCTGGCTTATTACGAGCGTTACGGCCATATATCCCCGCAGGTGATCGACCAGATTTACGACGGGGGACTCTCTGCGGTGCAGGACGATCCGGAAGACCAGCATGTGATCGTCTACGGCAACAACGGCCTGGTCGTCCGGGCGCGCACCGTCAACCAGGAGCGCCTGCTGAACCTGTACGACCGCAACGACCTGATTTTCGCCATCGGCCCGGCCGGTTCGGGCAAGACTTATACGGCGATCGCGCTGGCGGTTCGGGCGCTGAAGAACCGCGAAGTGAAACGCATCATTCTGACGCGTCCCGCCGTGGAAGCCGGCGAAAAGCTCGGTTTTCTGCCCGGCGACATGAAGGAGAAACTCGATCCTTACTTACAGCCGCTGTACGATGCGTTGAACGACATGATTCCGGCAGCGAAACTCGGTAAATACGTGGAAGACGGCACGGTGCAGATTGCGCCGTTGGCCTATATGCGCGGGCGGACGCTCGACAACGCTTTCGTCATCCTGGACGAAGCGCAGAATACGACGGTCGCCCAGATCAAAATGTTCCTGACCCGCATGGGGCGCAACGCCCGGTTTATCGTTACCGGCGACATCACGCAGATCGACCTGCCGCGGCGCAGCGATTCGGGTCTGATGCCCGTTGTGGAGATGCTGAAAGGGATCGACGGTATCGGGATCGTCGCATTCGACAACCGCGACATCATCCGTCACCGGCTGGTAAAGCACATCGTGGAAGCCTTCGAACGACATGCCGGCAACTCCGAGAAAGAATGACTCGAAACATATAAATCGAAACAAACATGACAAAAGCAATCGTAAAAACCGATTTCCGGTTTGACGGGCAGAAGAGCCTGTATGAAGGAAAGGTACGTGATGTCTACAATATCGACGACCAGTATTTGGTGATGGTCGTGAGCGACCGGATTTCGGCGTTCGACGTCGTCCTGCCGAAAGGGATTCCCTACAAAGGACAGGTGCTGAATCAGATCGCGTCGAAATTTCTCGACGCCACGTCCGATATTTGCCCGAACTGGAAAATCGCTTCGCCCGATCCGATGGTGACGGTCGGTTACCGTTGCGACTCGTTTCCGGTCGAGATGATCGTGCGCGCTTACCTGACCGGCAGTTCCTGGCGGGATTACAAAGCCGGCGCCCGGGAGATCTGCGGCGTACCCATTCCGGACGGGATGCGCGAACACCAGCGTTTCCCGCACCCGATCGTCACGCCGACGACCAAAGCCGAGATCGGCGAGCACGATCAGAATATTTCGAAAGAGGAGATCATCGCCAAAGGATTGGTTTCGAAGGCCGATTACGAAATGCTCGAAAAATACGCGTTGGCGCTGTTCGATCGCGGAAGCAAGATGGCTGCCGAGCGCGGCCTGATCCTGGTCGATACGAAGTACGAATTCGGCAAGAAGGACGGCGAGATCTACCTGATCGACGAGATTCATACGCCGGACAGTTCGCGCTATTTCTATGCCGACGGTTACGAGGAACGTTTTGCGAAAGGCGAGCCGCAGCGTCAGTTGTCGAAGGAGTTTGTCCGCGAATGGCTGATGGACCACGGTTTCCAGGGGAAGCCCGGACAGCAGGTTCCGCAGATGACCGACCAGTTCGTCGGGAGCGTCAGCGACCGGTACATCGAGCTGTACGAGAAGATCACCGGCGAGCAATTCGTCAAGGACGAAGCGGCCGATATCACTTCGCGGATCGAAAATAATGTAAAGAACATGCTGGCACGGCTGCGCTGAGGTTTGTTCGGAGAGCTTAGATAAAACGGGTTTTTATGAATACGAATCTGGATGGGCTTTCGCCCCGCGAGGTGTGGGAAAAATTCGCCGAGATCGCTCGTGTGCCGCGTCCGTCGCGGCACGAGGAGGCGATTCGGGCGTATCTGGTCGCCGAAGCGCGGACGCACGGCATCGCCTGTACGGTCGACGATGCCGGGAACGTGATCCTGCGCAAACCGGCTACGCCGGGCATGGAGTCCCGCAAGGGGATCATTCTGCAGGCGCACATGGACATGGTTCCGCAGAAAAACGGCGACAAGCGGTTCGATTTTACGAAAGATCCCATCGAAGTCCGTGTCGACGGCGAATGGGTAAGGGCCGACGGAACGACGCTCGGAGCCGACAACGGGATCGGAGTTGCTGCGATTTTGGCCGTTATGGAGTCTGAGGACGTCGTGCACGGGCCGTTGGAAGCGCTGATCACCGCGACCGAGGAGACCGGCATGGACGGGGCCCGCGGTCTGAAAGGCGGAATGCTCGACGGCGAGATACTGGTTAACCTGGATTCCGAGACGGAGGGCGAACTGTATGTCGGATGCGCTGGCGGTTTGGATGCTTCGGTGCGCATGACGTATCGTGAAGATATTGTTCCTGAAGGATATAAGGCTTTCTGGATTGCGGTAGGCGGTTTGAAAGGTGGACATTCGGGCATCGATATCCATCTGGGACGCGGCAATGCGAATCGGATTTTGTTCCGGCTGTTGAGAAAGTGCGAGCGGGAGTGCGGCTTGCGGTTGGCGTCGGTCGACGGCGGCGGCCTGCGCAATGCCATTCCGCGTGAGGCGACGGCGACGGTTGTCGTTCCGGACGCTGTCTCGGATGTTTTTCGGACGCTGGCCGCCGGTCTCGAATCGGTGTTGAAAGAGGAGTTCCGGGGCGTCGACGATGCGGTGACCGTTCGGATTACGGATGCCCGGCGGCCCGATTCGCTGATCGACCCGCAATCGCAACGGCAATTGATCCGGGCCGTACGCGGATGTCCCGACGGCGTAATCCGGATGAATCCGTCGATGCCGGGGCTGGTACAGACTTCGTCCAACCTGGCCCGGGTCACCGCCGGAAGCGGGGAGATTCTGGTGCACTGCCTGCTACGCAGCTCGCTCGATAGCGAAAAGGCCGATCTGGGCGACCGGATCGCCGGGGTATTCGAACTCGCGGGAGCAGAAGTCGCGCTCGAGGGCGGTTACGACGGCTGGAATCCGAATCCGGATTCGCCGATCCTGCATACGATGATCGCGTCGTACGAGTCGCTGTTCGGTCGCCGACCGGTCGTTACGGCCATCCATGCCGGACTGGAGTGCGGGATCATCGGTACGAATTACCCTGCGCTGGATATGATTTCGTTCGGCCCGACGATCCTGCACCCGCATTCGCCCGACGAAAAAGTGAACGTCGCGTCGGTCGGCCGTTTCTGGCAGTATCTGCTGGCCACGCTCCGCAATGTACCGTTCAGATCGTAAAGGTTATGGAGACGTTCGATAAATGGTTTGCCATCGTCAATCCCGTCGCCGGAAGCGGCAAGGGACTGAGCGACTGGCCGCTGATCAGCAAGTTATTGCGCGATCACCACATCGTGCCGGAGTATGCGTTCACCGAACGCAAGTACCATGCGATCGAACTGGCCGTCGAGGCGGTCAACAACGGTTTCCGCAAGATCATGGTGGTCGGCGGCGACGGGACGATCCACGAGGTGGTCAACGGCCTGTTTATTCAAAAGGCGGTTCCTACGACCGAGGTGCTGGTAGGCGTGATCGCCGTCGGTACCGGCAACGACTGGATCCGGATGTTCGGGATTCCGCGCAAATATTCCGAAGCGATCCGGGCGATCGTCGAAGGACACTCTTTTTTGCAGGACGTCGGCGTGGTTTCGTACCACAAGGCGACTTACAAGCAGGAGCGTTATATGGCCAACGTGGCCGGGGTGGGCTTCGACGCCGTCGTGAACCGTCGTTACAACCACCTGAAAGAGGAAGGGAAGCGGGGTAAATGGCTGTATCTGTGGAGCACGCTGAAAGCCCTGCTGCGCTACTCTTCGACCGGCGTCAAGGTGTATGTCGACGATGAATTGGTCGTTAACGACTTGGTTTACAGCGCTACGATCGGGATCGGCAGGTACAACGGCGGCGGGATGTTACAAACGCCGGACGCCGTGGCCGACGACGGGTTGTTCGACCTGACCGTGATTCGCAAAATGAGCTGGCTCTCGGTGCTGTTCCATTTCAAGGTGCTGTTCAACGGGAAAATTTACAGGTTGAACAAGACGAGCCTGAACCGGGGAAGGCGCATCCGGATCGAGTCGTCGCCCGAGATCGCGCTGGAGGTTGACGGCGAAGCGCTCGGATATTCGCCGTTCGAGTTCGAGATCATCGACCGCGCCGTCCGGGTGGTCGTGGCCAAACGCTTCCTGGAAGAAGGAAGCGCCGGCAAGTCCGTTGCGGATAGAATTTTGGAAAATAAAAAATAAAACGATATTTTTACGAACTAACCTTAACAAAACCAAAAATGAAAAAAAATCAACTTTTATCACTGGTTTGCGCGGCGTTGTTTTTTATGGGCTGCGGTGAAAAACCGGCGGGCGTCGTCGATTTGACTGTTGAGTTGCAGGAGAACCCTATCGGGCTCGACGAGCAGCATCCCCGTTTCGGATGGCGGATCGAATCCGATCAGGACGACGTGATGCAGACTTCCTATCGGATCATGGTGGCTCCTACGAAGACCGATCTCGACAAAGCGGAAAATCTGGTGTGGGATTCGGGCGTCGTTTCGTCCGACCAGTCTACGTTCGTTCCTTACGCGGGATCTCAGCTCGAATCCCGCAAGGATTACTACTGGAAGGTGCTGATTACCACCAATAAGGGCGACTCGCTGTGGAGCGATGCCGCGCAGTGGTCGATGGCGCTGCTCGATGACGGCGACTGGCAGGCGCAGTGGATCGGGATCGACAGTTCGCTGAACGCGACGGATCGCCTGACCGGCGACAGCCGTCTGGCCGCCCGTTACCTGCGCAAGGAATTCCCGGTGGAAGGGAACGTCGCTTCGGCGCGTTTATACATTAGCGGACTGGGCTTTTACGAATGCTACCTGAACGGCCGCAAGATCAACGAGGACATCTTCGCACCGACGGCTACCGACTATACGAAGTCGGTCAACTACAACGTTTTCGACGTGATGGAGTTCCTGAAGGACAAGCAGAATACGATCGGGGTGATCCTCGGCAACGGGCGCTATTTCTCGATGCGTCTGGGCGATCCTGCAGCCGGTTTGCTCGGTTCGCTGCGTCAGTTCGGCTACCCGAAGTTGCTGGCACAACTGGAAATCACTTATAAAGACGGTTCGAAAACGGTCGTAGTCAGCGACGACAGTTGGAAACTGACCACCAACGGCCCGATCATCGCCAACAACGAATTCGACGGCGAGGAGTATAACGCCAATTATGAGATGAAGGGCTGGAACGAAAACGGCTTCGACGACAGCGCGTGGATGCAGGCCCGGAAGGTAGGCGCTCCGGGAGGCGAATTGGTCGCTCAGCGCAATCCGAACATCATGACGATGGATACGGTGGACCCGGTTTCGATCAACCAGTTGAACGACAGTACCTACATCGTCGATATGGGGCAGAATCTGGTCGGATGGCTGGCCGTAACGCTGAAAGGGCAGAAGGACAAGCCGATCAAGATGCGTTTCTCCGAAACGCTGAAGGACGACGGCAGCCTGTATATGGACAACCTGCGCGGCGCGCACGTGACCGACATCTATACGCCTGCGTCGGACGGCCTGTTTAGCTGGGAACCCCGTTTCACCTATCACGGGTTCCGTTTCGTAGAGATTACCGGACTGAACTACAAGCCCGAGTTGAAAAATTTCAAAGGGAAAGTCAATTACGACCGGATGGAAACGGTCGGTTCGTTCGAGTCGTCCGATTCGACGATCAACCAGATTTACCACAATGCGTTCTGGGGTATTCGCGGCAATTACCGCAGTATGCCGACCGACTGTCCGCAGCGCGACGAGCGTATGGGATGGCTCGGCGACCGCGCGATGGGTTGCATCGGCGAAAGTTTCATGTTCCGTCATGCGCTGCTTTACGAAAAGTGGCTGAAGGATATCGAACAGATCCAAAGCGAAAACGGTTGCGTGCCCGACGTGGCTCCGGCTTTCTGGACGTTCGACCAACACTCCGGCAACGTAACCTGGCCCGCCGCTTACATTTGCGTGGCCGATATGTTGTACAACCAGTACGGCGACAGCCGCCCGATCAAGGAGCATTACGCTTCGATGAAAAAGTGGATGGATTTCATCCGCGACACGCAGATGAAGGATAATGTCGTTATCAACGACGTGTACGGCGACTGGTGTATGCCTCCCGAAAGCCAGGAACTGATCCACTCGGCCGATCCGGCTCGCAAAACCGACGGCCGCCTGCTCGCGACCAGTTTCTACTACCGTTTGTTGAACATTATGAGCAAATTCGCCGCAATCAGCGGCAACGAGGCCGATATTCCGGCTTACCAGGAGCTCGCCGCCAATATTAAGAGCGCTTATAACCAGATGTTCTTGAATGCCGAAACCGGTCAGTACGCCAACAACACGGTGACGGCTAACATTCTGTCGCTGATGCAAGATCTGACCCCCGATTCGTTGCAGGGCAAGGTGTTCGAAAATATCGTGGAAAAAACCCAGGGCGAATTCGACAGCCATGTCAGCACCGGCCTGATCGGAATCCAGTTCCTGATGCGCGGCCTGACCGAGCACGGCAAGGGCGACCTGGCTTACACGATCGCTACGAACCGTACCTATCCGAGTTGGGGTTATATGATCGACAAGGGCGCCACGACGATCTGGGAATTGTGGAACGGCGATACGGCCGATCCGGCGATGAACTCGGGCAACCACGTGATGTTGCTGGGCGACCTGATGACGTGGTATTACGAGAACCTGGCCGGGATCAAGAGCGATCCGCAGCAGGTCGGTTTCAAGAAAATCGTTATGGCTCCCTATTTCCCCGACGGGCTCGATTGGGTGAACGCGTCGTACGAATCGCTGTACGGCCCGATCGAAAGCAATTGGAAGAAGGGTGAGAACGGACTTTCGTGGAAAGTCGTAATTCCTGCCAATACGACGGCCAGCATCCGCATCCCGGCCGCATCGGCCGATAAGGTCACCGAAAGCGGCAAGCCGCTGTTGCAGAATCCAGCGGTGAAGTCCGTCAATGCGGCCGACGGTTTCGTGGTGGTCGAAGCGGGATCGGGAACTTTCGATTTCCTGGCCGGGAAATAAGCTTACGTACCGAAAAAACAAAAGACCCCGCCCGATCGAACGGCGGGGTTTTTTGTAAGCCGGCTTTTCCGTTTGGACGGTCGAATGCGCAACGACCGGAATGCGCGGGAATGGGGACAGGCTAAAATAAATGCCCTGCGAACAACAAAAATCTGTTTTTTGTGTTATATTTGCAAGACGAACGGGCTTTCGGGAAACGCGAATCGGGGCCCGGACCGCAATAACCTGAGTGTGAAACCTAATATGTAAATTATGCTTAACTTACCTTTGCTGATAATGGGTGTGATCGGGCCGTGGCAGCTTTTAGTGATCGTGGCGCTGGTCGTTATTTTCTTCGGTGGCAAGAAAATTCCCGAACTGATGCGTGGCATGGGACGCGGTATCAAGGAGTTCAAGGACGCTATTAACAAGGATTATACGGCCGAAACTCCCAAGAACGAGACGACGGCTCCCTCTGCGCCCGCTGCAAAACCGACCGACGAGACTACCAAGAATTAGAATCTTGCAGGATACGGCAGGGGCCCGGGCCTTTGCGCGGTTCTACGGAACCGCGAATGTGTATCGTATGCTAACCGTTTGAATATTATGACCGATAAACAGGAAAAGTCATCCGATAACGAGATGACTTTTTTTGAACATATCGATGCTTTGCGTCCCCATTTGGTGCGTGGTTTTTCGGCGTTGTTCATCATCATGATCGTCGCATTCGTCGCCAAGAAGTTTATCATCGATATGGTGCTGATGGGGCCTCAGTCCCCCGACTTTCCGACCAACCGCTGGCTGTGCGAGTTATCGCACCGGCTGTTCGGCGACGACACCTTGTGTATCAACCATATCAAACTGAATATGGTGAATACGGCGCTCGGCGGGCAGTTCAACCTGCATATGCAGGTGTCGATGGTGACGGGCGTCGTACTGGCGGTTCCCTACCTGCTGTGGGAAATCTGGCGCTTCGTGGCTCCGGCCCTGACCAGCTACGAACGTTACAAAAGCCGGATGTTCGTGTTCTACGTTTCGGTGTGCTTCTTTTGCGGACTGTTGTTCGGCTATTTTCTGATCGTTCCGCTGTCGATCAATTTTTTCGCCGGTTATCAGGCCAGCGCCGATATTACGAACATGATCGACGTGCGCTCGTACCTGACTACCGTACTGACCGTGTCGGTGGCGTGCGCCGCAGTGTTCCAACTGCCGTTGCTGATCTATTACCTGACGCAGATGGGTATCGTGACGGCCGCTTTCCTACGAAAATACCGCCGACATGCGATCATCCTGCTGACCATCGTTTCGGCGGTAATCACGCCGCCCGACCTGTTCAGCCTGGTGCTGGTAATTCTGCCGCTCTATTCGCTGTACGAGCTGAGTATATTCCTCGCCCGCCATGTCGAACGGAAAAAGGCGAAAGAGGAGGCTGCGAACGGTTATCCGGTGGACGTGCCGCAGGAAGACCTGGAAGAATAACCGCTTTCGTTATAAAATAACGAAGAGGAGCGCATGGGGATGCGTTCCTCTTTTGTTATACCGGAAAAAGATTATTCTGAATCGCCGGACGTTTCCGAATCGTCGTCGAGGTAAATCTCTCCCATCAGCGAATCGATCTCCCGGCGTTCGCGTTTGGTGGGGCGGCCGGTTCCCCGGTCGCGCTGTACGAAAACGGTCAGTTTCGGGATGTGCAACTTGTCCAGTTCCGCCTGGGACGTTAGATTTTCGACGTAATCGGGCACGTTCTTGGCCGGTTGCCGCGAAGAGACCATCGCCGCGACGCGGTATGTGTAAGTGACCGGCATCTTCTTTACGGTCACCGTATCTCCGACTTTGATCTCCCGCGAAGGCTTTACGAAAGCTCCGTTGATCAATACCCGGTTCGTGCGGCACGCATCCGCCGCATCGCTGCGGGTCTTGAAGATCCGCACGGCCCACAGCCATTTGTCAACTCTTACCGAGAAATCTTCGCCCATCGTTTTGTCTTATTTGTTGTTGAATGCGTTCATCGTTCGTTCGAGTCCGGCCGTTGCGAACGACCGGATGACCTCTCCGGCCATATCGAGCCGTTCGGGCAGGGCGTCGGCCTCCTCTTTTGTCCAGGTGCCGAGGACGTAGTCCACCTGAAACCCTTTCGGAAAGTCTCCGCCGATCCCGAAACGCAGCCGGGCGTAGTTGTTGTGCCCGAGCGATTCCGCGATGTTTTTCAGTCCGTTGTGTCCTCCGTCGCTTCCTTTCCCGCGGATGCGGAGCGTGCCGAACGGCAGGGCGATGTCGTCTACGACGACGAACAGGTTCTCGATCGGGATTTTTTCGGTCTTCAGCCAGTAGCCGACGGCTTTCCCGCTGAGATTCATGTAAGTCGACGGTTTCAGCAGGATGAAGGTGCGCCCTTTGTATTTCAGTTCGGCGACCGATCCATAGCGGCCCGTTTCGAACGCTACGCCGGCGGCTTTCGCCAGCGCGTCCACCACTTTGAACCCGATGTTGTGGCGGGTTTCCGTATATTCGGCTCCGATGTTTCCGAGCCCTGCGATCAGATATTTCAATGTGTCGGATTTTTAGGAAAAAAGCCCTGTCGCTTCCCTTACAGGGGCTTCGCGACAGGGCGTTTCGGTATGTCGGTCGTCGCGGTCGTTCCGCGGTCGTCCTACTTCGCTGCGGCAGCTTCGGATGCGGCGGCGCCTCTGGCGGCACGCGTCATCTTAACGGCGCAGATCGCAGTCGACGCGGGGGTCAGGATCGCGATGTTGTCGTATTGCAGGTCGCCCACGAAAATGCTTTTGCCCAGGCCGAGTTTGGTTACGTCCACGACGATTTCGTCGGGCAGGTTCTCCATGGTGGCGCTGATGCGTACTTTTCGTTTGCTGAGGATCAGCTTACCGCCCAGTTTGACGCCTTCCGAGTTGCCTGTCAACTTCACGGGAACGTCGATCGAGATCGGTTTGCCGGGGATTACATGGAAGAAATCCACGTGCAACACGTTATCCGTTACCGGGTGATACTGTACTTCGCGCATTACGCCTACTTCTTTTTTGCCGTCGATGTCGAATTCCACGAGGTACGACTGCGGGGTGTAGATCAGCGGCCTTAGCGAACGCGTTTCCACTGCGAAATGAATGGTCTCCCCGTTTCCGTAGATTACGCACGGCACCATGCCTTCTTTACGTACGGCTTTGCTCTCTTTTTTGCCGAATGCGTTACGTTTCACGCCGGCGATTTTGATCGTTTCCATAATTTTGATTGTGTTTGTGTTATCCGGCGCTACTCAGAAACAGAAGAGAGATTCGAACTCTGTCGCCCCATCGCGCCTTTTGCAGCCGCAAAGATAGGATTAATAACGGGAAAATAAAAAAAATCGAAAAAATTATGTCCTGATATTTTGGATTATTCCAAATTTGGTTACCTTTGCAGCACTTTTACGGGATACACGTAAAGGGCGTTCTCAAAAGAATGATCCAGACGGAAAAAAGTTTTGGACGATTCGGAAAAAAGTTTTATCTTTGCAACGAAGTTTTAGGTTCATTTTAGGTTAGTAGTTTTAGGTTAGTAGAAGGAAAATGCCGCAGAAGTGAGATTTTTCTCTTTCTGTAGCTTTCCTTTGAATTTTAAATGAACTTTATTCCTGTTGTAAATAAGATATAAGCCCAGATGGTGAAATTGGTAGACACGCTACTTTGAGGGGGTAGTGTCGGTTTACGACGTGCAAGTTCGAGTCTTGTTCTGGGCACGGGAACCGAAGGGTTTGAGTTTTTTGAGGTATTGGATTGCCCAGGTGGCGAAATGGTAGACGCGCTAGTTTCAGGTACTAGTGTCAGTGATGATGTGAAGGTTCGAGTCCTTTCCTGGGCACCGTTTGAACTCCTAAGTTTTCGGACTTAGGAGTTTTTTATTTCCGATCGTTCGCCGGATTCGGGCGCAGGCCGATGGCGTTTTGCCCGTTTTTGAGACTCGGGTGAAGTTTATTTCCGAAAAGTGATTCCGAAACCGGGAAAAGATATATTTTTGTAGGTCATAGCGGGATTGCGGAGCGTCGTGCGTGTCGTCGTCCCATAAATTTATTCGAACGAATATGGGTTTACTGTGTATTTTCTTGCAGGCCGTCGCAAACCTTCCGGCAGAGCCGGCCGCCGCGGTTCATAGCGAGAGTTATTTCAGCCTGTTGATGAAGGGGGGGCTGATTCTGATCCCGATTTTCCTGCTGGCGGGTTTGGCGATTTTCATTATTTCCGATAAATGGTACATGCTACGCAAGCTCGGAAAGCACGACAGCCGGGCGTTCGGCTACCTGCTGAAACTGATCTATGCCGGCGATTCCGATAAAGCCGGCCAATTTGCCGCGAGCCGGACTTTCCCGTCGTTCAAGGTGGTCGCAGCGGGATTGAAAAACGACAACCGGACTTTGCAGGACGTCGAAGAGTCGATGCAGATTCAGGCGCGTTTGCAGATTTCCAAAATGGAAAAAGGGATGAATTACCTCGCCATTACCGCGTCGGTCGCGCCGATGCTGGGTTTTTTGGGAACGATTTTCGGGGTGATCCGGATCTTCTACGACATTTCGAAGTCCGGCGTGCTGGATATTTCCACGATTTCGAACGGTCTGTACGAAAAAATGATCTGCTCCGGTACCGGGCTGCTGGTCGGGATCATTGCCTATTCGGGGTATTCGCTGCTCAATAACCGGATCGACAAGATCGTGTTGCAGATGGACGTTGTCGCCAACGAAGCGCTGAAGGCGATCCGCGCCGACCGGGATCACGCCGTTAAACCGTAACCGATGAAAATCGAACGCAGAAAAACAAGGCTCGCCGAGGTGTACACGGCATCGTTGAACGACATCATGTTCTTCCTGCTGCTGTTTTTCCTGATTATCTCCACGATGGTCACGCCGGTGGCGCTGAAGGTGATGCTGCCGCATTCGAGCACGGCCGAGAAGGTGATTACCAAAAAGAATATCATGCTGGCGGTCACGGCCGACCGTCAGTATTTCATCGACGACCGGAAAGTGGAGTTCAAGGAGATCGAGCCGGCGCTGGCCTCGATGGTCAAGAACAAGAAAGAGGGGAATGCGGAGATCGAGTATGTCGTCTTGCTGCAGGCCGACATGTCGCTGAACCTACAGCCGGTCGTAGATCTGATCGATATAGCGAACAGGCTTCAGTTGAAGATGTTGCTGTTTGTTGAGAAAAAATAGCCGGATGATCGATGCCGGAATGAAACTCTCCGGGCGTTCTTGCAACGCCCGGAGGGTTTTTGTGTTCAGCGATCCGTCTCTTACGGAACATGCGATGCGGCGGCCGCGGCGATTCTGTGTCGCATAACTGCCGGCGGTCGTGCCGACCCGCCGGTCGTTACCGGCTGAATCCGACGGCCCGGATATTTTTTCGCGAAGCGGTTTCGCTTTCCGTCTCGATGATGCCGGTCAGCACGTCCGGCGCGTCGTCGCGCCGGTTTGCGCGGAACAGCCGCCGGAAGGTGACCAGGTCGCCGTACAGGACGTGCCAGCGGATCTGCCATCCGGCCGGCATCGCAATGCGGTTCAGTACGGCCGGGGCGTTCGACAGGATACGGGCTTCCTTGTTGTGACTCTGGTGAAACCACTCGACCCGTACTTCGCGGCATCGTTTCGCTACTTCGCGGGCGAATCCGCGGCCGCCGTTGTTGCTTTCGATGCGGGCTGCGACGGTGCCGTTGCGTAGCAGCATGTCGGCTACCAGGATCTCCGTCTCCTCCATGCCGAGCGGCGAATAGACCGCGTCGGTAATGTAGACGATACCGTCGCGCCCCACCTCGTAACAGACCGAGCACAGGTAGTCCTCGCCGGTATCGGCCGTGTCGGTGTAGTTGGCCCGGCGGACGGTATCTTCCGGCAGGCGGTCGTAGGTCTTGAAATTGTCGCCGTATAGCAGTCCTTCGCGTACGGCGGGATGTCCCTGGTACATTGTCTCGAACAGCAGCGGGTCGAGTCTGCGTTTTTGTTCCAGTAACCGTATGCCGTGGCGTTCCGGCCACAGCGCTTCGCCGGGCTTTCGCGGGTCGGAAGGGGTGGGGGGACTTTGTTTGACGGCTTCGAAGTTCAGGTGCAGCCATTGTTCCGCCTGCGTTTTTCCGTTATAAGATTCCGAGGAGGCGGTCAGTTCGAGTACCGGTTCGTGGGCGGCGATCCGTCCGATCAGATCGTCTTCGTGCCAGCGCGTGAAGACGATCAGTTCGCGCGAATCGTTGTGCAACCGGGTTTTGACGACCGCATTGTACCATTCCCACGCATGGTCGCGGATCAGCGGCGAATTGGCTTCGGCCGCGTCTTTATATAGGTCGTCGAGGATGAAAACGTCGACCGGGTTGCCGGTCAGCGCTCCTTCGCGCCCGACGCTGAGCAGACCGCCCGGAGCGCCGATCAGTTCGAATTCGTCGCTCGTGCGGATCACGTTCGGTTGTTTTGCGGAGGACGTCTTGAGCCGTGTCGCGGGGAAAACGTCCCGGTAGGCGGGTTCGCTCATCAAACGTTGTACCCGGCGGTTGAAGCGGGACGCGAGCCGCAGGTTGTACGAGGCCAGCGCGATTCGGGTCTGCGGTGCGATTCCCAGCAGGTAAGCCGGCAGCAGCACCGACGACCCGAGCGATTTGCCGTGTTGCGGCGGCACCGAAACGATCAGCCTGCGGATTTGTCCGTGCGCGAAGCGGTCGAGCGTATTGTAGTAAGTGCGATGGAACGGGGTCAGGCGGATCGCCGGCTGGCAGACCCGCGCGAAATCGCATAGCGAGCGGCGGGCGAGTTCCGCCGCTGCCTGTCGTTTTGAAAGCAGCATAGATCGGTATGGTTAAGACGAAAAGTTACGGGGGCGGTTTCCATTTTACCGGAGTCGGATTCGGTCGTACTCCGGAGTAAATTTCGGACGGGTACGACCGGTTCGTCAGAGTTCCGACAATCCCGAAATTTCACGGAGCGCCTGTTCGGACAGTCCCGACAGGTCGGGACGGTCGTCGTCCGCAGTGTCGTTGTCCGGAGGACTGCCCGTGTCGGCAGCGGATTTTGCGCACCATCGTTGCGGATCGAGGTTCGACAGCGCGAATGTGATCGCCGCCAGGTCGGGGGCGACCTGCTTGCGGGTGATCGTTTCGTTTTTGATTCGTTTGTTGCCGTCTCCGTCGTATTCGTAGGTCGTCTTGACCTCTTTCAGCAGGTAGCCCCGGATTCGTTTTTCGAGGCTTTTCAGGGCTTTGGGGTATAACGTGGAGGATGCCTTCTCCTGCCGGGCCGGGGCGGGAGCCCCTGCGGAAACGGACGAAACGGAAGCTTTTTCGGAATCGGTCATGGTTTTTCGGTTTGTGCCGGGAAGCGCGTCGGGCGCCGATGCGCTTCCCGTACTTGTTTCCGGGTCGGAGCGCCGGGGCGGTCGCGCGACCGGGATGCGTTTCCCGCCGGACCTGTACGCCGGACCTGTCATGTTCATAAGGCAGGATCTCCGATGTTTAGAACCGGCTTTCGAGGAATCGGTTCAGGGTGTTCCAACTGAAATCGCTTTGCTGCTCCCCATCGATCAGGGCGATGTCGTAGTTCCACCACACCGGGAGTACCGAGAGGATGATTCCGGTTTCCGGGGCGCGGCAAATGATCAGCGTACAGGTCAGCGAGGAATAGAATTCGTCGGTGTCGTATTCGACGGTGCCGTTAAAAAAATCTTTTTCCCGAATTTTTTCCAATAGAAGTTCCGCAATTTCTTCGTAAATTTGTTTGGTGATCGTGATCATAATTCTTGCAGTTTTGAATACAAAGATTAAATAAGAACGGTTCGAAATGGATTATACAATTTTTGAATCTAAGATTTGAATTTGGAAGGCTTGTAATAGTCTTTATATCAATTTCTATTTGAATTTCGTGTAAAACTGTTTAACTTTGCAGTACAAATATAAGTTCAATATTTTAATAAAACACATTTTTGCCTGAAAAAATGCAAAAAAATAACGATATCCGTATTTTGTGCGACCGGCTGCGTATGATTCGCTCTGAATTGTCGATGACTCAAGAAGATATGGCCCGTATCATAGGGATCGGTAAAAGCGCGTTGTCGATGATCGAAACCGGAAGGGCGTCGTTGTCGGAACGAAACCGCAATATTTTGATTCAAACATTGAATGTCAATCCGGAATGGCTTGAATCCGGAACGGGAGCCATGTTCAACGAGCAGTTCCCCGAGCGGACTTTCCTGAAGGGGAGCGACCGCCCGGTCGGATCGCAGAGCGTGCCGCTGTACAACGTGGAGGGGACGGCGGGCCTCGTTCCGCTATTTCTGGACAAGGCGTCCCGGCAGCCGGTGGATTACATCCACATTCCGAATCTGCCGAAGTGCGACGGGGCGATTTATGTCGTAGGCGACAGCATGTATCCGTTGCTCAAAAGCGGCGATATCGTGCTGTACAAGCAGTTGAACGACATCAACGACATTTTCTGGGGCGATATGTACCTGCTTTCGATCGACATCGACGGCGAGGAGTACATTACGGTCAAATATATCCAGAAGTCCGACAAGGAGGGGTGCGTCAGACTGGTGAGCCAGAATGTCCATCATGCCGACAAGGACGTCGAAATATCCAGAATCCGTGCGCTGGCTTTCGTGAAAGCCAGCATACGGATGAACTCGATCCGGTAACTAACCTAAATTTATAGCGATATGAACGTAAAGATAGCTCCGCGGTGGAAAGATCTGATCGGAGCGGAGTTTGAGAAACCCTATTTCGAGCAGCTTGCCGCGTTCGTCAAACAGGAATATGCCACGAGGCAGGTTTTTCCCGCCGGGAAAAATATTTTCCGGGCGTTCGATAAGTGCGATCCGGACGATCTGAAGGTCGTGATTATCGGGCAGGACCCTTATCACGGCGTCGGGCAGGCCAACGGCCTGTGTTTCTCTGTAAACGACGGGGTGCAGTTTCCGCCGTCGCTGGTCAATATTTTCCAGGAGGTGAACGCCGATACGGGGACGCCGGTTCCGCAGAGCGGCAACCTCGACCGTTGGGCCGAACAGGGTGTGTTGCTGTTGAACGCCGTGTTGACGGTGCGCGCCCACGAGGCGACTTCGCATGCCGGAAAAGGGTGGGAGCAGTTTACCGATGCCGTCGTACAGGCTATCGCGCGGCAAAAACAGGGGATTGTCTACATGCTGTGGGGGTCTTACGCCCAGCGTAAGGCGTCGATGGTCGATCCGCAGCGGAATTGTATCCTGAAGACCGTGCATCCGTCCCCGCTGTCGGCTTACCGGGGCTTTTTCGGGTGCCGTCATTTCAGTCAGGCGAATCAATACCTGCAAAGTATCGGAAGGACACCGATCCGCTGGTAGCGGGTACGAACGAATTAATTCATAAAGCGGCTTACGGGACCGGAGGCTCCTGCATGGTCGTTAAGGACGGACCGATTTATCTGTACTACACTTATTGCGGCGACGGCATCGTTTACGACATTCGTTTGGCTACGGCCGATGCGAACGATCCGAATTGGCCTGCCGCGCTGACCGAATGAAAAGCGCCCGGATCGTTCCTGTATGAACGTCCGGGCGTTTGATTCGGTGAATCGTCCTATTCCCACTCGATCGTTGCGGGCGGTTTCGAACTGATGTCGTAAACGACGCGATTGATTCCTTTTACGCGGTTGATGATGTCGTTCGAGACTTTAGCGAGAAAATCGTAGGGCAGGTGTACCCAGTCGGCGGTCATGCCGTCCGTCGAGGTGACCGCGCGCAGCGCTACGCAGTTTTCATAAGTGCGTTCGTCGCCCATCACGCCGACCGACTGAACCGGCAGCAGCATCACGCCCGCCTGCCAGACCTGATCGTACAGTCCCGACTCTTTCAGTCCGTCGATAAAGATTTTATCGGCTTCTTGCAGGATACGGACTTTCTCGGCCGTCACTTCGCCGAGGATACGGATGCCGAGTCCCGGCCCCGGGAACGGATGGCGCCCGAGGATATCCGCCGGAACGTTCAACTGGCGTCCCACGCGGCGTACTTCGTCCTTGAACAGCAGTCGCAGCGGTTCGACGATTTTGAGGTTCATCTTTTCGGGCAGCCCCCCTACGTTGTGGTGCGATTTGATCGTCGCCGACGGGCCGTTGACCGAGATCGATTCGATCACGTCGGGATAGATCGTTCCCTGGGCGAGCCACTTCACGTCGGTCAGTTTCTGCGCCTCGGCGTCGAATACTTCGATGAAATCGCGGCCGATAATCTTCCGTTTCTTTTCCGGGTCGGTCACGCCGGCCAGGTCGGCGAGGAATTTATCGCCGGCCCGTACGCCGATTACGTTCAGTCCCATCGACTCGTAGGATTTCAGCACCGATTCGAATTCGTCTTTGCGAAGCAGGCCCATATCGACGAAGATGCAGACCAACTGATCGCCTACCGCTTTGTGCAGCAGTTCGGCCGCCACCGACGAATCGACGCCGCCGGAGAGTCCCAGCAATACCTTGTCGCCTTTGATCTTGTCGCGCAGTTCGCGGACGGTCGATTCGATGAACGAGTCGGGCGTCCACTGTTGGCGGCAGCCGCAGATATCCACGACGAAATGTTTCAGCAGTTGTTTGCCTTCGGTCGAATGGTACACTTCCGGGTGAAACTGGATGCCCCAGGTCTGTTCGCCTTCGATCTGGAAGGCGGCGACCGGAACGGTGTCCGTGCTGGCGATGATGCGGTAGTTTTCCGGAATCTTCACGATCGTATCTCCGTGCGACATCCATACTTGCGTCCTGTCCGAAAGGCCTGCGATCAGCGGGTTGTTCGCAACGACTTTCGATAGTATCGCGCGTCCGTATTCCCTTGTGGCCGATGGTCTTACCTCGCCGCCGAATTGTTGCGACAGGTACTGGGCCCCGTAGCAGACGCCCAGCATCGGAAGGCGTCCCTTGATCGCCGACAGGTCTGCCTGAGGCGCCTGGGCGTCCCGTACCGAATAAGGACTTCCGGAGAGGATCACTCCTCTGACCGATTCGTCCGGCTGAGGGAAGTGGTTGTACGGATGGATTTCGCAATAGACGTTCAGCTCGCGCACGCGGCGTGCGATCAGCTGCGTGTACTGTGAACCGAAATCGAGAATCAAGATTTTTTCCTGCATATTCTGTTAGATGTGTTTTTCGTGCGTTTAGCGGATCTGCGCTCCGGCCTGCCGTTCGAATTCGCGGATCAGATTGCCCATCGTCCGGTCGATCACTTGGTCGGTCAGCGTTTTTTCACGGTCTTCGAGGACGAAACTCAGCGCGTACGATTTTTTGCCTTCCGGCAGCTTGTCGCCCTCGTATACGTCGAACAGCGATACGCTCTTCAATAGTTTTTTCTCGGTCGCGAAAGCAATCCTGCGCAGTTGCGCGAAGTTGACGCTCTTGTCCACGAGCAGTGCCAGGTCGCGTTTCACTTCCGGGTATTTTGGCAGTTCGCTGACCGTGACCGTATGGTTTCGGGTCAGTTTGACCAGCGCGTCGAAATTCAGTTCGAGGTAATAAACGTCCGCTTTAACGTCGAACAGGTTGCGGATCTTCCGCGACACGACGCCCATTTCGAGCAGCGGTTGTCTGCCGTTGAATTTGCAGCGGACCGCTTCGGCATACAGGTCGCTGTCGAGCGGTTCGGTGGTCGCGTCGTTCAGGTCGACACCGAATTTTTTCAGCACTTTTTCAGCCGCGCTCCGTAGCGTGTAAAAAGTGCTCGGCTGCGATTGAACGTTCCACGAAGCCGCGTGGTCTGCGCCGGTTATGGCCATCGAAACCATTGCCCGCTGGCTGTACGGCGCGAGCCCTCCCTCTTCGGCTTTTGCCGGATCGTAAGAGTAGCAGTTGCCGAATTCGTAGATTTTCAGGTCTCCGTTGCGGCGGTTGACGTTCAGTTGGATCGCCTCCATTGCGTTGAACAACAGTGTTTGACGCATTACGCTCAGGTCGTTGCTGAGCGGGTTGAGAATCTGCACGCAATTTTCGGCTTTGTAGGCCGATAAGTTTTCGTAATAGGCCGCTTTAGTCAGCGAATTACTCATAATCTCTAAAAATCCGTTGGCGCTCAGCGTATCGGAGAGCATGTTGATCAGCTTGTCGCGGTTCGGCTTCGGAGCGTAGGAGAGCGTCGAGTTGACGTGCATCGGGATCTCTACGTTGTCGTAGCCGTAAATCCGCAGGATGTCTTCCACGAGGTCGGCCTCGCGCCGCACGTCGACGCGGTAAGGCGGTACGCAGACCTGCCATGCGCCGTCGCGTTCCGATTCGATCGTCACGCCGAGCGCGTCGATGATTTTCCGGACGGTCGTCTCCGGGATCGCTTTGCCGATCAGCCGGACGATCCGGTCGTACGACACCTCGAACCGGAACGGCTCGATCCGCACCGGGTAGATGTCGGTTACGGCCGAAGTAACGACGCCTCCGGCCAGTTCGCGGATCAGCAGCGCGGCGCGCCTGAGCGCGTAAGGCGTCATGTCCGGGTCGATTCCGCGTTCGTAGCGGAACGACGCGTCGGTACTCAGTCCGTGGCGTTTGGCCGTTTTGCGGATCCAGACAGGGTTGAAATAGGCGCTCTCGATAAATACTTCGGTCGTCGAGTCCGATACGCCCGAGTCGAGTCCGCCGAACACGCCGGCGATACACATCGGCCCTTCGGCGTTGCAGATCATCAGGTCTTCGGCCGACAGTTTGCGTTCCACACCGTCCAGCGTAACGAACGGCGTCCCTTCCGGGCAGGTTCTCACGACGATTTTGTCTCCTTTGATTTTCGCCGCGTCGAATGCGTGCAACGGTTGTCCGGTTTCGTGTAAAATGAAGTTCGTGATGTCGACCACGTTGTTTTTCGGGTTAATGCCGATAGCTCGCAGGCGTTGTTGCAACCAGTCCGGCGAAGGCGCGATTTTGATTCCGGTCATCGTTACGCCCATGTAACGCGGCGCGGCTTCGGAATCGGCTACCTCCACGGCGATGGTTTTCGAATCGTTGTCCCGGCCGAACGCGTCGACCGCAGGCAGGATCAGTTCGTGCGGGATGTCGTTGGCCTTCAGGTAGACGGCCAGGTCGCGCGCTACGCCGTAGTGCGACATCGCGTCGGCCCGGTTCGGCGTCAGGCCGATTTCGAGCAGGTAATCGTCTTCCAATTGGAAATATTCTTTCGCCGGAGTTCCCGCTTTCACGTCGGCCGGCAGTACGATGATTCCTTCGTGGCTCGTTCCCACGCCGATCTCGTCTTCGGCGCACAGCATACCGAATGATTCGACGCCGCGGATTTTACTTTTTTTGATCTTGAAGCCGTTCTCTTCGCCGGTCGGATACAGCATGGCGTTGATCGTCGCTACGACCACTTTCTGTCCGGCCGCTACGTTCGGCGCGCCGCATACGATCTGGGTCGGCTGCCCGTCGCCGAGGTCGACCGTCGTTACGTGCAGTTTGTCGGCGTCCGGGTGTTTGTCGCAGGTCAGCACTTCGCCGACGACCAGTCCGGCGAGTCCCCCGCGGATCGATTCCGCTTTTTCGAATCCCTCGACTTCGAGTCCGATCTGGGTCAGTGTCCGGGAGATCTGTTCGGCGTTCAGGTTGGTTTTGATATAGGCTTTCAGCCAGTTCAATGAAATTTTCATCGTTCTATCTTGTTTTCCTTTTAATTTGTCGTCGATTGTTTCGGGCAGTCGGGCTTTCCTCCGGAAATCGGCCGGTGTTCCGGTCGCCTGAAATAGGTGCGAAAGTTACGAAAAGTTTTACAAAGTATCTAATTTCAGCGGGTACGCCCGGCGATAAATGCGGATAATTCGTATCGGACGGCGGCGGCTCATTCCTTATCTTCACAAGCTCCGGCAGCGATACCGGGTTCCGTCGTCACCGAGGTGCTTCCGAACGGAGAATCGCACATCAAAAAATAAAGCGCTATGAATGAGCGCTTTATTAGGTAGTTTATAAAAATATGTTTTTATAGTTTATCGCTGTATACGGCTCCGGGCAGATCCTGCAGATTGTAGCGCGATGCCATCGCCATGCCGTAAGCCCCTGCCGAACGCAGCGTCAGCAGGTCTCCGCGCGAGGTGACCGGCAGTTCGACGTCGCGGCCGAAAATATCCGACGATTCGCAGATCGGGCCGCCGATCGTATATTTTTCGCTCCCGGTCGCGGAAGTCAGGTTTTCGATCTTGTGTTTCGCGCCGTACAGGGCCGGCCGGATCAGGTCGGTCATTCCTGCGTCGACGATCACGATCTTCGTACCGGCCGACGTTTCTTTGTTGTAAAGCGCGCGCGTAATCAATTCGCCGCACTGCGCGACCAGCGAGCGGCCCAGTTCGAAATGCACGGTCTGGCCTTCGTCGATTTTCAGGTTGCGGTGGAAGATGTCGAAATAGGTTTCGAAGTCGGGCATCGGTTCCCGGTCGGGGTCGTCGTAGTCGATGCCGAGTCCGCCGCCCATGTTGAGGTGTTTCAAAACGATGCCCTTTTCGCGGAACCACTCCTTGATGTCGAATACCCGTTTGCTGAACGTTTCGAACACCTGCATATCGCGGATCTGCGAGCCGATGTGGAAGTGCAGCCCGACGATTTCGAGGTTTGCGAGTTTTTCGAGCGAAGCGATCGCCGCGTCGATTTCGTCGTACGAGATGCCGAATTTGTTATCCGCTTTGCCGGTGGTGATGTAGCGGTGCGTTTTCGGATCGACGTCGGGGTTGATCCGAAGCGCGATTCGCGCCTTTTTGCCCATTCGTCCGGCGATTTCGTTGATGACTTGCAATTCGTGCAACGATTCGCAGTTGAACGAGAAGATTTCCTGGCCGAGCGCGTATTCGATCTCCCGGTCGGTTTTGCCGACGCCGGCGAATACGATCTCCGATGCCGCAAACCCGTTTTCGACGGCCATCCGCACCTCGTTGCCGCTGACGCAGTCCATGCCCATGCCGGCGCGGCGCACGGCTTCGACGATGCGCGGGTCGAAGTTCGATTTCAGCGCATAATGTATTTTATAGCCGTAACGCGATGACGCTTCGGTCGCCTTGTTCAGTGTGCGGTTTAGCAGTTCCATGTCGTAAAAATAGAACGGCGTGGGCAGTTCCGCTAACTGTTTGATGTAATTTCGTGCGCTCATAATTATTCGAAAAGTCCGTCGTTAAGGGATTGCAAGGTTTGTTTCTTGTATTCGGTGCTGATCAGCATCGCCAGGCTGCGGTGGCTTGCCCCGTACGAGATCATTTTGATCGGAATCGACTGGACGCTTTTGAAAACGCTGGCGGCCAGTCCCGCGTCGCCGTGTTCCATTCGTCCGACGACGCACACGATCGAATTGTTGCGTTCGATCTCGATCGTGCCGAGCTTTTCGAGTTCGGCGACGATTTCGTCGATGTGCTTGTCGTTGTCGACCGTCAGCGATACGGCCACTTCGGACGTGGTAATCATGTCGATCGGCGTGCGGTACTGTTCGAAAATCTCGAATACCTTACGCAGGAAGCCGTAGGCCATCAGCATACGCGCCGAGTGGATACGGATCACGGTGATTCCGTCTTTGGCGGCCACCGCGTGGAACGATTTCGAATCGTCGTCGCGGTCGGAAATCGTCGTGCCCGGGGCTTTCGGGTCCATCGTATTTTTCAGCAGCACGGCGATCCCTTTGTCTTTGCAGGGCTGTATGGTCGCCGGGTGCAGGATCTTCGCCCCGAAGTAAGCCAGTTCGGCCGCCTCGTCGAAGCTCATGTTTCGGATCGGGTGGGTGTGGTCAACGATGCGCGGATCGTTGTTGTGCATTCCGTCGATGTCGGTCCATATCTGCACTTCGTTCGCGTCGATCGCCGCGCCCATCAGCGCCGCGCTGTAATCGCTGCCGCCGCGTCCGAGGTTGTCGATTTCGCTTCGGTTGTTCGTACAGATGAAACCCTGCGCCACGTAGAAAGTATCCTGGTCGGCCGCTACCGGAGCCAGCGCTTCCCTCAGACGGCAAGTATCTACTTTCCCGTCTTCGTCGGTCACCATGAAGTCGGGCGAGTTTAGGCATACGGCCTTCATGCCGGTTTCGTTCAGGTACAGCGTGAAAATCGCCGAGGTCAGTAGTTCGCCCTGCGCGATGATCGTGCGTTCGGAAGTGTATTCGCGGAATGCGCCGACTTCGCTGCGAATCAGTTCAAAGGCGGCTTTCATCCGTCCGAGGGCCTCGTCTCGGTGCGCGCCGAGCACCCCGTCGATGCAGGTCGTATATTTATCGGTCAACATCGCGAGCTGGCTTTCCACCGTGTCCCGGTCTCCGGCTGCGGCTGCCGCCACGATCTTCACCAGAGCGTCGGTCGTGCCCGACATCGCCGACAGCACCGTGATCCTCGCTCCTTCGTGACGGACTACTTCGGCTACTTTCTTCATATTCGCGGCCGAACCCACCGACGTGCCTCCGAATTTCAACACTTTAATCATAAAAACAATCAATAAGTTGTAAAATCAAACAAGAATTTATTTTTCGCACAAAAATAGAATGAATTGTTTGTTTTTATCGGGTAATTTTATTTTTTTTGCAACAAAGCGGGTCGGAGTGAAAAATTAGACACGGCCCGGGCAGGGAAGCGTCCTGTGCGGCGACGGATCCGGTTGGTATTGTCACATAAAAAATAACGATATGCTCACGATTCCGAATGCGGTCGAAGAGGTGATCAAAAAGAAGCCTTTTCTGGAAGGCGCGCTCGTCGAAGGATTGGTCAATCTTTCGGCGTTGGCCCGGCAACTGAAGCCCGAAATAGAGAAAAAAGTAGGAAAGGAGGTAAACGACAGCGCCGTCATCATGGCGCTGAACAGGCTGGTTCCGCGTCTGGAGTTGATGTCGGCGATGAAGTTCAAAAAGGTGGTCGAAAACATCGGGGACATCATCGTGCGCTCGAACCTGGCCGATTACGCTTTCGTCAACTCCCCGACCCTTTACGAACGGCAGGCCAAGCTGCTCGACCGCGTGCGGGCGATGAAGGACGTGTTTTGCACTTTTTCGCAGGGGATCTACGAGACGACCCTCGTCGTGAGCAGTTCGATCGTCAAGTTGGTGGACGAAATTTTCGCCGAAGAGACCGAGATCGCCAAAACCGAGAACCTTTCGTCGATTACGGTGAAGCTGCCGGCCGAAAACACCATCTGTCCGGGCGTCTATTACTATATTTTCAAGGAGCTGGCGTGGGACAATATCAATATTGCGGAGGTAATCAGTACGACCAACGAGTTTACCGTCGTGATCGGCGACGAGGACATTCACCGGGCATTTACGATCCTGATGGAGGCCAAACGTCAGGTCGGCGTCTGAATGATTCCGTTTTCGGCGAATAAGGCGAATAATATAAAAAGGTCTGGACGGTAAGCGAACGAGCCGATTGTTCCGAAGTTTTCGGGCCGGGAATGCGCCGGTGGCGACGTTTTGCGTTATTTTAGGATGTAAATATGTATCTGCAAGAGGATTGCGGGACTATAAAAAAGTGAACTTTTTCACGAATTTCCGATGATTCTCATTACGAAGTTGTATATTTGTAAAATTAGTTATAGCAGATTAATTTATTCACACGGACAAGGATGGTCAGGGAAGAGCAATTGCTGAAAAGAATTCAGGAACTGGAAACGGAAAACGAGAAGCTTCGCACACAACTGAATCGTCGTACTTCCGGCGCCGTCGACGGCGCCGCCGAACAAACCCGGGCCAAATACGCGGATCGGATATTGGATACCTTGCCCGATATGATGACGGTGTGGACCAATTCGGGGGTTATTACGGAGCTGATTTCGTCCGAAGAGACCAATCATGTGGGCGTTCCGTCCGAACGGTTCATCGGGATGAATATCCGGGAGCTGTTGCCGGAGGAGGCTTATCGAAACGTGCGGGCCAATCTGGATCACGTGCTCGAAACGAAAAGAGGTTCTACCGGGCGGCACGACCTGACCGTGGACGGCGAACTCCGGCATTACGAAAACCGGATCTGGCCGCTCGACCGGGACAAAGTGTTGTGTATGTGCCGGGATATCACCGAGGCGGTGCGTACCCAAAAGGCGATGAACGACGCCAACAAGCGGATGAAGCTGATCGAGCAGGTGGTTTCGCTCGGGTATTGGTTCTATTATTCGGAAACCAACGAATTTTATGCCCCGGATATCCTGCCGGTACTGCTGGAACGGGAGAGCGGAGCCGATTCTGTGAATGCCGACTACTATTTCGAGCATTTCGTCCATCCGGACGACCGTGAAAAAGCGCGCCAGTTGCTGCATTATAATCCGGAGCTGGGAGAAAAAGATTACATCGAGTTTCGGATCGTTACCGACGACAAAGTCAAATACCTGCGTCACCGGGTTCTTCGGGAGTCCGTCGAAAAAGGACATCGCGTCGTCGAAGGGTACGTGCAAGACGTAACGCCGATTATCGAGCGTTACCATGAACTGGAAATCCTGAAATATGCGGTGAATAATGCCAGCGAAGAGATTTTCTGCTGTTCGCTGGACGGCATGTTCCGTTTTGCCAACCGGACGTTCCTGTCGCACCATCGGATTACGGACGACGTCGCGAAATATAGTCTGAACGATCTCAAAGAGGGACAGTATGCTCCGGACGGTTTCGAGGCCCTGGTCGATAGGTTGCGGCGGAACGGCGGGGTGTTGCAGAATACGTGCTCCTACGAATTGCCCGACGGCGAGTCGATCACGATGGAGTCGATGGTTTACCTGTTGGACGATTCGTTTTCGGATCAGAAGGTCGTCTGGTTTTTCTGTCGGGACGTTACCGAGCGAGTCAGACAAGGGAACGAGTTGAAAGAACTGAACCGGCTGATGGAAGCGATTCTCGATAATATCCCGGTATACCTGTTCGTGAAAGACCCGAACGACGAGTTCCGCTATCTGTACTGGAACCAGTCGTTCGTCAAGCATTCGGGAATCCCGGCTTCGCAGGTGATCGGGAAGACCGATTTCGAAATTTTTCCGAATCCGGCCGATGCGGCTCATTTCCAGCGCGACGATCTCGAATTGTTGAAGCGGGGCGAGTTGCCGCCTTTCGAAGAGGAGTATTCCGTCGTAACCGGCCAGAAGCGGATCGTCAATACGGTGAAGATGCTGGTTCCGGTCGAGGAACGCAGGTTACCGTTGCTGATGGGGATTTCGTGGGATATTACCGAACGCAAGGTGATCGAGACCGAGTTGCTCGAAGCCAAAGTGAAGGCCGAACAGTCCGACCAGTTGAAAACCGCTTTCCTGGCCAACATGAGCCACGAAATCCGGACGCCGCTGAATGCCATCGTCGGCTTTGCCAAGATACTGCCCGAAATTACCGACAAGATGGAGCGCGCTTCGATCATCAATATCATCGACACCAATTCCGATCAACTGCTGATGTTGATCAACGACATCCTCGACCTGTCGAAGATCGAGGCGGGAACCATTGAGTTCGTGGACATCCCGGCGAACCTGACCGATCTGTGCCAGAATATTTACTGCACGCTGATCGAGAAGACGGCTCCGGGCGTGCAACTGGTATTCGAGGGCGCTTTCGACAATCTGGTGACGCTTTGCGATCCGGGCCGGTTGTCGCAGGTGATCGTCAACCTGATTACCAACGCGATCAAATTTACCAAAGAAGGGTTTATCCGTTACGGATATCAGCTCAAGGAGGATCGGATCGAGTTTTACGTGGCGGATACCGGTCTGGGAATCCCCGAGGACAAATTGAGCACGATTTTCACCCGCTTCACGAAGTTGAATTCATTCATTGCGGGGACGGGGCTCGGGTTGGCCATCTGCCGGATGATCGTCGAACGTCAGCATGGGAAAATATGGGCCGAATCGAAACTGGGCGAAGGTTCGATATTCCGGTTTAATTTTCCTTACCGGAAGTGCTGATTCTTTTTGGTCCGATGTTTGTCTCGGCTGTAAGCGGCTGGTTTGTAAAATATTGATTTTGGGTTGTGACAGAAAAGGCGGGAGATTTATCCCGCCTTTTCTGTTTGGTACGGCCGGTTACGGCCGGATATTGAACGTGTACTTCTGACCGTTCTGCAACCGGTCGACGGTAATCCATGCCCATCGCGCGTCTCCGGCCGGTTCGGTGCGGACGACCGTGCCGTTCACGGTAACCCGGTCGCACGTGAACGGTCCGGCCCTGAATTTCAGCGTATCCAGGTTTCCTTTGTTTTCGATCGAGAACGACGCGGTTTGCACGTTATTTTTCGGACAGGTCGCCCGGTAGTTGATTTTCGCTTCGCTGCCGGGAACGGTCAGGCCGTTTACTTCGACGTTCCATGTTTTCGGCAGCCGGGGCATGATCTTGACCACGTTGCCTTGCGCCTTCGAGGTGCCGGCCGCCATCAGGATCGTCCGGACGGTTTCGTTCTGCTGCACGAAATTGCCGAGATCGCCCTGCCGGCGGTACATCCCTTGCTCACGGCTGTACGATGCGCCTTCCGGTACGATGAACGGCTTCGGCAGCCGCGGGCTGTAACAGAGTTTCGACAGGTTTGTAAGAAATTTGCCGTAATCATCGCTCCGGTCGAGCAGCATCGAGGTCTGGGTAATGATATTGTGGTCGTAGCCGAGTCCGCGCGGACCGAGGAACGTATCGCCTATGTAGCGGTCGAGGTCGGTGCGGTAGGTGTTTTCGCAGAGTTCGTACCACCCGGCCGGAGCGTCGCGTTGTACGTCATAGCCTGCGTAATCGGCGTATAGCGACATCGACGGGTCGTGGAAAAAACCGAATTTCTCCGGATTCCATTGCCTGCCGTCGGAGAATCCGGCGAGGATCGCCTGTTCCATCCGGTCGGCCAGTCCGGTCCATGCCGCCGCTTCGCGGGTTTTGCCGGCCGCCTGCGCCATTTCGGCGTACATCCGCACGCCGAGGCAGCACGGGATGTTGGCGAACATCGTATAGTCCATCATGGCGGCTTCCGTTTCGCCGTACATCAGCCCGTCCTTGTTGAACGAGACGTCGGGATTTTTCATCGCCCAGTCGATGTAGTGCACCGCTTCGTTGATGTATGTCCAGTTGTCGAGCACCCACTGCGGGTCGGCTCCGCTGTTGAGCCATACGTTGGCGATGCTCATCATCGTCAGTCCGTGCCCGTCCGGCTCGCTGTTGCCGAAGTTCTGGTAGTCGTCGCCGAAAAGTTCTTTCGTGTACTGCGTCGGCCAGTTGGCCACCACGACGAGCACTTTCGAGTATTCCATCGGTTTGTTCGGGATGACGCTCCAGTGTCCCGGAATCCGCTTGCCGAGCATCGTCAGCCCGTTGTCCGGGTAATACATCAGGCATTTGTGCAGGAAATCGACCGATTTCAGCGTTTTCGGGAGCAGATCCATGTAGGAGAGGATTCCCAGCGCCCGGTTCCGCGAATACATCGCTCCGCAGTAGCTGTTCGCCTGCGGAACCCAGGTTCCGAAACCGTCGTACCGCCACGACGGAGCGCCCGGCGAACTCTCGTCGATCATGCCGTCGTCGCGCATTTTGGTCAGGATATCCTCGACATTATAATAATAGACCTGCGTCAGAATATCGGCGAACCGGTCGCCGGTAAACGTGATCCGGACGCGGTCGTAGGTCTCGGGATACTTGAAGGCGGGCACCTTTTTAAAATCGCTTTCGAAAGTGTAAAGGCGTCGGCGCATCCGTTCGATTTCGCGGCTCATCGTGTCCGGGCGGCGGCTGTCGATCGTATGCGTATCGAAAAACGGATCGGCTGCGTCGACCGGTTTGCCGCCGGAGAGCGTTTTCCGTTCGTCCGAACGGAGCAGGTATCCGCCGTCGAACACCGGTTCCCCCGTCTTGCCGGGATTGTCGGCGAGCCGGATTTCGCGGATCGGTTTGTTTTGTATTTTCACCTTGAAGGCGATCTGGTCGTTCCCTTCGAAACCGCCCTGCAGATGAAGCGCTTTTTGCAGGCAGGCCGTCATTCCCGGTTCGGCTTCCTCCGTTTTGAACGGGGCTCCTCCGTCGCGCCAGTTGGCCTTGAACCACATGGTGTATCCGAAGATCAGCGGAATGACGTCGGCGGTTCCGTCCGTGTAGGCGATCACGATCTCTCCAGCCCGGTCGCCGATAAACAGATTTTCCGATTCCACGAGACTGCCCCAGGGCGGGGTGCCGCGGTCTTCCGAGTTGTATCCTCCGACGAAATAGATGTATTCGCCTTGCGGATTCTCCGGCGAGGGTCGGAACGGCATTTCGAACCATCCGTCTCCGCAGAGACGCGTCCGGGCGTTTTCCGCCGTTGCGCCGCCGGGCGCCAGCAGCAACGATAGAGCGATAATCCTGTAAATAGTTTTTTTCATGCGGATTAAGTTTTAGGTTTGTCAAATGTAATAAATAAATAGGACAGATTTCCGAAAAAAAATATCCATTTTGTTCCGTTTTTTTGCGATTTAATTTGTTATTTTGAGAAAAAGAAGTAATTTAGTGCGGATTTAACCGATTAAGTGATTTAAAAGCCGATTCGGGATCGCATATCCCGTTTTTCCGATCGTATGAAAACTTCGCTGAAAGATATTGCCGAAGAGCTTCGCCTGTCGAAAACGACCGTTTCGTGGGTGCTTTCGGGCCGTGGGAATGAGCGTGGAATCAGCCCGGCGACTCAGGAGAGGGTCAAGCAGTGCGCCCGGCGGATGAACTATCAGCCCAATCTACTGGCCCGCAGCCTGAATACCGGGGTATCCAGCACGATCGGCCTGATCCTTCCTTCCATTTCCGACTCGTTTTATTCGCAGGTCGCCCGCGAGGTCGAGATGGAAGCCGAACGGCACGGCTATTCGCTGATGATATGCAGTTCGGAGTCCGAAGGCGAGCGGGAGAACCGGATGATCCGGATGTTCCGCGCCAAGCAGGTCGACGGGATCATTCTGGCCCCGACCAAGATTTCGAAGACGGAGATCCGGCAGTTGGTCGACGACGCGTTCCCGCTGGTCGTTTTCGACCGTTATTTTTCGGAACTGAAAACCCATTATATAATTATCGACAACGAACAGAGCAGCTACCGGTTGGTGAGCCACCTGATCGAGCGGGGAGCCCGCCGGATCGCCATCGTGACGACCAACCCGCATCTGACCACGATGGATCAGCGGCGTGCCGGCTATGCCCGGGCGCTGACGGAAGCCGGTCTTCCTGTCGATCCCGACCTGTACGGCGAGGCGGCGTTCGTCGGTTACGAAGAGAACGTGTTCCGCGCGCTCGACCGGATTTTCGCCAAGGCGCCCGACGTGGACGGTTTTTTCTTTACGACCCATATCCTGGCGCTCGAGGCGTTCCGTTATTTCCACGGCCGCCGGATCGACATCAACGACGGTTACGGGCTGGCCTGTATTCACGAGGTGCCTGCGATGAGCGTGTTGGCTCCTGCGATGAACGTGGCGCGGATGCCGGTCGGGGAGATCGGGCGCAACGCGGTGCGGATGCTGCTGGGCGATATCCGGAACCGGGGCGGTCTGTCTCGGTCTGCCGATCGGGAGTTTGAGTCGCTCGTGCTGCCCTGCGAACTCTGCTTCCGGGATTGACGGGACTTTTTTTGAGGGCAAGAAACTTAAACGATTAAGTAACTTTTATCCGGGTCGGAATGCCCCCGGAATTAAAAATAAAAACTATGACAGGATATCGGATAAATACGGTTTGCGCCGGGGCGGCGCTGACGGTGTTTTTGTTGTCCGGCTGCGCGCAGCGTCGGGCGGAAATCGCGGATATGCGGTGCGAATACATGAGTTCCCCGATCGGAATCGGCGCGAATACCCCGCCGCGGTTTACATGGAATTATACGGGCGACGACGATTTCGTGCAGCAGCGCTGCCGCGTGCGCGTCGCTTCGACGAAAGCGGCGCTGGCCGATTCGTTGGCCGACGGCGACGTATGGTCTTCTCCGGAGATCGTTTCGGTGAACGGTTTCGCGCAGTACGACGCGCCGCAGCCGCTGGAGCCCCGTACCCGTTATTATTGGAATGCAGTGGCCTGGGGCGATGACGGACGGATCGTCGTGTCGCCGGTCGACAGCTTCGAAACGGCGCAGGCCGACCTGTCGGGCTGGACGGCCCGCTGGATTACCGACGGACACGACAAGCGCTTCGCTGCGGCGCCGATGCTGCGCAAATCGTTCGACGTAACCGGAGAGGTACGCGACGCGCGTCTTTACATGAGCGCAGCGGCTTACGGGAAGATGCGGTTGAACGGCAAGCCGGTTACGCCGAACCGCCTTGAGCCGGGTTATACGCATTACGACAAACGGAACCTGTACGGTACCTATGACGTGACCGGGTTGCTCGTTCCGGGCGAAAACGTGCTTTCGGCCGTTCTCGGCAACGGGTTTTATAACGAAGACGCACCGGTCGCTACCTGGGATTTCGAAAACGCGCGCTGGCGCGACCGGGCGCGGATGATCGGCGAGCTGCATATCGTTTATGCGGACGGTTCGCAACAGGTCGTCGCATCGGACGGCACGTGGAAAACGGCTACCGGGCCGTACGTGCAGAACAACATTTACAGCGGCGATACGTATGACGCCCGGTTGGAGATTCCGGGTTGGGACGAACCCGGTTTCGACGATGCGGCGTGGAGCGCGGCCGTCGAGATAGAGGCTCCGTCACCGCTGCTGGTGGCGCAGACCGCCCCGGCGATCCGTGCGACGCGCGAGATCCGTCCGGTTGCGGTAAAATCGTTCGGCGATACGGTGTATGTTTTCGATTTCGGCGAAAACATGGCCGGAGTATGCCGTTTGTCGGTGCAGGGAGAGAAGGGTACGAAGATCACGATGCAGCACGGCGAATTGCAGAAAGCGAACGGCCGCGTCGAAATGGGGAATATCGACATCTATTACAAACCGTTGCCGGGTCTCGCTTTCCAGACCGATACCTATACGCTGAAGGGCGAAGGCGTCGAGACGTTTACGCCGGATTTTACGTATCACGGTTTCCAGTATGTCGAGGTCAAATCCGACCGTCCCGTGAAGTTGAACGAAGAGAGTCTGACGGCCTTGTTCGTGCATACGGCTGTCGAGCCGGTCGGCACTTTTAGTTGCTCGAACGAATTGATGAACAAAATCTGGAAGGCCACCAACCAATCTTACCTGTCGAATCTGCACAGCATCCCGACCGACTGCCCGCAGCGCGAAAAGAACGGTTGGACGGCCGATGCGCACATTTCGATCGACCTGGCGCTGCTGAACTTCGACGGCATTCGTTTCTATGAAAAATGGCTCGACGACTTCGTCGACAACCAGCGCGAGGACGGAAGCATCTCGGGGATTATCCCGAGTTCGGGATGGGGTTACGCCGACTGGATCGGCCCCGTATGGGATGCGGCTATGTTCATTATTCCGAATGCGTTGTACGACTATTACGGCGACAAGCGGGCGATCGAGAAAATGTACCCGGTGTGCGAAAAATACCTGGGTTACTTGCAGGCGCGCGAAGACCAGGACGGTACGGTGACTTACGGAATCGGCGATTGGGTGCCCTACAAGACCCAGACCCCGACGGATTACACGACCACCTGTTTCTATTACCTCGACCAGGCGTTGATGACGCGTTTTGCGGAACTGACCGGTCGCGACGGAGCAGCCTATGCCAAAAAAGCGGAAAATCTTAAGGAATTGATCAATAAGAAATATTTCAACGCCGACAGCGCGACCTATGCCAACGGTTCGCAGGCCGCCCTTGCGACGGCGCTGGCGCTCGGGCTCGTGCCGCAGCAGTACGAACAGCGAGTGGCCGACCGGCTCGCACAGTCGGTCGAAGCGTCGAACGGACACCTCGATTTCGGGATGCTCGGCAGCAAGTTCGCGCTGCGGATGTTGACCAAATACGGATATGCCGACCTCGCGTACCGGATGGCGGCGCAGGAAGACTGCCCGTCGTGGGGCGGGTGGATCAACCGCGGGTTCACGACGCTGGCCGAAACGTGGCAGCTTTCCGAAGAGTTCCGCGACGCGTCGATCAATCACGTGTTCCTGGGCGATGTCAGCGCCTGGATGTATAACGACTTGGCCGGGATCAATTTCGATCCGCAGCAGCCCGGTTTCCGTCACATTCTTTTCCGGCCCCATTTTGTCGAGGGACTCGACTGGGTGAAAGCCGAATACCGTTCGGTCAACGGCCCGATTCGTTCCGAGTGGAAGCGGGACGGCGGAAAAGTGCGGCTGACCGTCGATGTTCCGGTCAATACGACCGGGACGGTAATCGTCGGGGACAAAGAGATTCCGGTTTCCGCCGGCGTGCATGAATTCAAATTTTAAAAAACGATAAACTTAAAGAACGAAACGATGAAAAAGAACCGAATACTCGGATTTTGTCTAAGTCAGTTGTTGTTGCTGGGGACGGTCGCGTCCGCATCGGGCGCGACTGCGCCGGCGGCTCCGGTTTCGCTGGACGGCGAGTGGGAACTCTCTTACTGGCCCCAACCCGAAAAAGCCGTGACCGATCCGGCGGCGCTTTCCGGGATCGAAGTGAAAACCATTCCTGCGAAGGTGCCCGGTAACGTCGAACTCGACCTGCTGGCCGCCGGCCTGATCGACGACCCGATGATCGGAGCCAACGTGAACAAACTGCGCGCCTGGGAGGGGTATCAATGGTGCTATACGCGCCGGTTCGACGCTCCGAAACTGGAGCCCGGACAGCGCGCCGAACTCTGGTTCGGCGGGATCGACTGCCTGGCCGACGTCTGGGTCAACGGCAAACATGCGGGCTCGTCGGCCGATATGCTGATCGAGCGCAGTTTCGACGTGACCGATCTGATCGAACAGGGCGGCAGCAATACGGTACAGGTTATCATCCGTCCGGTTGTGCTCGGCGCGCAGGATCACCTGCTCGGCTCGTTCAGCATGGGTAATTTCGCGACCGAAGAATCGGTCTATATCCGCAAGGCGCCGCACATGTACGGCTGGGACATCATGCCCCGTCTGGTGAGCGCCGGACTGTGGCGCGGCGTCGAACTGCGCACGCTCAATCCCGCGCGTTTCACCGACGTCAATTGGGTGACGACGCACGTCGATACGGCTTCGCGCAACGTGAGTTTGTTCGTCGATTTCCAGACGAGACTGCCTTTCGATCAATACGACAAGGCGAAAGTCCGTTTTACGTTGACGCGTGACGGCAAGGAAGCCTACCGGGGCGAGCAAGTGCTGTTCGCGCATGCCGGACGGATCGTCGTGAACCTCGAAAAGGCCGACCTGTGGTGGCCGCGGGGGTACGGAGAACCGGCCCTGTACGAAGCCAAAGGCGAATTGATCGGCGCCGACGGACAGGTGCTCGATACGGATGTCAAGCGGATCGGCCTGCGTATCGTGCAACTCGATCTTTCAGATATTCATTTGCCCGACGAGCGCGGAAAATTCTGTTTTATCGTCAACGGCGAGAAAATTTTCGTACGCGGCACGAACTGGGTTCCCCTCGACGCGCTGCACAGTCGCGACGCGGCGCAGTACGAGAGCGCGATGAAATTGGTGACCGACGCCAATTGTAACATGGTGCGTTGCTGGGGCGGGAACGTTTACGAGGATACCCGCTTCTTCGACCTGTGCGACGAGAACGGCATTCTGGTTTGGCAGGATTTCGCGATGGGATGCTCGTTCTATCCGCAGCGCGCCGATTTCCTGGATCAGCTTCGCGAGGAGGTCACCTCGGTCGTGTTGAAACTGCGTAACCATCCGTCTCTCGCATTGTGGGCCGGTAACAACGAGGACGATGCGAATCTGTTCTGGAGCCGCTTGCAGCCGTTCCATCTCGATCCGAACCGCGACCAGGTTTCGCGCCATGTGATTCCCGAAGTCCTTTATGAGTTCGATCCGACGCGCCCTTACCTGCCCAGCTCGCCCTATTACAGCGAAGCCGTGTGGGAGAAGGGGAGCCTCGAACAATACCTGCCCGAAAACCACTTGTGGGGACCGCGGGGATATTACAAAGACAAGTTCTACACGACGGCTCCCTGCACGTTCGTCAGCGAGATCGGCTATCACGGCTGTCCGAACCGCAGCAGCATCGAGAAGATGATGACCAAACAGGGCGTCTATCCGTGGACCGAAGGCCGTAAATGGAACGACGAATGGATCACCAAGTCGACCCGCCGCTACGAGGCGTGGGGGCCGACGATGGATCGCAACAATCTGATGCTGAATCAGGTGAACATTCTGTTCGGGTCGGTTCCGGACGATTTGGACGATTTCGTTTTCGCATCGCAGTCGGTACAGGCCGAGGCGATGAAGTATTTCGTCGAGATGTGGCGCAGTCGTAAGTTCGAACGTACGGGCATTATCTGGTGGAATGTGCGCGACGGCTGGCCGATCATTTCGGACGCCGTGGTCGACTATTACGGTTCGAAAAAGTTGGCTTACTATTTCCTGCAGAACGTGCAGAAAAACGTCTGCCTGCTGATCAACGATCCGGTCGACGGGGCCTATCCGCTGGTTGCGGTGAACGATACGCGCCTTCCGGCCGAAGGGACGGTGACGGTTACCGACGTGGCGACCGGCAAGGAAGTGTTCAAGGGCAGCTACAATGTCGGCCCCAACGGGCGGCAGTGCGTTTCGAACCTGCCCGTGATGAAGGGACAGGGAATGTTGCAGATCCGTTACGATGCGAACGGCGAAAGTTGCAGCAACCACTTCCTGTACGGCGAACCGCCCTACAAGCTGAAAGAGTACAAGGGATGGCTCGACAAGACGAAAATGTATACGAACAAAGATAAATAGCGGTCGGTTGACATGAAAACGAATATCATCGGAGTGGATGTCGGGGGAACCAAATGTGCGGTGACCTACGGGCAAAAGGAAGGTTTCGAGCTGCATATCCGGGAGAAGATCCGGTTTGCGACGACCGATGTCGACGAGACGATCGCCAACATCGTCCGCGCAGTGGACGATGTGATGCGAAAGAACGGATTGACGGCCGGCAATACGGCCGCGATAGGAGTCAGTTGCGGCGGTCCGCTCGACAGCCGTACCGGCGTAGTGATGTCGCCGCCGAATTTGCCTGGCTGGGACAACATCCCGATCGTCAAGTTGTTGGGCGATCGTTTCGGTATCCGCACGGGGATTCATAACGATGCGAACGCCTGCGCGTTGGCCGAATGGAAATTCGGGGCCGGCATCGGTGCGCGGAACATGGCTTTTCTGACTTTCGGCACGGGGCTCGGCGCAGGGTTGATCCTCGACGGGAAGCTCTATGCCGGAACGAACGACAACGCCGGCGAGCTGGGGCATATCCGTCTGTCGGATTTCGGCCCGGTCGGCTACGGTAAGTGCGGTTCGTTCGAAGGATTCGCCAGCGGCGGCGGGATCGCGCAGCTCGCGCGGTTCAAAGTGAGCGAGAAGCATCAGATGGGCCAACGGGTAAGCTGGTGCGCGCCCGGACAACTGGATGAGATTACGGCTCGGGACGTGGCTGATGCGGCCGCTGCCGGCGACGAGCTGGCTCTTGAGATCTACCGGATTTCGGCTACGTACCTCGGCCGCGGGCTTGCGATCGTAATCGACCTGATCAATCCGGAGGTGATCGTTATCGGGGGCATTTATACGCGCAACCGGGAGATGATGGAGCCTTTCGTGCTGCGGGAGATCGAGCGCGAGGCGCTGTCGCACGCCCGGCGGGTTTGTTCGATCCGTCCGGCTGCGCTCGGCGAACAGATCGGTGATTATGCGGCGCTTTCGGTAGCCGCGGATTTAATAAAGGAATAATTATGGGAATCATAGAAAACAGTTTGCATCAGGCGGAGACGGCGTTGCACGAGTTCATTTCGGACCCGCAGACACCCGTGCTGATGGAAAAGGCGGTCGCAATTTTTAAACAGGCGCTCGATAAAGGGTGTAAAATCATCAGTTGCGGCAACGGCGGCTCGCTGTGCGATGCCGCGCATTTTGCCGAAGAGCTGACCGGGCGTTTCCGAGGCGACCGCCGTCCGTTGCCGGCCATGGCGATCAACGACGCGGCTTACATGACCTGCGTGGGCAACGATTTCAGTTTCGACCAGATTTTTGCGCGTTGGGTCGAGGCGTTCGGACGCGAAGGCGACGTGCTGCTGGCAATCAGTACCAGCGGCAATTCGGGCAATGTGGTGATGGCGATCGAGAAGGCCAAAGCCTGCGGTATGAAGGTCGTTGCGCTGACCGCCAAAGGGGGGAACAAGCTCTCCGAGTTGGCCGACGTCGCGATCTGCGCTCCGCGCACCCCGCACTCCGACCGCATCCAAGAGATCCATATCAAAGTGATTCACATTCTGATCGAAGCGCTCGAAGACGCGATCTTTTACGCTTCGGATGCGAAGCGATAAACCGGCGACGGGCCGGATAACCTAAAACCAAAAACAAATGAATTCGAAAACTTCGTTGCTGAAAATATTGCCCGTGATGTTCGGATTTTTCATCATGGGTTTCGTCGACATCGTCGGCATTGCGACCAGTTATGTCAAGAGCGACTTCGCGGGCCTGAGCGACTCGGTGGTGAATATGATCTCGTTGTCGTGTTTCCTGTGGTTCCTGGTGCTGTCGATCCCGACGGGGATGCTGATGAACCGCATCGGGCGCAAAAACACCGTGCTGCTGAGTTTCGCCGTCCATGTACTGGCGATGTGTATGCCGCTGATCGCTTACGATTTCGCGTCGGTGTTGATTGCCTTCGGGCTGATCGGAATCGGAAATACGCTGTTGCAGGTGTCGATGAATCCGCTGGTGATGGAAGTCGTTACCAAAGACAAGCTGACCGGAACGCTGACCTTCGGGCAGTTCGTCAAGGCCGTCAGCTCGTTCGTCGGTCCGATCCTGGCCGCCTGGGCCGCGGGGACGTTCTTCGGGTGGAAGATGATCTTCCCGATCTATGCCGGCGCCTCGCTTGTGGCATTGCTGTGGCTGTGGTTGACGCCGATCCGGGACATCCGCGAGAAATCGACTAATATTTCGTTCCGGGCGACTTTCGACCTGCTGCGCGACAGCCGGATCGTAGCTTATTTTATCGGTATCCTGGTGCTGGTCGGCGTGGATGTCGGCATGAACATGACGTTCCCGAAACTGCTGATGGAACGGTGCGGCCTGGAACTGACCGACGCCGGTATGGGCAATAGCGTCTATTTCTTCGCCCGCACGGTCGGAGCTTTTCTCGGCGGTATCTTGCTGATGAAGTATTCCGAAAGCAAGTTCTTTACGTACAGCACCTACATCGCGCTGCTCGGACTCGTTCTGATGCTGCTGAGCGAGAACCTGTGGTTTATCCTCGGATGCGTTGCGGTGTTCGGCGTGGGCTATGCGAACCTGTTCTCGATCATTTTCTCGCTGTCGCTGAAACGGGTTCCCGAAAAAGCCAACGAAGTTTCGGCGTTGCTGATCGTCGGCGTGTCGGGCGGCGCGGTGTTGCCGCCGCTGCTCGGCGTGGTGACCGACCTGTTCGCCACGCAGCTGGCCGCCGTCATCATGCTGGCCGCCGCCTGGCTGTATATGGTCTGGCTGACCGGAAAAATCAAAACAAAAGCATAAATCCTGAAATCAAACGAACCGATGAAACGAACTGCAATCCGTTACAGTTTTTTAATCATGCTCATCCTGCCGTTGTTCGCGCACGGTCAGGCTTCTATGAAAATGTCCGCCGGACAGGTCGATGCCGCCCGCTGGATCGAAACCCGCTTCGCGCGGGGAAAGGTTCCGCCGTTCTCATTCGTTTACGGCGACAAATCGTCTAAAAGTCTGCTCCCCGGCTGGAATTATTCGATGAAACGCCTGCCGGGCGACGATCCGGACGTAGTGAAATACCTTTATACTTATACCGAACGTCCGTCGGGGCTGAAGGTGGAGTGTTTTGTTACCGGCTTTCCTGCGTTCGATGCCGTCGAATGGGTGCTGCACTTTACCAACACGGGCAAAAGCGATTCGCGGGTGCTCGAGCAAGTGAAAGTGGTCGATCTCGATATGCAGGCGCCGGCCGCCGGCGACTTCACGCTGTACTATGCCGACGGAAATCACATTTCGAAAGAGGATTTCCATCCCCGGACGACCGTGCTGAGTACGACCGAGCCGTTTCGGATGGCGCCCGAAGGGGGGCGTTCGTCGCAGGGCGATTTCCTTCCGTTCTTCAACCTGACGGCTCCGTCGGGCAAAGAGGGCGTAGTGGTGGGGATCGGATGGACCGGTATGTGGTACGCCGATCTGACCAAGACCGGCGACCGCGGCGCGACGCTCGTTTCAGGGATGAAAACCATGCGGTTGTACCTGCATCCCGACGAGTCGATCCGCACGCCGAGCATCAGCCTGATGTTTTGGAACGGCGACGACCGGATGGCCGGGCACAACCGTTTCCGTCGTTTCGTCCTCGCCCATCATACCCGTAAGGTGGGCGGGCAGATGCAGAAATATCCGCTGTGCAGCGGATTCAACTACCGCGATCCGGCTCCGTGCACCGAGTATTCGTGCCTGACGGCCGACTGGGCGATCGCGATGGTCAAACGTTATAAACAATTCGAACTCGTTCCGGAAGTATTCTGGCTCGACGCCGGATGGCATACCGGCGCCGCCGATTACAAAAACGGCAAGTCGTGGGCCAATACCACCGGTAACTGGACGGTCGATACGACCCGTTTTCCGGACGGGCTGAAGCCCGTTGCGGACGCCGTGCATGAGACCGGAGCCAAATTTATGGTCTGGTTCGAACCCGAGCGCGTGATCAAAGGGACGCAGTGGGCCGTCGAACACCCCGATTGGATGCTCGACTTGCCGTCGGAACCCGACGGAACCTACCTGCTGTTCGACTTGGGGAATAAAGAGGCCCGCGAGTGGCTGTGCCGTTACATCGGCGACCTGATCGAGCAGAACGGCATCGATTACTACCGCCAGGACTTCAATATGGAACCCGATAAATACTGGGCCGCACACGACGAGGCGGGGCGTACCGGTATGAAGGAGATTCGTCATGTCGAAGGACTTTACGCATTTTGGGATTACCTGCTGGAACGGTTCCCTGGCCTGCTGATCGACAATTGCGCGAGCGGCGGTCGCCGGCTCGACCTGGAGACGACCTCGCGCAGCGCACCGCTGTGGCGCAGCGACTATTACCACTACGACGATCCGGACGGCTACCAGGGACACACTTACGGACTGAATTTTTTCCTGCCGATCCACGGAACCGGGATCTTGCAGACCGACGAATATTCGTTCCGGTCGAGTATCAGCAGCGCGTTGATCTATAACTGGAAGATCACCGAGCCCGGCGTTTCGTTCCTCGATATGCAGGAGCGCGTGAAAGAGTATCAGGAAGTGCGCGACTATTATTACGAGGATTATTATCCGTTGACGGGCTGCGAAGACCTGACCCGCGACAACATCTGGCTGGCTTACCAGTTGAACCGCCCGTCGGACGGGACGGGGATTGTCGTGGCATTCCGCCGCGCCGCCAATCCGGACGGCAGCATTACGGTGAGATTGTCGGGACTGGATGCCGCGAAGCGTTATGACGTGCGCAACCGCGATACCGGCGAGTCGGTCGTCAAGACCGGGGCGGAACTGGCGTCCGGTTTCGAGTTGACGCTCGCCGAGCCGAAAAGTTCGTTGCTGCTGCAATACAAACCCGCCGAATAGTTTCCGCATTCATTAAAAATTAAAAACGATGATACGAAATACAATCCATACATTCCGGTCGAAATGCCGGGCGCTCGTTTGTTCACTGCTTACGCTGGCGGTGTTCCCGCAGTTCGTTTCCGGACAAGCCAAATCCGCCATGACCGATAAGCCGTTCGATGTGACCCGTTGGATCGAGACGCATTTCGCCAAAGGGAAAATTCCTCCGTTCTCCTTCGTTTACGACGGAAAACCGTCCCGCGAGCTGCTGAAAAAGTGGAAATACACGGCCGCCCGCGTCGAATCCGACGAACCGGAGGCGGTCGAATACTTGTATACGTACCTGGATCGTTCGACCGGACTTCAGGTTGAATGCCGGGTGAAAGGTTTTACCGATTTCGATGCGGTCGAATGGGTCTTGAATTTTAAGAACGATTCGCAAGCCAATTCCGCGTCCATTTCTCAGGTCAAAGTGGTCGATCTCGATTTCGAATACCCGCAAAAGGGCAATTTCATCCTGCATTACGCTGACGGAAGCCATGTTTCGAAGCACGATTTCCACCAGCGCACCAAGGTGCTTGCGCCGGGCGATTCGCTGTACATGGCCCCGCAGGGCGGACGTTCGTCGCAGGTGGCTTTTCCGTTCTTCAACATCGAGTCTCCCGCAGGGCAGGGCGTGATGGTGGCCGTCGGTTGGACGGGAACGTGGTTCGCCGATATCGCCGGTAAGACCGACCGCAGCGTGACGTTGGCCTCGGGCATGAAATACCTCGATACGTACCTCTATCCGCAGGAGTCGATCCGCACGCCGAGCATCTGCCTGCTGTTCTGGAAAGGCGACGACCGGATGGTCGGACACAACCGGTTCCGTCGGTTCGTGATGGCGCATCATACGCCGAAGGTGGATGGCAAGCCCGCCCATTTCCCCGAATCGTCGAGTTTCAACTATGGCGACCCGTCTCCATGCAACGAATACACCTGCCTGACAGCCGATTATGCGATCGCGCTGATCCGGCGTTACAAGCAGTTCGACATCGTACCGGAAGTATTTTGGCTCGATGCCGGATGGTATTCGCAGGCGGCCGACTACAAGAATCATAAGAACTGGGCCAATACGGTGGGCAACTGGACGGTCGATCGCGAGAAATTCCCCGACGGACTGAAGCCGGTTTCCGACGAAGCGCACAAGGTCGGGGCCAAGTTTATGGTATGGTTCGAACCCGAGCGGGTTATCAAAGGCTCCCAGTGGGCCGAGGAGCATCCCGAGTGGATGTTGGATGCCGGGACGGATGCCTACCTGTTCGATCTGGGGAACCCGAAGGCGCTCGAATGGTTCTGCGACCAGATCGGCGAACTGATCGAGCAGAACGGCATCGACTATTACCGTCAGGATTTCAACATGGAACCGGATATCTTTTGGCAGAAGAACGATGAACCGGGCCGTACCGGAATCCGTGAGATCCGGCATATAGAAGGTCTGTACGCGTTTTGGGATTACCTGCGGCAGCGTTTCCCGGGCCTGCTGGTCGACAACTGCGCGAGCGGCGGCCGCCGGATCGACCTCGAGGCCACTTCGCGCAGCGCCCCGATGTGGCGTACCGACTACAATTACGGCGAACCGGTCGGCTACCAGTGCCATACTTACGGGCTGGAGATGTACCTGCCGCAGCACGGCACGGGCGTGCAGAAGACCGACAAGTTTACGTTCCGTTCGAGCCTCGGCACTTCGGTCGTTTACAACTGGAAGATCACCAACGGCTCCTCGTCGTTCTACGAAATACAGGACTGCATGAAGGAGTTCCGCGAAGTGCGGCCCTATTTCTACGAAGATTATTATCCGCTGACCGGTTCCGGCGACATCACCGGCGATAATATCTGGATGGCATACCAGCTCTACCGGCCGTCCGATAAGAGCGGGTTCGTCGTGGCGTTCCGCCGGGAAGCCTGCCCCGACAAGACCCACACAGTGAAGTTGTCGGGCCTCGATCCGGATGCGGTTTATTCCGTTACGAATAAGGATACCGGCGAAACGGTGTCCAAGAGCGGCCGCGAACTGGCCGAAGGGTTCGTGCTGACGCTCGACCAGCCGCGCAGTTCGCTGCTGTTGAAATATCAGGCCGAATAGCGGGCCTGCCCGTATGTTATCGTACAAGGCGGGAACTCTTCGGATGTTCCCGCCTTGTCGTACGGTTCGTGTTGAATATCCGGATGTTATTCGTATCTTTAACACGTTTGGGCGAATAGGTAAAAGGAGTCTGAATTGAAATTAATAATATAAAACGGATGAAAAGGATATTTTACGTTGCTTGTGCCGTCCTGCTGTGCGCCTGCGTCGGACGTGCGGATCGCAATCGGGCGGGCGCGACCGATCCGATGAAGGCGGACGGAGGTCTGGTTTACGATGTGAAAAATTTCGGAGCTGTCGGCGACGGCGTGACCGACGATACGCGCGCCATCCAGTCCGCCCTGGATTATGCGGTGGATCACGGGGGCGGTACGGTTTATTTCCCGAACGGCCTGTACCGGCTCGCTACGCTACAGGATACGTGCAAAGTGCGGGCCCACCTGATCGTGAAGCCCCGCCAAAGTCCGGGCCGCCGCGATTACGTGATGATCCGGCTGCAGGGCGAAAGCAGCGTCGTTACCCCGTGCTCGTATGCCAGTCATACGACCGAGGATAAAGCCGAAGTGTGGAAAAACGGCACCGTCCTGGTTTCGGACGCGGTCGGCGAGTTGCAGACCGATCCTGCGCAAGTCCCCGTATCCGTCCTGGCCGCCGGAGCCGGAGACAATCTCTATCTGCTGAACCAGGCGGTCGTAAGGCTGCAGGATCTCGCGTTCCAGGTGAAAGCCGAAGCGGGAAAATACCCGTACCTGTCCGGTGTGAACATGGCCTATGCGGCGACCGTATATACCGATAATATCCTGATTTATTCGTCGATCCGAAATATGGCGCTGACCTCGCCGACCGGGGACGGGCACTATTCGGCCGGATTCATCGCTCCGCGCACCTGGTGCAATCCGGAGCAGGAATTCCGGAATATCTGTGTCAAAAGCGCCTTCCGGTTCGGCTTCGTCTTTTCCGAACATGCGAACGGAAACAACCTGTCGGCGTGGAACTGCGACAACGCTTTCGTCTTTTCGAGAATGGATCATTCCGCCTGGTTCGGTCGGATCCACGCCCAGAATTGCGCGAACATCGTTTCGTCGTTGAACGTGGAGTTCGCCGGACACGGCGTTGGAGACGCTTTTTTGAAAATAGAACAGGTAGGCATCGAGGTGAACAGCGGTCAGAAGCCGGTCGATTTCAACTACCGCTGTTTTGTAGACGATCCGGACAACCATTTGTACGGCACGTTGTATTACCACATCGTCAAATCGAACGTAGGGGCCGATAACTCCTATTTCAAGGCCGACGGCGGCGCGCATCTGAAAGCGATTCCGTCGTTTTGACGGATCGGTTCGTTCCGGCGGTCCGCTATCGGGGGACGATTTCCCGGTAAAGCTGTTGTAGCCTTTTGCGGAGGAGGCCGATCGCGTAGTGTTTCCGCGACAACAGCGTGGGAACGGGAACCCCGGTCGTTTCGGCGATCTCTTTGTAGGGAATCCCGTCGTATTCGGTGAGTTCGAATACCGAACGTTGCTCGGGCGGAAGCTCCGACAGCGCCAGTTCGATTTCTTCCCGGATCAGTTCGTTGCGGAACATGATCTCCGGATCGTTCCCGTCGTCGGCCAGGAAGTCCGACAGCGAGTCGAGGAAATAGTCGTCCTCGTTTTCCTGCCGGGTTTCGGGTAGCGCCTGCTCCCGTTTCTTTCGCCGGCGGTCGATGATGCGGTTTGTAACCGCTTGGTAGAGCCAGGCCGACAGGTATTCGATGGGATTCTCCTGCAGATCCGTTTTCGTCAGTTTGTAGAAAACGTCCTGGAGGATGTCTTCCGTATCTTCCGCCGAGTCCACCCTATGTCGGATATACCCTTCGAGTTCCGGCTTGTACTGATCGTAGACCAGCGGCAGGTCGCTTCGGGAGTCGAGTCTCCGTTTCTTTTTAACGGCTGTCATGGTCGGTTTTTTCCGGTTGATCCGGGCCGCAGCCGAACATCTGCCGGCGGATGTACTCCCTGCGTTCCTCTTTGCCCATCGCCCGGATCCTGTCCCGCATCGCGGCGCGCTCTTTCCACGTGGGGAAAGTAGGCCCTGACCGGCGGAGGGCGTTCATGCCGAAACAGTGCCTTCCCATCCCGCCGAACAACAGTTTGTTCAGCAGCACCAGGCCCGCCGCCTGCCAGAAGGTAACGGCCGTCCAGCCGATGATCTGCGGGACGAGCCAGTTCCACAGCAACATGACCGCGGTAGATGCCGCGCCGAATACGGCGATGAAGATCGACGTTCCGATCAGGCCTCTCAGAAATTTGTTTTTCATGGTATCGTGTTTTTGTCGTTTTGTTCTTCGCGGGCGAACGTTCGCCCGTATTCCCTGACGAACGTGAACGGAAGATATTTTATAAAATAGCGATTAATCGCGACAACGTGTTTTTCGGGATTTTTCGGTCGGTAGTACCGCATAGATGTTCGTAAGGCGTAAAGGGACTCCCTTTACGCCTTATTTGAACCTACCTTCGGTCTGTTTAAGTGAGATAATACGACTACGTGCGAACAGAAATGTTAAAAATACGTCAAAATGGAGCGAATTTCCCGCTCTGTTTTTGTTGAAAGCCGTCGTTAATTTATTCAGCGATTTTCAGATTATTTTGACGAGATCCATGACCTTGAGGTTATTTGTTTTTCACTTCGAACCCGCTTTCCGTTTCATAACTTTCCCCGTCGGCCGTATGTACGATTACTTTCAGGATGCAGTGCCCGTCCGGCACCTCGGCGGTATCCCATAAGTTGTCGTCGCCGTAGGCCACGTAAGGAGCGGATTTTTCCGTGCAAATTTTTTCTCCGTTAATATAAAAATCGACTCCCGTGACAGATTTATTTCCCGTGACCGTCGCGACGTAAGGGACTTTGCCGGACAATACGATGCCCACGGTCGGGGAGACTATTTCGACTTTGATACCTTCGCCCGTCAGGTATTCCTCCGATTGTTCCGGCAGTTTCTGTAATTGGACGTTGCGCGTATTGAGGCCCTTTGTCTTTTCGGTCAGGTTTTCGAAATCGAGTATCCTGAAGACTTTGTTCCCCTGTTTGCGGTCGAAATTCGCAGCTTTGAATATTGGGAATTTTTCGCCGTCGAAATAATCGTGAGAGTAGAGCGATATGCGTCCCGATTCGGTACCCACCAGCAGGTCGGGGCGGCCGTCGCCGTCGAAATCGAACACGCATGGCATACAACAGTGCCAGGCGTCATGGCCGTCGGAACCGGTCCATTCCACAAAGTAACCGCCGCGCGCCATCATATAATCGTATTCGAATACGGGATCTTCGTTCGTGCCGACATTTATGGCGATAGTCATGTTTCCGCCGCCCAGGTAATTGCGCGGCTCGCCTATTATCAGGTCTAAACGACCGTCTCCGTTCCAATCGGCGACGTCCATATTGAAACGTCCCTGACCGCCGGGGTGGGTCAGGCGTCCTATATGGAAAACCGAGCCGTCGGCTTTGCGCAGTTTGCGTTTGTTTTCCAAGACTTCCGGATTATGTGCGGACTGCGAATACATCACCAGGTCGCTCCGGTCGTCCAGTACTATAAAATCCAGTCGCCCGTCTCCGTTCCAGTCGGCGACGCCGGGCCTGTTGCGCCATGGGGTCACGAGCGGCTGGTTCCCGTAATAGAAATTGCGTACATTCTTCGACAGTACCGGTTTTTGTCGCGTCCCGGTATTCTCTATCCACCGGACTTTGCCCAGGCAGTCGGAAATAATGATGTCCAGGTCGCCGTCGCCGTCCACATCCCTCGGAACGCATGAGAGGTATCCCCAATACTGTTCTTCCATACCCTGTACGGTACCGCCGTTCTCCACGGCATTGAAAAAGAATGGCTCCCCGGAATCGTCTTGCAAGAATACGCCGCCTTTATAATTCGGCTGAGTAGGCGTCCCGGTGTTCTCGAACAGCATGATGTTGCCGCCGCATCCTCCCGATATTAGGTCGAGGTCGCCGTCGTCGTCCCAATCCACGGCGTAGGGGGTCGGCGAGTCGTTATGCACGAGTACCCCGCCTTGCTGGAAGAATCTTATCGGCTCTTCGAATTCGAGACTGCCCTGAACGCCCTTGTTGCGGAACAGCCAGTAGAATCCTTGCCATGCCGTGCATACGATATCGACGTATCCGTCGCCGTCCCAATCCAAAGGGAAGGGTTTGAGCGACATGTCACCCGAAATATATGGATCGTCACCGAAATATCCGAAAGGTACTTTGTTCACTTCCGCAACAGGCAGCTCGCCGTCCACACCTTTGTTCGTCAATACGAACAAGTCGCTGTTGGCCGTGCCTACCAGAAGGTCGGGACGGCCGTCGTTATCCATGTCTGCCGCCTTCAGCGCAGACCATGACGAATTGGGAAATTCAACGGGACGGCCGTCGGGAGTATGAACGACCTGCGGCGTACGTTTGCCGTTACGGGTGAGTTCCACAACGATGTCTCCTTTCATATTGTGGTAACGGTTGGTGCGCGGATGCCTGCGGAATCGGACGCGGTCGGACACGCCGTCGCCATCCCAGTCGAGCGTTATATACGAAAGTTCCGGCGACGGAAGTCGGTCGGTGGGCAGGGCACGGCTGCGGGGCAGGAACCTGGGTTCGCTGTTGCTGCCTATGTTGCGTTGCAACCAGGTTCCCCCGTCCGTTCTTATCCCATAAATATCGAAATCGCCGTCTCCGTCCGCATCGACCGCTTCGAATTGCATGCCCGGCCATCCGAGCCATGACATGTTAGGCTCCGAGGCATCGTAGGTCAGCAGTTCGCCGACTCCGAGGTTGAGGTTTCCGGCCTGCGGTCGGGGGCCTTCCGCATGGGAGGCGGCAAAGTATATCTCGTATCCGGCGGCTCCTTCGGGAGCTTTCCACTTGAGGGTGCCGTTGCGCAGGTAATGGTCGCTCAGCGACGACAGCGGATCGCCGAAAGAGACGGGACAGTCGGTTTTCTTTCCATCCGTGTCTACGGCGAAAATACGTACGGAAGCGGGATCTACGGGCCGGTTTTGCCCCGCCGCCAGCAATAGTCTCGCAAAATCGAGATCCGCCCATACGGGCGCTCCGGCGCTGTTGTCGTCGGTGCTGCCGGTTATCCTGTACGGTAACTCGGGCGCCGCCCAATTGCCGTCGGAGCGGAGGCGCTTTTCGACGATGTCGTAGCGGTTCTCTTTCGGGAGTTCCGCGATAAGCGGTTCGTCTACGGATTCCAGTCTCAGACCGTCTATCCAGGCCGTACCCGCAGAACCATAGAATTTTATCGTAAGAGTGCCTTTATCCAGTCCCGGCGGAACCCTGAACGTACGTTCGAGATAGCTGAAAGGTGTATTCCGATTGTATTGGGAGAGTGTATATGTGAATCCTTCTCCCGAAAAAGTAAGCTCTACAATGGCGTCCCGCCGGTAATTTACCTTCTCCGTTTTAACCCATCCCCCCAGGCGCATGAATTCTCCCCGGAGGGAGTCGAATTCGAAAGTAACGGAAGCGTCGGCATAACTTTTCATGCCGTCCCCTGCCACTTTAAGGGAGCCTTTTCCGATCACTCCTTCCAAAGTATCTATGCTCCATGACGTTTCGGGCGTAAATTTCCATCCGGAAAGAGCCTGTCCCTGTGAAAAATCTTCATCCAGCCACACTTTCGTTTCAGGCTGTACGGTACAGGAGGATAGCAGACTAACGGTAGCCAGCAAGTTCAATACAAAGGCGGTGGTTCTAAGCGTCGTCGTCATTATCGTAAGTTAATTGGAAAATTTTGAAGTTTGCAGGCGAATGTGATATCTCAGAAAACACTTTCTCTTTCAGAAAGTACCGCGTACGGTATTCGGAAACAAAAATAGCGTTGATTGTCAACGCTATTAGTACCCCCGACGGGAATCGAACCCATATCACCAGAACCGGAATCTGCCATTCTATCCATTGAACTACAGGGGCGGTCTTCGAATTGCAGCACAAAGATGCAACATTTTCGGATTTAATACAAATCTTGACGCCGATTAAGTGTTAAAATTTGCAGAATCCCGTTCCGGCGGCCGTTTCCGTACCGCCGTTTCTGCCTCCCGGCCGGATTACTTCCACGAACCGGCGAAGTGGTGGATGCAGTACGTGTTGTCCGTTATCGTGATTTTTCCGGTTTTGTAATCTTTCGGGCAGAAGTAGTCTTTCGGGAAGATGTGCAGGGAGTCGTCGTAAATCTGGAACGTGTTGTCCAGTTTTACGCCCCGCTTTTTCAGAATGCGCGAGATTATGACCGTGCTCGGGGTTTTGTTCAACCGGCCGTTCCAGCGGATGAACGGTTTCCTGTTCATGTATTTCCAGTACTCGTCGGTCCATGCGGCTCCTTTCTCGCTGCCGACGATCCCGGTGTGCAGCAGCGTGTCGGATTCGAAACTCATGAAGGCGGGCAGTTCCAGCAGCGGATCGAGGTTTTTGATGATTTCGATATCGGTATCCAGCCAGATGCCGCCGTGCTCCCGCAATAACTGCAGCCGGACCGGGTCGATGACGAACGCATATTTCTTTTTCTGGTAGGCCTGCCGCGTGAACTTGATCGAGTTTACGTCGTAGTTGTCTTCGTTCCAGAGCATCAGCTTGTAGTCGGGCAGGAATTTTTTCCACGATTCGATGCACTTCAGGTTGTCTTCCGGCATCGGACCGCGTCCGAACCAGCAGTAATGGATAATTTTCGGTATCATAATTTGTCAGGTATGGTGCAAAAGTAGTTCTTTAAAATATAAAAGTAATGATTTTTCCGGAATATCGCGGCGCTCCGGCGCGGAATCCGCCGGATTGCCGTCCCGGGGATGTCGTCGCGGGGATAATTCTTCGGAGAAGGTGGGGCGGCGAATTGCATATTTTTGTACCTTTGTCACTCTGTCGAAATTATTAAAAACAATATAGATGGCTTTACAATGCGGAATCGTGGGGCTGCCGAACGTCGGCAAATCGACCCTGTTCAACTGCCTGTCGAATGCGAAAGCGCAATCGGCGAATTTTCCTTTTTGCACGATCGAGCCTAACGTGGGCGTGATTACGGTGCCCGACGAGCGGATCGTGAACCTGGTAAAGATCGACAATCCGAAAAAGACGATCCCTACGACCATCGAGATCGTCGATATCGCGGGGCTGGTCAAAGGGGCTTCGCGGGGCGAGGGTCTCGGCAATAAGTTTCTGGCCAATATCCGCGAGACGGACGCTATCATTCATGTGCTGCGCTGTTTCGACGATGACAACATCACGCACGTAGACGGCAGCGTCGATCCCGTCCGCGACAAGGAGATCATCGACGCCGAGCTGCAACTGAAAGACCTCGAAACGGTCGAGAGCCGCATTGCCAAAGTGCAGAAGCAGGCTGCGACCGGGGATAAGAGCGCCAAACGGCTGTTCGACATCCTGTCGCGTTACAAGTCGGCGCTGGAGCAGGGCAAAAGCGCCCGCACCGTCGAACTGGACAAGGAAGACCGCAAGCTGGTCTACGATTTGCATCTGCTGACCGATAAGCCGGTGCTCTATGTCTGCAACGTGGACGAAAAAAGCGCGGTTGGCGGGAATGCTCATGTAGAGGCGGTACGCGGCGCGATCCGCGAAGAGAATGCCGAACTGCTGATCGTAGCGGCCGCTACCGAGGCCGATATCGCCGAATTGGATACTTACGAGGAGCGACAGATGTTTCTCGAGGAGGTCGGACTGAAAGAATCGGGCGTCAACCGGTTGATCCGGGCGGCGTACAGTCTGTTGAATCTCGAAACCTATTTTACGACCGGCCCGGACGAAACCCGCGCCTGGACGTATGCGAAAGGAACGAAGGCGCCGCAGGCCGCCGGGATCATTCACACCGATTTCGAACGTGGCTTTATCCGCGCCGAGGTGATCAAATACGACGATTACGTGCGTCTCGGTTCTGAAAAAGCGTGCCGCGAGGCGGGTAAGATCGCCATCGAAGGCAAGGAGTACGTCGTACAGGACGGCGATATCATGCATTTCCTGTTCAACGTGTAGGCGGACGGCGTTGTTGCGGAACGAATTTATAAACAGACTGTTATGGAGCCGGTTGTAGACGAATGGATGTACGGGGTGCTGCGGGAACTGGGTTTTTCCGTGGAGACGGCCGATGTATGGGACCGCTGGGTGGTGCTGGGTTTTATCGTGGCGATCGCTTTCGTGTCGGACTTCGTTTGCAGGCAGTTGTTGCTGCGGGTGGTCAAGCGGATCGTCGCGCGCACCAAGGCGACCTGGGACGATATCCTGTTCGAAGACCGGGTGCTGCGGCGGCTGTGTCACATCGTGCCGCCGGTGTTGATCTATTTCCTGTTGCCGCTGGCCTTTCCGCCGGAATCCGGCATGGTGGCGTTCGTGCTGAAACTGCTGCTGATCTACGTGATCGCCGTGGTGTTGCGGTTTGTCAACGCTTTTCTCAAAGCGCTGCACGATGTGGCCGACCAGAAGGAGGAATTGCAGGGGAAACCGCTGAAAGGACTGATGCAGACCGGACAGGTGATCGCCTTTTTCGTTTGCATCATACTCATTATATCGATCCTGATCGACAAGTCGCCGGCGCGGCTGCTGGCCGGGCTGGGCGCTTCGGCAGCGATCCTGATGTTGGTCTTCAAGGACAGCATCATGGGACTCGTGTCCGGTATCCAGTTGACCGCAAACGATATGCTGCATGTGGGCGACTGGATCTCGATGTCGAAATACGGCGTCAATGGCCGGGTGACCGAAGTGACGCTGAATACGGTGAAAGTGCGTAACTGGGACAATACGATCGTCACCGTGCCTCCGTACCTGCTGATCAGCGACTCGTTCCAGAACTGGCGCCCGATGCAGGATTCGGGCGGACGGCGCGTGATGCGGTCGGTCAATATCGACATGAACAGCGTCCGTTTCTGTACGCCGGAGATGCTCGACCGCTTTCGGAAAATCCGGTTGTTGAAGGATTACATCGACGAAACGGAACGCCTGATCGCCGAGAGCAACGAGCAAGCCGGGGTGGAGAACGATCCGGAACCGGTCAACGGCCTGCACCAGACGAATCTGGGCGTGTTTCGCGCTTATCTGGAACGCTACCTGCGCAGCCTTGCCGGAATCAACCAGGAGATGATGCTGATGGTGCGCCAGTTGCAGCCGACCGAGAAGGGGTTGCCCGTCGAACTCTATTTCTTTTCGAAAGTGACCGAGTGGACGGTTTACGAAAAAGTACAGGCCGATGTGTTCGACCATGTGCTGGCGGTTATCCCGGAATTCGGCTTGCGGGTATTTCAGAACCCCGCAGGCAGCGATGTGCGGGATCTGAAAGGAGAAATTTAGCGGCGGGGTTGCCGGGGCGTATTTCTGGGAAAGTGCAGCCGCTTGCCGCGTCGGGCGAAACGCCCGGAGGCAGATCGAACAAAAAGGCCGGATGCGACATTGCATCCGGCCTTTTCGGCGAATGTCCCGCACGGGGCGGAATTATTTTTCGTATCGTTTTTCGACGGTGTTCCAGTCGACCAGTTCCCAGAAATTTTTCAGATAATCGGGCCGCACGTTGCGGTAATCGATGTAGTAGGCGTGTTCCCACACGTCGACGGTCAGCAGCGGATGCAGTCCCTTGCGCAGCGGATTGCCTGCGTTCGATTCCGACACGATCGACAGTTTGCCGTTGTCGTCGGCCGCCAGCCATGTCCATCCCGAGCCGAACAGCCCGGCCGCCGCTTTCGTAAATTGCTCTTTAAAAGCATCAAAAGAACCGAAATCACGATTGATCGCTTCGGCCAGTTTGCCGCTTGGCATCGATTTTGGAGTAGGTGAGAGTGTGAAGAAGAAGAACGTATGGTTCCACACTTGTGCGGCGTTGTTGTAGATCGGGCCGCTTTCGGCTTTGACGATGATCTCCTCGAGCGGCATGTTCTCGTACGGAGTGCCCGGGATCAGGTTGTTCAGGTTGTTGACATAAGCCTGATGATGTTTTCCGTAATGATATTCGATGGTTTCTTTGCTCATCTTCGGAGCAAGCGCATCCGCCGCGTAGGGGAGCTGGGGCAGTACATGTACCATAAGTAATAAAGTATTGATGATTGACATTGTGATTGTATAAATTGATTGTGCCAAAGATAATAACAAATTTAATACCATATAGCAAACACCCGTTTAATAATTATTAATTGACCGAATTATGGAAAAAAGAGATTTGATCGGCAGTCTGACCGAACAGAACCTGCTGAAGGCGTTCGCCGGGGAGTCGCAGGCCGCCAACCGTTACCGCATGTATGCGAAACAGGCCCGCAAGGACGGTTATGAAAAAATCGCCGACTTTTTCGAAGAGACCGTACACAACGAATTGAGGCATTCCAAGATTTATTTCGAGTTCCTGAAAGGAGGCATGGTCGAGATCACGGCATCGTATCCGGCCGGGATCATCGGCACGACGCTGCAAAACCTCGAAGAGGCGCGCCAGGGCGAGTACGACGAGTGGATGGATCTGTATCCCGGTTTCGGCAAGGTGGCCGAGGCCGAAGGATTTCGTGAGATTGCGATGCGCTTCTACCAGATCGCCGAGATCGAGAAAACCCACGAAGAACGTTTCCGCGGCTTGTACGAAACCCTCGAGGCCGACCGGATTTTCCATAAGGAGGAGGAGATCGTATGGCGCTGTCTGGAGTGCGGCCATATCCATGTCGGCAAGGAGGCTCCGAAAAAGTGTCCCGTCTGCCTGCATCCGCAGGCGTTTTTCGAAATTCGCTGCGACAGATATTAACAGTTTCGGTAATAGACGAACCGGGAGTCCCTTCGGAGGCTCCCGGTTTCGTTTGCGGCAACGATTATTTCTGTTCGGGACTTTTGAGCGTAACGAGTATCAGCACGGGATTGCTGTCTTCGGAGTAGCCTTCCATTATTTTCTCCGGGATTATGTTCCGGTTGACCGGAGTGTCGCCGTAATAGAACAGGTGCGATTGAATGTCGACGATCACCCGGTCGTCCCAGGTCGATCCCGGCCGCTGTACCGTCATAATTAATTGAAAGGCAAACGGATTTTTGCTTTTGAGCAGGTCGATCGGGTAGGATTCTTGTCGCTCTTTGTCGTACGGCAGCGTGATCGACGGTTCGTTTTCTTTGTTGGAGTATGGAACAGCGCATGGGTTTTCGTGTCCAGGAACGATCCGTTGAACGTCGCCCGGCACATGCCGCCGCCGCGCTTAGGCCGATTAGCAAGCCCATGCGTTTTAGAAATTTTTTTTTAGCAGGTTTGCGGCTCATATCGTTTTACCGTCGGTTTATAACAAATATTAGGAAAAAACAGCGGAAACAGATACCTGTTTCCGCTGTTTTTTCAGTTGTTTGGTTCGATCCGTGAGAACGGCTTATCGCTGTTTACATGGGAACATTTCCCGACCCATTGTTTCCATCGACCCAATCGGTGATGGAGTGGCTAAAAGAGATATCCTGATCTTTGATCTTCAGTGTAATGGTAGAGGTTTTCCCTGCTTCGAGCGTTACTGCGGGCGAAATTGAAACGGCCGTTGCTGAGACTTGGTCGCCGATCTTTATGTTGACCGTTGAAATGTTCTGTGCCGGGAGAATAAGCGGATTTCCGACCGCAGTGGTAGTAGCCGTGTTTATGGTCAGCGGCGAAGTCACGAAATCTTTTTCGGCGGCCGAACCGTCCGGCTGTACTTCCCCGCCGAGCGAAAGCGTGCCTTCGGTCTGTACCGAAACCGTGACGGAATTGATTTTCAGTTCGGGATTCGGAACACGTTCCGTTTCGATGTGGATAACGAGCTGGGCCATTTTGTGCACGAACGGAAGTTCAACCGCGTTTTGGCTTTTGGTTGACGCTGCGGAAGCGACCAGCAGGTCCGTTCCCGCCGGAACGGTGACGACAGGGGCTTTGCCTGCTTCTGCCGGGGCGATCGTAAGCGTCGAGGGATGGATCGCGTAGAACTGGTACTGCGCATCGGCCGCATTCGAATAGTATTTCATTTCCGAAGCGGTTTTGTACGTTATGGCTCCGCTTCCGTCGGCGCTCAGCGTGATCCCGTCCATGAAGTTAGCGGCCTTCCAGGTAAGCGTTCCGGTGTGTTCTACGGCATACGCTACAAAATCTTCGTTGTTGAACTTGTTGTCGACAACTGCTTTGCTGTCCGCTTCGGGAGTTTGGTTGACGACCGCCTCGATACTTTGGCTGAATCGGACCGGAATCGGATCGTCGGAAAGATTTCCTTTTCCGTTATCGGAATCGTCGGATGATTTCGAGCAGCTCAGCAAAGCCGTTGCAGCCAGTGCCGAAATGAATAACATTTTTTTCATAATATTTTTTTAAGTCGATTAATGAGTGTTGGTTTGCCAGTGTGTTCGAATTGCGCAACAAATGTATGCAATGTTTCGCAATAAAACAGTGTAATAGCGGTAATTTTTTAATAAAATATTGTATTTTTATTTCCGGTATCCGGGATGGATTTTATTTATTATTGTATTTTTGACAATAGTATATTATATAAATGAAGCGTAATCCTCCTATCGGGGATCGCGACCGGTTCCCGGGTAGGTGGGGTTCATGGTATTCGGGGAAATTTTAAAAAATAATTTAGCGGCATTTTTCATACTTATCTGATCTTTTTTTAATACTTTTGCAAATTGTATTTGTATAATCAACGCGGCGGAAGATCCGTCGTTTTCTGGCGTTTAAATTTTTTTGCTGGTAGAAATGACAATTGATGATTTTAATGTGTTGGTAGCCACTGAGGAACACACTCAGTTTGCACAGACTATCTGTGACGAGATGGCCGAATCCGCCAAAGCCCGCGGAACGGGTATCGCCAAACGTACGGCCGAATACGTTTCGAACAAAATGCGTCAGGGGAAAGCGGTGATCGCATTCCATAAAGACGGGACATGGGCCGGTTTCAGCTACATCGAATCGTGGGGACACGGCGACTATGTGGCCAATTCGGGATTGATTATCAACCCGAAGTTCCGAAAGCTGGGGTTGGCCAAGGCGATCAAGACCAAGACGTTTTTCCTCTCGCTGAAGATGTTTCCGGGAGCGAAGCTTTTCGGGTTGACCACCGGCATGGCCGTGATGAAGATCAATTCCGAGTTGGGTTACCGCCCTGTCATTTATTCCGAGCTGACCGACGACGACCAGTTCTGGAAAGGATGCGAGAGTTGCGTGAACTATTCGATCCTGCAGAGCAAGGGACGTAAGAACTGCCTGTGCACGGCGATGCTGTTCGATCCGAAGCACGATACGGTGAAGATTCCGATCGACCAGGAACTGCTCGAACATAAGGACGAAGAAAAAAAATAGCGAAAGCGGGGCCTCCGGCCCCGGGGTATACGAATTTATTGAAATAAAGCGATAAGACAGCGATGAAAAAAGTAGTATTGGCTTTCAGCGGAGGATTGGATACCTCGTACTGTGCGATTTACCTTTCGAAAGAGATGGGATTGGAAGTGCACGCCGCCTTGGCGAACACCGGCGGATTTTCGGCCGAGGAACTTGCCTCGATTGAAAAGCGAGCTTACGATCTCGGCGTAAAGAGCTACGTGGCGCTCGACGTGACGCAGGATTATTACCAGCATGCGATCAAGTACATGATCTTCGGGAATGTGCTGAAAAACGGAACTTATCCGATTTCGGTCAGCTCCGAGCGGATCTCGCAGGCGACGGCCATTGCCAAATACGCCCGCGAAATCGGCGCCGACTACCTTTGCCACGGCAGCACCGGAGCCGGTAACGACCAGGTGCGCTTCGACATGGTGTTCAACATCATCGCTCCGGAGATCGAGGTGATCGCGCTGATCCGCGAGAAGCGTCTGAGCCGCGAGGAGGAGATCGCCTACCTGCGCGGACACGGGGTTAACTTCGATTTCAAGAAGGCCGAATATTCGATCAACCAGGGTATCTGGGGAACGTCGGTCGGCGGCAAGGAGACCCTTACGTCGAGCGAAACGCTGCCCGAAGAGGCTTACCCGTCGCAGTTGAAAGAAACGCAGCCGCGCCGCGTGACGCTGACGTTCGAAAAGGGCGAGTTTGTAGCTCTCGACGGCAAGCGTTTCGACGACCGCATCGCCGCGATCCAGGCGTTGCAGGCGATCGCTTCGCGGTATGCGATCGGCCGCGACATGCACATCGGCGATACGATCATCGGGATCAAAGGCCGCGTCGGTTTCGAAGCCGCCGCCCCGATGGTGATTATCAAGGCGCACCACATGCTCGAAAAGCATACGCTGACCAAATGGCAGTTGTACTGGAAAGACCAGATCTCGGCCTTTTACGGCAACTACCTGCACGAGGGACAGTATTACGATCCGGTGATGCGCGATTTCGAAGCGTTTCTCGAAAGCACGCAGCGCACGGTCAGCGGCGACGTTTACGTCGAACTGCACCCGTACCGTTTCGTATTGGTCGGCATCAAGAGCGATCACGACCTGATGAGCAACAAGTTCGGCGCTTACGGCGAGACGATGAACGATTGGACGAGCGAAGATGTCAAGGGTTTCGGTAAAATCTTCGGCAACCAGAATAAAATTTATTATAAGGTAAACGAAAAACTGAAATAGCGATGAAGTGGGTCTACCTGTTGCTGGCGATCGTTTCGGAGGTTGTTGCGACGAGCGCGCTGAAATCTTCGGAGTCGTTCAGCAGGTTGTGGCCGTCGGTGCTTACGGTTGTGGGGTATGGCGTAGCGTTCTACCTGCTGAGCCTCACGTTGCGGGAGATGCCCGTAGGGATTGCCTATGCGATATGGAGCGGCGTGGGGATCGTGTTGGTCTCGCTGGCGGCCGTCGTACTGTTCGGCCAGAAGCTCGATCTGCCGGCCCTGATCGGGATGGGACTCATCGTTGCGGGGGTAATCGTAATCAACGTTTGCTCGAAAAGCGTAGTACATTAACGTGTAATTTCTGAACCGGATTCTTATGGTAAGAGTAGGTATTATAGGAGGTGCAGGATATACGGGTGGCGAGGCTATCCGTATTCTTTTAAATCACCCGGATGTCGAGCTGGCGTTCGTACACAGCAACAGCAACGGCGGCAACCGTCTGAGCGACGTGCATATCGACCTGTTGGGCGAAACCGATATGCGTTTTACGGACCAGTTGCGTACCGACGTCGATGCGCTGATGCTGTGCGTCGGCCACGGCGATGCCCGCAAATTTTTAGAAGCCACGCCGATTCCCGATTCGGTGCGGATCATCGACCTGAGCCAGGATTTTCGGCTGCAGGCGACTGCTTCGATCGGGAACAGGCAGTTCGTGTACGGCCTGCCGGAACTGAACCGCGAAAAGATCCGCGCGGCGCGCAACATCGCCAATCCGGGGTGTTTTGCGACCTGCCTGCAACTGGGCATACTGCCGTTGGCTGCGGCCGGGCTGCTGACGGGCGACGTGCAGGTAACGGCCGTCACCGGTTCGACCGGCGCCGGGCAGAAACTGGCCCCGACTTCGCATTTCAGCCAGCGGGTCAACAACCTGTCGGTCTATAAGGCGTTTGAACACCAGCACCTGAACGAAATCGGCGAGAGCGTCCGTGCGCTGATGCCGTCGTTCTCTCATGCGATCAATTTCATTCCGTATCGGGGCGATTTCGCGCGCGGGATCATCGCGTCGATTTATGTAGACTGTCCGCTGTCGCTCGAAGAGGTGCAGAAGGTCTACGGCGATTTCTATGCGGATGCCGCGCTGACGTTCGTAAGCGACCGGAACATCTATCTCAAGCAAGTGGTCAATACGGCCAAGTGTGTGTTGTCGCTCGAGAAACACGGCGACAAGTTGTTGGTTATGAGTGCGATCGACAACTTATTGAAAGGAGCCTCCGGCCAGGCCGTGCAGAACCTGAACCTGATGTTCAGTCTGGACGAGCGTGCGGGGTTGCGCTTGAAACCGGTCGCGTTTTAACGAAATTTTACGGACGGTGCAGAGGTTGCGGACTCGCCGGGGCGTTTCGGAAAAATTGTTTTACTCAAAAAATCGGAAAATATGGATTTGTTCAAAGTGTACCCCCTGTGGGATATCGATATCGTACGCGCCGAGGGCTCGTACGTCTGGGACGATAAAGGAACCCGTTATCTGGATATGTACGGCGGACATGCCGTAATTTCGATCGGGCACACGCATCCGCACTATGTGGATACGGTCGTAAACCAGTTGAAGCATATCGGATTCTATTCGAATTCGGTAATTATCGACCAGCAGCGCGAGTTGGCTGATAAGTTGGGCGAACTTTCCGGCAAGCGGGATTACCAGCTTTTCCTGTGCAATTCGGGAGCCGAGGCGAACGAAAACGCCTTGAAACTGGCGTCGTTCCATAACGGAAAAAGCAAGGTGATCGCGATGAAAGGCGCCTTTCACGGCCGTACGTCGCTTGCGGTGGCTGCTACCGACAATCCGAATATCGTCGCTCCGGTCAACCGTACCGACAACGTGATCTTCGTTCCGTTGAACGACGAGGCCGCTCTGGAGGAAGCGTTTAAAAATAACGAAATATCGTCCGTGATCGTCGAGGCGATTCAGGGCGTTGGCGGCATCCGTATCGCGAGCCGCGAGTTCCTGCGCAAAATCCGTTCGTTGTGCGACCGCTACAATGCGGTTTACATCGCCGACGAGGTGCAGTGCGGCTGCGGACGTACCGGGCAGTACTATGCATCGGATTGGGCAGACGTCCATGCCGATATTTATACGATGGCCAAGGGGCTCGGCAACGGGTTTCCGATCGGGGCCATTGCGATTGCGCCGCACATTGCGCCGAAGTTGGGTATGCTCGGTACGACATTCGGCGGCAACCACCTGGGATGCGCCGCTGCGATTGCCGTCGCCGACGTAATGGCCGGGGATCGACTGATCGACAACGCCCGCGAAATCGGCGAATACCTGACGGCCGAGCTGAAAAAGCTGCCCGGCGTGAAAGAGGTTCGCGGGCGAGGCCTGATGATCGGAATCGAACTGTTCGAAGATTCCGCCCCGTTGCGTAAAAAGCTGTTGTTCGACGAGAAGATTTTCGTCGGTTCGTCCGGAAACAAGAACGTGTTCCGCCTGCTGCCGGCGCTGAATGTCAAAAAAGAGCATGTCGATGCATTGCTCGCCGCACTGCGCAAGTTATTAACAGTCTAATGTGCAAAAGATGTTAAAAGTTGTCAAAATAGGCGGAAACGTTGTCGATAACTCCGAGAAGCTGGATCGTTTTTTGCAGGATTTCGCGTCGCTCGAAGGGCCGAAAGTGCTGGTGCACGGCGGCGGCAAGATCGCCACGACGATCGGCAAGGCGCTCGGGATCGAGACGCAGATGATCGGCGGTCGCCGGGTGACGGATGCCGAGACGCTGAAAGTGGTGACGATGGTTTACGCCGGACTTATCAACAAAACGATTGTAGCTAAGTTACGAACAGCCGGTTGCAATGCGGTCGGTTTGTGCGGCGCCGACGGCGGGTTGATCGTATCCCGGCGGCGCAATCCGAAGCCGGTCGATTACGGTTTCGTCGGCGATCCGGAGTTGAAGCGTTTCGGGACGGCGACTGCGAAAACGCTGATCGACGCCGGTTATACGTTGGTCGTCGCGCCGATTACGGTGGACGGCGCCGACGGCAGCCTGCTCAATACGAACGCCGATACGGTGGCCCGTACGATGGCCGTCGGGCTGTCCGGGACGTTCGAGACCGAATTGGTCTATTGTTTCGAGAAACGGGGCGTGCTGATGGATGTCGACGACGACCGCAGCGTGATCCCGGAGATTACGCCGGCGCGGTTTGCGCAGCTTCGTGCGGACGGGATCGTGGCGGACGGTATGCTGCCGAAACTCGAGAATGCGTTCGACGCGATTGAACACGGGGTGCGGAGCGTGGCGATTTGCAGCGCCGACGCTGTCGCCGAAAAAGGATACGGCGGTACGACGTTGAAAGCGGATTGATTCGGCGGAAATGCCGGTAGGCGGATGTCGTCCGATGCACCGTGCAGGGAATACCTGAAACCGCGCGTGCCGGTGGCACGGCATAAACAGAAAATATCGCAAGGATGAAAAAAAGTATTTTATTCGGAATCTGGTTATTCGTGTCGTGCCTTACGGCTTGTACGGACAAGACGGAAAGCGGTGGGTCGGGAGGTTCATCGGGAGGCTCTTCGGGGTACGAAGGACGGCCGCTGCCGGTCGTGTTCCATGTGCTGTACGAGGATGCGACCGACGCGCAGCAGAATCCGGCGCAGTCGGTTTTCGTGCGGCATATCAACCGGTTGAATGCGTTTTATGCGGCTACGCTTTTCGGCGGAGGCGCGAGCGTCGCCGTCAACGTGTCGTTCAAGCTTGCCGCGACCGATCCGCAGGGGAACAAAATGGCGGAGCCGGGGATACACCGGGTATCGTACGCCGGCGCAGGGTCGATGGATCCGGTGGCTTTTATGGATTCGAAACATCCGGAGGGATCGGCCAATGCCGGAATATTCTGGGATCCGAACCAATACGTCAATATATGGGTGTTCGGCTTCAAATCTTCGCAGGAAGAAGCCGATGCGGGCGCTACGGTGACCGGAATCACGCATTTGCCGTTCGCCGCTTCCCGTTATCCGCTGGACGGGTTGGTACTCGATGAAAAGGATGTTTATCAGGACTATCTGCCTACTTACATGCATGGCATGACGCTGAATAATAGCTTCTTCAGTGAGGAAGAGGGCGCTTTCACGCTGTGGCATGAGATGGGGCATTATCTCGGTCTTTTCCATGCTTTTGCCGACGGACAGGGTGATCTGTGCGCCGACGTGGACGATTACGGAGACGACTATTGCAGCGATACGCCGAAGTACAGCCGTCCCGAGTATATGGTGCTGTTTAACGAATTGAATAAGCCCGAAACGACCGAAGAGGAGTGGAAACAGCTGGAATACCGGACTTCCTGCAGCGGCGTCCGTTTCCGTTCGACCAACGTGATGGACTATTATCTGGGCGACCGGACATCCGTGACGGCCGATCAGCGCGACCGGATCGACTTCGTGTTGAATCACAGTCCGCTGATTCCGCGGACTTCGACCAAATCGGTCGCCGACCGGCCGCTCGCCGATCCGGCTCTGGAACCGAAACCGATTCTGATGGAGTAGAAGTTATGAAAACGTTCGCTGGATTCATCGTCGGGATTATGCTGGCCGGGAGCGTCTGCGGCCTGGGGAGGCGGCATCCGCAGCCGGCCCTGCCGGGCGGATTTCCGGCGAAAGGGACTTTCGTGCTGACGGATGCCGACGGACGCGTCCGTTTCGATCTGGAGTTCGGGAAGGACAGTCTGCGCGTGTTCCGGTACCGGATCTCCGATGCGGCCGATAGCCTGCGGTATGTCTCTGCCGAGCAGTCGTCCCGCGGCCGGAAAACGGTTCGGATCGAAGAGGCCGCCGGGCGTCCGTTTCGTCCGGGCGACCGGGTGACGGTCGTGCTGAAGGACGGCCGCCGGAAAACGTGGCGCTATACGCCTTATTTGCCGTAGGGGGCGGGAAAGTCCGGAGTCGGCGGAACGGTGCGCGAAATGAATGGATTACTGATTTGTAAATTGAATAAATGATGGAATTGAAAATTGCTCTTTTGCCCGGGGACGGCATCGGCCCGGAAATCGTGGGCGAAGCGGTAAAGGTTTTGAATAGCGTTGCCGCAAAGTACAAACACACGTTCAACTACCAGAAAGCGCTTGTAGGCGCTTGCGCGATCGACGCGACCGGCGATCCGTATCCGGCCGAAACGCACGCCGTTTGCCAGGGAGCCGATGTGGTGCTGTTCGGGGCGATCGGCGATCCGAAGTACGATAACAATCCGTCGGCCAAGGTGCGTCCGGAACAGGGGCTGCTCCGGATGCGCAAGTCGCTCGGCTTGTATGCCAACCTGCGTCCGTTGGCCGTGTTCGATTCGCTGGCCGATCGTTCCCCGCTGAAAACCGAGATCGTCAAAGGCGCCGATTTTCTGTGCGTGCGCGAACTGACCGGCGGTATGTATTTCGGTCGTCCGCAGGGCCGTAGCGAGGATGGCAACACGGCCTACGATACCTGTGTTTATACCCGCGAAGAGGTGGAACGCATCCTGCACCTGGCGTTCGGCCTGGCCCGCAAGCGCCGCAAACAGCTGACCGTCGTGGACAAAGCCAACGTGATCGCCACGTCGCGCCTGTGGCGTCAGATTGCCAAAGAGATGGCTCCGCAGTATCCGGACGTTACCGTCGAATTCATGTTCGTCGACAACGCCGCGATGCAGATCATCCAGCGCCCGACGCACTTCGACGTGATCGTGACCGAGAACCTGTTCGGCGATATCCTGACCGACGAGTCGAGCGTAATCAGCGGTTCGCTCGGTATGCTTCCGTCCGCTTCGGTCGGAGCGAAAGTGGCCCTGTTCGAACCGATTCACGGCAGCTACCCGCAGGCGGCCGGTAAAAACATTGCCAACCCGATGGCGACGATCTTGTCCGCAGCGATGATGCTGGAACACGTGGGACTCGAAAAAGAAGGCAAAGCGATCCGCGACGCCGTCAACAAGGCGATCGAGGCGGGCGTCGTCACAGAAGACCTCGTCAGCGCCGCAGGCAAGGCCGCTTCGACGACCGAGGTGGGCGATTTCATCGCCGCCGCCGTTTAGGTTGTTGTTCGGTGTTGTCTACATATAACAAGGTGCACTTTTTTTTAAGTGCACCTTGTTGGTTTGTATTCGGAAATTCGGGGAGACGAAGAAAAGATTTCGATTTTAAAATCTACGAATGGTTTATTGGATAAAGGAGTACTTCGCTTTCAGTATTTGCATATAGCGTTTCATCACTTCCGGAAAAGATTTGTCAGGAATAAATAGCTCGCTTATATGTAGATCTGGATGGAGTATAAAACAATAAGGGATCTGTTGTTTATCCACCGGCAGAATTTTTTCGATGTTATATAGCGCTATATTTTTGGTCCGTATGGTTTTCGTTCTCTGTTTAAATGGATATGTTTCACTGTATCCGGCGAATATAATAGTTTGAATTGAAGCCGATTCTGCAAACTCGGCTAATTGGGAAAGACCGAATGCGATGCATTCGGAGCAATCGCGTTGCTGATAGCGGAAAATAAGCGCCGGTTTTTCGCATACGACTTTTTGCAAAGAAACCGTGCGGTCTGCAGTATCTTTTATCGGAATATCCTGAATTTTCATTCCGTCATATTCGAAAGTATAAAACAAGTTGCTTCCTATATATTCCAAAGCGAAATTGTCGGATACTATGGAATGAATGACAGAATCTTTGATGCGGATTTCTTTGTGCGAGATAATTGTACGGCGCATCAAAATGAGATCTGTAATAAGCAATACGATTAAAAGAAGAATTAAAACTCCATTTTTTCTCAACGCGAATACGATTTTCAGGTTAGTAGTTGTTCTTATTGTTTCCGGGCTCTCGGAGCTCATAAAATACCAATACGGGGTTGCTGTTTTCGGTTAAGCCGTCCATCACTTCGGGATGTCGTTCTTTCCAGGCGGGAGAAGAACCGAGGATAATTCTGTAGGCAGGGATGACAGCCATAAAAAGATTTTCGTAACAAGCGCAAGAGCCGTTAAGGAAAATTTTTGTAAAGAAATCTTCGTTGTTACGTGGAGGCAGAGTTAACCGGTAGGTTTTGCCGGTCGTTTTTGAATACAGGTAAGGCGCTATGATTTCACGCGGAGGTGTGGAGATATTGAATAAAGCGAAATCTTTTCCGTCCGCATAATCTCCGTAAAAGAAAGAATTCGTTTTATACATCTTTTCCAGGCTTTCCTGGGTGATGTCGGGCGGTAAATTGCAGGCGCCATTGATGGATGTCATATTCAGGTGATATTTTCCCGTTAACTGCCCGTCGGGAGTCGCCTGGTAGATCGTATCGCAAAAATAAGGATTGATCTGAATGTCGTTTCCGAATTTTTTCAAAGTGGGTTTCGTGGACGAAATGGCGAGATAGCGGTTCCGAATAGCGCTGCTTTCGGGATTAAAATTACGATCCATAAATAAAATTAGATTGTCGGTATGCTTGGAACCGGGCGATACGGCTTCTGCCGGATTCTCTCTGTATGTTGCGCCGACCGCTTTGTCTGCCGAGGCATATTCGAGCGTCAAAAACGTTGTCGGAATCTTTTTGCTTTCTATGAAATTTCCAGCCAGGTCGAAAAAAACTACTTTTTTCCCTAAATCGTCGACGATCGCGATTTTTTGTCGGTCAGGGGTTAGCGTTACGTGGAATAAAGATATGTATTCTTGCGGACCTCTACCTTGGCGGTGAGTGATCGCTTTGTTTTTTCCTGTTTTATCGAAAATGAAAACAGATTTCGAATGAAGTTTATCCACCAGAATTATGTGATCGTCCGTAATAAGTGTTTGCCAGAGCTCCCCGATTGGAAAATTGTCGGTAGAATCTAATCGAACGAACCGATAGTTGGCAATAACGCTGTCTATGTTTATGGTATTTTTATCATCGAAAACGACTTCTCTCATTCCGGAAATGTCGGTCATTGCCTGGCGATCGTTTTTTGATACGCAGCACCAGAAAAAAAATAGGGTGAATAAATACAGGGGAATTTTCATAAATAATTTTATTATTTATTCCGGACCGTCTTAAAAGACGGTCCGGAAATTTGTCACTCGATTAAAGTTGAAGACATGCCGGTTCGGGAGTACAGGAACCACTGCCTGCCGTGCATGTATTACCATGCCCTTTGGTAAACTCTCCGGTAGCGGCGAAATACGGATTGCCCTGCGAATCATAGAGAACTTCATACACAGGGCAATCGGCAGTGTAAGGGACGGATACTCCTTTCGAGCCTTCTGATTCGCTTCGGGCTAAAGCTTCTATACTGCCCATGGTGATCGATTTGATTGATGTGCTTTTGTCGGTAAGATAAATAGAAGCTCCAGCACAAAAGAGAACCAGCATAGAAAAACTTTTAAATACGATCGTTTTCGTAAAAATACAATGTTTTAAGGTTTATTGAAAATATTTTCGAATTTATATTATTTGTAAAATATAAAAAACTCTTGATTAGTTTTTTTTTTTTTTTTTTGTTCTTTTTTTGATTTGTGGAGAGCATGATTTTCTATGAAACAGTAACTTTAGGCTGTTTATGTGATAAATATAGATTCTTTATTGTCCGGAAAATATGCTATTTTTGTGCAAACGGTTGCATTGACGCGAATGTCGAGTTGGCATGCCGTCCGATTATTTTGCTTCGGAATCGATAACCTAAAACCTTGTCTACCCCATGAGAAAAGAGATCATCCTTTGCGGTTTGCTGGCATGTGCCGTAGGTACGGTGCATGCGCGCGGCGGTTCATCCGACTATTGGAACCGACAGTTGCAGATCGGTTCTTTCCGACTGCCCCCTCCTCCGACGGGCTTTGTGCCGGAGTACCTCGATCTGAACGGGGACGGGAAGCCGGATGCGATCCGCAGCGTCACGCGGGACGATATTCCCGTGCTGTGGCTCGACGACGACGGCGATATGCGGGAAGGCGACCTCGAAGGCGATCTCGACAACGACTGCTTGCTGATCGACCGCGACAAGGACGGCGTTTACGACTTGGTCGTCAAGTATGCCGACCTGGACGGCGACGGCCGGGCCGACTTGCAGTTGATCGCCGAGTATCCGAAAGAGGGCGTCGCGCGGGGATGGCCGAACGGGCACTACATGATCGTGCTGGATACCGACCGCGACGGGGTGTTCAACTATATCAACTGGAACACGATGTTGCTCGAATGCTGGGAGAAGTACGGCATCTCGGATTTTTATACCGATTACAGCGGGCAGTCGGCCTTTATCAAGATACATACGTCGACCGATCAGATGAAAGACCTGCGGCTGAACTGGGAGAATCCGTTCCTGTTCTACGATCCCGACCGCGACGGACTGTCGGAGATGGCGATCCGGATTGTCGATACGCCGCAGCCCGATCCGGCGGCTCAGGCCGACGGATTCGAGAAGCAGCAGGTTGCCGGCCGGGCCGATTGGGTATCGATCGCCGTCGATCTGGACAACGACAATGCGCCGGGCAACGATTTCGATTTCGACTGTACGCTCGGCTTTATGGGCGGCGGGTTCGATTATACGGATCAGGTGCACGCGTTGCGGAACATGCGCGGGTTGCCCGAGGCCGACCGCTTTTTCATCGACCCGCGTTTTCGCGAGCTGACCGAACTGATTTATGCCGACCATAAGAACGCCTGGAATCTGATCTATCGCCGGGGAGAGTGGAAGCAGGCCTACCTGGTGTTCGACGAGGACGACGATTGCGCCCGTTGGGAACGGGTCGAGTTCTATTATCCGATGGACCCGTTCAAAATGGGTTCGGGTAAAGGCGGCGTGGACAATCATCCCCAATCCGATTGGGCCGGCGACCGCGGGGAGTGGGATCTGGACAATTCCGGCGGAGGACGGTTGTATGTCGGCCGTTTCGACGGGCGTATCCACCTGTACGGCGCGGAGTGGGGGTGCTGGCGCATCGACCAAACGGCCCGTTATTTCCAGGGATACGACCGGTCGTGGCAGAACAAGGCTCCTAAAAGTTTCGCAACGGTCAAATATACCGATACCGACGATAACGGCTTTCTCGACTGCATCGAATACGATCTGGACGGAGATCGGGTTTTTGAGACGAAGATCGAACTGAAAGCCCTGGGCGTGGACGACAGGTGCGAACTGATCGACGTTTCGGATTTCAAATACGGCGATTTCACCCGTCTATATAAAAAGGTGTCCGGCAAGATGTGGGCGAATGCGGTCGCTGCCCGAAAGGCGGCCGAACGTTTCGGATTGAATACCCTTTGGTATGCCAAACAGCAGCAGCCTTCCTCGCTGCGCGAGCAATACCGCGACGGTTACTGGCTGCAATTCTATATTTATAAGGATCTCGAAAATTTATTTATGCGGGAAAACGATTCGGCGATGCTCGAAAAACTCCAGGCGGCCTATTTTTCGTCCGATTGGGCCCGGCTTTCCCGGTAGCGGATCGGAAATCCGTTGCCGGATTTCCGACTAATGCGGTCGCACCGACGGCCGGTGCCGGATTTTTTACCGTCCGGAACGACGGTTTTCGGACGCTTTCGGTCGACAGATACCGAAAAACGGATGTTTTTTCGGGAAATTTCCGGACGTTTTTTCGACGCGGCTGGCAGAACCGGACGGTGTAAGTGGCGAAATCCTACGGTTCGCGCGGTACGGATTTGCGGTAGCGATTCGAATTCCCGGAAAAAACGGCAGCCGATTTCTGCGGCCGTTTCCGACGAAATGTCGTATTCGGCGGGTTGCGTGCGACGGATCCTCGTATAAAAGCGAACTTTCGTGGCGTCGTTAATGCGTTTGTATATAACGGTTTGTACGTTTGGTCGGGAAAATAGTGAAAAAATGTTTCCGAAATATTTGGAAAGAAACTTTAAAAGTCTCTATATTTGCACCCGCTAAACGAAAGACAAGTCTGGCAAAGCGTTCTGAAAAGGTTTGAAAATTTTCAAAAAAAGATTTGGTAGTTTCGAAACGAACACATATCTTTGCGCCCCGTTAGACGATTGAAACGGAAGTTTAACAACAAGGTTCTTTAAAAATATTTCGAAAGTTTCTCAGCGAAAGTTTGGATATTTGAAAAATACTCTTTACCTTTGTGGCCCCGAAAGTTCGATAAGAATTTTACAGGGCGTTGAAACGACGAAATTTTGTAAGAAAAGAATAAGTTCTTTGAAGTATTTAAGCAGCTAAAGTTTATTCTTACCAGTCTGATAAAGACGGTAATAATTTTCAACATACCTTTGAGTAGAGCTAAGATTTAAATTTTTTACAATGGAGAGTTTGATCCTGGCTCAGGATAAACGCTAGCGGCAG
>NZ_JAQDED010000006.1:0-154473 GCF_027665465.1 Candidatus Alistipes pullistercoris | reverse complement strand
GTGGGAGAGTAGGTAGCCGCCTCCTTAGAGTCCTCCGAGCATTCGGGGGACTCTTTTTTTATGCGGCAAAAGGGTTGAATCAAGGGGCCATCGGTGACCGATACTATTTGTCCGTTTTTGAAGGTTACTCGTATAACGGGCGCTTCGTCTCGTTCGAACGAAAAATGGTTTGAGGATCGGAGTGTTGTACGGAATCCCGGGCTTGCAGGTTTCCAATAGCTGAATTTATTTCGGCGAACAAACAAATACTATAAATCATTGGTTATTTGCATATTGGTCGGAATGGACGTTCTCATTAAATAAGAACGCACATTTAATCGTAGAAATTGGCTGCGTTAAAAAAGTTAGTTCCGGAATTTATGGCAATGGCAGTAACCGGTTGGTTCGTAATTGAATCTAATGTTTGTAAAGTTTGTGCAAAACTTGTTCCTCTGCCTGTACTTCCATAGTTTGCAGCACTTATGGGTACATTTGAATTGATACCGACCATCGTCCCATCGCCCTAAGAACCGCATTTTGTTGTCCCGACTCTGCCGTGTTCAGACTCGTGGAATTTTGTCGCAAGCTTAAAGACGAATATCTGTTATTCATTAATGTCGTTTTGTCTTCGATGATTCGTGCATTATCCCCGGTCCTATGCTTTCGAGCCGGTTGGTAGATGCGACGTAATACCAGTCTCCGCCGATTACCGTGCTTTTCTCGTCTTCTTCCATGTAGCTACCATGGCAAATTTTTCAAGGTTCAGTTTTTTTAGCATGGTCGATTGTCTTTAGGTTTGCTTTGGGGGATTCGTAATTTATACGAAAATTATAATATCATTAAAATAGCAATATCGGCTCTGTTTTTTTAGGGGGAAGGAGTTGTGCGGATGATGCGTGTCTGGGGCCCGGATTTGTAAATTTCCTTATGGCAGGGGAGCGGTATTTCTGAAAAAGCTCCGTTTTTATTTTTGGCCGGATTGCCGGAAAGTCCGCAATTTTTCCGTGAAATGGGAATTGTGGTTTGTTTTTTGTTAAAACCGAATACGGAACACTGTAATCCGGTATTTCAGAAATTATTTTTCAAACCTTAAAAAATTAAAGTCATGAAAGGTCAATGCTTTTTTTCGTTTCTGGGCGGAGCTGCCATCGGTGCGGTCGTAGCCCTGCTGCTGGCTCCCGATTCGGGGCAGAACACGCGTCACAAAATCGTCGATAAGATCAAACACGGCGAGCAGAAGGTAAAGGATGCCGTAGAGGAGGAATTGTACGCCCACAAACAACAGTAAATCCGCCGTAGGTATGGAAAACAACGACAGGGGCCGGATCGGACAGGCGACTCGGGATGTGAAGGATTATGCGGCGCTCTATGCGGATCGTCTGCGGCTCGGCCTGATCGAGAATCTTTCGACCTTTTTCAACGCGCTGTTCGGCGTGGTCGTCCTGATTGTTTTGCTGTGGATCGCCGCGATGTTCTTTGCCGTGGCCCTGACGTGGGTGATCGGCATGTTAATCGGGTCGATGCTCGGCGCCATACTGTTGATGGGAGGGCTGTTCGTCGTGCTGGCGGCGATCGTATATGCGGTACGCCGCAGGCTGATCGTCGATCAGATGGCCAGGATGTTCGGCAAAATGGTGTATGACATGCGTAAAAAACATTCGGACGATGAGTAAAGTACATTATCAGCGGATCCGTTCGCTGCAGGACGTCAAGATCGAACGCTTGCGCGTGGAAAATGAATTGGACGCGGTCGAACGGAGGTTGCGGGACGATTACCGCGGGATCTCGAAGATGTTCTCGGTGGGCTACCTGATGGAGCAGATCACCGGGAAGGCCAACCTGATCTATAACATCGTGCAATGGAGTATGTCCGGGTATAACTTCGTCCATTCGATGATCGACAAGTACAAAGCCATGAATGCCGAACGCTCCGGTAAAAATTCCGGGGAGACTGAAAACGACTCCTGACCGGAAATCTGCCGGAAGAAAATAAGCGTAGAACGGCTGCAATTGTTTGCGGCTGCTCCACGCTTTTGGAAACGCTCCGAAAGAGCGTTTCCGAATTTATTTTAGCATATAAAAAGGTTCGGAAATTCTCCGAACCTTTTTATGTATATCTCCCGACGGTGAAAAATCGGGATACGGGCCGCTTGCCGGTATGGATGTTCGAAAGCGGATGTAACTTCTTATTGTTATTTGTCCCGGTTCGAAAGATATTCTTTTACTACATTGTAATAATCGTCCGGTTTTTCTCCGTTGGGATAGCGTTTGTGGGCCGTTTTGCTCTCTTTGGTGTCGGCAATTCCCCAGAAGATCGCATCGCACGTGTCGTCGTATGAGCCGAAGATGCAGTATTCGGACGCTTCGCCTGCCCAGGCTACTTTCTCTTTCCATTGATCCAGCGTGCTGCGTTTCCAGTCTGCGGGAGCCACTCCTTCGTTCGGGCAGACGAACCGCACCGTGTTATCCGAACTCGAAGAGCGGTTGCGGTAACCCCATCCGTCCGAAGCGACGAAATCCATCGGGGAGTTGACCTGGCAGGTGCCGATCCGGAATTTAGCCAGGTAGTCTTTCTCGTTGTCCGGCGCGGCGTCGTACATTTCCCGGAAGTTTTCGCCCATGTAGAAAACCACCAGCATCGGCCGGTCGTCTCCGTAGCCGTATTTGCGGTAAACATCCTTCTGGGCCCAGTTTTCCCAGATGCGTTTGGCGATGCCGTTCCAGTAGGCCAACGTGTGGGCTGCCGGGTTGCCGATGAACATGATGAACTGCATCCCCAGTTCGTTGCACACCGTCTCGATGGTTTCGAGCTGGTACTTGGTATCCACGTCCCACAGGGCGTTTTCGTTGGGCTGGCATCCTGGCCAGCTCGCGGGAACGGTCGCCCATTGGCTGGGATTGGTCAGGTCGATGATCACGTTGTTGATGCCGGCCTGTTGGATCGTGGAAAGGATCGCGCGGGCCTGGTCGATGTTTTTGTAATCGTGATCGGTGATCCATTTGTCGCCTACCTTGAACTTGATGACTCCTTCGTTCGCGCTGCGGCAGCAAATCAGGATATGGGTCATCGGGACGGGGCCTTCGGTTACGGAGGTCGAGTCGGTGCCGGAATTAGAACCGACATTGCCTTTGGACGGGTTTTCGGCGCATCCGAACCAGGCCAGGGTTGCCGCCAGAAGGCAGCATGTCAAGAAACGTTTCATAATAATTTGGGGTTAGTTGGTAATGATACGAGTTTTGTAAATGGTTGTCGGTACGTTCGATTCAGCGAGTTTTTTGAGACTTTTTTCGGAGTGTCATCTTCCGTGTTTGATACAAATATAACGATTCATTCGGGAATCGAATCCATTTTATATAAGGAAAATGAATTCGGTTTCGATTTCGGAATCGGCGATCTAGTCGATAGTCATGCTGAATTAGGAGTATGAAAAGAATAAAAATGCGATGAGAATTGAACTTTAAATAGTAAATTTGGATAAAATATCTTCGCTGATGAGGATTTAATATAGGAAAAAATTAGGTTGAGCCGGTGTTCCGTTGCGGATCACGTAGTTTTGTGGAATATGTCGTTCCAAATGCACATGGTACGGTCGGGGTAAGTGTTCCAAATAATTGTTGATTTGTAAATAAGAGCGGAGTTTTAATAGGATTGGGTATGAATAAACGATGTGTTGTTTCGGTCGTAGCGTTTTCTTTTTTTGTTTCAGCCTGCCGACAGGCTGTCGTTCCTTCGGCGGATTACATGATTCTGGACGAGGTCGCATATGTCGATACGTTTCCGCAAACTTTTACGATCGGCCAGGGGACGCTTTTCGATCCGGATGTAATCGGGGTATCGAGTATTGTTATTCGGGATTCATTGCTGCTTATTTCCACATCCGATAATAAGGGGTACTGGTCGCTTGTCTCATTGCCCGAATATAAGCATTTGGGGAAATATTTGATGAAGGGAAACGGACCCAACGAACTGTTGTCTTCGCCTTGGGTGAAGCAGCAAAATTTTCTGAAAGAGCAAGGCCGGCTCAAAGCTATTATATACAGTTTTCCGACAGGGAAATCCTATAAAATGGACTTATCTGAAACGATAAAAAACAAGGCGCTTCGTATGAGAATGATGCAAGATTCTTTTCCTCGGAATCTGACGGCGTTTATCGTATTGGACAGTACGACTTTTTTATGTAAAGAGATTAATGAAGAGCATACCCGACAAATAAGATACATTCTGCATAAAGGAGAAAAAACGATTCCGGAGAATCTCGAAAAGTTAAATTTTTCTTCCGTGCGTGCGGGAGAAGATTTTAATATTCTGTCGACGGCAACGAAATGCAATGCCGACGGTAGCCGGATTGTCGAAGCTCCTAACAGATTAAATCAGATTAACGTATATTCTCCGGACGGCTCTTTCGGGAAAACGATTTGTGTCGGCAGACAGTTGGATCGTATCGGCGACGTGCAAGATCTCGATCCCCAAAGCAGAAAGCGCACTTATATGGATCTGGTCGCGTTCCCTGATTTTTTCGGCGCTTTGTACCTGGGTGAGAAAAGAGAAAATATCGGAAAGGAGATGTCGAAAAAGCCGGTGATTCAGTTTTTCGACTGGGATGGGAATCCATTGGCCGAAGTGAAATTGGATCGGTTTGTTTCTGCGTATGCCGTCGATTTGATCAACGGGGATTTGTATGCGCTGAATTATAATATGGAGGAGATGTATAAATATGATTTTAAAGAAATTCTGGAGAAATTGAATAAGCGGAGCGATTAGGTGTGACTGTTTGATTTGATAGCATCGATATCCGTCGATAAAGCGAAGCGGATGTCGCATCGCTTTATGGGTATGTGTGTAACTCGCGATTTTACTAAGTTGATAAACGAAAAAGGTTATGACGGAAGTCATAACCTTTTATAGTAGCGGGACGGGGACTTGAACCCCGGACCTCATGATTATGAATCATGCGCTCTAACCAGCTGAGCTATCCCGCCGTCATTCGGCGTTTGCGAGTGCAAAAGTAGCAAATATTTCGTTTCGCACAAATTATCCGTCCGCATTTTTTGCTCGAAAATCATTTTAACGGGAACTTAACCGCTACCTTCGGGTAAAAATCGTATCTTTGTTAAGCGAAAAACAGATTTTGTCAACTTAAAAATAGAAGAAGATGAAAAAAATTGTCTTGGGACTGCTTGTCGTATGGATGGCCGCATTGACGGCGGATTTGTCGGCCAAATCCGGACCGGGCCCGAAAAAAAGCGGAAAATGCGCGGTAAAGAATGTGATTTACATGATTGGCGACGGGATGGGATTGTCGCAAGTGTCGATGATGATGCTTGAGAACGGCTACCGGCCCACGGCGTTCGACCGCAGCGGGAACATCGCCCTGATTAAGACCTATTCGGCGAACAACCGCGTAACCGATTCGGCCGCTGCCGGGACCGCTCTGGCATCGGGGAACAAAACCGATAACGGTATGCTCGGAATGGGGCCCGACGGGCAGATTTTCAAATCGATTATGGAGCGGGCCAAAGAGGAGGGATACCAGACCGGTTTGGTCGTAACCGTCTACCTACAACATGCGACTCCGGGCGCTTTCTTCGCACACGTGCCCAGCCGCGGCGATCTGGACGTAATTTCCGAGCAGTTCGTCGAAAGCGGCGTGGACGTTGCGTTGGGCGGCGGCAAGAAGTTCCTGCAGGAAGGACAGAAGGACGGCAAGCCGCTGATCGACGCGCTGAAAACGAAGGACTACCGCGTCGTGTACGATATGAACGAACTGAACGGGGTGGACCGCGGCAAGGTGGTCGGACTGTTCGCCGACGAGTACATGCCGACGGTGATGAAGGGCCGCGACGAAAACTACCTGTGCAATGCGACCAAAAAGGCGCTCGAAATCCTGTCGAACAATGCGGCCGGCTCCAAAAAGGGTTTCATGGTGATGATCGAAGGATCGCAGATCGATTCGGAAGGGCACGCCAACAATGCGGAAGGCATCCTGGCCGAGACGCGCGATTTCGAACGGGCTGTCGGCGCTGCGATGGATTTTGCCGACACCCATCCCGGCACGCTGGTCGTCGTGACGGCCGATCACGAAACTTCCGGACTGTCGATCACGAGCAACAAGACTGATTTCACGCTCTCCGAAAGCGGGATCGGATACCAGTTCGGCACGACCGGACATACCGGTACGTTGGTGCCCGTTTACCTGTACGGCGCGTGCGCCGACCGGATCAACGGGATCATGGACAACACCGACCTGCCGAAAGAAATCGCAGCGTTGATGCGGCTGAAATAGTACCTGCGGATTTTATCCGATATGCAGAACGCTCTCCCCGACCGGGGAGAGCGTTCTGTGTTTTAATCGGCGCGAACGTTGTTCGGGCGGCCGGACGAAAGAGGCGGCGTTCCTGTGGACATCCATTTCAGACGCAGGCTGTTGGCGACTACCGATACGGAACTGAACGCCATGGCGGCTCCGGCCAGCATCGGATTCATCAGGATGCCGTACAGCGGGTAGAGCACGCCGGCCGCGATCGGGATGCCGATCAGGTTGTAAATAAACGCCCAGAACAGGTTCTGCCGGATCAGCCGGACGGTTTTGCGCGACAGAACGTAGGCTTTCGGCAGCAGCAGCAAGTCGGAATTCATCAGCGTGACCATCGCGACGTCCATTGCGATGTCGGTGCCGTGCCCCATTGCGATGCTGACGTCGGCGCGAGCCAGCGCTTGCGAGTCGTTGATGCCGTCGCCGACCATCGCTACGCGCTTACCTTCCCGCTGCAATTGCTGGATGTATTTGTCTTTGTCGTCGGGCAACACTTCGGCCCGGTAATGGCGGATGCCGAGCCGTTCGGCCAGCGCGGCCGCTGTCTTACGGCTGTCTCCGGTCAGCATGGCGATGTCGATGTGCAGCCTGCGCAGTTGGTCGAGGGCGGGCGGCGTGGTCGCTTTCAGCGTATCGTTGATAACGATGACGGCCAGCAGTCGGTCGGCCGTGCCGAAATAGACGATGCTTGCGCCAGTCTGCTGGGCCGTTTCGATCCGCACGTCCGTTTCTTCGGCCGGCGCGGCGCCTTGTTCGGCCATCAGGTTGCGGCTGCCGAGCCAGTAGTCCGCGTTGCCGGCCGTAAAACGGATTCCACGCCCGGTCAGACTGACGAACGAGGTCACTTCGCAGGGTTGCGCTTCGTGTGCCGACAGGTAGTTTACGATGGCGCTGGCCAGCGGATGTTCGGATTTCATTTCGGCGGCGCAGATCATGTTTCGGTACTCCGGCAGGTCGGGGCCTGCGGCGATCCAGTCGACGACCGAAGGGCGCCCTTCGGTCAGCGTACCGGTCTTGTCCATGACGACGGTATCGATCCGGCACAGTTGTTCGAGGGCCGTCGCGTCCTTGATTAGGATCTGGTTCTCGGCTCCTTTGCCGATGCCGACCATCAGCGCGGTCGGCGTAGCCAGTCCCAGCGCGCAGGGACAGGCGATGACCAGCACCGAGACGGCCGATAGCAGGGCATACGAAAAATAGTCCATGCCGCCGATGGCCAGCCACAGCGCGAAGGTCAGCAGCGCGATGCCGATGACCGTCGGTACGAAAATTGCCGCGATCCGGTCGGCGATGCGCTGCACGGGGGCTTTGCTGCCCTGGGCCTGCTGTACCATGCGGATGATCCGGGCCAGCAGCGTGTCGCTGCCGACTCCGGTGGTTTCGAGAACGAACGTCCCGCGCGAATTGATCGTGCCGGCCACCACTTTGTCCCCGGCCTCTTTGCCGACGGGCAGCGGTTCGCCGGTGATCATGCTTTCGTCTACGTACGACGATCCGTCGCGAACGACGCCGTCCACCGGGATTTTTTCGCCCGGGCGTACCGAAACCCGGTCGCCCACCTGCAATGCGGAGATCGGAACGTCCTCTTCGTGATCGCCCCTCACGAGCCGGGCGGTGGTCGGCTGCAGGCCGATCAGTCTTTTAATGGCGGACGATGTGTTGCTTTTGGCGCGTTCCTCGAGCAGTTTGCCGACCAGCACGAATGCGATGATTACGCAGGCGGCTTCGTAATAGACGTGCGGTTCGAGTCCGCGCCGGAGCCAGAACTGCGGGTAAACGGTGTTGAACAGGCTGAACAGGAAAGCGATCGACGTGCTGAGGGCCACCAGCGTATCCATGTTGGCCTGCCGGTGGCGCAGTTGTTTCCATCCGTTGACGAAAAAGCCGCGCCCGAAAAAAAACAATACCGGCAGCGACAGTATGAGCATGATCCAGTTGCCGTAAGGCATGTGCATGAACAGCATGGCGATCACGACGATCGGCAGCGAGAACAGCCACGCTCCGATCGTGTCGTACCGCAGGCGCAGGTAGCGGTTGCGTTCGGCCTGCTGCTGCTTGATCTCTCCGTCCTGCTCGTCGATGATCAGGTCGTATCCCGAGGCCTGGACGGCGGCGCGGATTTGCTGCGGCGTGATCTGCGATTCGTCGAATCCGACCGACAGCCGGTTGGATGCGAAATTCACCGATGCGTCGGTGACTCCGGGCAGTTTCCGCACGGTTTGTTCGACGCTCATGGCGCAGGACGCGCAGCTCATTTCCAGTACCGGGTAATTTTTGCGAACGGTTTCCTTCATAACTTAAATTTCGATTAATCGACAGGTATCAAACAAAAACGATACCCAAAGATAGGAAATATCTCCGAATACCGTTTTGAAAACAGGCGGCCGCCCGTCCCTGTCTGGCGTTATACCGACAGCGGGCCGCGTTTGCGGCGCAGTTCCGCTGCGCGGAACTCGGCCTGTAGCGAAGCGATCGTTTCGCGGACGCTCGTGATCTTTTTGGACAGGAACGCATTGGCTCCTGCGAAAGCGTATCCGCGGGACAGGTTGCCTTTGGCCGCATTGTACAGCGCCATGATAATGCAGTAGGGACTCTTGGTGTAGTCGCAGGTCTTGATGCAGTGGAACGGGCACTTTTTCGGACGGGTCAGCCCTTCGCGCACCCGGCGGATGAATTCCCCGGCGATCGCGCGCCCCGGCATTCCTACCGGGCTGGCGATGATTTCGATGTCTTCCTCGCGGGAATTGATATAAGTGTCCTTGAACGCCTGCGACGCGTCGCATTCTTCGGTCGTCACGAACTTGCTGCCGAGCTGCACCCCGTCGGCGCCGAGTTCCATGATCCGGTAGATGTCTTCGCCGGTATAGAGTCCTCCGGCGGCGATCACCGGGATGCGGCGGCCGTAGAGCTTTTCGAAATGCCGCGCTTCGGCGACCACTTCCGGAACGATGTGTTCCAGCGAGTAGTTGGCGTCGTCGATCTGGTTGTTTTTATAGCCGAGGTGACCGCCCGCTTTCGGACCTTCGACGACGATGGCGTCGGGCAGGTAGTCGTAGTTCGCTTTCCATTTTTCGCAGATGATCTTCGCCGCGCGGGCCGAAGAGACGATGGGCACCAGTTTCGTGGTGCTCTCCCGCTGTAAGTAGGACGGCAGGTCGAGCGGCAGTCCCGCGCCGGAGAAGATGATATCGGCCTTCTCCGCGATCGATGTTTTGACCATGTCCGAGAAGTTGCTCAGCGCGACCATGACGTTGACCCCGATCACGCCGCGCGTTTTTGCGCGCGCCTTGCGGATCTCTTCTTTGAGACCCATTATGCTGTTCGTCAGATAGTCTTTCGAGAATTTCGGGTACAGCAGCCCCATTCCGGCGCACGAGATCACTCCGACGCCTCCTTCGTTGGCTACGGCCGAGGCCAGTCCCGAAAGGGAAATGCCTACTCCCATACCGCCTTGGATGATAGGCAGTTTGATGGTAAGATCTCCGATTTTAAAGGATTTCATTCATTCAGGTTTAGAATTACGTCGCAAATATAATTTATTTATGACGTGTTCCGTCAAAATAAATTGTAAATATACGATGTCTAAATGCAAAAAAGACGAAGCCGCCCAACTCAAGGGGCGGCCCGTCCAACAAAACAAAACTAATCCTAATCTAATTATGCAGTTGACTTGTCAGAGTGCTTTTTTTATCGACGATGCGGAAGAGATGGTGATGCTCCGGATCGTCGGGTCTCCTTTGTAAGTGATGCTGGAGGCGCTGTTTCCGTTGGCCGTCAGGTCTCCCAGTACGGTTCCGGTGTTTACTTTCGACGCCGAGGACGCTTCGATCCGGCAATCCCGCGAACTGAGTTGCTGCCCGTCGAAATTCGAAGCTCCGCTGGCCTTGATGTCGGCGATCCCGGCGTTGCCGGCCATGCGGATGCGCGAGGCCCCGGAGATATCGCAGAACAGGTTGCCGCTGAACTCCCGGATATCGGCTTTCGAGGCCCCGTTCAGGATGCCGTTCAATTCCCGGCAGTTGATCGCGGCGTCGGTCATCCGGCTGGCTCCGCTGCATTGCAGGTTTACCTCTCCGGTGACCGCGATCTCCGGCCCGTTGAGTTTGGCCGCTCCGTTCAGTTCGATCTGCAGGGCGTTGCTTTCGAAACCGCCGCTGCAAGCGATGCTGGCCGCTCCCGACCCGTGAATGAATTCGGGGTGCGGCAGATAGATTCTGGCGCGGCAAACCAGGTTGTTTTCGAAACGGAGCGGAGCGTTCGTCCTGAATCCGACCGTGACTACGCCCCGACCGTCCAACTCGAACAGCAAGATATCCTCGTATTCGGCGTTGACCTCTACGACGGCATACGTCCGGTCGGAGCGGATCAACTCCACGTTGAAAGAGCCGGAGGCCGCTACGCCGACGATCGGTTTCCCTTCGAAACGGGTCAGCCGTACCATCTGGGTCTGGGCTGCCAGAGCGATTCCCGGGACGAGCAATGCGAACAAAAAGAGTATTTTTCTCATAACGGGTCGTGATTATCCGGAACGGAATCCTGTGAAATTATTTATACAACGGGAAAGAGGTGTAAAAGTTACAGTTGCAGTGCGATATTTATTCGAGATAGTTTTATATCTTTGCATATTCTATTTTCGAACGGCGGTTGTCTGCGGGTTTTAGCCGGAGACGCCGGAATTTCAAATAAATGACGTATGAGTGATTCCAAAATACGGATCGGTATTACGCAGGGCGATGTGAACGGCATCGGATACGAGGTGATTATCAAGACGCTTTGCGATCCGCGAATGTGCGAATTGTGCACGCCGATCGTTTACGGTTCGGCCAAGGCGGCTTCTTTTTATAAAAAACAGATCGACGCGGCGGAAAACTTCGGATTCAGTACGGTTGTGTCGGCCCGCGAGGCCGCTCCGAAACGGATCAGCCTGGTCGATTGCGTGTCCGGCGACTTGCGCGTCGAACCGGGCGTGCTGAGCGCGGCGGCCGGCGAGGCTTCCGTCGCTGCGCTCCGGGCTGCGGCCGCCGACCTAAAAGCCGGCCTGATCGACGCGGTGGTTACGGCTCCGATCTGCAAGGAGAACGTGCAGGGCGAACAGTTCGGCTTTACCGGGCATACCGAATTTTTCGCGCACGAATTCGGCGGCGATCCGCTGATGCTGATGTGCAGCGATCTGCTGAAGGTGGGGCTGGTAACCATTCATATCCCGGTTTCGGAGGTCAGCGCATCGGTTACCAAACAGCGGATCGTGACCAAGTTGCGCGAGCTCCGGCAGTCGCTGATCCAGGATTTCTCGGTGCGCGAACCGCGCATCGCCGTACTGAGTCTCAATCCGCATGCCGGCGACGGAGGATTGATCGGCAGCGAGGAGAAGGAGATCATCGTTCCGGCCATTCAGGCTGCTTCCCAGCAGAAAATACTGGCTTTCGGACCGTTTGCCGCCGACGGCTTTTTCGCTTCGGCCGGTTATATGAAATACGACGCCGTGCTGGCGATGTACCACGATCAGGGACTCGCTCCATTCAAGGCGCTCAGTTGCGGCGGGGTGAACTTTACGGCGGGGTTGCCGGTCGTCCGTACCAGTCCGGCGCACGGCGTGGGCTTCGACATCGCCGGGGAGAACCGGGCCGACGAGAGCGCAATGCGCGATGCGATCTACCTCGCGCTCGACGTAGTGCGCAGCCGCCGCGTATACGCGGCGATTACGGCGAACCCGTTGCAGAAATACAAACGGGACAGCGGCGCCGACGTGTCGGCATCCGAGCTGCCCGATGAACCGGAAAAAGCATAACGAATACCAGCCGGCGCAGCTCGTATTGCGCCGGATAAACGAATAGATTCATGATGATAAAAGTAACTTTTCCCGACGGCGGCATTCGTGAGTACGCCCAGGGAACGACCGCAATGCAAATTGCGGAGAGCATCAGCCCGCGCCTGGCGCAGGAGGTGTTGTCGGCTTCGGTCAACGGCGAGATCGTCGATCTGAACCGCCCGATCAACGAAGATTCGTCGGTCAAATTGCACAAATGGGAAGATCCCGAAGGCAAGAAAGCGTTCTGGCACTCTTCGTCGCATCTGTTGGCCGAGGCGCTCGAAGCGCTCTATCCGGGGATCAAGTTCGGGATTGGGCCGAGCATCGAGAACGGCTTTTACTACGATGTGGACAGTCCGACGCCGATCACCGAAGGCGATCTGCCGAAGATCGAGAAAAAGATGGAAGAACTGGCGCGCACGAAGGAGGCGATCTGTCGCCGCGAGGTCAGCAAGTCCGAGGCGATGAAGACCTATACCGAAAAAGGCGACCAGTATAAAGTGGAATTGATCGAGGGGCTCGAAGACGGGACGATCAGTTTCTATACGAACGGTAATTTTACCGATTTGTGCCGCGGGCCGCACCTGCCGCACATGGGCTACGTGAAGGCGATCAAGCTGACTTCGGTGGCCGGGGCCTACTGGCGCGGCAACGAGAACAACAAGATGCTGACCCGTATCTACGGAATCACCTTTCCGAAAAAATCGATGCTCGACGAATACCTGGCGATGCTCGAGGAGGCCAAGAAGCGCGACCACCGCAAGCTCGGCAAGGAGCTCGAACTGTTTTGTTTCTCGCCGCGCGTGGGAGCGGGCTTGCCGTTGTGGCTGCCGAAAGGCGCTGCGCTCAGGGATCGTTTGGAACACTTTTTGAGGAACGTGCAGAAGCAGTACGGGTACCTGCAGGTAATCACGCCGCACATCGGGATGAAAGACCTGTACGTTACTTCGGGGCATTACGCCAAGTACGGGAAAGACTCGTTCCAGCCGATCCATACGCCGGATGACAGCGAGGAGTTTCTGCTCAAGCCGATGAACTGCCCGCACCATTGCGAAATCTACAAATTCAAACCGCGTTCTTACAAAGATCTGCCGTTGCGTTTCGCCGAATTCGGCACCGTGTACCGCTACGAACAGAGCGGCGAGTTGCACGGGCTGACCCGGGTACGCGGGTTTACGCAGGACGACGCCCACATCTTTTGCCGTCCCGACCAGTTGAAGGACGAGTTCATGAAGGTGATCGACATCGTGCTGTATATTTTCAAGACGTTGAGTTTCGATAAGTTTACCGCACAGGTGTCGCTGCGCGATCCGAACAACAAGGAGAAGTACATCGGCTCGGACGAAAACTGGCACAAGGCCGAACAGGCGATCATCGAGGCGGCCGCCGAAAAGGGACTGAATACGACCGTCGAACTCGGCGAGGCCGCCTTCTACGGGCCGAAGCTGGACTTCATGGTGCGCGATGCGATCGGTCGTCAGTGGCAGCTCGGAACGATCCAGGTGGATTACAACCTGCCCGAACGTTTCGACCTGACTTATAAAGGGTCGGACGACAAGGAGCATCGCCCGATCATGATCCACCGCGCGCCGTTCGGCTCGATGGAGCGTTTCGTGGCCGTCCTGCTTGAGCATACCGGCGGAAAATTCCCGTTGTGGCTGTCTCCCGACCAGGTGGTCGTGCTGCCGATCAGCGAAAAATTCAACGATTATGCGAAAAAAGTTTCAGATTTTCTAAATAATTCCGATATTCGTGCTCAGGTGGACGACCGTAACGAGAAGATCGGACGGAAGATCCGGGACAACGAACTGAAACGGATTCCGTTCCTGCTGATCGTCGGGGAAAAGGAGGAACAGGAAGGCACGGTGGCTGTCCGCGCCCAGGGCGAAGGCGACAAGGGCGTGATGACGAAGGACGATTTCGTCGGACTGATCCGCAAGATGGTCGCCGACGAGATTCAGAAGTTGAATAAATAGAAAAGGATGAAAACGGGAGGCGGATGCCGCGCCGGAACCGGAGCCGCAAACGGCTCCCGTTTTTACAGATAAAATTTTGTTTCACTAACGTAAGGAGGACAAAACTATAATTACGAAACCACAATCGAGACCCTACATGAGGGGAAGAATGCCGGAAAAAGAGGCCGCGCATAAGATCAATAATTTTATTACGGCGCCGCAGGTCAGGGTGGTCGGCGACAATATCGAGCAGCCGGAGGTGATGTCGCTGCGCGATGCGCTGAACAAAGCCGACGAGATGGGCCTGGATCTGGTGGAGATCTCTCCGAAGGCCGATCCGCCCGTATGCCGGATCGTCGATTATTCGAAATTCCTTTATCAGCAGAAGAAAAAGGCGAAAGAGATCAAATCGAAGATCGTCAAGGTGGTGGTCAAGGAGATCCGTTTCGGGCCCAATACCGACGACCACGATTACGATTTTAAACTGAAACACGCCGAGAACTTCCTGAAAGAGGGGGCCAAGGTGAAAGCCTACGTCTTTTTCAGAGGACGCCAGATCGTGTTCAAGGATCAGGGCGAAATCCTGTTGCTGCGTTTCGCGACCGATCTGGAAGAGCTGGCCAAAGTGGAGCAGATGCCGCGCCTCGAAGGGAAGCGGATGATCCTGATTCTGGCTCCGAAGCCGAAGAAGTAGCGTTTCTTCCCGGCCCCGATCGGGCCTGCAAACAAGCCCGGAGAGAATCAGGTTTCTTTCCGGGAATTTGTGTTTTTAAGAGAACTGACCTAAAACTGACCGAATGATGAAAAGATGGTTGCTCGTTTTCTGCGCGTTTCTGTGCGCCGGGAGTTTCGTTTCCTGCGGCGTGCAGCGTTATCGGGTCGATTCCGCGAGCCGGGTCGTCGATACCGCCGGCACTTTCCGGAACGACCGGTTGGGATTGTCGTTCTATTTCAGTAAGTTTTATACGCAGCACGGGAGTTGCCCGCTGGATCGGGCGGCGGCCCGTATGCTGGCTGCCTGCGAGATCGACCCGAAAACCGATACGGTTCTGTTCGGCGGCGGGATGATGTTCTGCGTTCTTCGCTATTCGCGTCCGTCTTACCTGAATGAGACGAAAAAACATCCGCTCAGTTGGGAGCATCACCGGAATTGTTCGGTTTATCCGTTGCTTGATACGGTACAGAACCGGCCCTCCGGCTTTGTCGCGGAGCAGAAATGCCTGTTCTCGAACGAGAACCTGCGGAAATATTGTACGCCCGAAGAGATCGAACTGTTGACGACTTCGTCGTTTACCCGCAAAGTGAAAGTCTGCAAACGCGCCAAAACGGTGCTGATCGAAGACCTGATTCCCTGGAAGGGATGTGCCGTTTCGATGATCTATGTCCTGAAAATGTGGAACGGTAAGGACTGGGACGAATTCCAGACCTGGAAAGGGGGCGGCCACTTGTCCGATCCGTCGGCTCCGGACAATATGATGAGCTATTGGCGCCGGCCGCAGAGCGATTTCGACCTGCGGCTGACTCGCGAGAACGGTATGCGGATGAAGCTGCCTTCCCGCATACCGGAGCAGCCGGAATAACGAAAAACCATTTCCAACCTAACTAACTGATTCAAAACGATGAAAAAAAGAACGATTCGATTCGGAGCGCTTGCGGCAATCCTGATCCTGACGGCCGGAACGCTTTGCTGCGCGGACGTTTCCGGCGGAAAAGACAACCGGAAAGTTACTCCTGTTCCGCCGTCCGAGCGCGAGGTGGGCATCGCCTACACTTCTTGGATGGATAACGATATTTGGGGAAATACGTGGGGGATGCCGGCGCTGGGCCGGTACGATTCGCGTGACCGCCGCGTCATGCGTAAACATGCCGAGTGGCTGACCGATGCGGGCGTCGACTTTATCTGGCTCGACTGGTCGAACAACGTGACTTACGATCCCGACGAATTTTGGGTAGGCGGGAAGCAGGATTTGATCGAGGACGCTACGGCCATCCTGTTCGACGAGTACTACAAGATGGGCAAAGTAGGGATGAAACATCCGAAGATCAGTATTTTCATCGGGGTGACCGGGGCTCCGGAAGCCGCTGACGACGGCCGGTTGCAGAAGAAGGCCGACCAGGTGTACGACATGTACGCCAACAATCCGAAATACAAGGACATGATGCAGCTATACCTGGGTAAGCCGCTGTTGGTGGTGTATGTCGATACGCCGTCGCCGTGGCAGAACGGAACCCCGGAGTGGAACGACGACCGTTTCACGGTACGCTGGATGACCGGGTACGTCTCGGAACAGCCGTCGCTGCGCACCGAAGACCGGGTCAGCAAATACGGTTACTGGGCATGGGAAGACCGCGGCGAGCAGACCTATCCGATCTACGACGGGAAACCCGAGACGATGGTCGTCTGCGCTGCGACCCGCAAGCAGGGCGATCCGGGCGATGCCGGTTACATTCCGGAAAAAGGACGCCGCGACGGGCAAACGCTCCGAGAGCAGTTCGCCCGCGCCCGGGAGATCGGAACCCGTTTTGCGATGGTCGTGTCGTGGAACGAATGGACGACCGGCGAACAGCCGAGCGTCGAGGTCAGCAAGGATATCGAGCCCTCCGTGGAGCACGGCGACAAATATTTGAAAATATTGAAGGAAGAGATCCGCAGGTTCAAGTCCGAGTGACGGATGTTTGGCAGCGGGAATTAGAACTACTGAATCAAAATCGAAGAACCGATGAAAGGAAAATTTTGGAGTTATCTGGCAGTGTTCTGCTCAGCCGGTTTTATGGCGGGTTGCTTGCAGGACGGGGATCGGACGCTGGCTCCGGCCGGATTCGAGAACGTTACGGTCGGCGGTGAATTGGGCGATCGCCTGAGCCGCAATTTCGACCGGATGGAAACCGAACTGTATCAGCCGGAACAGGTCTATTGGACCGAACAGGAGTCGGGCGGATGGCCCGGCGACAAGGAGGGGCGGACGATTCTCGCCCTGGTGCTCGACGGACGCGCTTCGCATCGCGAGCCGAAATACCTCGGCGAACTGATCCGCCTGCTGCCCGAACACCTGAACGCCAAAGGCTATCTCGGTTCGATCCACGAAGGGGAGGTCGACGAACAGCAGTTGTCCGGGCATGGCTGGCTGTTGCGCGGGCTGTGCGAATATTATGCGTGGAAACAGGATCCGCAGGCACTGGAAATCGCGCGGACGATCGTGGACAGCTTGTTCATTCCGATCGCGCCGTTCGTCGACAAATATCCGCTCAGCGACAAGGAGCGAATTGCCGGTACGGGAGACATGTCCGGCAGCGTGCAGAATACGGTTGGCGGCTGGCGGCTGTCGTCGGATATCGGCTGCGTATTCATCGGGATGGAAGGATTGATCCATTCGTACCAGTATGTTCCGTCGGAGCAGTCCAAGGCATTGATAGAAAAGCTGATCGCTCTTTTTGAGAGAATGGATCTGGTGGGAATCAAGGCGCAGACTCATGCGTCGTTGACCGCCATGCGCGGGATGTTGCGCTATGCGGCCCTGACCGGGGATACGACGCTGATTCCTAAGGTCGAGACACGCTGGAAATTGTATAAAGAGTTCGGCATGACCGAAAATTACGAGAATTACAACTGGTTCGAGCGTTACGATACCTGGACGGAGCCTTGCGCGATCATTGATTCTTATCTGGTCGCCACGCAGTTGTGGGCTGTTACGCGGAATCCGCAATACCTCGAGGACGCCGATAAGATCTACCTGAACGGGATAGCCGCTACGCAGCGTGCCAACGGCGGATTCGGGTGCGACCGGCCGGTGGGCGTCGTGTCGCCCGACTTGGCGATCCATGCCGACGAGGCGACCTGGTGCTGCACGATGCGCGGCGGAGAGGGATTGGGCCGCGCTGCGGAATACGCCTATTTCGTAGAGGCGGATACGGTGTACGTTCCGTTCTATCACGAGAGTACGCTCGCGCTGCCCGACCGAAACATTGCGCTCTCGCAACATACAGGTTACCCGTTCGGGAACCGGGTCGAGTTCATCGTGACCGAAGCGCCGAAGCGCGCCGTGACCCTTGCGCTGGCGGTGCCGTCTTACCTTCGTCCCGATTCGGTGCAACTGCCGTCGCATTCGGATGTTTCGGCACATTTCGTGCAGGGATTCCTGCGGGTGAGCGGGCATTTCGACGCCGGCGATACGGTGGCGCTGAATTACGGCTTCGAACCCCGCTGGGTGCCGCTCGAGAACCGGGATATTGCCGATAAAACGCTTTATAAGGCGATGTATGGGCCGTTGGTGCTCGGTTATGAAGCGGACGCTCCGCTGGAACTGGCCGGGAAAGAATTCCCGATCGTCGCCGACGGGCCGGATGCTTTCCGGATTGAAGGTACGGAGTTCCGGCTTACGCCGCTGTACCATCTGCTTGACCCGGCCGTTTCGTCCGGAGCGAATTACCACCGGATGGTGACCGTGAAAATGGATACCGCGACAGTTTGTCTCGAATAGAATATAGAATGAAGAAGATATGAAAACAGCAAGATTCAAAACTAACGCCAAGTGCGGCGGATGCGTCGCCCGCATCGGGGAGGCGCTGAACAAGATCGTGCCGGCCGAAAGCTGGTCGATCGATTTGAGCACGCCCGAGAGAATATTGACCGTAACGTCCGACCTGTCCGACGGGGAGATCGTCCGGACGGTGGAGCAGGCCGGATACAAGGCCGAAGTTCTGTAAAAGCATCTATGACACGACGAAGGGGTTCCGCTTTGAAAAGCGGAACCCCTTCGTCGTGTCCGTCGGTTTATTCGCTAACCGTAATCCGTCCCAGTTTATAGCGTCGCCGTCCGTCATTGCCGTCGTAGGGCAGTTCGTAGACCGGGGTGCCGTCGCGCATACCGGCCGAGACGTACAGGTCGTAAACGCCCGGTTTGCACGCGCGGAAAAAAGTGCCCGCTTTGTCGGCATAGCGCGGAGCGATCCGGAACGTCGAAACGATTTGCCGTTCTTCGGTTTTTCCCGCTTCGCAAACCGGAAGCGAGCGCAGGTCGAAATCGTCGACCACCAGCGCCGATACGATTCCCCCTTTGTCGTCTTTCAACGTGAAACACGGGTGGCCGCCGCGGTAGCAGGGGGCTACGCCCGCATTGCTCCATGCGGAACGGATTTCCAACGGTTCGCCCATTTTTACGCTTTCGGGCCACGATATTCCGGATACCTGCAGGCGGTAACCTATCCGGCGGTTGATCCGGTCGATCGCGTCGCGGTTCTCTTCGAGCAGGATGCGCGGCCACCAGTGAATCGACATGAACGAGGCGTGGTAATCCTCGACGGACTTGACCAGCAGATTTTTGTCCCAACTGCCGCGCTCTTTCGATCCGCCGTAGTGTTCGTGTTCGAGGATTACCGGCAGCGTCGGCCAGAAGAGCTGAGCCATTTCGCTGTGGTACCACGAATGAGGCGGCGGTTGCACCAGGATGCTGTCGTCGCGGATGGTCACGCCGCGCGAGAAGGCGTAGTCGGTGATCGGGAAACGGCTGCCCGGCGCGTCGTGCCCGGCAAAGTCGTCCGAGATGCAAAGTTGGGTGTTTTTGAAATGCTTGCAGTACAGGTCGATGTGTTTTTTCTGGGTTTCCAGGCCCCATGAACGGCCGTGCTTCGGCGTGCTCATGACCGTATGGCCCTCGCCCCACATCCCGAAGTGTCCGACGTCCACGAAGGCGACGTGCGGGTTGCGGTCGTAGCGTTCGGCCATCGCCCGCAAAAAGTTTTCCACCTTCTCTATGAATACCGGGTCTTCGTAGTCGGGTTCGAGGTAATGACCTTCGACGTCGTATCCCGTCGCTCCGGCGTCGAATACCCATTTCGGCGTGGCGTGGTACAGCCAGCTTTCGGTCGCGCTGACGCGGAAGGCGACGTATTTGCCTTTGTCGATCCAGCGCTGCGCCGGGGTGTCGAGCAGTTCCCAGACGAATTTGCCTTCCTCGGGTTCGAGAAAGGCCCACGGAACCCGCAGGTAGACGGTGCTCAGCCCCGGAAAATCGTCCAGCGTATCGGACGGTTCGAGCTGCGATCCGTAGTTGGAGAGGATGTTCGAGTAAAAATGCATCGTCCAGCCCATGCCCGGGTTGGTCAGCGCCCGGCCGTGATCCCGAAGCGCGGCGGTGAACCGGCCGTTTTCGGAAGTGATGTCGTCGGTTGCCGCTGAGGGTAGGCTTCCGGCGGCCGTGCCGCTCGACGGCCGCGCTGCGACCTGATCGTACATTCCCGCGGCGAGGGCGGCGGTTACGAGTCCCGCCTGCTGCAAAAAAGTGCGTCGGTTGATTTTTTTCATATCGGTATCGTTTGATACGTTTCGTTCAAATATAGCGAAAAAAATCGTATGCGATACTTCTCGGAAGGGGATTTCGGCCGCCTGTTCCGGCGGAGCGGAAGCCCGGAACTATTTCTGTCGCAGCATCGGGGCGGCGACGGTCGTCGTGAGGCCAATCAGGGCGATCAGCGCGAACGACCAACGCAGATTCAACGCGTGGGCGATGAAGCCGATTACCGGCGGGCCGAGCAGAAACCCGAAAAATCCGATCGTCGAGACGGTCGCCAGCGCCACCCCCGGCAGCATCGTTTTCGACCGCCCGGCCAAGCTGTAACACAACGGCACGACCGACGACGTCCCGAATCCGACCAGCAAAAATCCCAGCGTGGCGGTAGTCAGGTGCGGGAACAGCACCGACAGCAGCAACCCGGTCGCGATGACGATGCCGCTGGCGCGGATCACCCGGATCGCCCCGAACCGCGTTACGAGCCGGTCGGCGGTGAACCGGCCGCAGGCCATCGTGCACATGAAGGCGATGTAGCCGAGCCGGATCAGCTCTTTCGGAGGTCGGATGACCGTTTCGAAATAGACGCCGCTCCAGTCGAACATGGTTCCCTCGCAGGCCATGCTGCCGAAAGCGATCAGTCCGAGCAGCAGGATGTAACGGTCGGGACGGACGAAAACCTTTTTCGTTTTTTTTTCGTCGACCGGCTTGGCGTCGCGCGGCAGCATCGAGCCGCGCATCGTGACGAGCACCGCGAATGTAACCGCATAAATGATGCAGAAATGCATCAGCGGCGGAATGTCGTAACCAACCATCAGCGTGCTGACCAGCCCTCCGCAGAATCCGGCCAGCGACCACAAGCCGTGGAACGACGCCATGATACTGCGGTTGTAGAGCCGTTCGACGCCGACTCCCTGCGTGTTGACGGCGATGTTGCACAGGTTGGCCGTGATGCCGAACAGGAAGAGTCCCAGCGTGAGCTGTCCAATCGACGAGGCCGCTCCGAGTCCGACCAGCGCGGCCGGGTAGAGCAACGCTGCTACGGTCAGTACCAGCTTGCTGCCGTAGCGGCTGACCAGGTAGCCCGACAGCGCCATTGCGGAGAGTTGTCCGACCGGTAGTGCGAACAGCACCGATCCGAGCACCGCTTCGTTCAGGTGCAGGGCGTCTTTGATGTCGGGGATGCGGCTGGCCCAGCTCGAAAATACCAGGCCCTGAATAAAGAAAAAAGCGCTGACCGAGATCCGGTAGTATTTCGTAGCGCTCAGTGACAATGTTCCCATCGTAAAAATTTTCCCTCGAAATTTCCGCGGCAAATGTACGGAATTTTTGAAAACGGCTGTCGTTTTCGAAAAAGAGTTTTGCGGGGATGTTTCCGGACCGGTTTTGTGAGCGACGGCCGGCGTCGTTGCGGAGAGGTGGGGGAGCCGAAACGGTTACTCGTCGCGGTCTTCGTCCGTTTCGGTCAGTTCCCGCAGCGTGTAGATCAATGGAGCCGCAAACCGTTCGCGGCGGTACGGGCAGTCGCCGACGGCGCAGTGGCTACAGTGTTTTTCGTCGCACGAATCGGTGTGAATCGACAGCAGCACCCGGTCGGAGAATCCTTTTTGGATGGTTTCCCGCAGTTCGGTGCAGGCCGCGTGTCCCTGACGGATGTTGTAATACCACGGCAGCGTCAGGTCGCAGTCGATGTAGAAGTAACTGCCGTATTGGATCATTTTCAAGTTATGGATGTCGATCCAGTCCGGGTGCGGGTTTTCCGCGATGGTCGTCCGCATTTTTTCGAGGTATTCGCGGTCGGCTTCGTCGGTCAGATTGGCCACGGTTTTACGCAGGATCGAAAAGCCCGTCCAGACGATAATGCCGCCGAAGATCAGCGCCAGCGCGCTGTCGATCCAGCCGATGCGGGTTACGTACAGCAGCAACAGGCCTGCGACCAGGCCGATCGACGAATAGGTGTCCGATTGCAAGTGCCGGCCCCCGGCCACCAGCGCGATCGAATCGTATCGGCGGCCCGTGCGGATGCTGTACCGGCCGAGCAGGTAGTTGACCGCTCCGGCCGCGGCTACCAATACGATACCGATATCCAGTTTTTCGATCGCGGCCGGTTCGAAAAGCCGCCTGACGCCTTCGAAAATGATGATCCCGCCCGCCACGGCGATCAGCAGTCCTTCGACCGATGCCGAGATCAGTTCGATTTTCCCGTGTCCGAACGGGTGGTTTTCGTCTTTCGGTTTGGCGGCCCGGTACAGGCTGTACAGACTGATAAATCCGGCGATTACGTTGACGATGCTTTCCATCGCGTCGGTCAGGATACCCACCGAATTGGTCAGGGCGAACGCCAGAAATTTGCCGCCCATCAGCAGTACCGAACAGGCGATGATCCGCCGTTGTACCCGTTGTTTGATTTCGCTTTCGGTTCTGCTTTTCATGTTTCGTCGTTTTTTTGTTTGGTGCGGAGTGTGTTTTGCCGGGTCGAACGACGGTCGTGTGGCGCGTTCCGTATTCCGGGAAATGAAAAATTCCGCTGCCGGCGGAATTTTTCAAGGTATTTCTCCGTCGAAGAATCAGTTCAGGGCGTTGCCGTCCGTGAGCGGCAGCCCGTTGAGCTTTCCGGTCAGGGTTTCGAGGAATGCGGTCAGGTCGTTCACGTCGCTTTCGGGCAGCGTTTTCCCGACCTGGTATTTCGCCATGTCGCTGACCGCCTCGTCCAGCGTCTGGCGCGTCCCATCGTGATAGTAGGGAGCCGTCAACGCTACGTTCCGCAGTCCGGGAACTTTGAATCGGTGCAGGTCGTAGTCCGTTTTGGTTTGCTTGTGGCGGCCGTTGTCTTCTTCGGTCATTTCCGTTCCGCGGTCGGCGAAGTAGTCGCCGTAGAGTCCCATCAGTTCGTAGGACTGTCCGCCGAGCGTCGGGCCGACGTGACAGGTCGCGCAGCGGTTCTCTTTGAAAAGTTCGTATCCGTGAAGCTCCTCCGCGCTCAACGCCGTCGAATCGCCTTTCAGGTAGAGGTCGAACCGCGAATCGGGCGTGAGCAGCGTTTTTTCGTATTCGGCGATGGCGTCCGTGATGGTTTCGCCCGAGTAGCCTTCCGGGTAAACGGCGGTGAAAGCGTTCGTAAAGATTTTGTCCGCTTTCAATTTCCCGATGATTTCGTCCCACGACGCGCTGGCCATTTCGACCGGGTTCAACGGCGGGCCGCCGGCCTGTTCGGCAAGATCCGCCGCCCGGCCGTCCCAGAACTGCACGAAGTTGTAGACGGCATTGAACACGGTCGGGGCGTTGACGCCGCCGAGTTGCTTGCCCACTCCTTCCGAGTACGCTTTGTTGTCGACGCCGCCGGTTTGCAGGTTATGGCACGACGCGCACGAAACCGTGTTGTCCGACGACAGCCGCGGATCGTTGTACAGCATTTCGCCGAGTGCGACTTTGCGGATGTCCACCGGGATCGAATCGGCGATCGGTTGGATGGGTTCGTTGGCGAAAACGGTCGCCGACAGGTTATTCGGATAGTGTTCCGCCCGGTGTTTTTTCACCCAATCGAGCAGGATCTCCTTTTTGGCGTCGGTAAGCGACGATCCCCAGTGCACGAGGTAGTATTTGGCCATCGGCATCGAGCCGTCGGCAACCGATTTTTCGATTTTCGACAGGGTGACTTCGCCGACCGGCCTGCCGTCCGAAAGCGCCCGGTACGCTTCCGTCAGGTCGGTGTGTTTGAGCGCCTCGGATACGTCTTTCTTGACGATATCGCCTGCGACCGGCAGGCTGGCATAGAAGGGCAGGTTCGGTGTCGCGCTGTGGCAGTCCAGACAGCCGCCGTCGTCGAAGATCGCTTTTACCCGCATTTCGGCCGTCAGTTCGGGAGCCGGAATCCGGTTCACCGCATGATAGGTGATCGTCAGCGCGATAGCGATTACCGCCAGCGCCAGAATGACTTTTACGCTTTTTTTCATTTTTTGTTCGGGTTTATTGCCGTAAATCCGGTCTGCAAATACGGACTTATGGGGGTAAAGATAAGCAGGTTGTCTGAAATTTCCAACAAAAAAATCATTTCCTTCGGAAAGATCAGTCGACGGCGGCTTTTCGGATCCGCGCACCGTTTCCGTCGATCCCCAGGGCGTAAGTGCCGTCTTCGGGAATATCGACCGTCAACGTCCGTTGCGTCCATGTTTCGGAACTGAAATCCGCTCGTGCGATCGGCACGCTCTCTTCGAACAGGCTTAGTCTGTCGGCGTAAAGCGATCCGTCGCCCTGTACTTCCGCCGTGAAGGTGTGCCTGCCGCGGGTCAGATAAAGCCCTTCGTACAGACGTCCTCCGTCGGCGTAGCCGCAGCCGTCCCGGACGCCCGCGTCGCCCCGCATCGTCCAGTAGGCGCGGCCGTGTTCGAAGTTTCCGTTCTGGAACGTGCCGCTGCTGCGGATGCCGCAGTCGGAGATGAAATTGGTCGGCCGGATGCAGAGCAAGTCGCAAGGACTGAGGTAGCTGTTGCGGTAGATGCGGACGTTTTTGATCGGCGAGTAGTCGTCCTGCTCGGTGTTGTCGAACGGTTGTTTGCCGAAATAGGGATTGTCGGGCCAGGTGCCGACCGCATATCCCCCTTTGAGGACGCAATCGTAGACCGTGATGCTGTCGATTTCGGTGCCGCCCCAGTCCGGGTTGTCGGTTCCCCACGGGATGAAGGCGATCGCCTTGCCGCCGCCCGAATTGATGTAGCTGTGGCAGGCGGTTACGTTGCGGATCGAATTGTCGGCGTCCGGCCGCGCCCACCACCACAGGATGCCGCGCGGGTCGTCGTAAGCGGTCCACAGCACCACGCCGTCGTCGTTCGATTCGAGGAACGCGCGGACGATCTTGACGTTGTGCGTTCCGACGCCGAGTCCCAGGCCGTCGCCGCTGACGCACTGAACCTCGTGCATCTTCAGATTGCCGATGAAGACGTTCTCGCAGGCGTAAAACGCTGTGTGGTAGTTGTTCGAACGGACGATGTCGAGGTTCGACACTTCGATGTTGCGCACGTTCCACAGCCCGATCGGAATGACGTGGATGCGGTCGGCGCAGTAACGCTGGTAATCTTCCTCGGCGTAGCGCTCGTCCTGGCATTCGGGATCCATCGAACGGATCTTGCCGGGGCCGGTGATCTTGATGTTTTCGATGCTTTTGCCCTGGAGCAGCGGCAGGTTCGAAACGTGCATGTTGTGCGTCCAGTTGATGCCGGGGATCGACCCTTCGTGCCCGTAGGCCGGTTTATACTTGTAATCGCGCGCGTCCTGCGACTGCCAAAGGATCGCGCCTTCGGCGATGTGCAGTTCGATGTTGCTTTTCAGCAGGATGTTGGTCGCGACATAGCGTTTGCCGTAAAACGAGCCGTCGCCGTCGAGCACGACCCGTCCGCCCCCCTTCGCGGCAGCGTCGTCGATCGCCGCCTGGATGGCGTCGGTATCGTCGGTGAATCCGTCTCCCTTGGCTCCGTAGTCGGTAGCGTGAACCGTGAGCGAAGGCAATGCGAAAGCGTAGGGATTCTCTTCGAAATCGTTCCAGTTGTCGATGTAGAAGCGCGGCCCGATCTTTAGAAAATTGCCTTTGTCGTCTTTGACGACCGCCAGGAACTGGCTGCTCAGCCGCGTCATGTCGCCATTGCGCATCGGGATGCCTGCGATGCGGAATTCCGGAGTCAGTTCGCCTTCGTACAATTCGGTCATCCGGTCGATATCGTCTTCGGGTTGTAGCATCGAAGTTTCGTAAATCGCGATTCGGGAGTATCGATTGCGGTATTTCGGGTCGATGCTGCCGGTGACCGCGATCTCATGCGGCGTGGCGGTGCAGCCGTCGATCCGGCCGGCCTGCGGTTCGAGCGCGGCCTCCTGCTCGAACGTGATCCGGTCGATTCGGAGCATGCCCTTGCCGCCGAGCGGTTCGATCCGGAAACCCTTCAGGCGGCCTTTGGCGTGCGGGTTGTCCGACAGGTTGAGGTAGCAGGTTTTTTTCGGCGAATTCGGTTCGATTTCGAAAATCTTGGATTTCGCTTCGTCATAGGTGCTGTCCCGGTCGGTGATGAAACGGAGTCGCAGCCGGGTCGCGGAACTCCGGTTCTCCATCAGCAGGAGTACCGTGTTGCGTTTTTCGAGCGTCGGATTGTAGAGCAGGTGCCGGCTGCCCGCCAGCGGCGGCGAGCTGAGCGAAGAACCTTTGCGGAACGTGTATTCCAACGCTCCGTCTCGGGTCGCCACGCTGCCGTTTACGGCGGTAAACCGTTCGGCAGAGCCGGGTTGTTCGAAAGTCAGCCCGGGAGTCGGGCCCGGCTGGGCCGGGGCCTGTCCGGTCAGCGACAAGGCGGCGCAAAGCAGCAGGCTGCGAAAAGGGGAGATTTTTTTGGGCATACGGTCGGTTTTGGGTTCATATCGAAAACGGTTGTCCGGCGGAAACGGGAAGGATTTCGTCCCGCCGCGTTGCCGGCGCCTGCCGGATCGTGCGGACGGACGTATCATTCCGGACTAAAATTATGGAAAATTTTTGTTTTTCGAAAAATTTCCCGTACGAATTCGGAAAAAGGGGAGACGTAAACGTTTTTTGCAAATCCGGACAGGGGCCGGGACAACCGTTCCGGAAAGCGTAAAAAAACATTAATATGTTGTTTGTTGATTCGTTATGCGGTGAATCGGAAAAAAACGGAGGGATTCCTTTTGAATTGAATTTTATTTTTTATACCTTTAAAACTGGATTGATCGTTGTATGGAATTTATTGACAGATCTTGCATAACTTAAACTAAACCTTAAGGATTATGGTAATTACATTTAACGAGCTGCGCCGAATCAAGGACAAACTGCCCAGCGGCAGTTCGCAGCGTATTGCGGATGAATTGAACATAGACGTTAACGTTGTGCGGAATTATTTCGGCGGGACGCATTTCAAGGAAGGCGGCCCGGTGGGCATTCATCTCGAGAAAGGTCCTGACGGGGGAGTGGTGACTTTAGACGATGCTTCGATCCTGGAGTGCGCGATGCGTATTATCGCCGAGCAGAAGGATCAGCAGTAACGTGGCGGAAATCGGGCGGCAGGGAGATCGAAAACGGTCTCCCTGCCGTTTTGCGAGCGGGGCGAAACGTGTTTCCGTGCATGTCGGGCGGCTCCGTATCGCGTTGACGCGCAGCTGTCGTAAGATACTAAAGGATAAATTAACGGTTTAAAACGGCCGTTTGTTGTATTTCGCAAAAAAATATGTAGCTTTGCAATCCAAATGCGGTTATCATAGCCGAACGCAGGGAATATCAGCGGGTCAGTAAAAACGAAAATATATAAAACTTTTGAACAAATGCAGAATAAAGGTGCACTGAAATTTTTGGCTATCGCGCTCGCGGTCGCCTGTGCGTATCAACTCTCATTTACTTTTGTTACGCGGCACGTGGAGAACAAGGCGGCCCAGTACGCTGCCGGAGACGCGGTCAAGGAGCAAAATTATTTGGATTCGATCAAATCGCAGACTGTCTACAACCTCGGGTTCATAAAGTTCAATTACAAGCAGTGCAAGGAGAAAGAGATCAACCTCGGTCTCGACCTGCGCGGCGGTATGAACGTCATGCTGGAGATCTCGATCGAGGATGTGATCCGGGCGCTTTCGAACGACAGCAAGGATCCCGGTTTCAACCAGGCGCTGGTGCAGGCCCGCGAAGAGCAGAAAAACAGTACGAAGGATTATATCACGCTTTTTGCCGAAGCCTACGAAAAGATTTCGAACGGCGGTCGGCTGAGCTATATTTTCAATACGCCGGAACTGCGCGAACAGATCACCCCGAACAGTACGAACGCCGAAGTGATCAAAGTGCTCCGGTCGTCGGCCGAAGGCGCGATCGAAAACTCGTTCAACGTGCTTCGCAACCGTATCGACAAGTTCGGCGTGACGCAGCCCAATATCCAGCGTCTTGAAAATTCGGGACGGATCCTGGTGGAACTGCCGGGCGTCAAGGAGCCGGAACGCGTCCGCAAACTGTTGCAGGGGACGGCCAGCCTCGAATTCTGGGCCACTTACGAAAACCAGGAGATCTATCCGGCGCTGGTGCAGGCCAATGACGTGATCAAAGAATTGCAGGATGCGGGCGAAATCGTTGCGGAAACCGGCGACGCGTCGACTGTTGCCGCCGCTGCGGACAGCCTGGTCGCCGCTACCGTCGCTGCGGACAGCACGATGCTGGCGAATGCCGACAGCGCCGCCGCAGCGGGCAATTCGACGCTGATTTCGCAGCTCGATAGCACCGATGCTTCTCATGTGGAAACCGACGAACAGGCGATGATTTCCAAATTCCCGCTGTTCGCGAAGCTGCGTCCGGTGGCCGACGAGCAGGGACAGATCGGCAGGGGGCCGGTGATCGGATGGGCCAAGTCGTTCGATACGGCCGCCGTGAACCGTTATATGAGTCTTCCGCAGGTGAAAGCGCTGCTGCCCCGCGATATCAAGCTGATGTGGGGCGTCAAAGCCATCGATCCGCAGGAGACGACGTTCGCGCTCTATGCTATCAAGGCCAATACGCGCGACGGCAAAGCCCCGTTGGACGGCGGATCGGTCGTCGAGGCGCGCGAAGGATATGCGCAGCACGGATCGAGCGCCGAAGTGTCGATGACGATGAACGCTTCCGGAGCGCGGACATGGGCCCGTCTGACGGCCGACAACGTCGATCGGTGCATTGCGATCGTGCTCGACGGTTACGTTTATTCGGCTCCCGTGGTTCACGGGGAGATTTCCGGCGGACAATCGTCGATTTCCGGACAATTTACGATCAACGAAGCGCGCGACCTGGCCAATGTGTTGAAGTCGGGTAAGCTGCCCGCTCCGGCGCGGATTACGCAGGATACCGTCGTCGGCCCGTCGCTCGGTCAGGAGTCGATCAACGCCGGTATGATGTCGTTTATCCTGGCATTCGTGCTCGTGCTGATCTATATGATCTTCTACTATAACAAAGCCGGTTGGGTGGCAAGCGTCGCGCTGATATGCAATTTGTTCTTCCTGTTCGGCGTGCTGGTTTCGTTCGGAGCCGTGCTGACGCTGCCCGGTATCGCTGGTATCGTGCTGACGATGGGTATGGCGGTGGACGCCAACGTGATTATTTACGAGCGTATCAAGGAGGAACTCCGCATGGGCAAGACGCTCGCCATGTCCGTGGCCGAGGGGTACAAGAATGCCATGTCCGCCATTATCGACGGTAACGTTACTACGCTGATTACCGGTATCGTGCTGTTCATCTTCGGCACCGGCCCGGTGCAGGGATTCGCCACGACGCTGATCATCGGTATCATCACTTCGCTGTTCACCGCGATCCTGATCACCCGGTTGATTTTCGTGGGTATGCTGAACCGCGAACGCAAGATTACCTTCTCGAACAAATTCACCGAAAATTTCCTGGCCAACACCAAGTTCAACTTTATCGACAAGCGCAAGATCACTTATGTCATTTCGGGTATCATGCTGTTGATAACGCTCGTTTCGCTGGGCGTGCGCGGGATGAGTTACGGCGTGGATTTCTCCGGCGGCCGCGCTTTCGTGGTGCGTTTCGACCAGCCGGTCACCGCGAACGAAGTGCGTGAAGCGCTGGGCGATGTCTTCACGGGCACCGGTTACGAAGTGAAACAGTTCGGTCAGGACAACCAGATGCGTATCGTTACGCAGTATAAATACGACGACGAGGGGGACAACGTGACCGCCGAAATCGAAGACATGTTGTACAAGGCGCTCTCGCCGCTGATGACCGCGCAGCTTACCGAAGCCGAATTCCTGACGACGGCGCAGAATCCGTACGGGATCATCAGTTCCGACAAAGTGGGGCCGAGCGTGGCGCACGACATCAAGGTCGATTCGGTTATCGCCGTGCTGTTCAGTCTGGTCGCTATCGCGCTTTATATTATTATCCGGTTCAAACGCTGGCAGTGGGGTGTCGGCAGCGTGATTTCGCTGACCCTGGACGCCCTGTTCACGATCGGTCTGTTCTCGTTGCTGCACGGCCTGCTGCCGTTCAACCTCGAAGTCGACCAGTCGTTCATCGCCGCGATCCTGACGATCATCGGTTACTCGATCAACGACAAGGTGGTGATTTTCGACCGTATCCGCGAGTACCAGACGCTCTATCCGAAACGCAACATCAAGGACAACATCAATAATGCGATCAACTCGACGCTGACCCGCACGATCAATACTTCCGGTACGACGTTGGTCGTGTTGCTGGCCATCTTCCTGTTTGGCGGCGAAGTGATCCGCGGGTTCGTCTTCGCGCTGCTGTTCGGCGTGCTGATCAGTACTTACTCGACGGTATTCACCGCGACCCCGATCGCATACGACCTGATTCGCCGCAAAGAGCCTGCTGCGAAGTAAGCGTGCGCAGATCTTTTGGAGCATGATAAAACGGCGGCTGTGAAAACAGTTGCCGTTTTGTCATTCTTTTATTACCTTTGTTTCTGCTATGGGCTTCGGATTTCTGGATATTACGCTGGTCGATATTATCGATATCTTCGTGGTGGCGCTGATTATGTTTCAGGTGTATCGGCTGACACGGGGGACGAATGCGTTGCGCATCGTTGTCGGCATCCTGATTATCTACCTGCTGTGGATCGTGACCCGCGTGTTGAATATGGAACTGCTCAGTATGATACTCGGGCAGATCATCGGCGTGGGGGTAATCGCGCTGATTATCGTGTTCCAGCAGGAGATCCGGCGTTTTTTGATCCTGCTCGGCACGCAGTATACGAACCGACGGGTGTCGTTTATGGCCCGGTTGTTCCGTCCGCGCGGACGGAAAGTGAAGGTCGTCGGGCAGGAATGGATCGATACGGTGGTCGGAGCTTGCGCCGATATGGCGAAGACCAAGACCGGCGCGTTGATCGTGATTGCCCGTAAAGTGAACCTGTTGCCTTTTATCGAGCAGGGAGAGCGTATCGATGCGCTGATTTCCGCCTCGCTGATCAAAAATATCTTTTTCAAGAATTCGCCGTTGCACGACGGGGCGATGGTGATCGCCGACGATCGGATCGCGGCGGCGCGGTGCGTATTGCCGTCCACCGAGCGCGAGGTTCCCATGGAGTTCGGGATGCGTCACCGCGCGGCGCTCGGCGCTTCCGAGATAACCGATGCGCTGGTGATCGTCGTATCCGAAGAGCGCGGAACGATCTCCATCGCCCGCAAAGGACACATCAGCCGAGATATCTCCCCGGCCCACCTGCAAGTGCTGTTGCGCAAGGGGCTTTCCGTTTAATGCATACCGACTAAAACCCGATATAGCTATGACCAATTTATTCAGAGCGCTCCGAACCGGTGTTCTCTTGTCATTTTGTTTCCCGTGTTTCGCTGCGGGACAGATGATTTATGTGGATCGCGTCGATCCGCAGTATGTTGTCGAACCGCTGGTCAAAAACGACCGCGGCGCGGCGCAGTCCAATACCAAACGCATTGCAGCCATTATGCAGCGGGCCCCGCAGGGGGCGACGCTGTTTTTTCCGGGCGGAGATTACTATTTCGCCGGTTCGGCGGCGCCGAATCGCGGAACGATCGAGTCTACGGCGACCGGACAGGTATTTCGCGGAGAGGGCGCGGGGACGACCCGTATTTTCCAGACCGATGCGCGCCGGGATTTCGGCTTTGTCTGCCGCGAGGATCTGAAGCGGGTTCCCGCCGCGACGATCCGCATCCGGCATAAAGGGTGCGTGATCGACGGGATGACCGTAGCGCTCGACCGGCAGACGCCGTCGAAGACGATCGCCGGAACCGCCGCGATCCAGATCGCCCACATTGCTTATCATCCCGATAACAATGTCGGAATCATCGAAACGACCGGCCGCGGCGCAGACTTTTTGCTGGACCACGTGATCGTTTCGCGGGTTAACGTCGGGGAGCAGCTCGGCTCGGGTATCCTTTCCGATAAGTTTTTTGAGGTAGGGATCGATATCATAGGTTCCGGCGGTCATGTGCGGGTATCGGACGTTAATCGACTGGACGCCCGCACCGGGATCCGGCTCGATAACGGCAACCATTGCGGACAAGGCGAGTACCAGTTCGAGTCGATCTATTGTATGGGTAATCCGGCCGTGTTCCGCGACGGGGTGTTCTTCGATTGGGTAGGCGGGCAGGCTCCGTCGATCCACAACAGTTCCTGTTCGTTTACCAGCGGAATCTTCGCCGGTCCGCGCGGCAAGTTCGGCGACCGGCTGAATCCGTATCCGGAAGCCGAAGTGGTCAGACGGCCGGGGCGCGATTGGGACTGGCTGACGTTGCACGGCCACTCGGTCGTCGACGATCCGAATCCGGCGCAGCGTACCGAGTGGTACGGACTGCCGCGTTATGCCGAAGTGGTGCGGATCGGCAGCGAACCGGCCGTCGGCGGCCGGGAGTGGGTTGCGGGCAAAGATTTCGACGTGGTACGGGTCGAGGGCGGCGACTGCGACGCGGCCTCGCGGATAGTCTGGAAAGGCGGCGACCGACCGGCTGCCGGCAGCGTTTACTACGTGACATTCCGCCAGCCGGCCGAATACCGGGTGCATGATCTGGAGTGGGGCAATGCGATCAACGTGTCGATGCAGGAAGCCAACCAGAGCGACGGTTTCGCAGTCAAGTTTTCCGACCAGGGGGTCGGACACCTGAATCCCGACTTCCGGTTCGGAGTGGGGTATAATTTCCTGTTTTCCGGCATGTTCGTGATCAACGGGGATTTTATCTTCGACGGGGACGTCGACCTGGTCAACATTACGGGGCTGACTTCGGGCGTTTGCAACATCCGTTTGCAGGGAGCCGACGCCAATCGGAAGTGTCGCCGCATATCGGTCAACAACAGTACGTTGAATTACTTGCGTCTCGGAGATTTTACCGAGAATATCCGCAGTTCGAACAATTTTATGGACAACGTCTGCCAGGTATTGTCCGCCGATCCGCAGGCGCTGCCAGAGTTGATTCGAGCGCGGAAATATGTGCTGGACGGACAGACGCCGGTCGAGGCCGTTCCGTCTTTCGAGAAATAAACTAAAACAGAGACAGCATGAAAACAGGATTGATTTTAGGAATCTCCGTACTGGTTGCAGCATGCGGCGGCCAGACGGGTAGGCAGGCCGCCGCCGGGCAGGATACGGCGACAATTGCCGCGGATTCGGGAATGCAGGTGCGCTATTACGAAGGCACGCTGCCTACGGCCGACGGCACTCCGATCAATTACGAGCTGGAACTTAAAAACGAAGAGTTCAGCGGCGACGGTTCGTACGATCTGACGATGATTTATCCGAAGGCTGATAAGGGAAAGGATAAGAAGTTCCGGATGATAGGACGGTGGGGAACGTTGCGCGGTTCGGCCGAAAATCCCGATGCGACCGTGTACCAGCTTAATTTCGGGGATACGACCCTCGAACAGATTAACTTCCTCTATTACCCTGACAGTCTGGTTTTGCTGAACCGGCACCAGGCGCGTCTGAAACCGGGGCCGAATTATGCGCTGAAGCAGGTGGACGCGCTCTCGTCCGCCGCGGAGTAATTTTCGCGGGACGATTCGTTGCGTCCGCCCCGCCGCGGGATCGAAAGGTCAGAAGATCGAAAAATGTTTCGGTTTGATGGCGAACCCGATGCGCAGGTAGCTGTGAAACCGGTCGTAATCGATCATGCTCTCGGCGTAGCCGTTGTAGTATTGCAGGTAGATATACTGGTTACTGATTTTCGACAGCCGGAAAGCGGCGTCCATCTGGAAGTTCGCATTCAGATTCCAGCCGCCCCGTTTAACGACGAGCATCGAAAAGCGAAACCGCTCGTTACGGGTCTTATAGGTTCCGGCGACCTGTCCGTAGCCGGCGTAGCGGACGATGTGCGGATTGTCCGACAGCGCGAACGGGATCCAGAATTTGGCCTGTACCGTGAAATGCGGATCGATCTCGTAAATCGCCTGAAGGGTGATTCGGTTCCAGCTGCGCGACCAAATGCTGTCGCGCCCGTTCGATTCGTGTTCGAACTGTAGGAAACCTACTCCGACCACTTTGTCGCCCCGGGTGATCGGCATCCCGAAACCGAGTGTCGGGTTATAATTGTTTTCGTAAAACGGTTTCGAATCCTTGTAGATCTCCCAGAACGATTTTTGCGTATAGGTCAGAAACAGGTAGGTGTGCAGCGGGAGGATGCTTTTGATCAGCCGGTGCCGCAGGCTGATCTGGAATTTGGCGTCCGAATTGTCTTTCGTGACGCGGCCTCCCGAAAAACTGGTTCCGGTGACGATGTAGTTGTCTTTGTAGATGCCGAACGGCGGGATCGATTCCACAGCCCGGTAAAGGCTGTCTTTGTCGGGGTACCAATCGGGTATTTGCCGCGGTTTCTTGGCTTCGGCGATCTGCGCGATCGTCAGCGCGGCGGGCAGCAGCAGCGCCAGGAGTTTATTGGTCATGTCGTTTCGGTTGCGGATTTGCCGGCGATATATTCCTGTCCGGAAGCGTTTTCGGGATCGTTGCGCCTGATATGGGCAAAGGCGGTGCCGTATTGTGAGAATTGCCGGTACCGTGAAATAGGTTTGTCTGGAGTCTTTTCCTGCATGAAATTATCCTTTTTTTACACCGCTTCGGATGCGGTAATACGGCGTTTGTAATCGTGTCGGCTGCATTATATGCCTGTCAGTAAAAAAAATGCGTATAAAACATTTTGCAAATGTGGATAAACGGCCCGGTTTGAAAAGTTCGTTTTCGCCGAATAATTGTTCTGAAAGTCGTTTTCGAACAGGCGTACGGAATATAATTATAATTTTGCAAAATATAAATGAAGGCGCGGTATGAAAGAAGAGGGTGTAAAGAAAGTCAATATGTCGATACTGGAGACCGAAATCGATCTTATCACATCGATCAAGAACGATTTCGCCATTTTTGAAAATTCCAGCGACCTGCCGGTGCTCGATTATCCGAGCCGGCTCGAAATGGGAATGATGGCGATTTGCCTCCGGGGAACTACGCGGATGAGCATCGACCTGAAAGAGTATACGTTCGGAGCGAACGACATGGTGATTGTCCTGGCCGACCAGATCGTCCAGCAACACCAGCGGAGCGACGATTTTTTGTGTTGCGTGTTCGCCGTTTCGATCAAGTTCGCCCAGGAAGCGATCCTGTCTTACCGGCAGTTCCTGCCGACCCTGTTGCGGATCAAAGAAGATCCCCGGATTCCGCTGAAACCCGAAGAGGTGGTTTCCGTTCTGGAATACTGTTCTTTCTTGCGCCAGAGAGTCAACATGCGAGACAACTGTTTCCGTCGCGAGATCGCCAAGAGCCTGTTCCATGCTCTTTTTTACGAATTGGGCAATATCATGAACCGTCATGCTCCCGCCGTCGGACGGCAGGTGAAAACGCGTCGGGACGAAGTGTTCGAACAGTTCATTCATCTGGTCCGGGATCATTATAAAGCCCAGCGTAGTGTGACCTTTTATGCCGACAAACTTTGTCTGACGCCAAAGCATCTGTCAAACGTGGTTAAGGGACTTACCGGAAAATCGGCCGGCGCGTGGATCGACGATTATGTGATTCTCGAAGCCAAGGCCTTGCTGAAATCGACCACTTTGACGATCCTGCAGGTGTCCGAAGCGCTGAATTTCGCGAACCAGTCTTTTTTCGGCAAATATTTCAAGCAGCATACCGGAGTCTCTCCGACCCAGTACCGGCGGATGTAGGCGGAATGCCGTTAAAAATATCCGGGCCCATCGGCCCGGATATTTTTTGAGAACGGAAACGGGCACCGTTTCCCGGCGGGAGATCGTGCCGTCAGTTCAACCATCCGCCGGTGAATCCGGCTCCTTTCAATCCGTTTACGATGTAGGCGTTCTTTTTCATCAGTTTCCAGATCAGTTGCGTGCGGTAGTTTTCGAGCATGACCAGGATCGGGCCCTGATCGATGCCGAGCCACCATCCGTCGATCCAATCTTCACTCGGATTGAACGAGTCGAGAAAGCCGTAGTCGGTGTAGAGCGCCCCGTTTTTGTAGCTTTTCATCGCTTTCAGCGCGGCGTAGGATTCCGTCGGAGTAAACGGGAACGATCCGCCGGCTGCCGTCGGGGCGATCGTGCCGTCGTCGGCGATGCCGGCGGCCGAAGCTCCGCGGGCGTGGTACGCCCATTTGCCGTAGGTGCCGGCTCCCGGCCCGTCGCAGGCGGTGAGTCCCCAGATATCGGCGCCGTATCCGACGTATTTACTCGGATTTTCGATGCAGTAGCTACGGTTGGCCAGCGTGGCTCGCCGGGAATTTTCGAAATAATCGAGACCCGGTTTGGAGCGCATGAAGGCGTCCTTGATCCCTGCGAAATCGATCCACATGTGCGAATACTGGTGCCCGAACAGCGGCGAGAAGTTCACCATCTCGTAGTTCTGGAAACTGCTGTAATTGTAGGTAGCCGTCCAGCGGTTCCATACGCTGCCGTCGAGTTTTTTGTCGGTCTCGGGCGAGCCGATTGCGAGGATGTAGAGGATCATGGCTTCGTTGTAACCCTGCCAGGTGTACGGTTGGAAGCCGGATTCGGGAGTCCAGCCGAGACTCATCAGTTCGCCCTCGTTCATCGCCCATTTCCAGTCCACTGCGCGGTACAGTTCGTCGGCCAACCGCCGGATTTCGTTTTCTACGGCATTGTCCCGGTCGTAATAGGTCTGGGCGGACAGGATACCGGCCATCAGCAGTCCGGTGTCGATCGTCGAGAGTTCGTTCTGTCCTTCCCGGAGACTGGTGTTCCGGTTCAGAAAATGATAGAAGAATCCCTTGTATCCGGCCGAAAATACCGGGTCGGTGCCTTTCGGCGCATCGTTGAACGTCCGTAGCGTGACGACCGTCCGTTGGGCCGCTTCGTCGCGCGTGACGAAGCCGCGTTCGACGCCGACGATGTAGGCCGTCAGGCCGAATCCGGTGGCGGCGATGCTGCTCATCGCTTCGTTGTTCGTCGCGCTGGCCCGGTCGGGAACCAGTCCGTTCGCCGTGTTGGTCAGTTTCCAGAAGAAGTTGAAATGCGTGCGCTGGAGATCGTTCAGCAGCGTTTCGTCCATGTCGGGCGGAGTGGGGGGCGGGATAAATCCTTCCGAATCGTCTTTCGAGCAGGCTGCGGCCAGCAGCAGCGACAGGACGACCCCCGTTTTTTGCAAAATATTCATTTTTCAGTGTTTTTTAGCGGTTGAAACGAAGAGAGACGATCCTTGCGGGCCATCCCTCTTCGCTGTATTTTTCCGGTAAGGCTTATTTCTTGATGCAGCGTACCGGCAATTGCCAGGCCGCATCGGCCCAGTTGGCTCCGGTATTCGACGCCGAACTGTTGTTGATATCGACTTTCCACGGGGCGGTGTTGCTGCCCTTGCTCGACGTCCAGTAAGCGGCCGCTTCGCCGTAAGCCTGCGGCTGCGTGTCGCCGTTGGTCAGCCAACCGCCAATCGGCAGCTTCATCACGGAGTTCATCAGCGTCAGCGTGATGCCTGCGTTGCCCGAAACCCCGTTGCCGCTGATCGTTCCTCCGGTTACTTTCGCGATGGCGGCGTTGAACTGATCCAGTGTCGGTACGGCGTACCCTTCCGGGCAGACCGTCCATTCGCCGATAGCGTCGTAATCGATCTGGTAGGAAGCGTCGAATGCGGTGGCTCCGTACGGCTTGCCGTATTGCAACATCTGGCCGATCGAAGCGGCGTTGATGCCGTCGGCGCCGTAAGCGCCCGGATCGGCCGAAGCGGCTCCGATGTTGCGGTCGAGCCAGACGTCGCCCGGATCGACGTAGCCGTTACCGTTGACGTCGATGAAGATGGTGGTGTATTCGAGTCCCTGGTAAGTGAAGGTCTCCGGTTCGAACGGAATGCCCGGAACATCGGACAGAACGGTGACCGGAATGGTCGCGGTGTAATTCGTCGAGCCGATCTTAACGATGACCACGAGGTTCGTTACACCGTCCGAAACCGGAGTTCCGGACAACGGCACGTCCACCATTCCGTCTTCGGCAGCCGGCAGCGTCGCGTCGAATGCGCTGCAACTGATGCCGTTGGTCAGGTCGATGCTGATCGTCGCCTGCTGCTCTTCGGCGGCCGTGTAATGCAGCGCGATTTTGACGTCGGAGAGTTCGACGCCTTTCGACAGGGTGCCGGTTACGGTACTGCCGGCGGCGTCGAGTGCGATATCGCCCGCGATTTCGACCGGAATGTCCGCCGTATAGGTGTTATCTCCCTGCGTCATAGTTATTTTCAGGGTCTTCGTTCCGTAGTCGGACGGCGTTCCTGTTACCGGGACGTCGAGCGTGCCGCCCGAAGGCGCAGCCGGTAGCGATGCGGTGAACTCCGCGATTGAAATACCGGATACCTCGTCTGCCGAAACGGTTACTTCCTGGTTCGCATACGACGTATAGTGCAGCGCGATGTTGCCGTTGGCGATGGCCTGTCCGATGCGGAACGTGCCGGTAACGACGCTTGCCGCGGCGTCGAGCGCAATGGCCGGCGTTACGGTCGCGGGGATCGAGATGAACACTTCGTATTCGCCGACGCGGATCACCGGCCGCAGGTTCATGCTGCCCGATGCAGTCGGGGTTCCCGAGACGGGGATCTCGACGGTTCCGTTCCCGTTGTCCGAAGAGGTCGGCGAAGCCAGCCGCACGTCGATCGGATCGCAGTACAGTCCGTTGACCTCCGGCAGCAGCACTTGGGCGCTCTTACCGAGACCGTTGGTATAGGCCAGCGTGATTTTGGTGCCCTGTGCGACCGCCTGACCTTGTGTCAAGCTGCCCTGGAACGAGCTTGCGGCCGAGTTGATATAGACCGTATTGTAAACCTTGTCTATTTTGGGGTCTTTGCCGCAGCCGGCCGCCAGAACCAGCGCGCAGATCGCAAGTAGTCTGAATGTTTTCATAATATTCATTTTAAATAGGAGTGGATTGTTTGTTTATTTCGTGATTTCGAAGGAGCCCTCGAGCGCAGCGTCCGAGCTGCCGCCGGCCCATACTTTGAAGTCGCCGGGCTCGTAGCCGAAGCTCATGTCCTGCCGGTAAAAGCCGACCGCGTCGGACGTAATCGTGAAGCTGACTTCGCGGCTTTCGCCCGGCTCCAGCGTTACCCGTTCGAACCCTTTCAACTGCCGTGTCGGACGGGTTACGCTGGCCACCAGGTCGCGCACGTAGAGCTGTACGACCTCCGTGCCGCGTACCTTGCCGGTGTTCTTGACCGTAACGGTTACGGCGACGGGTTGTTTCATGTCGGTTTTTTCCGGAGCGACCTTCAGGTCGGAGTATTCGAACGTCGTGTAGCTGAGGCCGTAGCCGAACGGATACAGCGGCGTGGCGGTCGGTTCGTTCAGGTAGCGCGAAACGTAGTGTTGTTCGCCCTGTCCCGGCGTGTACGGCCGGCCGGTATTTTTCGCGTCGTAATGGATCGGCACCTGACCGAGGTTGCGCGGGAAGGTCATCGTCAGTTTGCCGCAGGGATTGAAGTCGCCCGACAGCACGTCGGCTACGGCATGTCCTCCTTCGGTACCCGGATACCACGCTTCGACGATCGCGTCGGCTACGGTGCTTTCCCACGACAGGTCGAGCGGACGTCCGTTCAGCAGGACGAGGATCAGCGGTTTGCCGCTTTGGGCGACTTCCCGGATCAATTCCTGCTGGATAGCCGGGATCCGAATGGAAGTCAGGCTCGTCGCCTCGCCGCTCCAGAAGCCCGGATGGCCCACCGCCATTACGACTTTATCGGCCGAACGGGCGGCGTTGAGCGCGGCGGCGAATCCGCTGCGGTCGTCCTTATCGGGTTCGGAACCTTTCGTATAAATCACCTTGTCGGCCCCGAAACGCTCTTTAAGTCCGGTAAGAATCGAAACGACCTTGTCGGCTTGTCCCTGTCCGTACCACGATCCGAGCAGGTCGAGCCGGGCGTCGGCGAACGGTCCGATCAACGCGATCTTTTTCCCTGCGGCGATCGGCAGCGCTTCCTTGTCGTTTTTCAGCAGCACCATCGACTTGCAGGCCATGTCGCGGGCCGCTGCGAGGTTTGCCGGTTTGTAAAATTCTTTTTCGGCTGCTTGCAGGTCGTGGTATTTGTACGGATCGTCGAAAAGACCGAGCGCGAATTTCACGCGCAGCACTTCGGCGCACATGATGTCGACCTGTTTCTGCGGAACCATGCCCGTTTCGACGAGCCATTTCAGGAAACGGTGGTAAACGTCGCCCTGCAGATCCATGTTGATCCCGGCCTCGATCGCCAGTTGGCCGGCCAGCGAGCTGTCGGCCGCTACGCCGTGCGGAACCAGTTCGTTGATCCCGGTGAAGTCCGACACCACGAAACCGTTGAATCCCCACTCTTTGCGCAGGATCTGCTGCATCAGGTATTGGCTGGCGTGGGCCGGCACGGCGTCGATATCGTTGAATGCGGCCATCACCGTTCCTACGCCTGCGTCTACGGCCGCCTTATACGGAGGCAGGTAGGTTTCGCGCAGCGTGCGGTCGGTGAGATCCACCGTATTGTAATCGCGCCCCGCTTCCGGAGCTCCGTAGGCGGCGAAATGTTTTACGCAGGCCAGGATCGTCGTGTCGGAGGCGAGCGCCTCGGGAGTCGTTCCCTGGTAGCCCTGTACCATCGCGATCGCGATCAACGATCCGAGGTAGGTGTCTTCGCCCGACCCTTCCGAAACGCGTCCCCAGCGCGGATCGCGGGTGATGTCCACCATCGGCGAGAACGTCCAGTTCAGCCCCGATGCGATCGCCTCGCGCGCCGCTACGCGGGCCGAGTTTTCGATACCTTGCAGATCCCACGAGCACGACATGCCGAGGTTGATCGGGAAGATCGTTTTCATGCCGTGGATCACGTCGTAGCCGAACAGCAGCGGAATGTGCATCCGCGTTTCCTCGACGGCAACCCGTTGCAGTTCCCGGTTGTATTCGGGAACGTGCGCGTTGAAAATATTGCCGCAGGTGCCGTTGCGGATCGCCTCTTCGACGTTCTTGGGCAGTGTCGGGCCGGTCGTGGTGAAATGGCTCGAATAGAGTACGAGCTGACCGATCTTCTCGTCGAGCGTCATCAGGCGCATCACCGAATCGACCCGGCGGTCGATCTGCCGGTCGGCGAAGAAATGCCGCGCTCCGTCGGTCGATATGCCGCGATCGGCAGTCATGTGACAGCCCTGCGTCAGCAGCGCCGCGCAGGCGGTAAACAGGATGTTTTTCAGGTTGGTCATAAGTTTCATTTTGTGTATTCGATGGTTTTGTGGTTGATCGTAAAGCCGAGCCGGTCGAGTCCGCGCCGGATGTCGTTCTTTTTCATAAAGGCGTTCCAAACGGTCGCGTTGCGGTGGTTTTCGATCATCACCAGGATCGGACCCTGGTCGATGGCGATGTAGCTTTCCGTCGAACGGGGTTCGCCGAGGCTCAGATTCACCGCGTCGTAGAATCCCATGATTCCGAACGCGACGGACCCGAGGTTGCGGTAGAGGTTTTTGAGGACGGCCATCGACTCTTCGGGCGTGTACGGCATCGACGACAAGGCGGCGGTAGGTGCGATCGTCCCGAAGTCCTCGCCGACGCCGGGCGTGTGCGCCCGGTAGCCTTCCGGCAGCGCGTCGCATGCGGTCAGGCCCCAGAAATCGGGGCCGTATCCCACCCAACGGTACGGGTTGTCGATGCAGTAGGCGCGGTCGACCAGCGTATAGCGGCGGTTCTGTTCCCAGTAGTTTGCAAACCGGTCGGCCAGCCCGCGCGGGTCGAGTCCCGTGTACGAGTAGTGCACCCAGAACAGCGGCCCGCCCATCTGCGCCCGTTTGCCGAGCGGCAGCATGATGCCGTAGAAATCGGTCGCGCAGAAGAACTCGCCCTCCTTGCGGTTGACCCAGCAGTCGTCGTAGACCTTCTTGTCGATCGGAAAGGTCGGCGATGCGGCTGCAAGGATGTAGGTGACGAACGTTTCGTCGTACCCTTTGATCGGATGGTTCATTGCGAAGCCGTAGTCCGGCGACCAATGCCAGTACAGGGCGTTCTGTCCCTGCGTATAATGGCTCCATTCCACCTCGCGCCACAGTTGTTCGATCCGGTCGCGCAACGCTTTCTCTGCGGCGTCGTTGCCGTCGAAATAGCCTTGTGCGGCCAGCAATCCCTGTACGAGAAACGCCGTTTCGACCAGGTCGCCGCCGTTGTCCTTTTCGCTGAAATGGTACGGCTGTCCGGTGCGTGTGTTATACCAGTGCGCCCATGCGCCGTGGAAACGCGGCAGTTTTTCGAGCGCCCCGACGATTTTCGTAAGCCGTGCGACTGCCTCCGGACGTGTTACGAACCCGTTGCGTACGCCCGCTACGATCCCCATGACGCCGAAACCGGAGCCGCCGGTGGTGATGCAGTCCGCCCGTTTGTCGTTCGAACGTTCGTAGGCGAGGCCGGTCAGCGGATCGGCGAAATCCCAGAAATAGCGGAACGTGTAACGCTGCACCATTTGTTGGAGCTGTTCGTCCGAAAAGTCCGAGATCGCGGCTGAAATCTGCGGGGTTTCCGAAAGCTGTTTTCCGTCGGCGCCGAGCGCCGCCACACGGTACGTATAGACTGCGTTGCGGCCGAGTCCGGCGACGAAGTCGAGGTAATAGAGGTTCGGGGTCTCTCCGCGCAGCGACTTTTTGCCGTCGCGCAGCAGGTATACCGCGTAGCTTTCCGCGCCGGATACCGCCGGCCAGCGCAGTTCCACGTGCGAGTCGTACCCCGCGGCCTCGATCCGGCCGACGGCCGGAAGGAAACTGCGCAGGTCGGTCTGCACCGGAGTCTGCGCCGCGCCGCAGTACCACAGCAGCGTCAGCAACGACAGCAGGAGTCCCGTTTTTTTCATCGATGTCCGATTAATAGCCGTCATTCTGTTTGAGGTTGTTCATCAGCAGGATCTGTTCGTTCGGCACCGGCATTACGTAATTTTTCGGAACGACTACGGGCGAAGCCGGCGGCAGCGGCAGCGTGGTCGATGCCGGGGCCAAGCCTTGCGCTTTCATCTCTTCGAGGCCCTGTTGTTCGGACTGGATTTTGGCCCATACCTTCGCGGCGAAATAGCCCGGTTGCATCTTGTCGATCCGTACCAGGTCGAAGTAACGGTCGCGTTCCATCGACAGTTCGATCCGCTTCTCTTCCCAAATGTTTTCGAGCGTCGGCTCTTTCGAGGCGAGTCCCGCGCGGGTGCGGACGGCGTTGTACCAGGTCGACGCTTTCGCGTCGCCGGTACGGACGGCCGCTTCGGCGCCGATCAGCAGCACTTCGGCCCAGCGCATCATTCGGATGTTGCCGCCGTAGTTTTCGTTACCCCCTACGACCGGCCGCGGCTGGTAGCCTTTGCGGCAGAAGCGGTTCGGGTAGCCGTTGCTGACCGAGTTCGGGTCGCTTTCGCTGTAGGCGCCGATGATTGTCGTGCCGTCGATCACGCTTTGGGTCTGTACCATGCCGCTGTATATGGTCGTTTTGCCATAGATGATGTCATTGTCTTTGCGTTTGTCGCCCGGTTCGTACGATTGTACGAGGTTCAGCGACGGCGCGATGTATCCCCAACCCCAGTTCGGTTCGCCGCGGGTGCCGAGCAACTGCCAGCCCTGGTATGCTCCGTCGGAGGTCGTGAAGCTGGCCGCCCCGATTTCGAATACCGATTCGACGCTGTATTCGCCCGCTTTCGTAAAGATGTTATCGACGGCGATCAGGTCGTATCCGTCGGTCGAAGATTCCATGTCTTTGACTATCTGTACGATCTGTTGATAATATTGCATGGCGTTGGCCGGATCGTCGGCGGCGCGGTACAGCAGCACTTTGGCCAGCAGTCCCTGAGCCGAGCCCTTGTGGGCGCGGCCGTACCACGAGGTCGGATACCATTTGGCGGATTCGGCTTTGTCGGGCATTTTCAGCGCGATTTGCAGATCGGCTACGATGGTGTCGTACAGCGCCGTGCGGTCGGAAATTTTCAGAGCGGCCTGTTCGGCGCCGGAGAGCGTTTCGAGCGGAACGATCGGGCCTTTACCCCATAGTTTCAGCACGACGAAGTAGAACCATGCGCGATTGAAGCAGGCTTCGCCCTGCAGGATCTCTTTCTGTCGTGGGGCGAGCCCTTCGAACGTGTCGATGGTTCTCAGCGCGGTGTTGGCCCGGCCGATGCCGGTATAGGCGTTCAGCCACAGCCAGTTCAGAAAGGCGGAACTTCCGGTGAGTCCGGACAGGTTCTGGAACTGGTTGGTGCCGTTGTTGTAGATCGTGCCGCCGCCGTCGGACATCGAACTGCCGCGCAGCGCGTTGTCCGAGCACAGGTCGCCGATCCACGAACCGGTCGTCTCGTAGGTGCTTCCTTCGCGGTAGGTCGCATAGATGCTGTTGGTCAGGCTCGCAGCGGAATTGCTGTTGCCGAGAAAGTCGCCTTCGGTCATCTGCCCCTGCGCCGGTTGGTCGAGGAAGCCGTCGCAGGAACTCAGGCTCAGCCCTGCGGCCAGTATGGATAAATAGATGGTAATCCTTTTCATTGTTTCCTGTTTTTAAGAGGTTAAATACCGATGCTGATACCGAACGAATACATGCGCGAAGGCGGATAAGTGCCGTCGAAACTGTCGATACCGGCACCGTTGGGCGGACCCGATATTTCAGGCGAGTACGAGGTTGCATTGGTCGCCGTCCACAGGTTGTGCACTGAGAAGTAGACTCTTAGGTTGCGCATCTTCATTTTGGACGAGATCCGCTGCGGGAACGTGTAACCGAGGGTCAGGTTCCGGATCTTGAAATAGCTGCCGTTTTCTACGTAATACTGGCTGTATTGGTTGTTCGTCCCGGGGCCGTCGAGCAGTACGCGCGTGGTCTTGTTGGTCGATCCTTCGCCGACCCACGAGTGCAGGTAGTCGGTCGTCACGTTGTACGGCGAGACGCCGAGCGTCTGACGGCGGGTGCTGTAAATTTTGTTCCCGAGGCTCGAATAGAGATCCATTTCGAGGTCGACGCCCTTGTAGGCGAAGCGCATGTTCAGCCCGAGAGTCACTTTCGGCAGGTAGCTGCCCATGTAGATACGGTCGTCCTTGTCGATCACGCCGTCGCCGTTTTGATCCTTGTACCACAGGTCGCCGGGCGTCGCGCCGTCGATCGACGCGGTCTCTTCGATGATCTGCTTGTTCTGGTAGATGCCGAGCACCTCGTAGCCCCAGAAACCGCCGATCGGGTAGCCGACCTTCGTGACGTTCGCGCCGTTTTCGAGCGGCGGCAGGTTCTGGTTCACCGAAACGACCTTGTTTTTCAGCGTCGTCCCGATCAGCGACAGGTCGTACGAGAAGTCGCCCCGGTTTTCGCGCCATCCGATGTTGAATTCGATGCCGGTGTTACGCGCCTTGGCGATGTTCGACAGCGGCGAGTAGGTCGAACCGCTGATGCCCGGCAGCGTGATGTTGGTCAGGATATTGGCCGTCGTTTTGATATAATAGTCGAATTCCAGCGTCAGGCGGTTGTTCAGCGCGCGGAAATCGAGCCCGAGGTCGAACTGCCGCGCCTCTTCCCAGTGCAGGCCGTAGTCGATCACCATATCGAGCACTTCCGAAGTGGTCACGCTCGCGGGATCGCGGCCGAATACGCCGTTGACCCGGTTCACGTAAGCCGTCTGAATATTGTTCGGGATACCGGCGTCGGAGCCTACCACGCCGTAGCTGGAGCGCAGTTTCAACTGGTTCAGCCAGCCGACGTTTTTCAGCCAGTTCTCTTCGTGCATCGCCCAGCCGACGCCGACGGCCGGGAACGTTCCGTAGCGACCGTTGACCGGAAAGCGCGACGATCCGTCGGTACGCACCGTGGCGGTTATCAGGTATTTGTTGTCATAGTTGTAATTGACGCGAGCCAGATACGAAAGGTAGGTGAAAACCGCGCCGCCGGTGGTTCCGGTCAGCGTAGAGGCTTGTCCGAGCCCGGTGTACCACAGGTCGCGGTTTTTCCATGCCACGTCGGGCATGCCCAGAATCTTCTGACTCTGATCTTGCGAGGTGGTTTTCTGGAAGGTGATGCCGACCAGCGCGCTGAACGCATGTTTGTTCTTTTCGAACGAGTAGGAGAGCGTATTTTCGTTCAACCAGTTGAACGTGCGGCTCTGGTTGACGCTCAGTTCGTTGTCGGTACGCCGTTGGTCGACGTTGACTTCGTATTTCGGCAGGAAGCTTTTGCCCTCGGAGTTGGAATTGTTCAGCGTATAAGAGGATTGGAAAACGAGGTTCTTGACCGGTTCCAGCTTGACGAAAAAGTTGGCGATCGTCTTGTAATAGTTCGTATAGTTGTCGCTGTTGTAGTATAGGTTGGCTACCGGATTGCCCGATTTTCCGATCTCGTCGACCGGGCCGAAGAATTTCGACGGGTCGTCCGGGTCCATCACCGGAGCCGTCGGCAGGGCGCGCAGCGCGCTCGCGAGATTCGATCCCTGGCTGTTGCGCCGTTCGTAGATGTAGGAGATATTGCTTCCGATGGTCGCCCATTTGGTCAGGTCGTAAGTGTTCGACAGCTTGACGTTGGCCCGTTCGTACCCGGAGCTTTTCATCACGCCTTCCTGATTGAAATAACCCGAAGAGAGGCCGTAGGTCGTTTTTTCGCCGCCGCCCACCAAGTTGACGTTGTAGTTCTGCGTTACGGCCAGTTGCGTGATTTCGCGCTGCCAGTCCGTTCCGCGTCCGGCCGCGTCGATTTGCTGCTGCGTGTAGGGCAGGGAGATCGAAGTCCCGTCGGCGGCGTTCTGCGCCATCACCCTGCGGTTCTGCAGGTAGAGGTATTGCCCTGCGTCGGCGTAGTCGAGGTAGCGTTCCATCTGCGATACGCTGACGTTGGCGTCCACGGTCAGTTGCACGGGTTGGTTCTTGCGGCCCTGTTTGGTGGTGATGATGATCACGCCGTTGGCGCCGCGCGAACCGTAGATCGCCGTTGCCGAAGCGTCTTTGAGCACCTCCATCGACTCGACCTCGTTCGGGTTGAGGAACGAGATATTGTCCATGATCAGACCGTCCACGACGTAGCACGGATCGGAGTTGGTGAACGAACTGACGCCGCGCACGCGGATTTGCGGCGCGCCGCCCGGCGCGCTGTTCTGCACCACTTCGACGCCGGCCACCTTGCCCTGCAGGCCTTGCAGCGGGTTGGCCGCCGCAACGGTCGTCGCCAGTTCGCTTCCTTTGATCGACGCGATGGAACCCGTCACGTCTCGCTTGCGCTGTACGCCGTATCCTACGACTACCACGGCGTCCAGGTCGGTGGCGCTGTCCTGGAGTGTCACGTTGAGCGAGGCTTGTCCCGTGTAAGGGATTTCTTGCTCTTTGTACCCGATGTACGAAAATACCAGGACGTCGCCCGGTTTTACGTCGAGGGAGAAGGTTCCGTCCGCGCCGGCGTACGTGCCCCGGTTGATGTCGCCCTTGATCAGAACGCTGGCCCCGATCAGGGGTTGCCCCTGGGTATCCGTTACGCGGCCGGTCAACAGTTTTGCGTCGCCCTGCGCATACGCCGCCAGGGAACAGCAAAAAATTAGGGCTGACAGCACGATCAGCCTAACCGGTTTTAAAAAGTCGAATACTTTCATAGAAACAGATTTAGTTTGGTTCGATTGTATTTGTTGACAGACAGGTACAAAGCAGATGCCAAGAATCGTATTCCGGTGTTTTTGCGCCTGAATGAGCCTAATTCGGCGAATCCCGTATTTTTTCGTTCGTTTCTCCGGCGAAAATGCCCGGAATCCGTTACCTTTGTAGAAGGTTTAAAATATTGCGGGTTATGAAAAGAATGTTGTTTGCCGTTTTGTTGCTGGCCGTTGTGTCGGCCCGTGCGGAAGGATTCCGTTTTGCGCTGATGAGCGATCTGCACGTCACGGCCGATTCGCTGGCCGCCAACGACTTGCGACATGCCGTCGATCAGATCAATGCGACGCCGGGACTGAGCTTCGTAATCGTTTCGGGCGATTTCACCGATTACGGAGACGATGCCTCGCTGCGGAAAGCCAAAGCGATCCTCGACGGGCTGAAACTGAAATATTACGTTACTTCCGGGAATCACGAAACCAAGTGGAGCGAGTCCGGGGCGACCGCTTTCGGGCGCATTTTCGGTTCCGACCGTTTCCGGTTCGAGTACGGGAATTACCTGTTTCTTGGGTTCAATACGGGGCCGGTGATCCGGATGGCCGAAGGGCACGTCGCGCCGCAGGACGTTAGCTGGCTCGAAAAGGAGCTCGCGGACTACGGAACCGAACGGCCGGTTTTTCTGGTTACGCATTACCCGATGATGAAGGGCGACGTCGATAATTGGTACGCGGTGACCGATGCCGTCCGCAAATACGATATCCGGGCGTTTATCGGCGGGCATTACCATACCAACCGGCTGGCCGATTACGACGGTATTCCGGCTTTCATCTGCCGTTCGACGCTACGGGGCGGCGAGCCGTTCGGCGGATATTCGGAATTCGAAGTGACGGCCGATTCGGTGATCGTTTACGAGCGGAAGATCGGGGCCGGACCCCAGCGATGGGGCGCGTATTCGTTGAAAGATACCTATTTTACCGCAGATACCGCCGGATATGTGCGCCCCGACTTTTCGATCAACGCGCGGTACGGCAGAGTGAAAGAGACGTGGATGACCCCGATCGGCAATGCGATCTATTCGTCGCCGGTGCTTTGCGACGGGCGGGTGTACGTGGGCGACGACCTCGGACTGTTGAATTGCCTCGATGCCGCGGATGGCAGGTTGCTGTGGCGGTTCGCCGCGAAAAATCGGATCATCGGAACGCCGGCCGCAGCCGACGGAACGGTCGTGTTCGGGTCTGCCGACGGCAATATTTACGGAATAGACGCGAAAAAGGGGAAATTGCGCTGGAAGGTCGAAACTTCGGAAGCGGTGCTCGGCGCCGTGACGATCGACGGCGGAGTAGCCTACGTCGGTTGCAGCGACCGGACGTTCCGGGCGATCGACGTGCGTACGGGCCGGGAGGTATGGACGTTTACCGGGACGAACGGATACGTCGAAACGCGTCCGCTGGTTTACGACGGCAAAGTGATCTTCGGAGCCTGGGACGACCATCTGTATGCGCTGGACCGTTCCGACGGACGCTTACTGTGGTCATGGAGCGACGGGCGTCGTGGGATGCACTATTCGCCCGCCGCGGTCTGGCCGGTGGCAACCGCCGGACGGATTTTCATAGCGGCTCCCGACCGGGTGTTGTCGGCGATCGACGCTTCGACCGGCCGGACGCTGTGGCGTACCGCCGAATCGACCGTGCGCGAAACCGTAGGGCTCTCCGAAGATTCGTCGAAAGTGTACAGCAAAACGATGCGGGACAGCGTCGTATGCTTTTCCACACGCGGCGACCGTTCTGAAAAATTGTGGGCGTCATACGTGGGTTTCGGTTATGAAATCGCGCCGTCGATGCCGCAGGAAAAAGACGGGGTCGTCTTCGGAAGCACGATGAACGGGGAGGTCTATGCGCTCGACGCGTCGGACGGCAGCGTGCTGTGGCGGCATAAGGTCGATAACTCGCTGATCAGTACGGTCGTGCCGCTCGATCGGAACCGTTGCCTGTTCACCAGTTCGGCCGGGATCGTCGGGTTGCTGGAAGCGCGGTGACGGATGCTTCGGGAAAAAGAATAAAAACGGCGGAGAATCCTCGGATTCTCCGCCGTTTTGTACGAGATTCGTACGAACCGTCGATTAATAATTGTTCTTTTTCGGTTCGAAGTAGGCTTGCGGGTGAGCGCAGGAAGGGCAGCTTGCGGGCGCTTTCTTGCCTTTGTGGATGTAACCGCAGTTGCGGCACTGCCATTCGATCTCTTCGTCGCGTTCGAAAACCTTGTCGGCTTCGACGCGGGCCAACAGCGCGCGGTAGCGTTTTTCGTGCTCGGCTTCGACGGTGGCGATTGAGCGGAAAACGGCGGCGATCACCGGGAATCCTTCCTGATCGGCCACATCGGCGAACGTCGGGTAGAGATCCGTCCACTCTTCGTTTTCTCCGGCTGCCGCGGCTGCGAGATTCTCTTTAGTTGTTCCGATTACGCCGGCCGGATAACTCGCCGTAATCTCGACCATGCCTCCTTCCAGGAATTTGAAGAATCGCTTGGCGTGTTCCTTTTCCTGTTCGGCCGTTTCGGCGAATACGCCGGCGATCTGTTCGAAGCCCTCTTTTTTGGCTACGCTTGCGAAAAATACGTAACGGTTCCGTGCCTGCGACTCCCCGGCGAAAGATTTCAACAGGTTCTGTTCGGTTTTCGTGCCTTTGATACTTTTTCCCATTTCTTTAAGCTTTTATAGTAAATGATTTCGTTATGTCTCTGCTTTCCAGTACAAAGATACGCGGAGATCGGAAAAATAGCAAACGATCCGCGATCATAAATATTTATAACCGTATAAGTTTATGTGATCCGTCGCGAGGCCGAAGACATCGCATATGCCGGAGCCGCCCGGCCGGTTTTCAGCCGTATGCCGCAAAAAGAGTTTTTTGTAGGTACGGCTTTTCTTCGAAAAACGGCGGATTACGACGTCCAATCGGGTTTGGACGGTAAATTTCCCGAATTTTTCTTTTGAAATAACGTCTATCAAAATATATCCTCCTAAGTAATCTTTCGGCGGGTTTTTAATATGTTTTTCTCTTTATCTTCGCAAGCGCATAATACGAACGGAGCAAACCAGCTATAAAACCCGGAATTTTTTCATGCGAACAGTTTTATCGGAGCCGACCGACTAAAATTAATATTTTATTCGCTGTTTTCAAAACAAAGTCTCCGCCGTATCCCGGCCCGTTCCGGTGCGCGATACGGCCCCGTGCCGGAAACGGGGAGCGTTGTGCGGAAAATGAAATTTTGTTCCGGGACAGAGCCGGTTCCGGCGTTTGCAAAACGTGTGTGTAAACGCAATCGGTTCGCAGGGAGAAAAGTCGCCGCAATTTTTGGCCGGCGTGAAACGTTTATCCGACAACGGGGTATTGTTTGTCAAGTCAAAAATAAATACCTTTGACGCGTGTCTATCCGCGGATTTCGCGGGTTTTCCACAGGAACCCGATTTATTTATACGACATTATGAGCGATTCGATCAAACACGAGTGCGGCATTGCCTTTATCCGCCTGCTCAAGCCGGCCGATTACTACCTGAAAAAGTACGGCACCTCGTTCTACGGACTTAACAAAATGCATATCCTGATGGAGAAGCAGCACAACCGGGGACAGGACGGCGCGGGAGTGGCCAACATCAAGCTGTACCCGGAACCCGGATGCGTTTATATCAACCGGGTGCGTTCGAACGGAGCCGCTCCGATCAAGGATATTTTTCAGCAGATCGACGTCCGGATCAACGAAGCGGTCGCGAAGAACCCGCAGGTGCTGCAAGATCCGCTGCTGCTGAAAAAACAGGTGGAGTTTACCGGCGAGATTTTTCTGGGACACCTGCGTTACGGGACTTTCGGCAAAAACGACATCGAGAACGTGCACCCGGTCTCGCGCGAGAACAACTGGATGACGCGGAGCCTGGTGCTGGCCGGGAATTTTAACCTGACCAATATCGACGAATTGTTCGACCGGCTGATCGAGTTGGGGCAATATCCGCCCGCAAAAACCGATACGGTGACGATTCTCGAGCGCATCGGTCATTTCCTCGATCGTGAAAACGACGATAAGTACCGCTATTTTAAAGATAAAGGCTATTCGAAGCACGACGTCACCGAAATGCTGGCCAAGCACATCGACCTTAAGGAAGTATTGTCGCTGTCGGCCCGCCGTTGGGACGGGGGATATGCGATGGCGGGGGTGATCGGCCATGGCGACGCGTTTATCATGCGGGACCCGTCCGGAATCCGTCCGGCGTTCTATTATTGCGACGACGAGATCGTCGTCGCCGCTTCGGAGCGCGCGGTGATTCAGACGACATTCAACCTCGGGTACGAAGATATCCGGGAGCTGACGCCGGGCCACGCTTTGATCGTGCGACGCGACGGAGATGTATCGGTCGATCCGTTTACCGCGCCGCGGCCGATCCGGCCCTGTTCGTTCGAGCGGATCTATTTCTCGCGGGGCAGCGACCAAGATATTTACCGCGAGCGCAAGCAGCTCGGACGGCAGCTTGTGCCGCAGATTTTGAAAAGTATTGATTACGACATCGAAAATACGGTGTTTTCCTATATTCCGAATACGGCCGAGAGCGCTTTTTTCGGCCTGGTCGAAGGACTGGACGAATACTGCCAGGGCGTCCGTGCGCAACATATTCTGGAAGAGAACGGCAGGCTGACCGAAGCCCGGCTCAAGGAGATCCTGCGTTTCAAGCCCCGGATCGAAAAGGTGGCGATCAAGGATGTCAAGATGCGGACGTTCATCACGCAGGACAACGAGCGCGACGACCTGGTGGCGCACGTTTACGACATCACCTATGGCACGATCCGTGCCGGGGTGGACAATCTGGTGATCATCGACGATTCGATCGTGCGCGGGACGACGCTGCGGCAGAGCATCATTCGGATACTCGACCGGCTGAAACCGAAAAAGATCGTGGTATGTTCGTCGGCGCCCCAGATCCGTTATCCGGACTGCTACGGGATCGACATGTCGCGCCTGAGCGACTTCGTGGCGTTCCGGGCCGTAATCGAACTGCTGCGCGAACGCGGGATGGAGCATGTGATCGAAGACGTTTACCGCAAGGCCGTCGCCGAGCTTCAAAAAGGCGACCGCTCCGAGACGGTGAACTGCGTTACCGAGATTTACGATCGTTTCACCGATGAGGAGATATCGGCCAAAATCGCGGAGATCGTTACGGCTCCGGAGATACAGGCTCGCGTCGAGGTGATCTACCAGACGGTCGCCGATATGCACAAAGCCATTCCGATCCATAATGGGGACTGGTATTTTACGGGAGACTATCCGACTCCGGGCGGAAACGTCGTCTCGAACAAAGCATTTGTCAACTTCTACGAGAACCGGAACGAGCGAGCGTATTGATTTTCGGGTGCGAATGAGCAAGCGGGGTCCGCCCGGTCGGAAGGAGCGGTTGATCCTAAAATTTAAGATCGCATGATGAACCTGTCACTTCTGAAAAAAATCGTTTGCCTGTCGGCCTTGCTGCTGGCGGCGCTGCATGGAACCGCCCAGCCGGCCGATCCGGTCAGTTGGTCGGTTGCCGTCTCCGAATCCGGCGACGGGATTTCCAGGATTGTTTTTAAGGCCCGGATCGCGGAACCGTGGCACATGTACGATACGGGCCCTTACGACGGCGGCCCGAATGCGACGGCTTTTACGTTCGAACCGAATGCGGACGTTACGTTGCTCGGGGAGATCGAACAGCTTTCGAAGCCCGTACGAGTGTACGATTCGCTGTTCGCAATGGAGATCGGTTATTTCGAGAAAAGCGCCGAATTCGTTCAGAAAGTGCGGGTCGCCCCGGGCCGCGAAACGACGCTGAAAGCCGTGGTGGAATGGATGGCTTGCGACGACGAGAGTTGCCTGCCGCCCGCCGACCGTACTTTTTCGATTCCTCTGAAGGCAGCCGCCGTACAGACGGCCGCAGGAGGGGCGTCTGCGACGCCTGCGGCACCGGTTTCCGCTACGGGTAATTCGTCCGCGGTTGCGCAAGCCGGGGATATGACAACGACCGACACGGCAGCGGATACGGCCGTAAATGCGGTTCCGGACGCGGATTCGGCGGCGGTGTCGCAGCCGCTGTTGCAGCCGGACGCCCCGGTCGGCGGCGGAACGCTGTGGAGCGCGATTATCGAAGCGATCCTGTGGGGATTCGCCGCGCTGCTGACGCCCTGCGTGTTTCCGATGATTCCGATGACCGTGTCGTTTTTCCTGAAAGGGAGCGGGAACCGTGCGCGCGGACGCCTGATGGCAGCCTTGTACGGCGTGTGCATTGTCGCGCTGTATACGCTGCCGATTGCAGTTATCATTCTGATAACGAAACTGGTAGGCGGAGATGCCATTACGGCCGATATTTTCAACTGGCTGGCGACGCACTGGATTCCGAACGTGATTTTCTTCCTCGTATTCATGGTTTTCGCGGCGTCGTTTTTCGGCGCGTTCGAGATTACGCTGCCCGGATGGCTGGTCAATAAGAGCGACAGCAAGGCCGACAAAGGCGGTTTGGTCGGTCTGTTCTTCATGGCGCTGACCCTCGTGTTGGTTTCGTTCTCCTGCACCGGCCCGATCGTCGGTTCGGTACTGATCAAATCCACTTCCGGAGAGGTGTGGGCGCCGGTAATCACGATGTTCGCTTTTTCGGTGGCTTTTGCGCTGCCGTTCACGCTGTTCGCGCTGTTCCCATCCGTGCTGAACAACCTGCCCAAAAGCGGCGGATGGCTCAACTCTGTAAAGGTGGTGCTCGGGTTTCTCGAACTGGCGCTGGGGCTGAAATTTCTCAGCGTGGCCGATCAGACCTACCATTGGGGCATCCTCGACCGGGAGGTTTATCTGGCGCTGTGGATCGTTATCTTTACGCTGCTCGGGTTTTACCTGCTGGGCAAGATCCGGTTCAAACACGACAGCGAAGTACAGTCGGTCGGAGTGACGCGGCTGTTGCTCGCGATCGTTACCTTTTCGTTCGTCGTTTACCTGTTGCCCGGAATGTGGGGAGCGCCGTTGCGCGGATTGTCGGGTTACTTGCCGCCGTTGCATACGCAGGATTTCGTGCTGGATGCGGCCGAATCGCCTGCCGGAAATTCCGGCGGCGGAAAGGCCGGCGACGCTTTCCCCGTCGCCAGGCACAGCGATATACTGAACCTACCGCACGGATTGAACGGCTTTTTCGACTACGACGAGGCGCTGGCCTATGCCCGCAAAGTGCATAAGCCGCTTTTTGTCGATTATACGGGTCACGGGTGCGTCAACTGCCGGGAAATGGAGGCGCGCGTATGGGCCGATCCGCAGGTGCTGCAACTGCTGCGGAACGATTTCGTGATCGTGGCGCTCTATTCGGACGACAAAAAGGAACTGCCCGAAAACGAATGGGTGACCGCCGAAACGGGCCGCGTGCTCAAAAGCATCGGCAAGATCAACGCTTACCTTGCACACAAGCGGTTCGGGATCAATTCGCAGCCCTATTACATGATTCTGGGCCCGGACGGCGAACAATTGGCTCCGGGGCGCGGGTATAATCTGGATGTGGATCAGTTCGTCGCTTTCTTGAGGCAGGGATTGCGTAATTACCCGGTCGGAGCGGAGTAGTCCGAATGCTCGGTATGGACGGGAGTTACGGGGATGGCGGTTTTGCGCTGTAATTTTGCGTATTTGGAAAGATTTTCTACCTTTGCAAACGAAAAAATGGGCGTTTGTCTTGCGGAAACCGATCTGCGTATGCGGAGTGTTTCCGTTGCGGGGGAAGGGCGTCCGTTGTATTGAAGAGCAGGGCCCATAGCTCAGTTGGTTAGAGCGGCAGACTCATAATCTGAAGGTCGGGGGATCATGCCCCTCTGGGCCCACTTTCGAATCCGAACACTTGCAGTCCCTGCAAGTGTTTTTTATGCGTCGGGGGCGGTTTACGGCGCCGAATCCGCTGTATTTCGATTTTGCGCCGGCGACCGGACAGCCGGGAATACGATCCCGAACCGGTTTGACAAACAGACCGCGAACGGCAATCGGGCGCGCTGCAACCTCTCCGGCTTCACGGCCCCGTTCCGTTTTAAAATTGGATATTGGGAAACTAATCGTACCTTTGCATCCGCATACCGTGTGCGTTCCGTATGCGACGATCCTTTATAAACTAAAATCATTACGATGGACGAAGGCCCTTATTGTCGACAGACGACCCCGATTGTTTAACCGACCGCAGAAGCCTTCCGAGTCTCCTGCGGTGTAAATTCGCAAGGAGAGACCGTATGATCAATGAAATCAAAAACCGGTTCGGGCAATTGATTGCCGACAAGAACTGGAAAATCCTTAAAAGCGAGCTCAGCGATCTTGAGCCGTTTCAGATCGCCGAAGCGATCGGCGAACTTCCCAAATCCGACCGGACGATTCCGTTCCGGTTGCTTTCGCGCGAGTCGGCGAAAGAGACCTTCAAACATCTCTCGCACGATCAGCGCGAGGAGATTATCGACGGACTGGCCGCCCACATCGATAAGATGACCGACCTGCTCAATGACCTGGATCCCGACGACCGCACGGCGTTTTTCGAAGAGTTGCCCGGCGAAGTGAGCCAGCGGCTCGTGCAGATGTTGTCGCAGGAAGAGCGCGAGGTCGCCATGAGGCTGCTCGGCTATCCGGAAGACAGCATCGGTCGGCTGATGACCCCCGAATACGTGGCCGTCCGGCCGTATTTCACAGTCGCTCAAGCATTGGAGCATATCCGCCGTTACGGTCGCGATTCCGAGACGCTCGACGTGATTTATGTTGTCGACGAGCATTGGAAGTTGATCGACGACATCCGGATCAAGGAGGTCATTCTCGCGTCGCCGGCTCGTAACGTGTCGGAGATTACCGACAACCGTTTTGTCGCGCTTCGCGCCGAAGACGATCAGGAAGTGGCCGTCCGCGCCTTTCAGGACAACAATCGCACGGCATTGCCCGTCATCGGCGGCGACGGCACCCTGCTGGGTATCGTGACCGTCGACGACGTGATGAATGTGGCCGAGCAGGAAAGTACCGAGGACTTCCAGAAGTTCGGCGGTACGGAGGGGCTGGATCTTTCTTATACGCGGACCCCGCTGGCCGAAATGGTGCGCAAACGCGCCGGCTGGCTCGTTATTCTTTTTTTTGGCGAAATGTTGACGGCATCGGCGATGGGCTATTTCGACGACGAGATCGCGCGGGCCGTCGTGCTCGCACTGTTCGTGCCACTGATCATATCGAGCGGCGGGAACTCGGGCTCGCAGGCGGCCAGCCTGATCATTCGTTCGTTGGCGCTTGGCGAGTTGAAGTTGCGTAATTGGTGGTACGTGATGCGCAAAGAAATTTTCTCGGGGCTGATCCTCGGAGCGATTCTGGGGATCATCGGATTCGTGCGGATTTTCATCTGGCAGGAGGCCGGACTGTACGACTACGGGACGCATTGGCCGTGGATCGCCGCCAGCGTGTCGGTTTCGCTCGTTTTTATCGTGCTGTGGGGTACGCTGTCGGGCTCGATGATTCCTTTTATCCTGAAAAAGTGCGGACTCGACCCTGCCACGGCCTCGGCGCCTTTCGTCGCGACGCTCGTGGACGTAACGGGGTTGATTATCTATTTCTCGATCGCGGCGCTGTTCCTGACCGGAAAGATTCTTTGATGGGGCTTGCTTTTCCCGTTCGGTAAATAAACGAATACAATCTTTAGTGCGACCGTACTAAAGATTGTATTTTTATGAAAAAGCGAAACGAAAAACCGGGAAAGGGCCCCGAATGTGCGAAACCGGGGCCGGTTCCGTCCTTTGGGCGGGGTGCGGGTTTTATAGGCTGCTCGTTTTCCCCGGCCGGTTCAGGCTGAAAATGATTTTGCGGTTCGCCTCGTCGATGACGGAGTCCTCCAGCGAGGCCAGGTAGATCTGGGTCGTCGCCTGCGAACGGTGCCCCAGTCCGGCGCTGATCACCGACAGCGGAATGTCGCAGTTGCGGGCCGTCGTCGCCCAGGTGTGGCGCGAAACGTAGGACGAAAGAGGAGTGTCCGCCTGCAGCAGTTTCGACAGTTTTTTCAGCAGCTTGTTGTAATAGCTCAGTGCATTCTGATACTGCGCATAAGCCTCGTTCTCGTCGGTGGCGGCGATGATCGGGAAAACGTAAGGGGAGTTTTTCGTTTTACGGGCGTAGCGGCGGATAATTTCGGTGATGCAGGGCTCCAGCCGGATGCATAGGGACTGGCCCGTTTTGCGGCGGATGTACTGCGCGGTTTGATCCCGGACGTCCGACTTGCGGAGGTAGGCCATGTCCACGAAGGCCATTCCGCGCATGTAGAAACTGAAGACGAACAGATCCCGGGCGTAAGCCAGAGACCGGGAGCCGCGCAAATCCAGTTTTCTCAGGCTTTCGATCGTGGCCATGTCGACGGCCCTCTTGCGGGTTTTGTCTACGCCCGTATAGACTTTTTCGAAAGGGGCGCGCTGCGAGGCGATTCCTTCGCCGACCGCCTTGTTGTATACGGAACGCAGGATCCGCATGTAAAACGAAACCGTATTCCGCGTAACGCCCCGTCTTTTGAGCCATTGTTCGTAGTCGGCGACCAGTTCGGCGGTGCAACCGGCGAACGACAGGTCTTCCCCGTGCAGAAACTGCGAGAAACTTTGCCGGGTTCTCCGGTAATTCCGGGCCGTTCCCAATCGGCCGTGGGCGAGCAGTTGTTCGATCTGCCGTTCCATGAATCCGAAAAAAGTTTCGCCCGAGTGCGATTCCCGGAAAGCCTGCGCTACGTCGTGCGCCGTATAGTGTCTGGCGGCGCGTTCCAGCGCGCCGATCGCATTTTTCAGGACGGACAGGTCGGAGTCGATCGCGCGTTGTACTTTTCGCAGGTAATAGTCGCCCCCGGTCAGCAGGACGGGTGCGACGCATTGCCTGACGCCGTCCCATTCTGCCGGGAGCAGTTTGTATCCGGTCATGATCTGAACGGATTTCTGACGGTGGGTGATTTGGTAGTAAACCGAGCCGGCGCGGCCCGGAACCGACGAATTGCGGAGTTTGATTCTCACTGTTGCCATAATTTTCCTGGATTGATGTTTTTCCGGGAAAAAGATAATGACGGCGGTGAAAAATCGTCATTTTCGCGGTAAAAATATCAGACGGCGCGGTAAAATGCCCGGTATCGGTTTACGGCCTCCTCCAGGATGTCCCGGTCGACGGCGGTATCCGTTTCGAAAAACGAAGTTTCGACGCAAGAGTCGTCCGGCCGTGCCGGGCGTTTCCAGTTTCCGGCGATCCGGCCGCCGTACAGGATGACCGGATAGAAAATACCGTAATTCGTGAAGGCCCTGGCGCGGTGCTCCGGACGCAGGACGTCCGTACGGTCTTTGTAACCGATCAGGTACTCGTCGTAGGCGGGCAGCAGGTACAGCGGGACGCCGGAGGTCTCCGCCGCACGGCAGGATTCGTGCACGAATAGTTCCCGTTGTCCGAAACGTTCGGCGGTCAGCGATCTTCCGATGAGGCCGACCGAATGCCGGGCTTCGGTGACGGACAGTCCCGACCACCAGACGAAATCCTGCAGACTGGCCGGTGAGTGGCTTCTGAAATAAGCGGTAGCCAGCTTTGCCAGGGCTTCGTCCGGATGCAGCTCCGGGACGGGCGGGACGCGTTCCTCGAGCAGGGCGTAGGTTTGCTTGCCGCCGCTGAACGGTCCGCTGCATACGACCGCTTCGGTTTCGGCGCGCATCAGCAGGCGGGTCAGCCGCGGCGTGTCTGCGGCGATCCCCTGCCGGTTCAGTTCCTCCCCGATCTGTTGTTTGGTCAGGTTTCTGTTGCCCTCCAGCATTTTTTCGAGCAGCCGGTCGCACCGGTAGTGCAATTGTTCCGTAAGCTCCAGTTGCCGGCCTTTTGCCAGCGATTCGTTGGCCGACCGGATGCGCCGGGCGGAGAGTTTCAGCATCCAGCGGATGTCTTCCGCGGCGACCAGATGCCAGGTCGGCCGCATCACATGCGTACGCAAGATTTCTCCCCGAGAGAAGGCTTCCCCGACCGATCGTGCCGTCGCCGATTTCAGCCGTATGCCGACGGCCCAGCGGGCCATGGCGTAATCCTGAGCCTGAATGGCTCCCATCCATGAAACCAGTTTTTTCGGCGTGTCGAAACGCGGGGCGGCCAGTTGTTGTCCGGCCAGGCGGATGTCGGTTATCATAGTCGTCGTTTTTGCAAAAATAGGTTAAATCGGGCCTTCCGAAGTATTATTCGCCGGATATTTATCCGATCGGCGGGAAACCTTTCGATCCGGTGTCCGCAGATTCGGTTTTGGCGCATTCCTTGCGGGAGGGTTTCGTATTCGATCCGTTAAACCGAAAAAATGACACGAATCAAGATCAAACGCGCTTATGAAAAACCGGAACCGGACGACGGTTTCCGGGTGTTCGTCGACCGGCTGTGGCCCCGGGGAATGCGGAAAGAGGATTTCCGCTACGACTTGTGGACGAAGCAGATAGCCCCTTCGGCCGCTCTGCGAAGGTGGTATCACGAAGATATGCCGGGGCGTTGGGAAGAGTTCGGCCGCCGTTATACCGCAGAATTGCGGCAGTCGCCAGCCGTGGCGGAATTCGTCCGTCAGATCGCCGGAAACGACACCGTTACGTTGGTGTACGCCTCCCGGAACGCTTTGCAGAATCATGCCCTGATCCTGCAAGATTATCTGGTGAAAATTATGAGTGTTATGACCGTATAGTAGTTATTCAAGTCGTCTATTTACGCGTGAATTGTTGTCGAGATTCAATAATCGGGGAATATCCATTTGTAAAATATCAATACGGGATTACTGTTTTCTTCAATGCATGTTTCTATTTCGTTCAGTAATGTGCGCTCCTTTCCGTTTTTTTTGTAATCATCGATCCATGAAATTATTCGTGTAGAAGTAACGGGATTGATTATGTATCCTGTATTATCGGAATCGATGTACGGGTGTATATAGGACAATTTTATGCCGTTTTTATCCGCTTCTGTGGGTGCTGAATATAATATATGCCCTTCGGAAGAGGTTATGATGATATACGGTTTGTGTTCATAGCGGTAAATAATCAGGTTTCCATTGTTGAAATGGTAAAAATTATGAGGAGTCGTAGGATTTTCTTCATTTAAAGAGTTCACATAATCCATAACGGTTTTCGGAGAGTCGTCCACCGCTGGTCTGCGTGTATTGAAGTCGAATGCCAGATAAGGCGACACGGCTCCCGTAGCTTGTGATACCTTGTAAATAGTATCGTTCAGGATGGAAGACATGTAAATGGTGTCGTCGTACTGGCAAAAAAACGAACGGCACGATCCGTAAAAAAATTTGTTACCCGTTAAAGCTTTGTTGAACGGCAATCCTTTGTGTATTACTTTGCCGCTGTCAGAAATGCATACGTAGTTGTATTCTTCACGCTTACCGTCTTCATCGCCCGATCCATTCGCCATATTGTATGCTATACAGCCATTGTCCAGAAGTTTAAACGACCATGTTTTACGCGCGTTTTTCATCTGGTATTTGAGATTGCCGGATTCGTCGTAAACATATATTTTCCCTTGTATGGGATCGTTCAGAAATATTGAACCGTCGGATGTTGCTTCAAAATCAGAAAGATATAAATATTCGCCTCCTGCACGCCCTTTTTTGTCGATCTTTGAAACAAAAGATCCGTCGGCATTGAATATAAAGACCGCCCCTTGTTTCCAATCAAGAATATAAATTTTGTTATGTATGATTTGTATTTTATTGATCTCCCCGATCAAAATATCATTGCCGGTTTGAAGCGGCACAAAATGGGAAAATTCAAGGAACTCATTGATTTTTGAAGAGCCGTCATCTCTTTTTAGTTCGACTTTTACGGTATTGACTTTGACGAGACGATCCGATTTGTCAGAACAACTGATAAGGAGCAACAAGCAAACATGCAGAGTTAAAAACTTTTTTATCATATTTCATATTCGGGGATGGTGAAAAATATCTACCGGATAAATAAAGTCTATCCGGTAGATGAATCGAAATGTTATGGGCATTTGACGCTCCCTGTCCCTATACATACGACACAATCGTATTCTTGGCCTTTTTCATTCTCGCAGGTTCCCGTTACCTTTACCTCGGATCCGTTTTTGTTTTCATCTTGTGCCAATACTTCGACATTTACAAGAAATAATCCGGAGTCGATATTCGTCGAACATGACGAACGGGCTGTGAAAAATGCCGCAATGCCAATGGCTGCAACGAAACAAATGATTGAACTTTTAATTTTTTCAAATAGATTGTAAGTTTAAACAAAATAATTGATATGTAAAAGTTTATAGTAAAATAATTTGGGATTCGGATGTTGTAAGGGATTAAACGGTCGGGTAAAGGTTTATATCCTTGTTGTCGCTTTAATCATAGTTGTTTTTAGCAGGAAGTTCCAATTTGTTTCATAATGACTCGGTATGATACGGATTTTCTGGCACCGAATTGGCAGGTATTCCGGTAAAACCAGAGCCTATGTGTTATCATATCTCATTGGCGGCCGGCCCGGCGGAACTCGCCGCGCGCTACGGTCGTAAAGCCGACTTGATCGAACGGTTCAAGCCCCTGTACCATGTGTCGGCATTCAGCTATCCGGAGTATCCGGTGGTGACGTCCGATCTGGAGATCGAACTGTTCCGCTGGGGACTGATCCCGTTCTGGGCCGACGAGTTGGAAGACGCTTTCGAACTGCGCTATCGGACGTTCAATGCCCGCGCCGAAACCGTTTTTACGAAACCCGCTTTCCGCAAGCCGATCCGCCGAACGCGCTGCCTGGTGCCCGTAACCGGGTTTTTCGAGTGGCGGCACGAGGACGACCGGCGGATTCCCTATTACGTCGCTCCGGCCGGAGGCGGCATCTGCTCGCTGGCCGGGGTGTACGACATGTGGCGGAACCCGGATACCGGCGAACAGGTCGAGACTTTTGCGATCATCACGACCGAGGCCGACGCACTGATGCGTTCGATCGATAATGTGAACGGGCGGATGCCGGTGATTCTGACCGGACGGCAGCAGCAGCGGTGGCTCGATCCGTCGCTGGACGAGGAGGCCGTCCGGTCGCTGCTGGAGCCGTTGCCCGACGGCCTGCTGCGCGCGGAAACGATCGATAACGGTTTTCTGAAAAAGTCGCCGGACGATCCGACGATCCTGCAACCTCGGACGGAATCCGCACAGGCCTGATATGGGAGGGTTCGGAGAACTTCAACGACGTCTGCGCGCCGGCAGCGGCTACAAATGGTGGGTGCTGGGCCTGGTTATGCTCGGTACCTTCATGGCGGTACTCGACGTGACGGTCGTCAACGTCGGCATTCCGACCATCATGTCCGCATTTCATATCGGCATTTCGTCGGCCGAGTGGATCGTGACCGCGTATATGATTACGATGACCATCATGCTGCCTTCGTCGGGGTGGATTGCCGACCGGTTCGGCAACAAGCGTTTCTATATCGTCGGACTGGCGCTGTTCACGCTCGGTTCGGGATTGTGCGCGCAGGCCGACAGCGACGCTTTCCTGATCGGGGCTCGTGCGTTGCAGGGAGTCGGCAGCGGGATCATCCAGTCGCTCGGACTGGCTATCGTGACCCGCGAGTTTCCGCCGCAACAACGGGGATTGGCGCTCGGCCTGTGGGCCGTGGCCGCGGCCGCGTCCATTTCGTTCGGGCCGCTGATCGGCGGCTACCTGGTGGACGATTTCAGTTGGCACTTGATCTTCGACGTCAACGTCCCGATCGGCATCCTGGCGATCGCGCTGTCGGCGGTCGTTCAGAAAGAGTGGAAAAGCCCGGTGCGGGGACGGTTCGACTGGGCGGGCTTCGTCAGCATCGCGTTGTTCATGCCGCTTTCGGTCTACGGGCTCGCCAAAGGGAATTCCCCATCCAACCCGGACGGATGGGCTTCGCCGCAGGTGATCGGCTGTTTCGTCGCTGCGGCCGTCGCGCTGGCCGTATTTATCGCGGTGGAATTGCGGCATCCGCACCCGCTCCTGAATATCCGGCTGCTCGGCGACCGGCATTTCGGGGTCGCGATGACGGTGCTTTTCATCTTCGGCATCGGTATGCTGGGCGGCACTTACCTGTTGCCGTTGTACATGCAGAAGGGGTTGGGATATACGGCGATCATGGCCGGCAGCGTTTTCCTGCCGGTCGGGCTGATCCAGGGAATCCTGTCGACCCTGTCGGGATTTCTGACCCGCTACTTGAAAATCCTGCCGTTGGTTTTCGCCGGCGTGCTGGTCATGTCGCTCAGTTTCTACCTGGCCAGCCGTTTCACGATCCATACGACCCACGGAAGCATCATGTGGGTGCTCTATCTGCGCGGGTTCGGCATGGGACTGACCTTCGCGCCGCTGAACCTTTTTTCGCTGAAAAATCTGTCGCTGAAAGATATGGCCGCCGCATCCGGAATCGCCAACAGCGTCAAACAGCTTTCCGGGAGTATCGGGATCGCGATGCTGACGGCGATCATGACCTCCCGGACATCCTATCACGCCGCGCGGGAGTCGTTGTCGTCTGCCGAAACTTTCGTCGGGGGGATTACCGACGATTTCGGCGTCGTATGCCTGATTACGCTCGCATCGCTGCTGCCGTTCCTGCTGATGCTCGTAAAGCGGAGAACGGGCCGAACGGGGACGGACGTTTCGAAGTAGAGACGCTATCGGCATCGGAAAAAGAAAACCCTGCGAAAGCAGGGTTTTCGATGACGGGAAGGTTTTTAAACCGATTGTTTTTTCAGTATCTTATAACTCAGCGCGCCCGACGGGCATTTCCGGATTTGCTCCTTGAGCTGTTCCGTCGTGGCGTTCTCGGGTCTTATCCACGGCTTTTCTTGCGGGTGGTAGACTTCCGGAAGCGTTTTTACGCAGATTCCGGCGTGCCGGCAGCGCGCCGGTTGCCAGAAAACGGTGATTTCACCGTTCGAATACTCGATCGTGTTTTTCATAGTCCGGTGTTTTATGCGATGTTGACTCCTTCCATGACGAGGCGTTTCCATTCCGGATGCTTCTGGACGTATCCCGCGACGAAGGGGCACAGCGGCACCAGGCGCAACTGCTGTCGCTCGATGTCTTCCAGCGCCAGCCTGACCAGGCTGCTGCCGACGCCCTTGCCTTCCAGTGCGGACGGGACTTCGGTGTGCGTCAGGTAAATCTCTCCGTTTTTCGTTTTGATGTATTCGATTCTCGGGATCAGGTCGCCGATGCGAAATTCGTACTGGTGCAGGGCGACATTGTCGATCAGTTTGTAATTTTCCATAATTTCTGTTTTTTTAAATCGCTTGTTCTGAATTACGGTTGATTCTGTTTGTCAGCGCAATTTGTTTGCCAAAAATTTTCCGATCGGTTTCCGGTTTTTGCGAAGGGGAAGCGGCACGCTCCGAGAAAACGAAAAATCCCCGCGGAAGATTCGCCGCGGGGATTTTTCGGATATGAACGAATCTCTATTTCTGTCTTGCTAGGCGCCACAGCACGTTGCCGTCGCGGGAAAGCACCAGCGAATCGGCGTTTAGCTTGTCGATCCGGAGGGTGTCGGTTCCCTCGATCGTCTGTCCGTTGCCGATGCTCTGGCTTTTGAGCAGCAGTTCGCCGTTTTCCAGGTTCCATTGCTGGAAAGCGAGGGTCGCCATGTTGATCGACGAGGCCGTGCCGTCCTGTTTCAGTTCGAAGCCCTGCACCTCGTCGGCGTTGATCGGGTTGGGTTCGATCCATTTGCCTTGGATGTAGTAGTACGGCGAGTGAGCGGTTACGACAAGTTCCGTCGCTTTCAGGATCCGGTTGCCGCCGACTTTTTCTCCGATGCAGGTTACCGTGACCGAATCGTCGACCAGTACGCCCGGCACTTTCGCCGGATCGGCATCCATCGTGCTGATGGCTACCGTGTCGCCCTGATCGGTGACTACCAGGATATCGTTCATTGAAGCGTCCGTTACGATGCCGTGTATGGATTGCGGCGTTTCCGGTGCGCAGGCCGTTAGTCCGGCGGCGATTGCCGTCAGAGTGCCGACAAGCAGATTCGATTTTTTCATGAGTTGATTTTTAGAATATTGAAAAACATACGTTTCGGTTGACCCGATAAATGTAAAAAATAAATTCCGAAAAACCGCGCCGTTTCTTTTGTTCTTGGCGGTTACGGTTTCCGTGTCCGCAACGGATTATCCGTTGCGAACGGTTTTTGCAGGCGCCGTCTCCGGTTATCTTTTTCCCGGATGCCGTGCGGCGAGTTCCTTGCGGGCCTGTTCGAGCGCCAGGTCGATGTGGCTGCAGATATTTTCTTTCCCGATCAGGTCGTAGAACCGGGCCTGTTCGAGCGTGCGGTGGACGGTCGGGTTTACGCCGGAGAGGATGATCTGTACGCCTTCCCGTTTCGACATCCGGCACAGGTTGGTCAGGTTATGAATCCCCGTCGAGTCGATGAACGGGACTTTCCGCATCCGGATAATGCGGATCTGCGGGTGGTTGCCGAGCGCGACCATCTGTTCTTCGAATTTGTTGGCGATTCCGAAAAAGAAGGGCCCGTCGATCTCGTAAACTTCGACTCCTTCCGGGATGACGAGGTGTTCCGCGCCCAGCGAGATGCCGGCGTCGGCGTTCGGATCGATCTCGTCTTTCAGTACGGAGATGTTCGTCGTTTCGGCCACGCGGCGCATGAACAGCAGGCAGGCGATCACCAGTCCGACCTCGATGGCGACGGTCAGGTCGAACAGGACGGTCAGCAGGAACGTGACCAGCAGCACGGCTACGTCCGCTTTCGGGTTCGACATCAGCGCCCTGAACGTTCGCCATTCGCTCATGTTGTAGGCGACGATCACCAGGACTCCGGCCAGGCAGGCCATCGGGATGTGCCGGGTCAGCGGGCCGAGACACAGCAAGATCAGCAGCAATACCGCGGCGTGGATCAGTCCCGCGACCGGCGTTTTTCCGCCGTTGTTGATGTTGGTCATCGTGCGGGCGATGGCTCCGGTTGCCGGAATACCGCCGAAAAGCGGCGTGACGATGTTGGCGGCGCCCTGTGCGATCAGCTCTTGATTCGAATCGTGTTTGTCTCCGGTTACGCCGTCGGCGACGGTGGCCGACAGCAGCGACTCGATCGCGCCGAGTACGGCGATGGTGACGGCCGCCGGGAACAGGCCTTTGATTACGTCCCAGCTCATGTCGGGTACGGCGACTCCCGGAAGCGATGCGCTGATCTGGAAACGGTCGCCGATCGTTTCGATCGAGGTGACTCCGGCGTACCGTCTGAGCAGGTAAGTAAGAAGCGTCATTGCGAAGATGGCGACCAGCGAACCGGGAATTTTTTTCGAGATGCGAGGCCATAGGGCGATGATGGCGATGCTGCCTATTCCGACGACGACCGAAAGCGGGTCGGCCGTGCCGATATTTTCGAAATAGCACTGCCATTTGGGTAGGAAATCGGCCGGGACGGAGTCCGCGCTCAGTCCGAGCAGGTCTTTGATCTGCGTGGTGAAGATCGTAACCGCGATGCCGCTGGTGAATCCGACGACGATCGGGTAGGGGATGAATTTGATGACCGTGCCCAGCTTGAAGACGCCGAGCATGACCAGGATCGCGCCGGCCATGATCGTCGCTACGATCAGTCCGGTTTCGCCGTAACGGGCGATGATACCGTAGACGATCACGATAAAGGCTCCGGTGGGGCCGCCGATCTGTACTTTGCTGCCGCCCAGCAGCGAGATGACGAACCCGGCGATGATGGCCGTGATAATCCCTTTTTCGGGAGAGACGCCCGACGCGATGCCGAATGCGATAGCCAGCGGCAGCGCGACGATGCCGACGATGATGCCGGCCATTAGGTCGGCGGTAAAAGTCTCTTTCGAGTAACCTTTCAGCGAACTGAAAAGTTTCGGACGGAACGTAAATGTTTTCATCGACCCGAATCGATTGATTGATTTTGGTTTGAAAAATGTGCAAAAGTAACTAAAATTAACCATTATTCCCGCGAATCTTATTATTTTGTGAAGAAGAAGACCGGCGTTGTGTCTGGCTTTCGGATAGGGAGGATGATTGTAAAAGGTTTGTTATGAGGCTTATATGTGTGTCCGGACGGTGTCGTTTCTTGTTCGCGGTTCTTTTGTGCCTGGCATTCGTCGGCCCGGTGCGATTGAAGCCCGGATACGAAAACGCCCGCGAAAATTCTGAGATTTTCGCGGGCGTTTTATTTCAGGGAGTTGCGCGTATACTAATATTCGGTCGTGTATCCGCCGTACGAGATCTTGATTTTCGGGAAGCAGGTGTTCAACTGGTCTCCTCCCATCACTTCGGCGGTCGTGTAGTTGCTCATCATTTCGTCGTCGTTGGCGAGGCTGATCGTCATCAGTCCGTTGCCTACCGGGGCCGAAGCCGAGCAAGCCGGATTGAATTGGAACGGCTTCGGCGTCGAAACGTTCAACTGATCGGCCGGCAGGTACATCGTTTTACCGTTCAATACGCTGGTCGATACGGTGAAAATCGAGTTCCGGACGTCCGTTAACTTCTGGGTTCCTGTCTCTTGTTTGATCGTGTAAGAAGCGGTCCAGTCGGATTCGAATTCGATTTCGGAACCGTCCGAACCCTCTACGATACCCGCGTCGGGCAGTACCGAGACGAGTTGCTGGATGCTTACCTGCCATGTATTATCGCCCGAGTTCGTGACCGAATAGGTGCCCGAAGAGGTGTAGATCGCTTTGCTGTCGCTGAACATGGCGTAAGAGTCCGAAAGGTAGATGTCCCAGCGCGCACCCGCTTCTGCCAGCGAGCCGTAACCGTTTGTCGAGATGGTGATCGTTCCTTTTCGGGGATAGTCGCCGGAGATCGAACCGCTGTTGAAAACCAGCTTGTAGTTGGCGCGGGTTTCGTCGTAAGAGATGACGGTTCCCGTGCTGAACATTTTTTGCCGGATCTCGCCCGGCGCAGCGTTGAAGTCCCCGTCTCCTTCGGCGATCAGGATGTTCAGCCTGAAAGCGACGTTGAACGGGTCGAGCGCTACGAGGGTTTGTTTGGCCGCCGACGAGTAGATGATGTAACCGGTGCTGGTCATGTCGCGTTCGAATTTATCGTTTTTCAGGCAGGAAGAGAATGCCGCGACGCATCCCAGGAGTAAAAGAAGTCTTTTCATGTGCTTTTAACGTAGTTTTATGTTCATTTTCAAAATTACATAACGTATTCTAACAAGATGTTATTGTTTCTCTAAAAGTTGCACGACGCGTTTGCGAATTTTATCCGGGCGCTATGCTGCGGCGGGGGTTCCGCAGGCGGACGAACAGGCGGATGATCCATACCGTGCAGATCGCCAGTATGATACGGGGCACAAGCAGCCAGAAAAGCCCTACCCCGATCGAGTAGAAGATAGCGGTATCTTCCAGCAGGCTGTGCGAGATGGCGACGTGCGCGTTCAGCAGCCGCGAATCTTCCCTGCTGATCGCGCCGCGCCGGATTTCGTCGACGAGAGCCGCGCCGCCGTAGGTCAGTCCCACGACGTTGCTGATGATCCACAGGAACGAAGTCGAGCGGGGCAGTCCGAACACGGCCATCAGCGGTTGCAGCGGGACGGTCAGTAGGTCGAGCAGCCGGAACTCCTGCAGGATGCGTTGGAGGATGTTCAGCGAGACGATGATGATCCCGATTTTCAGCGACAGCGGCAGGATGGTTTTCAGCCACAACAGTCCCGCTTCTGCCCAGGTTTCGGGAGATACTCCGGCCGGGGGCAGAAACAACCTGCCCGTCATGTGTTTGGGCAGAATCAGGTTCATCAGGGCCGCGGCGATGAAAGCCATGCCGATCCGCAGCAGGGTCATCTTCAATCCGGAGGCTCCCGTTTTGTGCTGGATGGCCGATTCGATGATCAGGCAGTGGCAGACCAATGCCATGACCGCCAGGATGACTACGCTCCGGTAATCGAAGCCGAGCGTGGCGATGACGGCCACCGCGGCGTAGTTGTTCGACAGTGCGGCGGTCAGGAATACGAGTCCGCTGTCGCCGGGCAGTCCGACCAGTCCGAACAGCGGGGCGATCCATTCCGAGATCCGGCCGATTACGCCGAGGTGCTCCAGTATCGAGATGGCCAGCGTGATCGGGACGACCATTTTGATTACCCATACGGCTGTCCGCCAGGCGGGTCGCATGGCTTCGCTTACGGCGCGCAGCAGGCGGATTCGGAATGAGTTTTGTTCCATGACTTTGGGGGGCGGCCATTCGCCGGCCAGCAGACAAAGCTACGACATAATTTGTGAATAATAAAAAGGATTGCGTACTTTTGGAGCGGTTCCGTCCGTTCTGGTAAATGCCGGGCATTTGTCCGGTTCGAATGATAAAGCATACGAGATTGCATGGAAGGTAAATCCTATCGGAAATTGACGGAGGCCGAAATCTCCGTTTTGTCGGCCCAGGGGTGTACGTCGGAGAGTTGGGAGCTGGTCGAAGTGGCGGACGGGTTTCGGCCCGAATTCGTTCGTACAGTACATTTCAGCGGAAGCGTGCGGCTGGGAGGCAACGGTTCGGAGATCCCGTTGCCCGGCGGCGTGGTGCGCCGTTCCGGGGTTTACCGGGCCGCGTTGCACGACTGTACGGTCGGCGACGACGCGCTGATCTCCAATGTGGGCCGTTACGTCGCCAATTACGATATCGGCGACCGGGCGGTGATCGAGAATGTCGGCGAGATGATTTGCGACGGGGCAACGGCGTTCGGCAACGGCGTGGAAGTGGCGGCCGTCAACGAGGCGGGAGGGCGCGAAGTGCCGATATTCGACGGACTGACGGCGCAGATCGCCTATGTGATCGCGATGTACCGTCACCGTCCGCAGACGGTGCGGCGGATGAATGCGATGATCGCCGGTTATGCCGAACGGCGCGTTTCGCGGCGCGGGACGATCGGCGCGGACAGCCGGATCGTCAATACGCTGTCGCTGTTCAACGTAGCGGTCGGGGAGTCCGCCGTCGTGGACGGCGCGTCGTCCCTACGCAACGGGACGGTCAACAGCACGCCGCAGTCGCCGTCGACGGTGGGCGCTGGCGTGACGGCGTCCGATTTCATCCTGGCGTGTTCGGCGCGGGTCGATACGGGTTCGATGCTGCGCCGTTGTTTCGTCGGCGAAGGGGTTGTGATCGAGAACGGTTTTTCGGCCGAGAATTCGCTGTTTTTCGCCAACAGCCATTGTAATCACGGCGAAGCGTGCGCGGTGTTCGCCGGGCCTTATACGGTGTCGCATCACCGCGCGACGCTGCTGATCGCCGGGTATTTTTCGTTTTTCAACGCCGGCAGCGGGGCCAATCAGAGCAACCACATGTATAAGTCCGGGCCGGTGCATCAGGGCGTGCATCTGCGCGGGTGTAAGTTCGGCAGCGACGCCTATGTGCTGCTGCCGGCCAGCACCGGCGTTTTTACGATTGTGACCGGACGACACTACAATCATCACGATACCGAAAAAATGCCGTTTTCGTACCTGCTCGAAGAGGCGGACGACTCGATTCTGTTGCCGGGGGTCAATCTGCGCAGCTACGGTACTGCGCGGGATATCGGGAAATGGCCGTCGCGCGACCGGCGGCGGGGCGTGGCGCACGACATCATCCGTTACGAGCTGATGAATCCCTACACTGCGGGCCGGGTGCTCGACGCGATCGGCGAGTGCCGCGCGCTGATGGAGAGGTATCCGACCGCTGAAGTGGTGACGTGGAATCGGGTGAAGATCAAGATGCATTCGCTGAAGAAGGGACTGATGCTCTATACTCAGGCGTTGCGCGGCTATCTCGGCGAACTGTTTGCCGAAGGGGGCGACGTGCCGCCCGATCCGTCGATGCGGGAATGGATTGATTTGGCGGGGATGATTGCGCCGAAAAGCCGGATCGAAGCGCTGCTCGACCGGGTTGATGCCGGAGCGGTGGCCGATACGGACGCTTTCGTCGGGGAACTGGAAAGTATCGACCGGGATTACGGATCGAACGAGCGGCGGTGGGCGTTGTATGCGCTGGCCGTTTTCCTCGATAAGTCGGAAGACCGGATCACGCCGGACGACATCGCGTCGCTGGTCGAACAGGGCGCCAGGGACCGCGCTGCGCTCGCTGCGGCCATCGCACAGGATGCGGGTCGCGATTTCGCCCCGGCCATGTCGGTCGGCTACGGGATCGACGACGGGGAGCGCCGGGCCGAAGATTTCCGGGCCGTGCGCGGCGAACCGAAAGTATAGTTCCGAAAAAATACCTATCTTTGCCGGTAACGGGCCAAATCCGGAAATTTTTTACGAAGCATATGAGTATAGTAGCGATAGTAGGTCGTCCCAACGTCGGGAAAAGCACCCTTTTCAACCGCTTGGTCGGGATGCGCAAAGCGATCGTCAACGATTCGGCGGGCACCACGCGCGACCGGCATTACGGTACGACCGACTGGTGCGGCCGCGAGTTTTCCGTAATCGACACCGGCGGGTATGCCATGGGGGGAGAGGATATTTTCGAGGCCGAGATCCGCAAGCAGGTGGTGTTGGCGATCGAGGAGGCCGACGTAATCCTGTTTCTCGTGGAGGTGTCTACCGGGATTACCGACCTGGATATGGTGATGGCCGACCTGCTTCGGCGCTCTTCGAAAAAAGTGATCCTCGTGGTCAACAAGATCGACAACAACGACCAGATATACTCCTCGCACGAGTTCTACGCGTTGGGACTCGGCGACCCGTACTGCATTTCGGCGATGAGCGGCAGCGGAACCGGCGAAGTGATGGATGCGGTGATCGCGGCGCTGCCCGAGGATGCCGGGGCGGAGCAGGCGGACGACCTGCCGAAGTTTGCCGTGATCGGGCGTCCGAACGTTGGCAAGTCGTCGCTGACGAATGCCCTGCTCGACACCGAGCGCAACATCGTGACGCCGGTCGCCGGGACGACCCGCGATTCGATCTTGTCGCGCTACAACAAGTTCGGTATGGATTTTTACCTGATCGACACGGCCGGGCTGCGCAAAAAGGCGAAGGTGACCGAAGATCTCGAATTCTACTCGGTGCTGCGTTCGATCCGTTCGATCGAATCGTCCGACGTCTGCATTTTGATGCTCGACGCGACGGCCGGTATCGAGGCGCAGGATCTGAATATTTTCAACCTGGTCGTCCGTAACAAGAAGGGGTGCGTGATCGTGGTCAACAAGTGGGACCTGATCGAGAAGGAGAGCAACACGATGAAGGAGTTCGCCGAAGCGATCCGCCGGCGGATCGCCCCGTTCAGCGACGTGCCGATCGTCTTCACGTCGGTGCCGAACAAACAGCGTATCCTCGACGTGCTGCAAACGGCCATGCGGGTTTACTATTCGCGGATACGCAAGATCCCGACCTCGGCGCTGAACGAATACCTGCTGCCGATTATCGAGGAGACGCCGCCGCCGTCTACCAAAGGGAAATATATCCGGATCAAATACGTTACGCAGTTGGCGTCGCCCACGCCGTCGTTTGCGTTTTTCGTCAACCTGCCTCAGTACATCAAAGAGGGGTACCGCCGTTTTCTGGAGAATAAGATCCGCGAACGATGGGACTTCGAGGGAGTGCCGATCCAGATCTTTTTCCGCCAGAAATAAAGCGGGCATTTTCACCAATGATACCGTTCGCATTCATGAAAAAATCAGTTTGCTTGTTGGCAGTTTGCTGCGCGGCCTGTTCGCTGGCCGCCCAGGTGCCTGTATGGAACAATCCGTCGGTCGGCGGCGAAGGCAAAGCCGATTCGCGCCCCGAGTTTATCAGTTATCCGACCCGTGAAGCGGGCGAGACCGGCGATCCGGCCAATGCGCCGCACTACGTGTCGCTCGCCGGCAAGTGGCGGGCGATTGTTTCGACTACGCGGCAGGGCGGCGAGCCCGGTTTCTACAAACCCGCCTTTACATCGACGGCCTGGCAGGAGGTCGACGTACCCAACACGTCGGTCGTGCAGGGGCTTTCCCCGCTGGAGGCGCTGACGCCGCCGCAGCTGCCGGCCGAGATTCCGCTGGTGCAGTACCGGGCGGTAATCGACGTGCCGTACCTGTGGCTCGACCGGGATATGTTCATCCATGTGGAAGGGGTCGGCGGAGCCTATACGGTGTATGTCAACGACCGGCGCATCGGATACAGCGACGACAGCCGTACGCCGACCGAATTTCCGATCTCGGAAGCCGTTACCGACGGGGTGAACACGATCGGGATCGAAGTTTACGGTTATTCGACCGGCAACTGGATGGAGACGCTGCTGCCGCAGTTGCAACCCGGGAGTCTCGGCGGGGTGTACGTCTATTCGCAGCCCAAGCTGCGGATCGAGGATTTCGTGATCCGGACGCAGAGCGATACGACGAAAGTGCACGGCTGGGTCGATTTCGCCGTCGTGATGTCGAACTCGTACCGCAGCGCCGAGAAAATCACGTTCGGCTACGATATTTATTCGCCGACCGGCAAGCTGCTTACCTACAACCTGATCGATACGGAGATTCCCGGCAACAGCACCGATACGCTGGCCTGCCGCGAAGTGCTCGAAAATATCTGGAAAAGCACGGCCTGGTCGCCCGAACGGCCGAGCCTGTACAAGCTGATGCTCTACACCCGGCGGGACGGCCGGATCACCGAATACATTCCGTTGAAATTCGGGTTCAATCACGCGGAACTGCGCGACGGCGAACTGTGGATCAACGATAAGAAGGCCGAACTGTCGGCGGTCGATTACGATGCTGCGGCCGATGCCGCCGCGACCGAACGGCAGTTGAAGATACTGAAAAACCAGCGGGTAAATACGCTTTGCGTCAGCTACCCGCAGCCGCACTGGTTTTACGAATTGTGCGACCGGATCGGATTTTACGTGATCGACCAGGCCAACATCAACGCCGGGTTCAGGAAAGACGACCGGAACGTGGGCGGTTCGGTGGCTAACGATCCCGCTTTCCTGCCGCAGTTCATCGACCGGGTGGCGGGTATGCAGGGACGCAGTAAAAACTACACGTCGGTGATCGCCCTGTCGATGGGCGGAATGTCCGGCAACGGTTATAACATGTACAAGGCTTACCAGTGGCTCAAAGGGGCCGATTCGTTGCATCATGTCACCTACCGCGACGTGCAGGGCGAGTGGAACAGCGATTTTCCGTTCCCGCAAGTGCGGGATGCAAAAACCCTGCTGGATGCCGCACCGGCGCCGGCGGCCCGTTCCAAAACGGCCGTTAAACCCAAAAGCGCCGCTCGCCGATGAACATCGATTTGCTGGTGGTCGGCAAGACGGATTCCGCCGAAATACAGAGCCTTGTCGCGACGTACCTGAAACGGCTGAATTTTTATACCCGGGTGACGCTCGTCACGCTGCCCGACCTGAAAAATACGCGCAACATCTCGGCCGAAAGCCAGAAACGGCAGGAAGGCGAGCTGCTGATGCGGCAGTTCGCCGACGGCGATTACGTGGTGTTGCTGGACGAAAAGGGAGCCGAAATGCGATCGGTCGAGTTTTCGATGTGGTTGCAAAAGCGGATGAACAGCGGCGTCCGTCGGCTTTGTTTCGTGATCGGCGGCCCTTACGGTTTTTCGAAAACGGTCTACGACCGGGCCGACGAAAGCATATCGTTGTCGCGGATGACCTTTTCGCACCAGATCATCCGCGCGATTTTCGCCGAACAGCTTTACCGCGCTTTCACGATCATCCGCAACGAGCCTTATCATCACGAGTAGACGGGGATTCCGGAAGTGTCCGGACGGCGTGCCGGTTTCGACCGGGCTTATTTCTCCGCGGCTACGTACATTTGGCTGAAATTGATCGTCACTTTGCGGAATTGCCGGATAAAATCCATGCCGAGTACGCCGTCCCCGCTTTGTCCCGTACGGGAAGGGCCGTTTTCGGCTGTTTCCACAATCATGTTGTCGATTCCGATCTCCGAACCGCACGTCCGTAACGGAAATCCGGGCAGGCGGTAAACCGTTGCGGTGTACAGATCCATGCCGCCGACCAGCACGGTGTCCGGCGCGCCTTCTGTCTCTATCCTCTCTTTGTGTTTCCTATAATACGAAGGATACATGCCGCCCGTGGAGTTTCCCGTGTCGAAGAGCATCAGCAGCCGCTCGTCGCCCGACCAGGCTTCGAGGTAAGGGTCTCCTCCGTTCATCAATACGAGGTTCTTTTCCGGCAGAGGGGAGGGCGTGGGCGTGGCCGGGAAAACGGTTTTCTTCTTTTTCGGGTAGATCTGCACCTCTCCGACCGCTATCAGAAGGTCGCGTCCCAGGATCGCGTCTATGTATAGCAGCGTGTCTACTGCGGGATTCGGCGGAAGTACGGCGACCACGGGGTTTTTGTATACGATGTTCCCGACACAAAGGCTGTCGGCGATTGCGAGGCTCCCCAGGCGGGAGCCTATTCCGTCGATTCGGATCGAATCGCAGATCGTTCGCAGTCCGAGTTCGTCGGCCAGGCGTTGCGAAATTGCCGTCGTCCCGGTTCCTGTGTCGAGCGTGAACGGGTAAGTTTTGCCGTTGATTGCGACCGGAACGGACAAGTGGGCTCCTTCAGTACGGCCTTTGACGACGACGGGCCGAATCGCCAGCGGCAGCCGTACGTCGCGTTCGGGACGAACGATCTCCGGCGCCGGGGCGTCGCGCAGCCCGTTCAGGATTCTGGACATTTGCAGGTGCTCGGGGAATCGGGAGATATCCATCGTAGCCGACAGGTAGCGCAAAAAGCTGTCGAGATAGTCCGCCGCCGCCGCGTATTTCTTATTGAGCCGCATCGCTTCGCAGCGGAAAAGCACCATGTTCGGAATATTCGAGAAACTCATGTTTACCAGCAGGGGGCCCATCAGCGTGTCGAGTGCGCCCAGCGCCTGTCGGGGGCGGTTGAAAGAGCAGTCCAGTAAGGACTGCGTCATATACCGCAGACACGGATCCCGGATGCTGTCTTTTATTTCGGGAAATATTTTTTCGAGCGTAAGCCAATCCTGACGGTTGAACAGGTCGGCGACGTTCTCGTCCGGCGGTTGCGCCGAAACGAAAACGGACGAGGAAGCGATCGTCATCGCCAGGAGAAATTTCGGAAATTTCATGGTATTCGGCAGTTATTTACGGCAATTTAATGAATAAAACGGGAATAATCGTCCGGATGCCGAAATAAAAATCGCCGTCCGTTGGGACGGCGATTTTTGGGAAAACGGAATTTTTCGGTCGGATTACGCGGCAGCGCGGCCGATCGTCCGGAGACGGAAACGCGCTGCCGGTACGATCAAAAACGGTCGGTTATCGCAGCGTTTCGAGCGCTTTGTCGATACGGCGCAGGGTCTCTTCCTTGCCGATGATCTCGCAGATGTCGAGGATGCTCGGGCCGGAGCTCGTACCTACGATGGCCAGTCGGAACGAGTTCATCACCTGTCCCATCGGATATTCGTTTTGCGCGATCCATTCGAATACGATTTTTTCGGTGTTCTCTTTCGAGAAGTCGTCGATCCCTGCCAGCAGCGTCCGCAGTGCTGCGATCCGCGTCGGATTTTCGCCTTTCCAGAATTTGGCGGTCGATTTGGGGTCGTATTGCTCCGGCGCGACGAACATGAACGAGGTTAGATTCCAGAAATCGCTGACGAATGTCGCGCGCTGTTTGATCAGCGCGATCACCCGGGCCGTTTTGGCGGCCGGGGCGTCCACCCCTTTCGCCTTCAGGATCGGGGCGTACAGCGCGGCCAGTTCCGCATCGGATTTGGCGTGCAGGTACTGGGCGTTGAACCAGTGCGCTTTTTCCGGGTTGAACCGGGCGCCGCTCTTGCTGACGCGTTCGAGCGAGAAGGCGCCGATCAGTTCGTCCATCGAGAAGATCTCCTGGTCGGTTCCCGGATTCCAGCCCAGCAGTGCCAGCATGTTGACGAATGCTTCCGGAAAATACCCGTCTTCGCGGTAGCCGTGCGAGGTCTCGCCTTCGGGCGACGTCCATTGCAGCGGGAATACCGGGAATCCCATCTTGTCGCCGTCGCGCTTGCTCAGCTTGCCGCCGCCGGTAGGTTTCAGCAGCAGCGGCAGGTGGGCGAATTCGGGCTGCGTGTCGCTCCAGCCGAGCGCGCGGTACAGCAAGTAGTGCAACGGCAGCGACGGCAGCCACTCTTCGCCGCGAATCACATGCGAAATCTCCATCAGGTGATCGTCGACGATGTTGGCCAGGTGGTAGGTCGGCAGCGCATCGGCCGATTTGTAGAGCACCTTGTCGTCCAGCGTCGAAGTGTGTACCGTCACGTCGCCGCGAATCAGGTCGTGCATCCGCACCTCCTCGTTTTCGGGCATTTTGAAACGGATCACCCACTGGTCGCCCGCGGCGATGCGGCGTTTGACCTCTTCGTCCGACAGGGCCAGCGACGTGGCCAGCCGGGTGCGCACTTCGTAATTGTACGCGAACGTTTTGCCGGCTGCTTCGGCTTCCGCGCGGATCGCGTTCAGTTCGTCGGGCGTGTCGAAAGCGTAATAAGCGTCGCCCGATCCGACCAGTTGCAAGGCGTATTTCAGGTAGATCTCTTTGCGCTCGCTCTGGCGGTACGGGGCGTGAGGGCCTCCCTCGTTGATGCCTTCGTCGATCGTGATGCCGCACCATTTGAGCGACTCCATGATATAGCTCTCCGCTCCCGGTACGAATCGGTGCGAATCGGTGTCTTCGATGCGAAGGATAAAGTCGCCGCCGTGCTGGCGCGCGAAAAGGTAGTTGTACAGCGCCGTGCGGACGCCTCCCATATGCAGGGGGCCGGTAGGACTCGGCGCAAAACGGACTCTGACTTTTTTATTGCAAGACATATTTTTAGAAATTGTTTTTGCGGGATGACGATGTGGACGGCACATGCTGCGGTCTGTCGCGACGCGTGTCGCCGGCCGATTCCGGTTCGGCGTGGTTTACACGGTTTTACTCCGGATCGACCGCCTGCAAAGATAGGAAATCTATTCGAAAGAGTTTTGGATCGGGAGGGTTTTATTTGCTATGTCGTTGCAGGGAGGCCGGTTCGCCGGGGGGCGTTTCCGGGAAACGTACTTTTATCCCGGATGGCATAACTTTTATTTTTGTAAACTCTGAAAGTTTATTTTATACAACACATGTTTTCGTAGCGGATGCCGGGTATCGAGCAGCGGATGGTCGAATATTCCGATCCGTTGCATACCTGTCTTCTGCATGACTCGCTCCGACCGGCGGTTCTGGAGGGTCGTGAAAGCGTATATTTCCCGGAGACCGAGTCGTTTGTCCGCATATTCCAGGCAGGCGGCGGCCGCTTCGGTCGCATATCCGTTGCCCCATGCTTCGCGGATCAGCCTCCAGGCGATCTCGATTCCCGGAGTGAAGTCCGCTTCGAACGGAATCCGGTGGAGGCCGGTAAAGCCAAGGAACTTTCCGTCCGTTTTCCGTTCGACGGCATATGCTCCGTAACCGAAATCGGCGAGTTCGTTCCGGATGCGGAGGAAAAAAGCGGAAGATTCCTCGGCGGTCAGCGGTTTTACGAAATATTCCATGACTTTCGGGTCGGCGTTCATTTCGGTGAACGGGAGCAGATCGCTGTCCTGCCAGTCGCGCAGGATCAGCCGGGGCGTTTCGATGTATCGGGTTGTCATCGGGCGATGGATTTGCGACCGGTTATCGGTCCCAGCTATGCTTTTTCGCGCCGCCGGTACGGACGGCGACTTTTTTTGCCGGTTTTTTGTCGATAACGGGCAGAACGATCGCTTCCATGATTTTGTAGCACTCCGGATTGGGGTGTACGCCGTCGCCGCTGTATTTCTCCGGCAGGCCGTTCCGTCCGTCCTTCAGGGCGGAGTGGTAGTCTACATAAGAGATGCCGTTTTCCCGGGCGTACCGCTCGATCATTCCGTTCAACTCGATGATCCGGTCGGCCGCCGGAACTTCCTGTCGCCAGCCGAACCGGTAAGCGGGCAGTACGGAACAGAGGATCGGCCGGATTTTGTGGAGCTTGGCCAGTTCGCACATCGAGGCGATGTTGCCCAAGATATTTTCCAATGCGATGTAACCGTTGTTCTGGGCCAGGTCGTTCGTGCCCGCCATGATGACGACGGCTTCGGGCGACAGTCCGATGACGTCCTGCCGGAAGCGCACCAGCATTTCGGCGGAAGTCTGTCCGCTGATGCCGCGGCCGACGAAACGGTGTTCGGCGAAAAATACGGAATCCATCAGCGCCCAGTTGTCGGTAATCGAATTGCCCATGAAGACGGCTTTGACCGGATAGTCGATCCGCCGGTTCGCCGCTTCGTATTTTGCGAATTGCGCCCAGTCTCGTTGGGCGGAGACTCCCGACAGGCATAGGCTTGTCAGAAGGCAAAGGAAGATTTTTTTCACGGATGAAAAGGTTTTATTTTCGAATAAAGGTAATGGTTTTATCGGTTCCGTACAAAAAAAGCGGCGGCGCCTTTTTATTATTACATGGCGCCGCCGCTTTCGATTCGGTTTCGGAATTTATTTCTTTTTTTAAACGATATAAATAATTTTTTGTAAGAAATAAATCGGTTAAAGGACTCCCTGTGCGTAGGTCTTTACGTCTTCGAGCGTTATGTTGTTGTCGCACAGGATGATCAGTCGCTCGATCACGTTTCGGAGCTCCCGGATATTTCCGCTCCATTCCATCTGGGACAGTGCGGCGAGCGCATCTTTCTCGATGACTTTGGGTTTCTGGCCGTATTCGGCGCATATTTTCTCGACGAAGTGATGGGCCAGCGAAGGAATGTCCTCGCGGCGTTCGCGCAACGGCGGAACCGGAATGATGATCACGCTCAGCCGGTGGTAGAGGTCTTCCCGGAAATTGCCCATTTCGATTTCGTGCAACAGGTTTTTGTTGGTGGCCGCGACGACCCGCACGTTGACGGTGATGTCCTTGTCGCTTCCGACCCGGCTGATCCGGTTTTCCTGCAGGGCCCGCAATACTTTGGCCTGCGCCGAAAGGCTCATGTCGCCGATTTCGTCGAGGAAAAGCGTTCCTCCGTCGGCCTGTTCGAATTTGCCTTTGTGCTGTTTGTTGGCCGACGTGAACGACCCCTTCTCGTGCCCGAAAAGTTCGCTTTCGATCAACTCCGACGGAATGGCGGCGCAGTTGACTTCGATGAACGGTTGTCCGGCCCGCAGGCTCTGTTCGTGCAGCCGGTGGGCGACCAGCTCCTTGCCGGTTCCGTTGGCTCCGCTGATCAGTACCCGCGCATCGGACGGAGCTACTTTTTCGATCAGCCGTTTGACGGAAACCATTGCGCGCGAGGAACCGATCAGTTCCGTGGCGCCGCGGTTCGCACGCAATGCCGGAGCTGCTGACGATTTCCGGGCTACGGTCTCCGTAGAAGCCGCCGCGACGGTTGTGGCATGATTTTGGTTTTTAGGTTCGGTAGCCGATCGGATCGATTCGAGTAATTTATTCAGATTGATCGGTTTGAGTATGTAATCGTATGCTCCGTGACGCATCGAATTGACGACGGGTTCCGTCCCTTTTTGCGACGACAGCATGATAAAAGGCAGGCTTTTTCCGTTTGCCCGCAGGCTGTCGAGCAGGTCGAACGCTCCCGTGTCGGGAACATTGATGTCGCAAAGTACGATGTCATAGGTTGATTTTTCGGTTTTGTCGGCCGCCTCGCTGCCCGTTTCGGCGGTTTCGACGCGGAAGCCTTCATATTCGAGCCGTTCTTTCAACGTGTTGCGAATGCTCCGCTCGCTGTCTACTACCAATACGTTTGTCATAACTTTTTTATAAAATATTAAATACTAGGATGGGAGTGTTACTATATTTTCTGCTGCGTGGTTTTGGTTTTCTGGGAAAAACCATGTAGCTTTGTCCGAAAGTTAGTAAATACTCCCGTTTAAAAAAAACACGGCATTCCGGATCGACCGAAGCAGGATTCTGAGAATATCGACCGTAAAACACCATTTTTTCAGACTTTTTCTTAGATTTTTCGTTTTACAGCGTAGATCCTTGCGGGAACGGCTCGTCGTGGAGACCACAAAATTCTTTATGGATAAAAATTATAATTTCGAAAGGAAGAAACTCATGCTGCCCGAGTATGGTAGGCATGTGCATCAAATGGTTGATTATCTGATGTCTATACATGACCGAGATCTGCGTAACCAGCAGGCGCACGCGGTGATCGAGGTGATGGGAAACCTGAATCCGACTCTGCGCGATACGGCTGATTTCAAACATAAGTTGTGGGATCACCTGTTCATCATGTCCGATTTTAAGCTGGATGTCGATTCGCCCTATCCGATCCCGTCGGCTAAGATATTGAACCCCAGGCCGGATCATATGGCTTACCCGGGCGGGAAGATTGCCCGCAAGCACTACGGCAAAAATATAGAACGGACGCTCGCCGCTCTGAAAGCGATCGACGACGAGGAGGCGAAGACTTTGATAGTAAATAATATAGCGAAGTATATGCGGGCTAAGTCGTTCGAATACAACCAGGAACACCCGAGCAATGAGATCATCATGAAAGATATACGCTCGATGTCCGATAATGGGGTAACGATCGATGAAGTTGCATTAAATAATCTCCGAAACGACTATAAACAGCCCCGAATGAACAATCGTTCACGCAAGAATTTTCAGACGGGAAATCATTCCGCTGGGAAAACGAACGGTCATGCGGGCAACAATAAACAGGGAGGCAAACGCCGTACCGGAAAATCGCAATACGGAAAATAACCGGCCATGAACGACGGGAAAAACATATCCATTAAAAATAAGCGGGCGACTTACGATTACGAGATGCTCGACACCTATGTTGCGGGTATCGTTTTGTCGGGTACGGAGATCAAGTCGCTGCGGTTGGGAAAAGCTTCGCTGACCGACTGCTATTGTTATTTCAACGACCATGAATTGTTCGTCCGGGGGATGAACATTTCGGAATACCATTGGGGCAGCTACAACAATCACATGCCCAAACGCGACCGCAAATTGTTGCTGCAACGCCGAGAACTGGCCAAGTTGGAGCGCGCATTGCAGGACAAGGGGCTGACGATCGTAGGATTGAAGCTTTTTATCAACGACAAAGGGCTGGCAAAATTGCAGATCGGCTTGGGACGCGGTCGTAAGAGCTACGACAAGCGGGAGTACATCAAGGAGAAAGACGCTCGTCGGGAGTTGGAGCGCGTATTCCGGAAGTAATTCGTAAACGGATAGAAAAAACAGCGGTTCGCTTGAGAAAGCGAACCGCTGTTTTTTATTCGTTCAGCGTAAATAGATCGAAGCCATTCCGCTGAACGGTTTTTTACAACTCCTTGACCCGGATGTTTTTGAATTTGACCAGGGAGCCGTGACCGAGGAATCCGATATGGCCCTTTTCGTTTTTCAGGCCCGGGTGATCCTTGTGGTCGATCGTTCCGTTCTTGCTGGCTTCGGCGATGTTGCCTTCGAGGATCACTTCGCCGTTCAGCGTAACGCGGATGTCGTTGCCCTTGATTCGGATCTCTTCGCTGTTCCATTCGCCGACCGGTTTCAGGAAACCGCGTTTGGCCGGAATAACGCCGTACACCGAACCGTGATACTGGTATTTCTCGAGCTGGCTGTAAATCGGGGATTCGTTGTCGAGCACCTGAATCTCCATGCCGACATAAGCGGCATCGCCTTCGAGCGGGGCCCGGATTCCGATCCCGTTGTTCGCGCCTTCGGTCAGCATGAAGTCGAAGCGGAAGACGAAGTCTTTGTACTCGTCGACCGTATATAGGTTGCCGCCGCCGCCGTTGCCCGGATAGAGCACGATCGCTCCGTCTTCGGAGACATAATCGCGCGTATTACCCGTCCAACCGTGCATGTTCGTGCCGTCGTACAGCAGTTTGAAACCTTCGGCTTTCTCTTCGGCGGACAGTTCGGTCGGTTTCACCTGCGGCAGTTCGTTGATGTAGAGGTTGCGGAAAGCGGTTTTGGTGCCGTGCGCCTGCAGTTCGATCTGTTCGATCGGGAAGATCGCCTGGCTGCGGTCCCAGAAGTTTTCGAGGATCACGTTGTCGACTACCTTCTCGCCGTTCAGCAGTACGGTGACGCGGTCGCCTACCATCTTGATGTAGAATGTATTCCAAGTTCCCAACTTATTGTCGGCCACTTTGGACGGCTTGCTCGGATTGACCTGGTTGTTGTAGAGTCCGCCGGAACCGACTTCGGCGCCCACGTTACGGCGCGCCGTATCCCAGATCTGCACCTGCGGCGTACCGCGCAGGTAAATGCCCGCATCGGCCTCGCTACCTTCGGCATAGAGTTTCCAATCGACGTACATTTCGAAATCGCCGTATTGTTTTTCGGTGCAGATGTTGTCGAATCCGTGTCCGACGTATTCCATCAGTCCGTTGTTCACTACCCAGTCCTTGCGCATCGTTTCGTCTGCGGCGGCCTGTTTCTTGGCCAGTTCCGCCGGTTTCATCTTGGCGCGGGCGATCGGGTTTTCGACAAGCCCTTTCCACCCGGTCAGGTCTTTGCCGTTGAACATCGAGACGAAACCGCCCGTCGCCGGCAGCGAAGCCAAGTGTTTTTGCACCTCTTCGCGCTGGTAATTGCTGTCCTTGTCTTTGTTCAGTTCCACAGCCTTTTTCAGTAGTTCGGTAACGGCCGGGCCGTAGAATTCTTTGTGGGCCAGAGCCGTCCGGATTACGGCCATCACAGCGGCCTGAGAAACGTCCGCGTCGGCGTTGCCGAGGTATTTTCCGGCAAGCATCATCCCCTGGAACGTCTTGTTGTTTTCGAGTCCCTGAAGCGCTTTGGTTTCGATCTTACGCGCATCGGCGGCGGATAGGGCTTTGTTCGATCCGGCTATATCCAGCACGTCGGACAGCAGCAGCGTCTTGTTTTCGGGCGTTTTGTCCGATGCGGCGATCCGCTGTACGTACACGTCGAGCGCTTTGGCCGCATAGGCGGCATCGTCGGCGGCCGCGATTTCGGCCAGTTTGTCGGCAGCGGCCATTCCCTTGATATTCAGTAGCGCATAGAACGCGTTGTCCTTGTCGACGGCCGAACCGCTGTCGAAGCCTTTCGAGATAGTTTCCATTGCGTCCGGCAGCCCTGCTTTCGCCAGAACGGCGTAGTACAGCGATTTCTTGGCTCCGCTTTTGGCGATGCGGTCGCCGATCGCTCCGGCCTGTTCGTCGGGAGTCAGTTCGCGCAACGCTGCGACGATGGCGTTCTGAATCGCTTCGGTATTTTGGTCGTTGACCGACTGCTGTTTTTCGAGCATCGTGTACAGGGCGGGGAGGTCTTTGGCCGACGCTACGGCGGGCAGCGCCGCATAAGCGGCCTGTGCGACGGCGGCATTGGCATTCCGGGTCGCATCGAAAACGACGCCGGACTGATCCTGCGCGCGGCGGGCGGCGAGTACCGTGATTCCGCGGACGTCTCCTTTCTTTTGAACGATCTCGGCCGCTACCGGATTGACGTTCCCTTTATAGGCGAGTAGGCATTGGGCAGCCGTATTGGCTCGGGCCTGGTCGTGCTCGCTGTCGGTCGCCGTCAGGATCACTTCGCTCAGAGCGGCGGGAACTTCCGATCCGCCGATCTGCGTCGCTGCCCACATAGCGGCTTCGCTAAGTTCCGCATCCGCATCTTTCAGATAGGGCAGGATAGCCGGCAACGCCGTTTTCGCTCCCTGGTTGCCGAGGTAGTTGACAATGTCGGTTTTGGCTTCGTTGTCTTTCAGTTTGCCGAGCGTAGCGCCCAGTTCGGTGTAGAACGCGTCGTCCGCATACGGAGCGGCGAATCGCAACACGTTGTTGCGGTAAGCCCGTGCGGGATCTTTCATCGCTTTCATCGCATAGGCGACCGGACTCTTCTGTAGCGACAGCAGGATTCCGGTGGCTGCGATACGGGCGTGTTCCGATCCGGCGGCTGCCGCTTTTTTCAACAGTTTACCGGCTTCCGCAGCGGCCAGTTTGTCCTGTCCGTCTGCTTTCAGCTTTTCGATCAGGCAGATATAAGCGTCCGTCGCGTCGCCGTCGTAGTTAGCGTTTGCGGCTGCGGCGCTCAGCACGGGAAGCGATGCGGCCGTACCGATTTTCGACAGGGCGTAATAAATCGACTTGTCGGCGCTTTTATCGTTGCCTACCCAGGCGATCAGAGCCGTTTCGACGCCTTCGTTGTCGATGCCCGCGTCGCCTGCGGCCTGAGCCAGCGCGTTTTTATCGCCTGTCCCGGCAACGATCGCCTGGGCGATCGCCGTTTCGGCTTCCGGCGTTCCGTTCGAAACGAGCGCAGTCAGCGCGGGGCCGCCCAGCCGTTGATCGCCGATCAGACCGGCCAGGACGTCGACGCTCTCCTTTTTGCCGCATTGTTGCAGCAGGCGGATGTAGAACGCCTTGATTTCGGCATCGTTGCTTTTTTTCAGTCCGCGGATAATCCCGTTGACGAACTCTTTGCGCGCTTGTTCACGGTCGGGGCCCGAAACGAAGGCCGACCAGCCGGACAGCGCGTAGCTGACCGGAACGTTGTTCGTATCGTCGAACATGGATACCAGCATGTCCACGCCCTCAGCTCCGGTCGAAACCAGATCGTTCATCAACCGGTCGTATTCGGCTTCGTTCGGGGCCGGCATCAGACCCAGCGCATCCGATACTTTGGTTTTCCACGTGCGGTTCGGATTGGTCTGTGCAGACAGGTTGCTGCCGGCCAACGCGAACAACGCAAAAAGAACTAAAACTATCTTTTTCATCATAATTATCGTTAATCGGGTTAGACGTTAAATGGCCCAGGGGGCGCGCATCGGTTGGTCGATCAGCCGGTTGGCCGCATCGTCATCGACGAACAGCAGCTTTTCGGGATCGAATTTCAGCGAACGTCCCAGACGCAGCGCCACGCCGCCCATATTGACGATAGTCGCCGAGCGGAACCCGTTCTGTTCGTTCAGGGCGAATTTCTGACGGTTCTTGACGCAATGCAGGAAATCGGTCTGCTGCGGCATCGGGTCGGGAAATTCGGCCAGTTTGCGTTCCCAGTCCGGAATGTCGCACTGGAAATTGGGGTATACTTTTCCGTTCGGGCCCTCGATGTAAGGATCGCTCGGACTGCCGTTGTCTTCGCCGTACAGGATGATTTTGCAGCCGTCGTCGTAAGTATATTCGATTTTACGCCACGTACCCACCGCGTCGGGATGCTGCTGCGGCGCGTCGATCTCGACCGAGATCGGGCTGGTTTCGTCCTTACCGAGCAGGTATTGCACCGGGTCGATGTAGTGCTGTCCCATATCGCCCAGTCCGCCGGCGTCGTAGTCCCAGTATCCGCGGAAGGTTTCGTGTACGCGGTGCGCGTTGTAGGGTTTATAAGGAGCCGGGCCGAGCCACATGTCGTAGTCGAGTTCGGCGGGGACTTTCTGTTCTTCGAGTTTTTCGTTGCCGACCCAGAAAAATTTCCAGTTGAAGCCGGTATGCTTGCTGATCGTCACTTTCAACGGCCATCCGAGCATACCGCTGTCGACCAGTTTTTTGATCTTGTCGACGGTCGTGTTCATACCGTAGAACGTGTCGGTGAAGCGGAACCATGTGTTGAGGCGGAAAATATTGCCGTGCTGTTTGACCGCTTCCATCACCCGTTTGCCTTCGCCGATCGTCCGCGTCATCGGTTTCTCGCACCAGATGTCCTTGCCGGCGCGGGCGGCGTCGACCGACATGATCCCGTGCCAGTGCGGCGGGGTGGCGATGTGTACGATATCGACGTTCGGATCTTCGATCAGTTTCCTGTAGTCGGAATAGGTGGCCAGTTTATCGCTGGCCAGTTGCTCGCCGGCCGCCAGATGATTTTTGTCCACGTCGCAAATGGCTACCAGGCGGGTGCCGGCGTAGCCGTAATGACCGCGTCCCATCCCGCCGACGCCGATGATGCCCTTGGTGAGCTGATCGCTCGGAGCCGTGTATCGCGTTCCGCCGAGTACGTGACGGGGAACGATGGTCAGGGCGGCCATTCCTGCGAACGTTTTCAGGAAATCCCTTCTTTTCATAAGTTTGGTATTTTTTGAAGATTAAGTTAAGTATTGCGTAAACGATGCGGAGGGATTTTTCCTCCGCATCCCGTTATTAGTCTTTCAGGTAATAATCGACGGACGTTACGACGCGCACCGTCTTTATATAGGGCGTATTGGCGTCCCGGTCGGAGATCGAGAACTGTCCCTGGTTGGCAAATTTGATCTTTCCCAGTTTGCTTTTCGAATCGTGCGCGAATTTTTCGCCGGCGATGCGGGCGTTCTCGGTCGCTTCTTCGATCATTTTCGGTTTGATCTCGTTCAACGCAGTGGAAGTGTACAGGAACTGCGTTGTGAAACGGTAATCCCCGCCGGTGATGGCTACGCCCTGTTTCAGTAGGTCGCTCTGGCGCGACATCAGTTTGACCACCAGATCCACCTTATCGGTCGTAACGGTCAACACGCTGGTTACGTTGTAACGGTATTTGACGCTTTGAGGGCCGTAGCGTTCGGCGTCCATGTCGATGATTTCCGCCGGGGCGATCGTAATTTCGTCGTCCGTGATGCCGTTCGACTTCAGGAAATCGACGATTTTCGCATTGCTCGTTTCGAGCGTATTGTAAAGTGTCATCAGATTGTCTCCGACTTCTTTGTAGGCCAGCGGCCAGATCACCCGGTCGGCTTTTACCTCTTTTTCCGAAAGTCCTTTGACGGAAACGACGCGTTCGCTGTCCTTGAAATGTACGATGCCGCTCCGCAGCATCCATCCCGCTACGATCAGGCCGATCGCCAGCAGGGCGCATTCGACCAGGTAACTTTTTGTCTTTTCCATAATAGCAGCTTTTAGTATTGTTGTTTATTCAGGATGCAAATCCTTTTTTGTTGCGGATTTTCGGTTAAACGGGAAGCCTAATACGACAGTTTAAAATTAATAAAAAGATTTCAAAAAACAGCAAGGCTTTCCGGGATAAAGTTCCGACTCCTGTGTAGTAGGTTGTTTATCAGTATGTAATGATGCAATATAAAAAAGGCCCCTCGAAAGGGGCCTTTTTTATGAATGACGGAGGAAGCCTACAACTGGGCGATTCCAATGATTCCTTTATCCGATTTCTCGATGAAGTCGATGATGTACTGTATCTCGGGACTCATCGGGATGGTCTCCTTGATTTGGATCAGCGCGTTTTCGAGGCTGGTTCCGGATTGGTAGATCTGGCGGTAAGCCTTTGCGATGTCGTCGATGATATTTTCCTGAATTTCGCCGACTTTAGACAACAGTACGGCGTTCACTCCATAATAAACGATCGGGTTGTGCGCGGCTACGATGAAGGGCGGTACGTCCTTGTTGGCCCGGCATCCGTCCCGGAGTAGCGTCCAACTGCCGATGTGGCAGCCGTGCTTGAGGATAACGCCGCTGCCGAGGATCGCCTTGTCGTCGATGACGCATTCGCCGGCGGTCTTGGCTCCGTTCCCGAGAATGCATTTGTTGCCGATCTTCGTATCGTGCGCTACGTGAACGCCTTCGAGCAGGAAGTTCCCGTCGCCGATCGAAGTGACGCCGTCCGGATAGGTAGCCCGGTTGACGATCGCTTTTTCACGGATCGTGTTGTCGTTGCCGATTACCAGGATGGTATCCTCCCCCTTGAACTTGAAGTCCTGCGGGGCGGCGCCCAGGATGGCGCTTTGGTAAACGGTGTTGCCGGTTCCCATCCGGGTGCCGTCCAGCACGCTGGCGTAAGGCATGATCGTACAGTTGTCGCCGATTTCGACATTCTTATCGATGTATGCGAACGGGTAGACGGTCACGTTCTTCCCGATTTTCGCACTGGGGTCTACATGAGCTAATGGACTGATCATATCGCTGTGTTTTTATCGTTATTCGTTGCGTCCTCCGCCCAATGCGTTGTACAGGTTGACGATGGCCTGTATGCGATCGAACTGGTCGGATACGTTCGACAGCTGAGCGCTGAGGAGCGATTGCTGCGCCGTAAGCACTTCCAGGTAGGTGGAAGTTCCTAAAGTTAATAATTCCTGCGTATATTCGACCGATTTTTCCAGGGAATTGATCTGTTTTTTCCGCTGAACGATTTTGTCTTCGGCCGACTGGTACTGGCACAGCGCGTTGCTGACCTCGCTGCCGGCATTCAGGATTGCCTGCTGGAAACTCAGCAGCGCTTCCTGCTGCTGGGCCTTTGCGATCCGCAGCCGGGCCGTATTGGCGCCTTTGTTGAAGAGAGGCTGCGTCAGCGAGCCGAGGGCCGATGCGATCATTTTGCCCGGGTTCGCCACCATGCTACCCAGTTGGTTCGTCCATCCGAAGTTTCCCGAGATCGACAGCGACGGGTAGAAAGCCGACCGGGCGGCGTTCGTGTTGTAGAACGTGCCGGCGAACGCCATCTCGGCCGCCTTGACGTCCGGACGGTTCGACAACAATTGTACCGGAACGCCGGCGTTCATCATCGCGGGGAACGATTGCGATTTCAGGCTGCCCCGTTCGATCTGCTGCGGAGCCTCTTTGAGGATCAGCGACAGCGCGTTCTCGATCTCGCGGATCTGCTGTTTGAGTTCCGGGATCGACGCTTCGATCATGTAGCTGTTCGCTTCGCTCTGCACGATGGCCGCTTCGTTCACCATGCCGGCCTCTTTCATCGCCCGCATCGTCTCGACGGTCTTCTTCCACAGTACCGAAGTATTTTCGGTGATGGCGAGCTGTTCGTCGAGCATCAGCAGCGTGTAGTAGTAGTTCGCTACGGCGGCGATCACCTGGGTTTGGACGGCTTGCTTGTAGGCTTGACTCTGCAGGACGGCGGCTTTCGCTCCCCGTTTGGCGTTCAGCAGTTTGCCGAAAATGTCGATTTCCCAGCTGGCGGCGATCGGGGCGCTCCATGTCCACGTCCGCCTGTGATTTTCATACCAGCTCAGGCCGCCCTGGGGGGCCAGGTTCAGCGAAGGCGTGTAGGCCAGGCGCGCCGACATCAGGCCCGCTTCGGCCTCCTGAACTTTCAGGATGGCCGTCTGCAGGTCGGTGTTCTGTTCCAGCCCCAATTGGATCAGGGACTGGAGCTGCGGATCGGTGAATACTTCGCGCCACGGCAGGTCGCCCATGTTGGTCGTATCCGAAACCAGCGTGTCGGTTGCCGAGACGGGATCGCGGTACAACCCTTTCGTGTCCATTTCGGGCCGGCTGTAAGGCTTGTATATGTTGCAGCCGCTTACCAGCGCTGCAAGGCATACGATATATATGAACTGTTGTTTTTTCATCTCCGTTATTTCGTGTATTGTTCGATTTCTGCTTCGATTTCGGTGTTGTCGGTATCGTCCCAGTGCAGCGGCTTGAACCGTTCCTGCAGATGCTGGAAGGCGACGAACAGCGCCGGTACGACGAAGATCTGGCAGATCATACCGATCAACATACCGCCGATGGCTCCGGTTCCCAGCGTGCTGTTGCCGTTGGCTCCTACGCCGCTGGCGAACATCAGCGGCAATAGGCCGATCACCATGGCCAGCGAGGTCATCAGGATCGGGCGCAGACGGGCCGACGCTCCGAGTACGGCTGCCGAGACGATGCTCATGCCGGATTGGCGTCGTTCGAGGGCGAACTCGGTGATCAGGATGGCGTTCTTGGCCAACAGACCGATCAGCATGATCAGGGCGATCTGCATGTAGATGTTGTTCTCGACGCCCATGAATTGCGCGAAGATGAAGCTACCCATCAGACCGGCCGGGATCGAAAGGATTACGACCAGCGGAAGGATGTAACTTTCGTACTGGGCGCTCAGCAGCAGGTAGACGAAGACCAGACACAGGATAAAGATAATGGCCGTGGTGCTTCCGCTGCTCTGCTGTTCCTCGCGCGTCATACCGGAATACTCGAATCCGTAACCGGAAGGCAGCGTTTCGTTGGCGACTTCCTGGATGGCCTGAATAGCCTGTCCCGAACTGTATCCGGGTTTCGGGTTTCCGTTCACTTTGATCGAGGTAAACATGTTGAAACGCGAGATGTTGTCCGGGCCGTACACCCGTTTGAGCGTAATGAACTGGGTGATCGGCGCCATTTCGTTGCCGTTGCGCACCTTGATGCTGTTCAGCGTTTCCGGATTGACGCGCAGTTCGGCGTCGGACTGGATCATTACGCGGTACAGGCGGCCGAAACGGTTGAAGTTCGACGCGTAGATACTACCGTAATAGCCTTGCAGGGCGGCGAGCAGCGTTTGCGGACTCAGGCCGGCCTGTTTACATTTGGCTACGTCGATATCGACCATATACTGCGGGTAGAACGGGTTGAACGCGCTGTAGGCCATTGCGATCTCCGGACGTTGGTTCAGCTTGCCGATGAACTGCTGCGAGATGTTGAAGAACGTGTTGATGTCGCCGCCCGTTTTGTCCTGCAGGTTCACTTCGAAACCGTTCGAGGCGCTGTAACCCGAGATCATCGGCGGAGCGAAGATAAATACCTGGGCGTCTTTGATCAGGTTGCGCGTCTGCATGGTCAGCATACCCATGATCGCATCGACGTTCTGTTCCTTGGTACGTTCTTCCCACGGCTTGAGTTTACAGATAAACGTACCGTAGGCGCTACCCTGTCCGGCCATGAAACTGTATCCGGCGATTTCGGTACGGCTTTTCAGACCCGGGGTGGCTGCGAGCAGGCTGTCTATCCGAGCCATGGCGGCTTGTGTCTTTTCCAGCGAAGTTGCCGGCGGCATGCTCACGGCGACGAAGAAAGTACCGGTATCTTCGTTCGGCACCATACCCGTCGGAGTGATTTTCATCAGGCCGAGCAAAACGACCACCGAAGCGATGACCAGGCCGAAAGCGAGCCATTTCCGTTTGATGAACAGGTTGACGCCTTTTTTGTACTTGGTCAGCGTGACGTCGTAAGCGACGTTGAAGGCTTTATGGAACCGTTTGATCGGGCTCAGTTTTTTCTGTCCCTCTTCCTCTTTCTGGTGCGGTTTCAGGAACATGGCGCACAGTGCAGGACTCAGCGTCAGCGCGTTGATGGCGGACAGGCCGATGGCGATGGCCATCGTCAGACCGAACTGGCGGTAGAACGTACCCGACGTACCGGTGATGAAGCTTACCGGAATGAACACGGCCATCATCACGAGGGTGATCGACACGATAGCTCCCGAAATTTCGCTCATCGCGTCGATAGACGCTTTCAACGGCGATTTATAACCCTGATCCAGTTTGGCATGTACCGCCTCGACGACCACGATGGCATCATCGACCACGATGGCGATCGCCAGCACGAGGGCGCAAAGCGTCAACAGGTTCACGCTGAATCCGATCAGGTACAGGACGAAGAACGTACCGATCAAAGCTACCGGGATCGCGATCGCCGGGATCAGCGTCGAGCGGAAGTCCTGCAGGAAGATGAACACCACGAGGAACACCAGAATAAATGCTTCGATCAGCGTTTTGAGCACTTCATTGATGGAGGCGAACAGGAAATCGTTCGTATCCATCATGATTTCGTAGTCCACTCCCGGAGGGAAATCCTTGGCGGACTGCTCGAGGATTTTTTTAACGTCGTTGATAATCTGCGTAGCATTCGAGCCTGCGGTCTGGTAAATAATGAACGAGGTACCCGGATGGGCGTTCGAACGGGTCGAGAATGCATACGAAAGTCCGCCCAGTTCGACACGGGCGATTTCGCCGAGTCTCAGTACCTTGCCGTCCGGGGTCGCCCGGATTACGATATCTTCGAACTCTTCGGGCGTAGCCAGGCGTCCCTTGTACCGCATGATATATTGGAAAGACTGGTCGCCGCTTTCGCCGAACTGTCCGGGCGCGGCCTCGATGTTCTGTTCGGCGAGTGCGCTGATAACGTCCGTCGGCATCAGCATGTACTGCGCCATCACATCCGGTTTCAGCCAGATACGCATTGAATAATCGGCGCCCATCATCATCACGTCGCCCACGCCGGGTACGCGCTGAATCTGGGGAACCAGGTTGATCTGAGCATAGTTTTTCAGAAAGTTCTGGTCGTATTCGTCGTTCGGACTGAAAACCGTGCCGACCAGCAGCATACTGGTCTGCCGCTTGCTGGTGATCACGCCGACCTGCGTAACTTCGGACGGCAGCAGACCCTGGGCTTTGGCGACGCGGTTCTGCACGTTCACCGCGGCCATGTCGGGGTCGGTTCCCTGTTTAAAATATACGTCGATGCTCGCATCGCCGGTATTGGTAGCGGTGGAGGTCATGTACATCATGTTCTCCACGCCGTTGATCTGCTCCTCGAGCGGTGCGATCACACTGTTCAGTACGGTTTGGGCGTTGGCGCCGGTGTACGACGTGCTGACGTGCACGGTCGGCGGCGCGATATCCGGATATTGAGTTACCGGCAGCGAAACCAATCCCAGCACACCCAATATCACGATAAGAATCGAGATCACCGTGGATAGTACCGGGCGTTTTATAAATCTGTCTAATTTCATAATTCTGCTTTTTTATGCGAAATTCATTCCCCGGGCGTTTATTTTGCTGCACCTTTGGCTGCTGCGGCAGCGGCTGCCTGTTGAGTCGCCTGTTGCATTTTGGCGGCTGCCTCTTCCGGGGTGATCGGTTTGATCGGCATACCGTTCTTGATAAAGCCTACGCCCTCTACGACGATCCGGTCGCCGGGGTTCAGACCTCCGGTTACGACATACTGCTGGCCGTTATTGATCGGCAATACCTGAATCATCGTCTGGTTTACCGTCGAACTGTCCGTTACGACGAATGCGAAGATCTTATCCTGGGCTTCGACCGTTGCGCTCTGCGGAATCACGATCGTCGAATCGAGTTTTTCCGGAATCAGGATGTTGCCCGATCCGCCGCTGCGCAATACCTGGTTCGGATTTTTGAATGTGGCGCGTACGCGGGCTCCGCCGGCGGTCTGGTCGATCACGCCGCTCAGCGTTTCGACGGTGCCCTTTTCCGGGTAGATCGAGCCGTCGACGAGCTGCAGTTGCACTTCCGGCATCTTCTTCAGCGATCCGTCGGTCGTCATCTTCAGCAGTTCTTTTTCGTTCAGCGAGAAGTAGACGTACATTTCCGAATTGTCCGCTACGGTGGTCAGCGGGGTGGCCATGCTCGGACTTACGAGACTTCCGACACGGTACGGAATTTCGCCGACCACTCCGTTTGACGGGCTGGTCACCTGCGTATAGGAGAGGTTATTCTTCGCGTTGGTCAATTGCGCTTCGGCTTGTGCGAGGGCCGCTTTCTGCGATGCGAGGGTATTTTCGGCCATTTGCAGGTCGTACTCGCTGATGATATTTTTGCGGGCCAGTTCGCGTTTGTTGTCGGCGGTCAACTGGGCCGTCGCTACGGCTGCCTTGGCTACGTTTACGTTTGCTTCGGCCACTTTGACGGCCTCCTCGAATTGTACCGGGTCGATGATGAACAGCGTTTGGCCTTTTTTAACGGTCGCGCCTTCGTCTACGCACAGTTTGGTGATGAATCCGCTGACGTTCGGGCGGATTTCGATATCCTGGCGTCCGCGGATAGCGGCTGCCGGGTAGGTATTGTTCAGTTCAATCGAAGTCGGCTCGAGCGTTATGGTGGCGTATTCCGGTACGCCGCCCATCATTCCGGCCTGCTGTTTCGTGCCGCACGAAAAGAAAGTCGCGCCCAATGCGGTTAATAAGAAAAACCGTTGAGACTGAATAAGCATTGATTTTCGAATTTTCATATTCTTTAACTATTTGTTTGTTATTTTTCGAATGTCGTAGTGTGCGGGGGAACCGCATTCCCCATTGTCGTGCGCCTGCATGAGGTGCGACCCGTTTCGTGTTCTGCTCATGTTTTTTCGTTTTTTCCGCTATCCATATTTTTCACCATGTTTTCTTGCCTACGTCGAACGAACGGATGAATTGCCGACGAAAATCCGACAGACAAAAGTACAAATATTCGTTCGATAATCTAATCCGTGCATTCGGTAAAGTCTTTTTACTCCGGATAATACGTTATTTCGTTTTTCTTAACGTGTTTTCACCGGATAAATTGCCCGTATGATGCCGGTTTTATGTGGATTCGACCATTTTTACGGCATTTTTTCACAATCCGATTTTACCGCATTATACAGGTCGCAAATGTAAATAAGAAAACTGGAAAAACAAAAATAGTTTTCCAGTTTTTGAAAGTTTTTTACCCGATCGGTCAATTTAGTCGGGTTTTTAACCGGGTCTCGATATCCGAAAACGGGTCGAAACGGCGGTAAGGAAGCTGTTTCTACTCGAATTTCAGCTCTTTTAACTGCCCCAGTTGTTCGTAATTGGTCAGATCCACCTGGATCGGAACGACCGATACGTACCCGTTTTTGAGCGCCCATTCGTCCGTGTCGGTCGCTTCGGGCTCGGTATTTTCGAAATAACCGCAGAGCCAGTAATAGTCGTGTCCGCGCGGATCCTGGCGGCGTTCGAACACTTCCCGCCAATAGCCCCGGTTCTGGCGGCAGGGCATGATCCCGCGGATTTGTTCGGCCGGCAGGTTCGGTACGTTGACGTTCAGGCACAACGGGCGTCCGAGGTTTTCGGTCATGGCTTTTCGCACGATCGGCAGGATGTACTGCTGCACGGTGCCGAAGTCGGCGTCCTCGTCGTGGTCGAGCAGCGAGAAGCCGATCGACGGAATGTTGTAGAAACTGCCTTCGATGGCGGCTCCCATCGTTCCGGAATAGAGGACGTTAACGGCCGAGTTGGCGCCGTGGTTGATGCCTGACAGCACCAGATCCGGAGTTTCGCCGTTTTGCAGCAGGTAGTCGAAAGCGATCTTCACGCAATCGACCGGAGTGCCGTTGCAACCGTATATGGTCAAGCCTTCCTGCTCGGTCACCTTTTTCAGGTACAGCGGGCGCGTCATCGTGATGGCGTGCGACATGCCGCTTTGCCCCTCTTCCGGAGCCACCGCTACGATCCGGCCCAGCGGTCGGACCGTTTCGATCAGCTTTTGGAGTCCTTTGGCGCGGACTCCGTCGTCGTTGGTGATAAATATCAATGGTTTATGATTCATAGGCTTTGTCTGTTCGTTCAATCGTAAACTGCAAAGGTACGAAAAAACGGGCCGAATACCAACTTGGCCGAAAGCGACGATCCCGAAAGTCCGCAACATTTTCGGATTTCCGGGATCGTGGTTGTCGGGATGTTTTGCCGGCGGGTCAGCTTTGCGATTCGCGGTAGGCGTCGATCGCTTTGCGGGCCGATCCGTGCAGCAGCAGCAGGCGTTTGGCCTGTTCGTAACCGAGCCCCAGTTCGTCGGCGACCATCCGCGTTCCGCGGTCTACCAGTTTGTCGTTGGTCAGTTGCATGTTGACCATCCGGTTGCCTTTGACGCGGCCCAGCTTGATCATCGTGGCGGTCGTAATCATGTTGCAGATCAGCTTCTGCCCGGTTCCCGATTTCATCCGCGAACTGCCGGTGACCAGTTCCGGCCCGACGATCATTTCGATCGGAATATCGGCTTCGGCGGCCAGCGGGGAGTCCGGGTTGCTACAGATACAGGCGGTCAGGATGCCGTGTTCGCGGGCGCGGTGCAGCGCCCCGATCACGTACGGGGTCGTGCCCGATGCCGCGATGCCGATCACCGTGTCGAGCGGCGAGATATTCCGTTCCAGCAGTTCTTGCCAGCCCCGCTGCGGATCGTCTTCGGCGTGTTCCACCGGATTCCGCAACGCCGTGTCGCCGCCGGCGATCAGGCCGACGACCAGCGTCGGCGGCATCCCGAAGGTCGGCGGGATCTCCGAGGCGTCCAGCACGCCGAGCCGGCCGCTCGTGCCGGCTCCCAGGTAAAAGATGCGGCCTCCTTTCTGCATCCGCTCGACGATGGCGGTTACCAGTTTTTCGATCTGCGGGATCGCCTTGCCGACCGCTTCCGGGACTTTCCGGTCTTCTTCGTTGATCTCTTCCAGCAGCTCGCGGACGGATTTTTGTTCCAGGTTGTCGTGCAGCGACGCCTGTTCGGTAATTTTTACGAAAGTCATATGTTATCGTTATTGATTCGCATGGTAACGGACGAGTCCTTCCATCGGCGTGCGGACGATCGACCCGATCCGCAGACCGGATTCGACGGCGGTCTCTTCCAAGATTTCCTTATAATAATAGGCGACCGATCCGGTGAAATGCACGGGAAGCTCGCGGCAGTCGGGGTATTGCAGTACGTTCCGGCGCAGGAAGCTCGCGAAACCGTTTTTGACCAGCGCCCGGATTTCCGGTACGTCGAGGTTTTCCGCGAGAAACGGCGACAGGCCGGCGAGGAAACGGTTCGGGAACGGTTTTTTGTAAATCTGTTCGAGAATATCGGCCGGCGTCAAGCCGAAACGCGAGAGAAATTTCTCTCTGAGTCCCGTCGGGAGCTGGTTTTTCAGGCAATCGCCGACCAGCGTCCGGCCGAGAACGGCCCCGCTGCCTTCGTCGCCGAGGATGAATCCGAGCGGCGAGACGTTGGCCGTAATTTCGGTTCCGTCGTACAGGCAGGAGTTCGAGCCGGTTCCGAGGATACAGGCGATGCCGGCGTTGCGGCCGCACAGCGCGCGGGCGGCTGCCAGCATGTCGCTGCCCACTTCGATGTCCGCCGCCGTGAAACGGGCGGCCAGGACGTCGCGGATCACGGCGATCTTATCGGGGAAAGCGCAGCCGGCTCCGTAAAAGCGGATTTGTTCGATCGGACGATTTCCAAGCTGCGGGAGTAGGCCGCCGTCCACTTCCCGGGCGATTTCGTCGGCGCTCTGGAAAAACGGGTTGGTTCCGTGGGTGGCGATCCGGCATATTTCCGCGGCGCCGTCGGCTACGCACCAGTCCGTTTTGGTCGAGCCGCTGTCTGCAAGCAGTATCATATTTTGATGTAGATTTTCCGTTTATACAATGTATAACCGATTCCCCAGTTCAGCGCGACGAACAGCAGCGCGTAGACCAGCGAACCGAAGTAGTCGCCCAGCGCGGGTTTCAGGCACAGCGAGTAGGCGAACCCGTGCAGGCTCAGCAGGCCGTTTCCGTGCGGCAGGCGAATGTTGTTCAGCAGGATCGAGAGCACGGCCGCCGAGACATACAGGAACAGCGGATTGATGCCGAACGATTCGAAAAAACGGCTCCAGCGCCTGTAACCTTTGACATCGATCGTCCAGATCAACAGCGCCAGCAGCGACGAGGCCATGCCGCAGGTGACCAGTACGAACGTGGGCGACCAGATTTTCTTGTTGATCGGACAGCCGTAGCTCAGCAGCCAGCCGCACAGCATCAGCGCCGATCCGACGAGGAATAGGTTTTGGATTTTATCCGTCAGGTTCCGTGCGCCGACGAGCAGTCCTCCGCAGCAGAATCCGATCAGCACGTGGGCGATCGACGGGATCGTACTCAGCAATCCTTCCGGGTCGAAGGCGAGATCGCCCTGACGGTACATGTGCGCCGGGCCGAGTATTGCTCGGTCGACGATACCGACGACGTTTTGTTCGGAAATTTCGAATCCGTGTCCCGACAGCAGGATCGCGAAATAACCGGCGAGCAGTCCCGCGGCGATCCACGGGATGCGCCGGTGGCGAACCGTTACGGCGATCAGCGCCGCCGCGCCGTAACTCAGCGCCAGGCGTTGCATCACGCCGAGGATCCGCATCCGGTCGAACGTCCAGCACGAACGTCCGATCCGTTCCCAAAACGGAACTCCTTCGTCCGACAGCGCGTTGAACGTGCCGCAGAATCTTGAGAACCACCCGATCCCGACGCCTATCAGGAAGATCACCAGTACTCGCCGCAAGATTTTCCGGACCGTGGCGCGGCTGCACCGGAAATCGAATTTTTTCAGCGACAAGTAGGTCGATGCCCCCATGATGAACATGAAGAACGGAAAGACCAGGTCGGTCGGCGTCAGTCCGTTCCACGAGGCGTGTTCCAGCGGAGCGTAGATCGCGCTCCAACTGCCCGGGTTGTTGACCAGGATCATCCCTGCGATCGTGATCCCGCGCAGGATATCGAGGGCCAGCAGGCGTTTGTTTTCAGCGGCGTTCATTCGTCCGAAGGGTTATGGTTGTTCGAAAAATTCCAGAATCCCGCGCATCAGGCTGTCGCGCCGTTCGTCCGTAAGGACGGTCTCGAACGGGAATCCGAGCGTGCAGACCTTGTAGGCGCCTTTATAAGCCACTCCCGCGCTGAGGTTGTTTTCCGTATAACGGAATACCGTGAAGGCGCCGTCGGCAGCCGGTTCGATAGCGTCGGGCGATTCGACGACGTAACAATCGCCGTTGAGTTCGTGGTTGTAGTCGTAATCTCCTTTCAGCGTTTTGTACGGCGAGGCGACGCTCCGGACACTGCCGCGAACGGCCGCCCGTCCGGTACGCAATTTGAATTTCAACGTGTTGGCGGCGAATTCCTTCGATGCCCCGGTCGTGTCGCTTTCCCACAGGTCGGAACCCACGTAAGCGCCGCTGACCAGCAGGTTGCCCCCGCCGTTGCAGTAGTCCGCGAGGGCCAGTTGCAGTTCGGGCGGGAAAGCCCGGAATTCCGGCGGACAGGCTCCGCGCGCCAGGACGGTTTCGCGCTGCTTGCCGAGGATCAGATCGACCGCTCGGTAGTCGCCGAGGTTCACCTCGTCGTCGATGACCGATTCGTTGCTGCACGACACGAACGAATATCCGGCGCTGACGATCGAGCGGCCGTGCAGGGCCGGATAATCGAACGTATTGCCGGCGATGACCTCTTTCTCGTAATCCGCGCGACTGGCCCCGAAACCGGCGGCATCGTCGTCGGCATACGGCGCCGGACGACGGAATTCGTACTGGCTGCCGATAAAGCTGATGTCCTGCCCATCTGGCACGCCGTGGTCGATTTCATCGTAAAAACCGGCCAGCGAGTCGCATACGAAACTGTACGGCGCGCTGATCCGGTCGAATCCGTTGATGACCAGCACCGTCCCTTTCTCGTCGGGAACTCGGCAGGCCGAAAGGATTTCGGACGGGAAACTTTCGCCGCCCCGGTTCAGCGCTGTCACTTTGTAACTGTATATTTTGCCGGGCTGCTGGTACAGCTTGATACGGTTTTCCGCGACCGGAACCCCGTTGTCGAAGCCGCCGTCGCCGATCCGGGTGTAGAGCACGTATCGTCCTGCCTGGGCGGTCGGCTCCAGCGGGTCGGCGACCGGCTGCCAGTTCAGTTCGACGCTGTCCCGCCCCGCGAATGCGATCCGGAAATGGTCGACCGGCAGCGGTTGTACGACGCAATCCTGCTTGTACTGGAATGCCAGGAACCGCAGGATGCCTTTATAAATCGCCCGGCTGACCGTAAAGCGGAAACGCGGGTCGAGGCCGTAACGCATGTCGGCGAAATTCTGGTGCGACAGCAGTTCGAGCAGCATGGCCGGCACTTCCGGGACGTGCGCTTCGAAATAGGCTTTGTCCCACATGCCGCGACGCGACCATTCGGGTTCGTACAACGCCTGTATATCCGATACGATCTGCGATTGCACCAGGTCGGTCAGGTCGCGCGACAGGTCGCGGGAGGCGCCGTTCGGGTAGAGTCCGTCGTCTTTGTGCGTATAATAGATGCCCAGCGTGCCGATGATCGAGTCGTTCATCGTCGTTCCGGCGTCGGAATGGAATGCCAGCGATAGGTCGACCGGAATGTGCAGCCCTTCGCGGTCGGGGGCGTTCTTCGTCCCGCCAATCAGGTAGTTCACCCACAGGCCGCGGCACAGGTAGTCGTCGCGGTAGTCGTTCGTATGCCTCGTGGCCGAATAGACCGAATCCGGAAATCCCGCCCATTGCAGCCAGTAGCGCGCACCTTCGGTGAAACGGGGATAGCCGCTGGTCTCGTATGCGTAGTCGATTTCCGGATTGCGTTGTTCGGCCGGCATGATCCGGGCGATGTTGCCCTGCCCGCCGCCGATTTTGACGGCGTCGGCCGTGACGATCCGACCTATCTTATGCGACAGATTGCTCAGCGTAACGCAGCCCGATTCGGAACATCCCGCATCGAAATCGAAGTGCCCGAGGTAGATCCATGTGCCGCCGCCCATCGTTTGGTTGACGCGGAAACGGGTCGTTCCACCTTTGTGGCGAACCGTGTAGACCGCATCGTCCGTGCTGTTCGGCAATGTTTTATAGGAGACGTAAACGGCATACCGGCCGCCTTTCGGAATGTCGGGCGTCCAACGTGCCGTGCTGACGTCGTCCGGATGACCTACGGTCACGGCCTGCCGGAACGTTCCGTCGCGGAACGGGTTCTCGGCATCCTTGTAGCTGGATTGTTTGTAGGCGAAGCCGGGCTCCTCGCCGGTCGTCCAGGGTTTCGTCCCGTTTCGCTCTTCGTAACGCGACGCGCCCGCTATCGCCGGGTCGTTGTCTGCGATCGCCTCTTCGGTCTGTACGTCGCGTTCGCGCGGCATCAGGACGTAGGCCCCGGCGTTTTCCAGCATCGGAACCAGGTAGGGCAGCACGTAGCTCTGCGTGTAGAGGTCTTCGACGATCTCGAAAATACGTGCCCGCTGCCACTCCCAGCGGTTCAGTTTCGGTTCGAAATAGTATCCGTGACTTTGCCACAGGGCGATGTGGCGTCCGTCGAGTCCGGCGGTCGGCCGGTAGGGCCGATCCGCCCGCGTGACCAGCGGCTCGGGCGATTTCGTGACGAAGCGTTTTCGGCTGCGGTCGGCTTTGCTGCGCAACGGGGCGGGGATCAGTTCCTCGATCCGTTTTCCGTCGGAGAACAGGACGATCTCCTTGCGTTTGAACCCGGCCGGCAGCAATTCTCGGATACCGTCGTAAATTCTCCGGACGTTGTCTTCGCGGAACGGGATGTAGGCGCAGTTGTCGCCGGCATAGAGTTCCAGCGTTTTTTTGTCTGCGGCCACCGAGTCGATCGTAATCCGGCCCGAGCGGATCGTCGTGCGGGCCGTTTCGGTGAGCAGGTCCCCGATCCGGTCGCGGACATCCTGCGGGAGCGGCTGGGCTTGCAGCGGCAGAGTTGCCGCGAAGAACCCCGACAACAGGAACGCAAGACGGACTGCGTGCGTTTTTTTTATGATTTTCATTTTTTTCTGATTAGCAGGCAAAGGCCTGCAAATGTAAATAATGCGTTGAATATCAAAAGTTCGTAACTGAACGAATAACCGTTGAACCAGGTTTCCGAGTGACTGTCCAGTACGAAACAGAGCACCGGAGACAGCAGCGCGACGAGCGGAACCCAACGGTCCCGAACCGGGCGTTTGGTGAAAATGCCGAACGCGAACATGCCGAGGATCGGACCGTAAGTGTAGCTGGCCAGGACGTAGACGGCGTCGATGACGCTCGTGTTGTTCAGTACGTTGAAGATCAGGATTACGACGCCCATCGTGACGGCCATGCCGACGTGCACCCGCTTGCGGATGCGGGCCGTCCGGGTTTCGTCGTGTTTTTTCGTGCTTCCGAGAATATCGACCGTGAACGAGGTTGTCAGCGAGGTTAGCGCCGACCCCGCCGCCGAATAGGCTGCCGAAATCAGTCCGAGCACGAACAGAATACCGACGATCACCGGGAAGTAGCCCTGCGTCGCGATCATCGGGAACAATTCGTCGCTTTTCTGCGGAACCTGCAGGCCGTTGCGTTCGGCGAACGTGTAGAGCAACACTCCGAGCATCAGGAACAGCAGGATCACGAACAGTTGCAGGATGCCGCTGGTTACGATGTTTTTCTGCGAATCCCGGAAATTCTTGCAGCTCAGGTTGCGCTGCATCATGTCCTGGTCGAGGCCGCTCATTGCGATCACCGTGAAAACGCCCGCAAGGAACTGCTTGAAAAAGTAGCGTTTGTCGTTTATATCGTCGAAAAAGAAGACCTGCGAATAGTCGTGGACGGCGATCGTCCGCACCATCTGCCCGAAGCCGAGCTGCAGGTCGGACGCGATGTAACAGATGCACAGTACGACGCTTACTACGAGGCAGAACGTTTTGAGCGAATCGGTCCAAATCAGCGATTTGACGCCGCCGCGGAACGTGTAGAGCCATACGAGCGCCATCGTGGCGGCGACGTTCCAGACGAATCCGATGCCGAGCGGTTCGAAAACCAGTAGTTGCATGACGATACAGACCAGGAAAATCCGCACGGCCGCCCCGAGCATTTTCGAGATGAAGAAGAACCATGCCCCGGTTTTGTAGGAGGAGGCTCCGAAGCGGTTTTCGAGGTATTCGTAGATCGATACGAGCCGCATCCGGTAAAACAGCGGGATCAGCACGAACGCGATGATCAGTTGTCCGGAGAGGAACCCCAATACCATCTGCATGTACGAGAAATGGCTGGTCGCCACCCAACCCGGTACCGAGATGAACGTAACCCCCGAAATGCTCGACCCGATCATCGCGAAAGCCACGACGAACCAGGGCGATTTCCGGTTGCCGACGAAAAATCCCTGGTTATCGGCCTTCCGTCCGGTCACGTAGGCGACTGCGAACAGCACGGTAAAATAAGCCGCGACGGTAACGAGGACTAAAGCAGGGGTCATATTCCGGATCGGTTTGGTATCCCAAAGGTACGAACTATTTTAGAAAAAACGGCAGATTACGAGACGGTTTCCGTCGGATTCCGTTCGGTGGGGGACGAAAGGATTTCGCGGGTTTTCCGTTTTACGCCGGAGTCGGGTAAAATTGCCTGTGCGGAATCGTCGGTTCCGGCGTTGAATATCGGATAGAAGCGAAAGGCCGTCCCCGAACCGGGAACGGCCTTTCGAACATCGGTTTCCGAAACCGGAGGCGGTTATAGGGTCCGTAACGCTTCGTCCAGGTCGGTTTTGAGGTCTTCGACCGCCTCGATGCCGAGCGATAGCCGCAGCAGGTTCGGGAAGACGCCGGCTTTGCGCTGTTCGGCTTCGCTGAGCTGGGCATGTGTCGTCGATGTCGGGTGGATGATCAGCGACTTCGTGTCGCCGACGTTGGCCAGGTGGCTAATCAATTCCAGGTGGTTGATGACCTGAGCCGTCTGTTCGGCGTTGCCTTTGACGCGGAACGACAGTACGCCGCCGAAGCCGTGGCGCAGGTATTTTTTTGCCAGCGCGTGGTGCGGACTGTTTTTGAGGCCGGGATAATTGACGCTTTCGACCTTCGGGTGTTTTTCGAGCCATTGCGCGATTTCCAGCGTGTTGTCGACGCTGCGTTGTACTCGCAGCGACAGCGTTTCGAGGCCTTGCAGCAGTTGAAAGGCATTGAACGGGCTCAGGCACGGTCCCAGATCGCGCAGTCCTTCGGCACGCGTGCGGATTGCGAACGCGATGTTGCCGAAGGGGCCGTCGCTGCCGAATACCTCCCATATTTTCAGCCCGTTGTAGCTTTCGGTCGGTTCGCTGAAGGCCGGGTATTTGCCGTTGCCCCAGTCGAAGTTGCCGCCGTCGACCACTACGCCGCCGAGGCTGGTGCCGTGTCCGCCGATCCATTTGGTCGCCGAATGCGTCACGACGTTGACGCCCCATTCGATCGGGCGGAACAAGTAACCGCCGGCCCCGAACGTGTTGTCGGTGATTACGGCGATGTCGTGCTTACGCGCCAGTTCGACGATCGGTTCGAAGTCGGGCACGTTGAACTCCGGGTTGCCGATGGTTTCCAGATAGATCGCCTTCGTTCTCGGATCGATCAGCGAAGCGATGCTCCGTACGTCGTCGCCGTCGGCGAACCGTACCTCGATACCGAAACGGCGCAGGGCGACTTTGAACTGATTGTGCGTGCCGCCGTAGATGTACGAGGTGCTGACGATGTTGTCGCCGGCTTCGGCGAGGTTGCTGATGGCCAAAAATTGCGCCGACAGGCCCGATGCGGTCGCTACGGCCGCCGTGCCGCCTTCGAGCGCCGCAATGCGGTCTTCGAATACGGCCGTCGTCGGATTGGTCAGTCGCGTGTAGATGTTGCCGAACTTCTTCAGAGCGAACCGGTCGGCGCCTTCCTGCGCGTCCGAAAAGACATACGACGTGGTCTGGTAAATGGGAACGGCGCGCGAACCGGTCGTGGGGTCGGGCGCCTGTCCTGCGTGAACCTGCAGGGTGTCGAAGTGATAATTTCTTTTGCTCATGGTTTTATTTTTTTGATTGGTTTGTGAATTCGGGATACAAAAAAATCCGGCTCGAAGGCCGGATCGTTATGATTGTGTCGTTTTGAATCGGTGCGGGGCAGACAAACAGAATCACATCCGGCGTAAGCAGGAAGACATGCACATACCCATCGTCATCCGGCAGGAAGCCCGGAGTGCTGCGAAACGTTCGTATGCGCTGTTGTTTGTCATTTCATTCATGTTCCTGCGGCAAATATATGCATTTCCCGTAAAGTTGGTGCGTTTTCCGCAAATTTTTTTAATTTTTTTTAGTTTCTGCAAACGAAAGGCTGCGCGTCTGTCAGGATTCGGACCAGATACGGGCCAGGTTTATAATGGTTTGCACGGCTCGTTGCATCGTGTCGACCGAACAGTACTCGAATTTGCCGTGGAAATTCATGCCGCCGGTAAACAGGTTCGGGCACGGCAGGCCCATGTACGATAGCCTCGCCCCGTCCGTGCCGCCGCGGATCGGACGCACGATCGGCGCGACGCCTGCCTGCCGCATCGCTTCCATCGCCTTTTCGATCACTTCGGGATACGGTTCGATTTTTTCGCGCATGTTGTAGTACTGGTCCTTCAGCGTCAGGCGGATGACGCCTTCCCCGTATTTCTCGCCGAGCAGCGCCACGGCGTCGGCGAGATAGCGTTTTTTCGCTTTGAACTTTTTGTGCGAATGGTCGCGGATGATGTATTCCAGCGAAGCCCGTTCGACCGTTCCTTCCAATCCGACCAGATGATAAAAACCTTCGTAGCCCTCGGTGTGTTCCGGACGCTGGGCGGCGGGCAGCAGCGCGTTGATTTCGCAGGCTACCTGCAAAGCGTTGATCATTTTGTCTTTGGCGTATCCGGGATGGATGTTGCGTCCCTGCACGGCGATTTCGGCGGCGGCCGCGTTGAAGTTTTCGTATTCGATCTCGCCTTCGAAGCCGCCGTCCATCGTGTAGGCGAATTTCGCCCCGAACCGCTCTACGTCGAAGAAATCCACTCCGCGGCCGATCTCTTCGTCCGGCGTGAACCCGATCCGGATCGTGCCGTGTTTCGCTTCGGGGTGGGTCGTCAGGTATTCGGCTGCGGTCATGATTTCGGCGATGCCGGCTTTGTCGTCGGCGCCGAGCAGTGTCGTGCCGTCGGTCACAATCAGCCGGTGCCCTTTGTAGAACGCCAGTTCCGGGAAATCGGCGGCGCGCATCGTGAGTTTGTCGTTCAGCGCGATATCGCCGCCGTCGTAGCGTTCGATAATGCCGGGGCGGATGTCCGACCCTTTCATATCGGGACTGGTATCGACGTGCGAAATGAAGCCGACGACCGGGGCCGACTCGCAGCCCGGCGTCGCCGGGATCGTACCGGTGACATAGCCGTTCGGATCGATCTCGACATCGTGCAGTCCGAGGGTCGTCATCTCTTCGAGCAAGTGGTTCAGCAGGGCCAGTTGTTTGGCCGTCGACGGATAGGTTTCGCTTTTCGGGTCGCTCTGCGTGTCGAAAGCGACGTATTTTAAGAATCGTTGTTCGAGGGTCATATTTTTATCTCTTTCGTATTAACTTCCGTTGTTCTTACGGGCCGAATCTCTTAAACTGTCGCGGACGAAATAGGCGATCAGCAGGATGTACATTGCAAGCGACAACACTTCGGCTCCCGTCGTGCCGTTCCATTCCGTAGCGAACCAGTCGGCTCCGAAATATTTCAGCAGGGCGCTCACGACGCCCATCAGCGCGCCTCCGGCGATGAATCCCGATGCAATAAGCGTTCCGCGTTCGCGGCGGGTCTTGTTCGTTTCGGCGTTTCGGCTGCGGCTGCCGACATACCAACTGACGAGACCTCCGACCAGCAGCGGGGCGTTCAGTTCCAGCGGAATAAACATGCCGAGCGCGAAAGCCAGCGCCGGAACGCCGATCATCGTCAGCACCAGCGCCAGCGCCGCGCCGGCGAAATAGAGCAGCCACGGCGTTGCGCCGCCTTCCATCAGCGGTTTGATGACCGCGGCCATCGCGTTGGCCTGCGGTGCGACCAGCGCGCCGTCGCCGGTGAAGCCGTAGGTTTTGTTCAGCACCATCATCACGCCGGCGACCGTTGCGGCCGAGACCGCCGTTCCGAGAAACTTCCAGCCCTCCTGTTTAGCGGGCGTCGAGCCGAGCCAGTAGCCGATTTTCAGGTCGGAGATGAAAGCGCCGGCCATGGCGAGCGCCGTGCAGACCACGCCGCCGATGATCAGTGCGGCGGTCATGCCGGCCGTGCCGCTGAGTCCGGCGCTGACCAGTATCAGCGAGCTGAGGATTAGTGTCATCAGCGTCATGCCCGATACCGGGTTCGTGCCGACGATTGCGATGGCGTTGGCCGCGACGGTCGTGAACAGGAACGAGATGACAAAAACAATGGCGATCGCGATGCCCGCGTGGAGCCAGTTGTCCAGCAGTCCGAAGCGGAAAAAGATGAACGTCGTGGCCAGTACGGCGATCAGCACCGAGAGGATCAGTTTCATCGGAATGTCTCGCTGGGTGCGTTCGGCGGTTTCGGCTCCGGCGCGTCGGCCGCGCAGTTCGGTGACGGCCAGCCCGAGCGCCTGCCGGATGATGTTCGACGAGCGGACGATGCCGATGACCCCTGCCATTGCAATCCCACCGATCCCAATATGCCGGGCATAATTTTTAAAAATCATTTCGGGCGTCATGTCGCGCAGCAGCATGGTGATCCCTTCGCCCACGGCGAGGGTCTGCCCGTCGGCGAAATGGCTGAGAAACGGGATCAGTACGAACCATACGGTGAACGATCCGGCGCAAATATAGGCCGCATACCGCAGGCCCACGATGTAGCCGAGACCGAGGACGGCGGCGCCGGTGTTGATCTTGAAAACGACTTTCATCTTGTCGGCCAGCGCTTCGCCCCAGCCGGTCATGCGGGTCGATATTTCTTCGGTACACCAGCCGAAAGTACTGATGATAAAGTCGTAGACTCCTCCGACGAGTCCGCTGACGGCGAGCAGTTTGGCTTGGTTTCCCTTTTTTTCGCCGGAGACGAGCACTTCGGTCGTGGCGGTGGCTTCGGGGAACGGGAGTTTACCGTGCATGTCGCGCACGAAATATTTGCGGAACGGGATCAGCAGCAGGATGCCGAGCATACCGCCGAACAGCGAAGACAGGAAGATCTGGTAGAACTGCGCTTCGAGCCCCAGAATGTAGAGGGCGGGCAGCGTGAAGATGGCTCCGGCGACGACGACCCCGGAACTTGCGCCGATCGACTGGATAATGACGTTCTGTCCGAGCATGTTGCGGCGGCCGGTGAGGTTGCCGACGCCGACGGCGATGATGGCGATCGGGATGGCGGCTTCGAAGACCTGACCGACGCGCAGACCGAGGTACGCGGCGGCGGCGGAGAAGACGACGGCCATCAGGATGCCGAATGTGACCGAGTAAGGGGTTACTTCGCGCGGTGCGGGCGTGTCGGGCATGACGGGGCGGTAGGTTTCGCCGGGGGCGAGTTCGCCGTATGCGTTTTCGGGCAGCGAGGTAGTATCGGTTTTGTGCGGTTGTGCCATGGTTTTCGGGTATCTGTCATTCAAAGGTAGTTATTTTACGACAAATTCGGAAAACGGATCGGAATCGCTTGGTTTGCCATCCGCGTTGTTTTGCCGTAAGCTGTCCGCCGCCCGTCGGCCGAAAAGAGAGAGACCGGATCCTTGCGGAACCCGGCCTCTCTGCCTTGTTTATGAAAAAGTCGCCTTATTTTTTCAGCATCGCTTTCACCTGGTTGTAAACGTTCTCGCCCGAGAAGCCGAACTCCTTGTCCAGGACGCTCGCAGGAGCGGAATATCCGAAGTGATCGAGACCGTACACTTCGCCGTCGCAGGCGACCAGGCCGGCCAGCGTCACGGGCAGACCCGAGGTCAGACCGAACTTCGGCACGCCGCACGGCAGCACGCTCTTCTGGTACTCCTTGCTCTGGTCGCGGAATAGTCCTTCGGACGGAACCGATACTACGCGTACTTTCACGCCGTCGGCTTTCAGCTTTTCGGCGCCGTCTATCAGCGTAGCCACTTCCGAACCGCTCGCCAGCAAGATTACGTCCGGGGTTCCGGCGCAGTCTTCGACGATATAAGCGCCCTTGACGGCCTGCATGGCTTCCTTGGCGCGGTCGCCGCTCGCTGCGGGCAGATTCTTGATATTCTGACGCGACAGGATCAGCGCGGTCGGACGTTCGTTTTCCATCGCGATTTTCCAGGCGGCGACGGTTTCGTAGCTGTCGGCCGGACGGAGTACGACGACCGAACGTTCGCCTTTGTGGTTGCGCAGTTGTTCCATCAGGCGCAACTGTGCTTCGTGTTCGATCGGTTGGTGCGTCGGACCGTCCTCGCCCACGCGGAACGAGTCGTGCGTCCAGACGTATTTGACCGGCAGGCGTTGCAGCGCGGCGATACGCAGCGCGGGTTTCATATAATCCGAGAATACGAAGAACGTTCCGCAGGCCGGAATTACGCCGCCGTGCAGCGCCATGCCGTTCATGATGCAGGCCATCGTGAACTCGGCTACGCCCGGTTGCAGGAAACGGCCGGTAAAGTCGCCTTTGACCATCGCATGCGTCTTTTTCAAAAATCCGTCGGTTTTGTCCGAGTTGCTCAGGTCGGCCGATGCAACGATCATGTTTTCCACATGCTCGGCCAGGTACGACAGTACGGCGGCCGATGCGGCGCGAGTAGCCACGTTGTCGCCGCAGTTGATCTTCGCATAGTCGATATCCGGAGCCTTGCCCGACAGGAACTGGTCGAGTTTCGCGGCCAGTTCTTTGTTGGCGGCGCGCCAGATCGATTCTTCTTCTTTACGCAGCGCGTACCATTTTTTCAGCTCTTCGCGACGGCGGGCGTACAGCTCTTCGACGTCTTTGAAGATCTGGAACGGTTTTTCCGGGTCCCCGCCGAGGTTGGCGATCGTTTTGGCCGTGTCGCCGCCGGCTGCCGACAACGGCTGTCCGTGCGTCGAAACCTTGTTCGAGAAGTCTTCGCCTTCTTTGCCGACGGCGCCTTTGCCCATCAGCGTATGGCCTACGATCAGCGTCGGTTTTTCGGTTTCGGCGATCGCGCGGTTCAGCGCCTGGCGGATTTCGGCGGCGTCGTTGCCGTCGATGCTGATGACGTTCCAGCCCCACGCTTCGTATTTGGCCACGATGTCTTCGGTCGAAACTTCGTCCACTTTCGTCGAAAGCTGGATGTTGTTCGAGTCGTAGAACATGATCATGTTGCTCAGACCCAGATGGCCGGCGATACGGCCCACGCCCTGCGACACCTCTTCCTGAATACCGCCGTCGGAGATGAACACGTAGGTTTTATGCGCCATCCATTCGCCGAAGCGGGCTACCAGAAAGCGTTCGGCGATCGCTGCGCCCAGCGCCATCGCATGTCCCTGGCCCAGCGGACCCGACGTGTTTTCGATACCGCGGGCGACGTCCACCTCGGGGTGTCCCGGCGTCGGGCTGCCCCATTGACGGAAAGCGGCCAGTTCGTCCATTTTGAAATAACCCGCCAGCGACAGCACCGAATACAGCATCGCGGACATGTGGCCCGGATCGAGGAAAAAACGGTCGCGGAACGGGTAACGCGGGTCTTCGGGATTGTAGTTCAGGTATTCCGAATAGAGAATGTTTACGAAATCGGCACCGCCCATTGCGCCGCCGGGATGTCCCGACTTCGCTTTCTCCACCATGGAGGCTGCGAGGATACGGATGTTATCCGCAGCTCTTGTCGTCAAGTCTTTCATTTTGTTAATTCAGTTAGTATTTTTGGTTTCAAGTGAATTCGTTTCCGGAAAAATTAAACGAAACAAATTTAGGTAAAAAAACCGATTCTTCAAAATCCTGCAAACGAATAATTCCCCGGCGGCGGGCCTTTCCGCGCCGTTCCCGGATCGTCTCCGCGCCGTCCGGGAACCGTTCCGAAAACAAAGGGCCGTCCCGATTGCGGGACGGCCCTTCGCCTTTGTCGTTATACGGTAGGCGCTACTCTTTCTTTTCGTTCGAGTAGTCCATCGCTACGTAACGTTTGTAGGTGTCGTAACGCCATTTGGCGTCGGACTCGGAGGCTGCGAACAACTCTTCGGCCTCTTTCGGGAACGTTTTCAGCAACGAAGTGTAGCGCACTTCCTTGTGGATGAATTCCTGGAATTTCGACCAGTCCGGTTCCTTCGAGTCGAGGATGAACGGATTCTTGCCTTGTTCCGGAAGGGTCGGGTTGTAGCGCCATAGGTGCCAGTAGCCCGATTCGACGGCTTGCTTCTCGGTCATCTGAGACAGCCCCATGCCGCCTTTGATACCGTGGTTGATACAGGGCGCATAGGCGATGATCAACGACGGGCCGTTGTAAGCTTCGGCTTCTTTAATGGCCTGGAAGTATTGGTTGTGATTGGCTCCCATGGCGACCTGAGCGACATAGACGTAGCTATAGGTCATTGCCATCGCTCCGAGGTCTTTCTTGCGGACGCGCTTGCCGGCCGACGCGAATTTGGCGACGGCGCCGATCGGGGTGCTCTTCGACGACTGTCCGCCGGTGTTCGAATAGACTTCGGTGTCGAGAACCAGGATGTTTACGTTCTTGCCCGATGCGATGACGTGGTCCAGACCGCCGAATCCGATGTCGTAGGCCCAGCCGTCGCCGCCGATGATCCAGATCGACTTTTTGATCAGGTAGTGTTTCAGTTCGAGGATCTGCTGGCAGATCGGGCAGTTGCAGGCTTCCATCATCGGGATCAGGCGTTCGGCGATCTCTTCGCTTTTGGTCGCGTCTTTGCGGTTGTCGATCCATTCGGTCATTACGCTTTTCAGTTCGGCCGAGCAGGTCGATCCGTTTTCGATCGCTTCGCGCATCAGGATGCAAAGGCGCTCGCGCTGTTTGGCGACGCCCGACAGGATCCCGAGTCCGAATTCGGCGTTGTCCTCGAACAGCGAGTTAGCCCAGGCCGGCCCGAAACCTTTGTCGTTGGAGCAGTAAGGGGACGACGGTGCGGAGCCTCCGTAGATCGACGAGCAGCCGGTCGCGTTGGCGATAATCATCCGGTGACCGAACAACTGGGTGATCGCTTTGATATAAGGCGTTTCGCCGCAGCCTGCGCAGGCGCCCGAGAATTCGAATAGCGGACGCGAGAACTGGCTGTTCTTCACGGTCTTGGTCTTGTCTACGACGGTATCTTTGTAGCCGACTTTGCGGTGCATGTATTCCCAGCGGGCTTCCTCGCCGTTCTGGAGCTGTTCTTCGAGCGGCTTCATCACGAGGGCCTTGTTCGGAGCCGGGCAGACGTTCGCGCAGTTGCTGCAACCGGTACAGTCGAGCGGAGAGATCTGGATCTTAAATTTGTAGGCTTTCGTCGCGCCGGCGCCCTGGATCGTTTTCGTTCCTTCGGGAGCGGCTTCGGCTTCCTCTTCGGTCAGCAGGAACGGACGGATCGCTGCGTGCGGGCAAACATAAGCGCACTGGTTACACTGGATACAGTTGTCGGGCTGCCATTCCGGAATTTTTACGGCGATGCCGCGTTTCTCGTACTGCGACGTGCCCGGATCCCACGAACCGTCTTCACGGCCGACGAACGCGCTGACCGGCAGGTTGTCTCCTTCGAGGCTTTCGATCGGGCGGACGATTTTCCGGATGAATTCGGGTGCGTTTTCCGGTTCGGTCGGAACGACTTCGATCGAAGCCCATTCGGCCGGGATCTTCACTTTGGTCACGTTGCCCCCGCGTTCTACGGCGGCGTAGTTCATGTTGACCACGTCCTCGCCTTTCTTGCCGTAGGATTTGTAGATGGCTTTCTTCATCTCCTCCTTGGCCTTGTCGTACGGAATGACGCCCGACACCTTGAAGAATGCGCTCTGCATGATCGTGTTGGTGCGGCTTCCGAGGCCGATTTCCGATGCGATTTTCGTCGCGTTGATGATGTAGAAGTTGATTTTGTGCTCGGCCATGTACTTTTTCATAGCGTCCGGCAGGTGCTTCTTGGTGGTTTCCGCGTCCCAAACGCTGTTCAGCAGGAATGTGCCGCCGTCCTTCAGCCCTTTCAGCAGGTCGTACTTGCCGAGGTACGAAGGAACGTGGCAGGCTACGAAATCCGGCGTATTGACCAGGTAGGGCGAACGGATCGGCTTGTCGCCGAAACGCAGGTGCGATGCCGTATAGCCGCCCGACTTTTTCGAGTCGTAGGCGAAGTAGGCCTGGCAGTATTTGTCGGTCGTGTTGCCGATGATTTTAATCGAGTTCTTGTTGGCTCCAACGGTACCGTCGGCGCCCAGGCCGATGAAACGGGCCTCGAACGTATCTTTGTTTTCGAGGTGCAGTTCCGGGCCTACCGGCAACGAGGTGAACGTTACGTCGTCCACGATGCCTACCGTGAAGTGATCCTTCGGCTCGTTGGCCTTCAGGTTTTCGTAAACGGCCAGCATCTGCGCCGGGGTGGTGTCTTTCGACGACAGCCCGTAGCGGCCGCCTACGACGATCGGCGCGTTTGCGGTGCCGTACAGCACGTCTTTGATGTCGAGGTAGAGCGGTTCGCCGTTGGCGCCCGGTTCCTTGGTACGGTCGAGCACGCAGATTCGTTTTACCGATTTCGGCAGTACGTTCATCAGGTATTTCGGCGAGAACGGACGGTAGAGATGTACCGAGATCAAGCCGGCCTTTTCGCCTTTCGCCTGCATGTAGTCGATCGTCTCCTTGATCGTTTCGGTGATCGAACCCATCGCGATTACGACGTTTTCGGCGTCCGGATCGCCGTAATAAGTGAACGGTTTGTATTCCCGGCCGGTGATTTTGCTGATGTTCTCCATGGCCTCGGCCACCAGATCGGGGATGGCGTCGTAGAAGCGGTTCGACGCTTCGCGGGTTTGGAAATAGATGTCGGAGTTCTGGGCCGTGCCGCGCGTTACCGGGTTCTCCGGATTCAACGCCCGTTTGCGGAACTCGGCCAACGCTTTGGTGTCGAGTAGTTTGATGAGCGCTTCCTCGTCGATCAGCTCGATTTTCTGGATTTCGTGCGAGGTGCGGAATCCGTCGAAAAAGTGCATGAACGGAACCCGCGATTTAATGGCGATCAGGTGGGCGATGCCGGCCAGATCCATCACTTCCTGCACGCTGCCCGAAGCCAGCATGGCAAAGCCGGTCTGACGGGCGGCCATTACGTCCTGGTGGTCGCCGAAAATGGACAGGGCCTGTGCTGCGAGCGCCCGCGCCGATACGTGGAATACGCAGGGAAGCAGCTCCCCGGCTATTTTGTACATGTTCGGAATCATCAGCAGCAACCCCTGAGAAGCGGTGAACGTAGTGGTCAAAGCACCTCCCTGGAGCGAACCGTGCACTGCGCCGGCGGCTCCTGCCTCGGACTGCATCTCAACGACTTTGACTGTCTCCCCAAAAATGTTTTTACGTCCGCTTGCCGCCCATTCGTCGACATATTCTGCCATCGTGGACGACGGAGTGATCGGATAGATCGCCGCTACCTCGCTGAACATATAAGCGATGTGGGCGGCTGCGTAGTTTCCGTCACAGGTGATAAATTTTTTTTGTGCCATTTTTAAAAACGATTTGTTGGAATAATTTTCCTAAAAGTTTTTCCCTTCTCTGTAATTTCGTGCAAATATACAGCGATTATTTTAAATTGAATAATTTGCTCATTTTTTCACTATGAAATGTGAAAAATTATATTATTTTTGCCCGAATGCTCCAGAGCGTTTTCTCGTTTCGGATGTGTTTTCTTGAAAATTAATTGTCTGTAAATCTTGATTATGCGCTACTTGCTGCGGTTGGTAGTTTATCTGTCGCTGTTTTTCGTGACCTATTCGGTTTGCTCGGTGCTGTTGCTTCGGGCGGTGCCGGTAACGGTCACGCCGCTGAAGGTGCTCCGTTTCTTCGAGAATTTCACGCAGGACGGTTTTTCAGTGCATTCAAATTGGGTGCCATTCGACCGGATCAATCCGTCGGTCGTACAGGCGGTAATCGCCACCGAGGATAATAATTTCGCTACGCACAACGGTTTCGACTGGGAGGCGATCAACCAGGCGCTCGACGAGAACCGCGAGGGTAAGCGCCTCCGCGGCGGAAGCACCATTTCGCAGCAAACGGCCAAGAACGTTTTCTGCTTTCCTTCGCGCACCTGGCTGCGAAAGGGGTTCGAGGCTTATTACACCGTGCTGATCGAGTGCTGCTGGAGCAAACGCCGTATCATGGAAACCTACCTGAATGTCATCGAGACCGGCCGGAACATGTACGGGGTTGAAGCTCCCGCCCGCGAGGTGTATGGTAAGAGTGCCAAAGAACTGAACCGTTACGAGGCGTCGATGATCGCCACCGTGCTGCCGAATCCGCTGCGGATGCGGCTGCAGAATCCTTCGAACTACATGGTGCGCCGCGCCGCCCGCGTGCGTACCCTGATGAACATGGTCGGCGAGGTCGATCTGGGCCGGTGAGCCGCGCCGGATTTTATAGACCGCCGATAAAATTTTTCAGTTCGCTTTTGCTTCCCGAAAATTTCAGCGTCGACAGCAGCGTGTTCCTGTTGGCGTCGAACGCCTCTTCCCGGATCATGTTCAGCAAGCCGGCCGAACTGCGCCCGGCCGATCGCCGGAACGTTCGAACAGGCCCGGCTACGGTTTTCGACGCTGATTTCGGTGACCTCGCGGCCCGAATGACGTACGATTTCTGAAAAAACGGGACTGCCGTCGCGTTTATTGTCGCCGTACCCGTCGTAGGCCTCGATCCGGCAGTCGCCGCTTTTCAGGTTGGCGATGAAACAACTGTTGGTGACGGACAAGACCCGCTCGCCGTTCAGGTAGATCGTTACGGGATTTGCCGGACTGACGATGCGGATTCCCCGCAGCGGACGCGCCGCCTGCGCAACGGAAACCGCCGGCAACAGGATCGACAGCGTCGGCAGGACTTTTACGGATTTCATGATTTCCGAATAGAATTCGTTAGTACTTGTATGATACGGCCCTACGCATACAAAACTAATCATTTCTGTGGAATATGCAATATATTATAGGTGAGATTGCGGATTTTTCGGTTGAAATTCGGTATCTTTGTCCTGTCTCGGCCGTCCTCTCCGGAACGGCGTATCAGAAAAAAACGAAATATGGCAGTGCAGATGGATCAAGCGACGGCCCGGCTCGGGTCGGAGCGCGTAGGGAAGTTATTACTCGATTATTCCATTCCGGCGGTGATCGGGATGGTGATGGCGTCGTTGTACAACATCGTCGACAGAATTTTTATCGGGCAGGGCGTGGGCCCGTTGGCGATTTCGGGGCTGGCGTTGACTTTCCCGCTGATGACGCTCGTGATGGCGATCGGTACGCTGGTCGGCGTTGGCGCGTCGGCTCGGATATCCATCGTGCTGGGAATGAATGATGTGCGTTGGGCGCGTAATATCCTGGGGAACGCTTTCGTGCTGACGTTTTTGTTTTCGGCGGTGCTGATTACTTTTTCGATGCTCTACTTGGACGATATCCTGTTGGCGTTCGGCGGCAGCGCGCAGACGATCCCGTATGCGAAGGATTACCTGCGGATCGTGATTCCGGGGAGCGTCCTGTCGAACCTCAGTTACAGTTTCAGCGGGGTGATGCGGGCCACCGGTTATCCGCGCAAGTCGATGTACACGATTCTGATCGGCGTTGGGCTGAACGTGATCCTCGATCCGATCTTCATTTTCGGATTGAATATGGGGATCGAGGGGGCGGCCGTCGCGACGGTCATCTCGATGTTTGTCAGCATGCTGTTCGTGATGAGTCACTTTTTCAACACCAAACACCAGGTGCATTTCCGGGTCGGCTGCTTCCGGCCGAAAGCCCGGATCATCCGCAACATCGTTTCGATCGGCATGGCCCCGTTCCTGATGAACCTGGCGGCGAGCGTCGTCAACATCATTATGAACAACCAACTGGTGCGCGAAGGGGGCGACCTGGCGATCGGAGCATTCGGCATCATCAACAGCTTCGGTATGCTGATCGTGATGTGCGTGCTCGGGCTTTGCCAGGGGATGCAGCCGATCGTCGGCTTCAATTACGGCGCCGGAAAACACAAACGGGTCAAAGATGTGCTGCTGCTGACGATCCGGATCGCCACGCTGATCGTTACGGTCGGTTTCCTCGCTTCCGAACTGTTTCCCCGCTGGCTCGTCAGGGCTTTTACCGACGATCCCGATCTGACGGCTATGGCCGTGCACGGGATGCGGCTGGGGTACTGCCTGCTGTTTCTGGACGGTTTTCAGATCGTCGTTTCGGTATTCCTGCAGTCGATCAGCAAGGCTCAGAAGGCCGTTTTCATGGGGTTGTCCCGACAGGTGATTTTCCTGATCCCGGCGCTCTATTTCTTTTCGCGCTGGTTCGGCCTGACCGGAGTGTGGCTATCGATCCCGGCCGCCGACCTGCTGGCGGCCGTTGTGGCGATTCTGTTCCTGCGCAGCGAAAGACGCGTATTTTATCCTTCTTCCGGCCGACGGGTATGATTGTTGCACGTTCGAAAATCCGTAAACGATTTTTAAACACATCAATCACATGGAAAAGTTCAATGTACAACCGGGCACGAAAGTGGCCCCCGACCGGTTTCATATCACCGTTATGGAGGAAGGGCCCTATCTGGTTTACGGACAGCCGCCACTGAAACAACAATTCATGTTGCCGAACCGCGAAGGCGAAATCTGGTATTACAAGGCGGGCAAAGAGTATGCTACCCAAGACGAACCGACGGCGCTGTGCCGTTGCGGCGCGTCGAAGACCAAGCCGTACTGCGACGGTTCGCACGTGCATACCGACTGGGACCCGTCGCTTACCGCATCGGAAGAACCGCTGCTGGATGAAGCCGAGTCGTTCGGCGGTCCGGAAGTGGCGTTGACCGATAACCGCGAGTATTGCGCTTTCGCCCGTTTCTGCGATGCGAAGGGGCAGGTGTGGAATCTGGTAGAGGAGGAGGGCGAACGCGCCCGCGACCTGACGATCCGCGAGGCGGACCGTTGTCCGGCCGGACGTCTTTCGGCGTGGCTCGACGCCAGCCATCCGCACGAACCGCATTTCGAACCTTCGCTCGGCCTGTTGGAAGATCCGCAGCGCGGGTGCAGCGGCGCGTTGTGGGTGCGCGGCGGCATTCCGATTCAACGCGAAGACGGGTTTGTCTACGAGATCCGCAACCGGGTGACATTGTGCCGTTGCGGCCAGTCGTCCAACAAGCCGTACTGCGACGGGACGCACGCTTCGATGGGGTTTCGCGACGGATTGCCGGGAAAGCCCGAGCCGGACGGCGAAGAGTGGTAGGGTATTTCGAAAGCTTCGTCGCTGTTTTCGAAAATAATGTTTGTCGGAGGGAAATTTTTCCCTCCGTTTTTTTATGCCTGTCGAAATCGTTCGGAAAATCCGCGAAAAATGGTAATTTTGTCGAACTCCCCGATTTTATGACCGCGGGAGGATGCGGAAAACCTAAATAACCGAATTTATGAAAAAACCGAGTGCAAAAGTTGCGGGCCTGCTATTGGCGGCCTGTCTGGTCGTTTCCGGCGCGTCGTCCGCGGCGCGCGGAAGCGCCGGAATCGTTCCCGGAAAGCTGACCTGCGAATACCAGACCGACCCGTCGGTCGTAGACGCGCGGCATCCCCGCTTGTCGTGGATCAATACCGCTGCCGCAGGCCTTCGCGGCCAGGAGCAGCGGGCATACCAGATCGAGGTGGCCTCTACCGAAAAAGCGTTGCGGGACGGGACGGCCGATCTGTGGAACAGCGGGAAAGTAAAAAGTCCGCAGTCCACGCTGGTGAAATATGCGGGAAAGCCGTTGCAGTCGCGCGAGACCTGCTGGTGGCGGGTGCGCGTGTGGGACGGGAAGGGCAACGTATCGGCGTGGAGCGAACCGGCCCGCTGGAATATGGGTATCCTCGATCCGTCGGAGTGGAAATGCCGCTGGATCGGCGCGCCGTGGCAGGGCGAGGAGTCGCTGGAGGCCCTGGGCAAGGATGTGCCGCCCCCGGCCCCGTTGCTGCGCAAGTCGTTCGGCGTGGATAAGGAGGTCGCTTCGGCTTACTTCTACGGAACCGGCCTCGGTTATTTCGAGTTGTATATGAACGGCGAAAAGGTCGGCGACGACGTGTTGGCTCCGAACCAGACCAATTACGGCAAGCGTCCCGGGCTCGAAAAGCGCGGAATCCCGGTCGAGGATAATTTCAGGGAGTACCGGGTGATGTACGTCGGATACGACGTGACCGACCGGGTGCGCCGCGGCGAAAACGTGCTCGGAGCGATTCTCGGCAACGGTTTCTACAATGCGAAGATCCATTGGGTAATGGCGTTCGGGTCGCCCCGCTTTTTCGGGGAACTGCATATAACCTATGCGGACGGAACGCAGGACGTGGTATTGAGCGACGGGTCGTGGAAAGCGTCCGAAAGCGCGATCGTCTCCGACGGGGTCTATTCCGGCGAACAGTACGACGCCCGCCGCGAACAACCGGGGTGGTGCGCTCCGGGATTCGACGACTCGGCCTGGCAGCCGGTCGCGTTGCGCAAAGCGCCGGAAGGGAAGCTCGTCGCGCAGAACGGTCCGCCCGACCGGGTGATGGAACGGCTTGAACCGGTGAAGATCGAAAAACTCGGCGATGGCCGTTATAAAGTGGATTTCGGCCAGGAAATTTCGGGTTGGCTGCATTTGAAAGATGTCCGGGGCGAATCCGGGCAGAAGATCGATATCCGTTATATCTGCGAATCGCCGGTCGGTTCGAACAGTTATACGATGAAGGGCGGCGGCCCCGAGTCGTACCACACCCGTTTTACCTGGTACGTATTTCGCGAGGTGGAGCTCAGCGGCTGGCCCGGCGAACTGACCCCCGAACAGGTGACAGCCGAAGCGGTCTATTCGAACGTGGCTACTACCGGACGTTTCGAATGTTCCAACCCGCTGTTCAATACGATTAACCGAATCTGGTGGCGCAGTCAGACCGATAACATGCACGGCGGCGTGGCCAGCGATTGCCCGCACCGCGAACGTTCGGCCTATACGGGCGACGGGCAGGTCGCGTGTGTGACGGTGATGCATAACCTTGATGCCGCGGCATTTTACAACAAGTGGATTCGCGACATGTGGGGGGCGCAGAATCCGGAGACGGGTTACGTGCCCAACGGCGCGCCGTGGCAGCCCGGCTGCGGCGGCGGCGTGGCGTGGGGAGCCGCGATGAATATCATGCCGTGGGAATTCTACGTGCACTACGGCGACCGCGACCTGCTGGCCGGCAATTACGACGCGATGAAGGAGCAGATCCGTTTCATGCAGAACTGGGTGGGCGACGACGGCGTCATGCTGATGCAAACGCCGAACCAGTGGATGAACCTCGGCGACTGGTGTCCGGCCTTCGATTTTCCGCCTGCGGAAATGGTGCATACGTTCTACCTGTGGCGTTGCGCCGATTACACGGCCCGCGCAGCCGAAGCGCTCGGCAAGACGGACGATGCAAAGGCCTACCGTGAGCTGGCCGACCGGACGGCTGCCGCTTTCCACAAGCGTTTCTACGATCCGCAGAAAGGAACTTACGGCCGTTACGGAGGAAATATTTTCGCATTGCGGATCGGGGTTCCCGACGAATACCGCGACCGGGTAGTGGCGTCGCTCAGGCAGGATATTCTCGATAACGGAGGTCATCTGGATACCGGCATTTTCGGCACCCAGTTCTTCTTCGAGGTGCTGGCCGAGAACGGATTGGGCGAATTGGCTTACGAAGCGATGAACAAACGGGACTATCCGAGTTTCGGTCACTGGATCGACCAGGGCGCCACGACGACTTGGGAACAGTGGAACGGCGAAAATTCGCGCAACCATCCGATGTTCGGCGGTTCACTGACCTGGTTCTACCGCAAACTGGCCGGCCTGAACGCCGACCCGTCGCAGCCCGGTTACCGTCATATCGTGTTTCGCCCGCAGCCGGTATCGCAGATCGACTGGGCGAAGTACGCCACGGCGACTCCTTACGGGCAAGCGTCGGTCGACTGGAGCAAACGGGGCGGTCGGTTTACGATGACGGTCGAAGTGCCGGTAGGCTGTACGGCTACGGTGTGCGTACCGGATGCGAAAGCCCCTTCGGCCGTTCGCACGGACGGAACCGGTAAGAAAGACGGGAATATCGTTTATAACGGCATGAAGGACGATTACGCCGAATATACGGTGCGTTCGGGCAAATATACCTTTACGGTGGAATAGCCCGGACGGTCGCGATCGACGGAAACGGAGGCATGTAAACGCCTCCGTTTTTGTATGGAGATAAAAATGAGGCGTTTATTCCGTCGATTGCGGAAATTTTATTAAATTTGAAATCAGAATATTCATAAAATACTAAAACTTAGACCGATGAAAAAAATCTTCTTGCTGTCTCTATTGGCTGCCGGTCTGGCCGGATGTTGTAATTCCGGACAGAAGCAGGTGGCGGAACAGGCTGTCTGGCCGAAACTGCAGGCGACCGGCGAAATGCCGATCCTGGCTTGGCACAGCATCCCGTCCGACTGTACGACGCTCGAACGTTTCCGCGAAATGAAGGAAACCGGGATCACACACAGTTTTACCAGTTACCCCGATGCCGATGCGATGCAGCGGGCGCTGGATACGGCGCAGGCGGCCGGCGTCAAACTGATCGTTTCGTGCCCGGAGCTCGAAAAGGAACCCGAAGCGACCGTGAAACGCTTTATGAACCATCCGGCGACGGCGGGTTATTTCCTGCGCGACGAGCCGAACACCGAGTCGTTCGCCGAGCTGGGCCAGTGGGCGAAACGGATCCGCGCCACCGACGACGCGCATTTCTGCTACCTGAACCTGCTGCCCACGTACGCTTCCCTGGAGGCGTTGAAAGCCGACAGCTACCGCGATTACGTGCACCGCTTCGATCAGGAGGTGCCGTTGCAGTTGCTGTCGTTCGACCATTATCCGGTCGTAGGCCGGACGCTGCGTCCGGATTATTACGAGAATCTGGAGATCTTCTCGGACGAAGCGCGCCTGGCCGGGAAACCGTTCTGGGCCTTCTCGCTGGCGACCGCGCACGATCCGTATCCGATCCCGGATCTGGCCCAGATGCGGTTGCAGATGTTCAGCAACCTGGCTTATGGGGCCCAGGGGTTGCAGTATTTTACTTACTGGACTCCGGGAAAGAACCCGAATTGGAATTTCCACCACGGGCCGATCGGTCTGGACGGCAAGCGTACCGACGTCTATGACAAGGTGACGGAATTGAACCGTGAGATCAAGGCGCTTACCGGCGTGTTCCTCGGTGCGAAAGTGCTGTCCGTACGTCATACCGGCGATACGATTCCGCAGGGAACTACTCCGTTGGCGGAGCTGCCCGCGTCGGTCAAGAAGCTGCAAACGACCGGAACCGGCGCCGTCGTTTCCGAATTGCAGAACGGAGACAACCGGTTCCTGGTAATCGTCAACCGCGATTTCAACGACCGGATGCAATTGGATATCGAACTCGATCCGTCGGCGAAGCGGATTCTGAAAGACGGTTCGATCGTTCCGGCGTCGCTCTACTCTTCGACGTTGATGGTCGAGCCGGGGGATGCCGTAATTTATATGCTGCAATAGGATGAAAAGAGTACGGATAAATACGCTGTTGCTGTGTTGTGCCGCGACGCTGCTGGGGGCCGGAATCCTCGGCGCCCAGCCGAAGCTGCCGCAGAAGGAGATTCCGATCTTGGCCTGGTACGGCATTCCGGCCGACGAAGCTAAGGTGGAACGGTTCCAGGAGCTCAAGGACGCCGGATTTACCCTCAATTTCAGGGGGTATTCCAATGCGGACGAGGTCGTGAAGGCGCTCGATGCGGCCCAAAAAGTAGGGGTTAAGATAATCGCCGCCTGTCCCGAATTACGCAACGATACGGAGGCTACCGTGAAACGCTTTATGAAACATCCGGCGTTGGCCGGATATTTCCTGCGCGACGAACCGCTCAGCAGCGATTTCCCCGCATTGGGCGAATGGGCCCGGAAGGTGCAGGCGGTCGATGACAAGCATTTTTGTTATTTGAACCTGTTCCCGAACGGCGGCAAGGAGCATCTCGATGCGCTGGGCGTTCAAAGTTACCGCGAGTACGTGTCGCGGTTCGATCGGGAGGTGCCGATGCAGTTCCTGTCGTTCGACCACTATCCGATCACGTACGACGGCATGAAGCCGGAATGGTACGAGAACCTCGAGGAGTTTTCGGACGAATCGAAAAAGGCCGGCAAGGATTTCTGGGCGTTCGCCATGGCTACCAAGCATTGGAAATACCCGCATCCGACCCTCGCCACGCTGCGGCTGCAGATGTTCAGCGACTTGGCTTACGGCGCACAAGGCCTGCAGTATTTCACTTACTGGACGCCCGTGAATTCGGAGGGTTTCGACTACGAGTTCGGACCGATCGGCCTGGACGGCAGGCGGACGGTCGCCTATGATCTGGTGCGGCAGGTGAACGGGGAGATCAAGGCGCTGTCGGGCGTTTTCGCCGGGGCGAAGGTCAAATGGGTGCGCCATACCGGCAAAACGATTCCGCGCGGTACGCAGCGGCTGACCAAGTTGCCCGAACCGGTCGACGTTCTCGAAACGGAAGGGTTGGGAGCCGTGATTTCGCTGCTGGAAAACGACGGTCGCACGTTCCTGGTGATCGTCAACCGCGATTATCAGCAGCCGATGAGGCTGATCTTCTCGGCCGATCCGTCCGTAAAACGTATTCTGAAAGACGGTTCGATCGTATCGGCCGGAGATTATACTCCGGCGATGAACGTCGATCCGGGCGATGTGGCGATCTATATGTGGTAACGTTTGTGCGTTCCGTTTTCGAAAAACCCGCTTCATCAGAAGCGGGTTTTTCGTTTCGATCCGATGCCGTTCGAGGGTAAATTCTTATTTTTGCCGACAAAATCGGAATGATCGGTATGAAAAGTATGCGAAAATGCGCCGTCCTGTTTGCGGCGGTATTGTTGGCCGCGGCGTCCGTGCGGGCGCAGACGGTCGATACGGTGGAGGTTTACAGTCCTTCGATGGACAAGAAGATCAAAAACGTCGTGATCCTGCCGGCCGGGTACGGTCGGAACGCCGTCGGCCGTTACCCGGTGGTGTATCTATTGCACGGGTATAATAATCGGTACGACAGCTGGTTGCGTAAAACGAAGCCCGAACTGCCGCAGACGGCTTCCGCTTTCGGGGTGATTGTCGTGTGTCCGGACGGCGAGTCGAGCTGGTATTGGGACAGTCCGGTCAATCCCCGCAGCCGTTACGAGACTTATGTCGGGACGGAACTGGTGGCTTATGTGGATGCGCATTACCGGACGTTGCCCGACCGCCGCGGGCGGGCGATTACGGGGTACAGTATGGGCGGGCATGGCGCTCTATGGCTCGCTTTCCGGCATCCGGACGTTTTCGGCGCGTGCGGGTCGATGAGCGGCGGAGTCGATATCCGGCCTTTCCCGAACAATTGGAAAATCAGCGAGCAACTCGGTCCGTATGCCGAAAACCGGGCGGTGTGGGACGAACATACCGTACTCAGTCAACTGTACCGCGTGGTGCCGTTTACCGATGCGAACCGGGAGGTGGCCTCGACGAAAGCCCGGCCGGTCGATTACGGCTTGCAGCCGGGACAATTGGCGATCGTGATCGACTGCGGAACGGAAGACTATTTTTTCGAGGTCAACCGGCAACTCCACGAGCAGATGCTGTATTATCACATTTCCCACGACTACATCGTGCGGCCCGGACAACATACGCACGATTACTGGCGCAGCGCGGTCGAGTACCATCTATTTTTTTTCCGGCGTTTTTTCGATACGCAACAGAACCGGTCGGGAGAGCCTATTTAAACAGCAGTGCCTTGTACTCCGGGTGTCTTTCCAGATAGACTCCGACGAACGAGCAGGACGGGATTACTTTCAGCCCGTTGTCGCGGGCGTAGTCGAGCGCGTTGCGTACCAACCGGGAGCCGTAGCCGCGGCCTCCGAGCATCGGCGATACGATCGTGTGGACGATGTCGATCCCTCCTTCGACCGGGACGTACTCGAGGTAGGCCCGGTGTCCTTCGCCGTCGATTTCGAACCGGCGGCGCTGTGTGTCGTGAATGATCTCCATAAGCGCAGTTTTTAAAGTCGTCGCGGCAAACGGTGTGCCGCTTTCCCAAAGATAAGCGAAAATCGGGTTTTCGCAAACGGTTCTCCGTTTTCCGGATCGCCGGGAAAACGGCAATCCGGAAAAATTTATTACTTTTGTGCTATTGCGGGCAGAAGGTGCAAATTACCGGCGCTTTCGGTGCTCCGGCCGGTCTTTTTACGAAAGACGTTCCCGGCCGGAAATGATCCGGGAAGAGCCTAACAACATATATTCGGATGGATTGCAAAGAGTGTAAAAATAAAGATGCGAAATCGACGCTCGACATCGGACGGGGCTGCGAGTTCTGCCGGTGCGGCGGAGAGGTTTCGGCGTCGCCCTGTTCGGGCTGTTTTAAGTTGCATGCCTACGACTGGCTCGAGGGCATGCCGGAAGTTTTTCCGGACGATATTTTCGAGGTGCGCTTTAAGAATACGCGGAAGAGTTATTACCGGAATGTCAACGGCCTGCCGCTCAAGCGCGGCGACATCGTGGCCGTCGAGGCCTCGCCCGGACACGACATCGGGATCGTGTCGCTGACCGGCGATATGGTAGCCCGGCAGATGAAGCGCGTGGGGTTCAATCCGCAGAACGGCGAATTCAAGAAAATTTACCGCAAGGCGAAACCTTACGACATCGAAAAGTGGCAGGAGGCGATCGGTCTCGAGCACGAAACGATGATCCGTTCGCGCCAGATCGCGGCCAGCCTGAACCTGAATATGAAGATCGGCGACGTCGAATACCAGGGCGATAAGATCAAGGCTATTTTCTATTACATCGCCGACGAACGGGTCGATTTCCGCGAGTTGATCAAGGTCTTCGCCGAGCAGTTCCGCATCCGGGTCGAGATGAAGCAGATCGGGGCGCGGCAGGAGGCCGGGCGCATCGGCGGGCTGGGGTCCTGCGGCCGGGAGCTGTGTTGCGCGTCGTGGATCTCGAATTTCGTATCGGTGACGACCAACTCGGCGCGGCATCAGGAGATTTCGCTGAACCCGCAGAAACTGGCCGGACAGTGCGGCAAGCTGAAGTGCTGTCTGGTGTACGAACTGGATACGTACCTGGACGCCCGCAAGGATTTCCCGCGCGTCAACCAGCCGTTGCAGACGATCGAAGGCGATTACTTCCTGGTGAAAAGCGATATTCTGGAGCGCACGATGTGGTTTGCGACGGATCCGGGATCGCAGGCGAATCTGGTTGCGCTGCCGGTCGAACGGGTGCGCGAGGTGATCCGGATGAACCAGAAAGGAAACAAGCCGGAACGGTTGAGCGACGCTTCGCCCGTATCGGTCGATATCGAACCGACGTTTGCCAACGTGGTGGGCGAAGAGAGCCTGACCCGTTTCGATAAGCAGCAAGGACGGCGCAAAAACCGTAAAAAGCGGAAAGCGCCGGCCGGAGCGAGTCAGAGCGGCGATACCCGTTCCGGATCGCCGAAAGGGGCGAGGGAGCAGAAGCCGGCTTCGGGGAAACCGGAAAACCGGCGTTCCGATAAACCGGCGCCAGGTCAGCAACCTGCCCGCAAACAGCGCGTTCCGGCCGATGCGGCCGGGGGTGCTCCGGCGGCCCGCGAGGATGCGCCGCGTCGCAACAACGGCCGTAATCGCCGTCGCAATCCGAACGGAGGACAGAACCGCGACGGACAGCAGTCCGGCGGCGGAAAACAGGAAAAAGGTGGCGCCGGCGAGTAAGATTGTCCGGAGGTTGCCGGGACTGGTTTGCCTGGCGACTATGGTGTCATGCCTCGCGCCGCAGCAGGCTTCGGTGGCGGAAACCGATCAGTACGGATGGAACCGGTCGGAGCGGGTCGCCGTCAGTTTCGAGAATACCGATACCGCGTCGCTGCGGACGATGGATGTCGTCGTGCGGTACGGCAGTAATTTCAGTTACGACCGGTTGGTATTGGCCGTGACCACCGTAACGCCTGCCGGGTATCGCTGGCGCGATACGGTGGTGGTGCACGTGCCGGACGGGCATCCGGGGTTGGGGCTTTACCGGGACGTCAGCCAGGCTTACCGCAGCGGGGTGTGCCTGTCGCGGCCGGGCAGTTACCTGTTTCAGTTCGAGCCGTTGATGCCCGGCGAAGAGGTGGAGGGCGTTGCTGCCGTCGGAATGGATATTTATTGAGTAGAGATTCCCGGAATACCGGATCGGTTTCCGGATCAGTCGAAGAGGATCGAATGGGAAAAGATAAGATCAGACGTTTTGCGGAGAATGCCACGTTCCGTTGTGTCGTTCAGCCTGGGTTCGAGGAGGTTTTCCGGAAAGATTATGCGTTAAAAGGGAAGTGGAACCGCGATTTTTTCGGGAACGACCGACCGATCGTTTTGGAATTGGGGTGCGGGCGCGGCGAATATACCGTGGCGTTGGGCGAACGTTTCCCGGAACGGAATTTTATCGGGGTGGACGTCAAAGGCGCCCGCTTGTGGCGCGGGGCCAAGACCGCGACGGAGAACGGAATGAAGAACGTGGCTTTCCTGCGTACGCGGATCGAATTCATCGATTCGTGTTTCGCTCCCGGCGAAGTCGATGAGATCTGGATCACGTTTCCCGATCCGCAACTGAACAAAAACCGGATCAAAAAACGGTTGACCGCCCCGCAATTTCTGGCTATGTACGCCCGCTTTCTGCGCGAGGGCGGCATGATCAATCTGAAGACCGATTCGGTTCACCTGCACGAATATACGAAAAATCTGGCCCGGGGCAACGGACTTCCGGTCGCCGCCTGCTGCGACGATATTTACGGGACGGGATTCGCCGACGAGGTGCTGTCGATCAAAACCACTTACGAACAGCGTTTTTTGCAGGAAGGGCTGCCGATCACCTACCTGCGTTTCGGGTTCGGCGACCGCCGGGAGTTCGAGACGATTCCTTTTGCTCCCGACGAAGCGTTGCTGTCGGCCGGAGTTGCCGTACAGCGGTAATTCTTTAATAATTTATTATCCGGGGCGTTCTTGTCGGGACGCCCTGTTTCGTATTTGCGGGGCGGGGATCGGCACAATAATTGAGTTTACGGAGACCGTCCGAGGACGCGTATGCCCGAAACCAATTTAAATTCCATAATTATGAAACATTGTATACTTTTTGCAGCAGCGATCATCGCATGTTTCTTTTCGGAGGGCCTGCAGGCCCAGGTGCTGAAGAACAATGCGAAACCCGATGTGCTTTTTATCAACCGCCGGGGGGCCGAAGTGGACACGATGTCGGCGACCCAGGTGATCGATCTGTACTATTCGACGATCGAAAAGGGGTTTCGCCAGACCGGTCTGCCCAAGTTCATCATTTCGGGTAAAGACCAGAAGATGATCTTCGGTATCGGCGGTAACGTGAACACGCGTCTTTCGTACGATTTCGACGGGATCGCCAACGATCTCGATTTCGTAACGTCGGCCATTCCCGTGCCGAATTCGCCGAAACAACGTCAGCAGTTCCAGCTCGATCCGTCGACTTCTACCCTGTATTTCAAGGCGATCGCCCATGCCGGCAGGCTCGGACCGATCGTCGGTTACATTCAGGCCGATTTCCGGGAATCGAATAACCTGGGGTTCAGTCTGAATATGGCTTATATCGAACTGGCCGGATTCTCGATCGGACGCCGTTTCACGACGTTCTGCGACCTCGGGGCATCGCCTTCGACGGTAGACTTCGAAGGGCCGAACGGCTATCCGATGGTGTATAACACGATGATCCGTTATACCCGGAAATTCAACGATCACTGGTCGATGGCGGTCGCCGCCGAAATGCCGAATCTCAGCGCGTCGCTGGCGAGCGATATGAGTTCGATCCCGCAGCGGATGCCCGATTTCCCGCTCTATTTCCAGTATAGCTGGAACAAAGGGCGGAGCCACTTGCGCGCATCGGCCATTTTCCGCGATATGTTCTATTACGACGACCAGTCGGATGCCACCAAATCGGTTTTCGGATGGGGAACCCAGTTGAGCGGCTCGATCCAGGCCGGCAAACGACTGACGACCTACATGCAGTTCCTCTACGGCGAGGGGATCGCGGCTTATATTCAGGATATAGCCGGCACGGGACTCGACCTGGTGGTCAATCCCAAACGGCCGAACAGTCTGCAGGCGCTGCCGATGATGAGCTGGATCGCCGGGGCCCAGTACATGTTCTCTTCGAAATGGTTGGCCACCGCGGCTTACAGCGGCGTGAAGGTTTTCAGTCGGAACGACTACCGCGACGCGAATACTTATCAGATAGCCAATTACTTGTCGGTGAATCTGTTCTATAACCTGACCGAAAGTTGTCAATTGGGAGCCGCTTACCTTTACGGAACGCGCCGGAACATGGACAAGGAGCAGGGGCACGCCAACCGCGTTCAGGCGATCGTGCAGTACAATTTTTAAATCTTATTTAATTAGCGACGAAGGTTATGCTGAAAATACAAACGGGACGGGGTACGATTCCCCTGAATGTACTGGTGGCAATCTGGTCGGTTTCGGCGGTGGTTTCCCTGCCGGGGTTGGCCATATCGCCGATTCTGGGCGATCTGGATAAAATTTTCAAACACGCGACCGATCTCGAAATCCAGATGCTTACCTCGCTGCCGTCGTTGCTGATCATTCCGTTCGTCCTGCTGGCCGGTAAGCTGTCGGTGAGCAGGAACAAGCTGCTGATTCTTTACACGGGACTCGCGTTGTTCTGCATCAGCGGTTTTTTCAGCCTGTTCGCAAAGAACATCGTGCTGTTGATTTTTATCAACTGCGTGCTCGGGGTGGGAGCCGGGATGGTGATCCCGCTGTCGACCGGACTGATCGCAGACCATTTCACCGGAGCCTACCGTACCCGTCAGCTAGGGATCAGTTCGTCGATCAGCAACGTTACGCTGGTGCTCGCCACGTCGCTGACCGGCTGGCTGGCGACGGTCGACTGGCATTACCCGTTTCTGGTCTACCTGCTGCCCGGAGTCGCGCTGCTGATGACGCTTTCGTTGCGGAAATACAAGCCGGATCGGGGGGAGGCCGCGACGATACCTGCGGTTCCCGCTTCTCCGACGGATGCGGCTATCGGGGCTGTAAAATGGTTGCCCGGGATCGACGTGCCGCGGCTCGTAGGATTGATGCTGCTCTATTTTTTGGCTACTTACGTCGTACTCGTGGTCACGTTCAACCTGCCTTTCCTGATGCAGCACTATACGCTGAGCAGTTCGGCTTCCGGCGTGATGATTTCGCTTTTTTTCCTGGCGATCATGCTGCCCGGTCTGTTTATCACCTGGATTATCCGCAAATTGAAGAATGCGACCGTTTTCCTGCCGCTGCTGCTGATTTGCGCCGGGCTGCTGCTAATCTACCTGTTCAAATACGAGTGGACGATCGGGTTGGGATGTTTCGTCGCGGGGATCGGCTACGGGGTTATCCAGCCGCTGGTTTACGACAAGAGCGTCCGGACGGCCGATTCGAAAAATACGACGCTGGCGCTGGCGCTGGTGATGTCGGTCAATTACCTGGCGATCCTGCTGTGCCCTTTTATCGTCGATCTGCTGACCGGGCTGTTCGGGAAGTCCGGTTCGGCCGATTTCCCGTTCGTGCTGAACGCTGCGATCGTGCTGTTGATGGCGGTCGTCGGCTACCGGTACCGGGAAAGTTACGTTTTCGGAGCTCCCGATTTCAGCGAATGAAGCGAAATATGGGATCTAAAAAAAGAGGAAGCCTTGCGCTTCCTCTTTTTTGAAAATGGATAGAAAGATTATTTCGTTTCGCTGATTCCTACGGCATATACCGGATCAAGACCTCCCGATACGGTGATGTTGACGGCATCTCCTCCATTGATGGTGAGACCTACGTTCATGTTATCCGTAGTCTGGTCGATCGAGTTGATCGGGAATCCTCTGGTAAGCCCGATGCTGATCAGTTTTTCGCAGACTTCGTCTTGGGTGAAAGAGGCAGTGCCGGAGACGAAGAATCCGGCCAGGTCGGCATCGGAGGGTTCCCCGTGATATGCGAAGAAACACTGCGTTTTCTTTGTGGTGGTGTGCGGCGCAGCCGACGTGTATCCGTTCGGCGCTCCCGGATTCAGGTAGAATCCGTTACCGGTGAATCCTTCAACTACAGGCCAGGGATTCTCTTTCGTGTCGAAGTTAAAGAACGTGTCGCCGTCCCAGTCGCCGGTATAGTGTACCCAGTTGCCGTTAGTTTGTTTGGCGAACATCGGGCCCTGACCGCCTTTTACAACGACCTGAGAGGCGTGGAATGCGTTCTGGAGGTTGGGCGTTCCCGAAACCAGGATAGTGTTTTCATCCGCATAATCCGCTTTGTAATCCGCAAAGGGAACGGCGTCTTTTCCCAGGTGGTAGGTCGTGAAATCGGACCCTTTTTTCCACATGACCACGTAAGAATTGGTCTCGGGGATTTCATAGACTGCGATCGTAGCGGGAATATCTTTGCCGTTAAACCGGTTGAGGCGTACCCAATCGGCCGGAATGTCTTTTCCGGTAATGTCCTTCGGGTTGAATCCTTCCACAACGGGAAGATCCGCGCCCAGGCAGGTTACGCCGTAGGATACCTCGTTTCCGTATTTATCCGACAGTTTGATCGCGGCGTTTTCGCTCGACAGATTCATCGTGGCCGGCGATGCCGACGGATTTACCAACGTTGCGTTTTCGGAGATGTCGATCGTTACTTCGATGGCCGATTTGTCGATCTGGGTCGTTCCGAAGTCGATCAGGATCTTTCGGGTCGCTTGATCGACTTTTCCGTTGACCGTCGTGCCGTCGTAGGATGCCTGAAGCGATTTTACGAGCGTATCGACTACGGCGGTTACCTGATACGGAATCGTGAAATCGTTCATAACGACATCGACCGTGGCGGGATCCTTCAGATTCAGCGTTTTGCTTACGGCGCCGCTCTCGTTATCTATCGTTGCGCCTTCGATCAGCGTGAAGGTTACCGGAATGGCCTCTACATCCACCGGTCTGGTATAATACAGTTCGATGGCTGCATTCTCTTTGTCGAAGCTTATTTTGGAGACATTGTCCGATTCGACTTTTGAGATCAGTTCGGTAGGAGTCGCTTTGACCGATACGCCTGCCGACATGCCGCCGTCTTTGTAGTCTGCGATGATCGTTACGGTGTATTCGGTGCCGTTGGCCAATTCGTCGATAACCGCTGAAACGGCTTGCGGGTCGGCAACTTTGATCGGTTCCATTTCACCCGGCGCAACGGTAATCGTATAACCCGACAATTCGGCTTTCGGAACGATTTCCGGAACGGCCCATGTCAGCGTGATCGCCTTATAGCCCGCCTGGGCTGCTACGTCCGTGCAGGCCGTGTAGTTGATCGCTTCGGTTTTCGGCGTTTTCTTGACCGTAAGGGCGTCGGACGACCCTGACGCGTAGACGGCTTTCACCGAAAAAGTGTATTCGGTGTCGTTGGTCAGTCCGGTCGCCGTGTATGCCATGCCGTTTACCGTAGCGCTGCCGTTGCCCGGAGTCCAGGTTACGGAGTACTCTTTCACCTCGCCGCTCAAAGGAGCGTCCCAGTTCAGGATGACCTGCCCGTCGCCGGCCAGTCCGACAAGGTTTCTCGGAGCCAGCAACGGGTCGCCGTCCGATTTGTCGTCGTCCTTGCACGATGAAAACATCAGTGCCGGAATCAAAAACAACCATGCACTCAGTTTTAGGTAATTTTTCATAATCAGTGTGTTTTAGTTAAACAAAATAGGATATTGGTTTTATTTCGACGTGTTCGTTCCGTGCTGTTTACGAACTATAAAATAGTTATTGATAATAGACATAATTAATGAAAATTTTCTTTCGGACCAAATTAAATAAAAAAAATAAAACGAACAAGAGAATGTAAAAAAAATGAGATTAATTTAGATCGGGGCCGGTTCGCGTGGCGTTTCCGTAAGGCGGACGGATCGGTTTTGTTTGTTTTCCGATGGGTTATTCTTCGCTGATTGCGCGGAGTTGTTCGCGGTACGCGGCCAGAATGCGCGATTTGGAAATGAATCCGAGGTATTTCTTATCGGTCGTAACGACCGGCAACATCCAGGCTTTGGAATCTTCGAAAGCGTCCAGTACGCTGCCGATCTGCTCGTTCTGGTAGATCAGGTCGGGCGGCGCGATCATGTAGCGGTCGATCGTCGTCCCGTATTTTTCCGGAGAGAACATATCGGCCCGCAGGTCGTCCAGTTGAACGATGCCCAGCAGGGTGCCGTCTTTGCTGACCACCGGGAAAATGTTCCGGTGGACGGTAGAGATAAGGTTCACGACGTCGCCGAGCGTCGTGTTCATCGAGATTTTGTAGAAATCGGTCTCCATCAAGGCGGGCAGATCGAGGAATACCAGTACCGAACGGTCTTTGTTGTGGGTCAGCAGTTCGCCGCTTTGCGACAGCTTTTTCGTGTAGATCGAATAGGGTTCGAGGTAGTAGTCCAGCGCGAAAGAGAGCGCGGCGACCAGCATCAGCGGGACGAACAACGCGTAGCCGTTGGTCAGTTCGGCGATCAGGAAGATCGACGTCAACGGGGCGTTCATTACGCCCGACATGACTCCTGCCATGCCCACCAGCGTAAACGGAATGATCGGTAGTTCGAGTCCGAAAAAATAGTTCAGCCCATAGACCATCGTCGCGCCGGTGAAAGCGCCTACGAACAGCGACGGGGCGAACGAGCCGCCGACCCCTCCGGCTCCGTTGGTGGCCGACATCGCGACCACCTTGAAAAACAGCGTGGCGATCAGGTACAGCATGACGACCCAGCCGATGCCCCGGTATTGGAAAAACATCGAGTTGTTGAACAGCGCATCGACGTTTCCGTGCATCAGATCGGCCAGCGATTCGTACCCTTCGCCGTAAAGCGGCGGGAACAGGAAGATCAGGACGCCGATGATCAGGCCGCCCGCGATCCAACGGCGGTACATGCTTTTGATCCGGGCGAACAATTGCCCGATTTTCGAGTTGATCTGTGTGAAATAGTACGACATCAGCCCGCATATCAGGCCCAGGACGATGTAGTACGGCAGGTGTTCCAGTTCGAACGAGTGCAGGATATTGAGGTTGAAAACCGGATCGAAACCGTTCAGGAAAAACATCAGCGTCGTGGCGGTCACGGCCGAAATCAGCAGCGGGATGATCGATGCGACGGTGATGTCGAGCATCAGTATCTCCAACACGAAGACGACTCCGGTGATCGGCGCCTTGAATACGGCCGACAGGGCCGCCGCCGCGCCGCAACTCAGCAGCAGCGTGATGTTCTTGTAATTGAGTCGCATGAAGCGGGCGATATTCGATCCGACGGCCGCTCCGGTCAGTACGATCGGCGCCTCCGGGCCGACCGAACCGCCGAAACCGATCGTCGCCGAACTCGCGACGATCGACGAATAGCAGTTGTGCGGCTTGATGCGCGACCCTTTTTTGCTCATCGCGTACAGTACGCGGGTCACTCCTTCGCTGATGTTGTCGCGCACGACGTACTTGACGAACAGTGTGGCGATGATGATTCCGATGACCGGATAGAACAGGTAGAAAACGCTGGCCGTGTCGATGTCGAACCAGCTGGTCAGCACGAAGCGGAAAAACATCAGCGCCCGTTCGAATACGAACGTAGCGAACCCCGCCGCCAGACCGACCACGATCGCGAGCAGAATCATCAACTGTTTATCGGTCAGCCGCTTGGTAGCGATGATCAGGTAGCGGTACAGCAGCGCTATTTTGTTTCTCAGCTTAGGCATGGCCGTCGCAGAGTTTAAGGGATTGCGGTTTAGAACGGTTTGATACCCATGATCCGGCGAACGTCCGACAGCGTCCGGCTCGAACTTTCGCGGGCCTTTTCGGCGCCCTGTTTGACGACCCGGCTCAAGTAGGCGTCGTCGCCGATAATGTCTTGGATGCGGGTGCGGATCGGGGCCACGACCTTGATCATGTCTTCGGCGAGCTGTTTTTTCAGGTCGCCGTAGCGGATCTCGCAGCGGTTCCACAGGTTGGTGAAATGCCGTACCGTATCTTCGGTCGAAACGGCTTTCAGCAGCGTGAACAGGTTGGCGATCACCTCCGGCATCGGACTGTCCGGCGCGGTCGGGCCCGAATCGGTCACGGCTTTCATTACTTTTTTACGAATCGCCTCGTCCGTGTCGGATAGGAAAATACCGTTGCCCTCCGATTTGCCCATTTTGCCGTTTCCGTCCAGTCCGGGGATTTTTACCAGGTTGCCGCCGAACGTGTAAGGCTGGCATTCCGGGAAAAATTCGACCTGGTAAAGCTGGTTGAACCGGCGTGCAAACCGGCGTGTCAGTTCGAGGTGTTGCTCCTGATCCTTGCCTACCGGTACGCGGGTGGCGCGATGCTGCAGGATGTCGGCGGCCATCAATACCGGGTAACTCAGCAGACCGATGTTGACGTTGTCGGCGTGCTTGCGGATCTTGTCTTTGAACGAAGCGGTGCGTTCCAGCTCGCCGACATAGGCGTGCATACTCAGCAGCAGCGACAGTTCGGCTACTTCGGGAACGTCGCTCTGCACGTAGATCGTGGCAGCCTCCGGATCGAGCCCTGCGGCAAGGTATTCCGACAGCACGTTCTTGACGTTGACGTGCAGCATGTTGGGATCCGGATGCGTCGTCAGCGAATGGTAGTCGGCGATGAAGAAAAAGCACCGTTCCGTGTGCTGCATTTTGACAAAGTTCCTGAGCGCCCCGAAATAGTTTCCGAGGTGCAAGTTTCCGGTAGACCGTATTCCACTGACAACAGTTTCCATAATTAAACGTTTGGCGCAACGCGCCGTTTATCGACAACAGATTCGGTTGAATGCGAATGTGTTGTCCGGATTCGACATGCCGGGAATCGGTGAATCCCGGAGATTTCAGCAGACAAATTTACGAATTTTACCCTAAAACAGGCAGCTTTCCGGCAAAATAGATAAAGGATATATCGGAAAATGGATTACTTTTGTCCGAAGTAATCTAATGAAATCCAGCGAATGAATACCTATTGGCGGCTGCTCGGCTTTGCGAAACCCATCGAAAAGTACGCGATCCCTTATTTTTTCTACACGCTTTTTTACACGATATTCTATACGTTCACCTTCATGCTGATCATGCCGTTGCTCAACACGTTGTTCGTTGAGGACCAACTGCTCGAGCCGGTGACCGCGCTGCCGTCGTTCGCGTTGAATACGGATTATTTCAGGAGCCTCGTCAACTTTTTGATATACCGTGTCTTCGGAACCGATTATTCGAAAATGGACGTGCTGATTTTCCTCAGCGTATTCATCATCCTGATGTCGTTTCTGAGCAACCTGTTCCGTTATCTCGGACAGCGCGTGATGGAGACCATGCGCGTGCGTTCGTTGCAGCGGCTCCGCAACCGGGTGTACGATAACGTGATGGGGTTGCATGTCGGTTATTTCAACAACGAGCGCAAGGGGGACATCATTTCGAAAATTTCGTCCGATGTGCAGGTCGTGCAGTTCTGCATCACCAATACGCTGCTGGTTGCGTTCCGCGATCCGTTCATGATCGTCGGTTTCCTGATCGCGTTGGTGATGATTTCGTGGAAGCTGACGATTTTTTCGGTGATTTTCCTGCCGGTCGTGGCGCTGGTGATCGGTTCGATCGTCAAGCGGCTGCGCAAGTCGGCTACGGCTGCGCAGGAACGTTTTGCCGATATGGTCAGCCTGATGGACGAATCGCTGACCGGGATCAAAATCCTCAAAGGGTACAATGCGACCGACTATATCCGCAATAAGTTTCACGATATCAACGGTCTTTTCTCGCGGATCTCGCTGAGCATGGCGCGGCGGCAGCAATTGGCGTCGCCGACGAGCGAGTTTCTCGGGATTTCCGCGGCGGCGGTGTTGATGGTCTACGGCGGCAGCCTGGTGTTGTCGGGCGATCTGGAGGCGAGCGCGTTCGTCGCCTACCTGTCGATCTTTACGCAGATCACCCGGCCGTTGCGTTCGTTTACCGATTCGTTCGCCAACATCAACCAGGGGATTGCGGCCGGGGAGCGCGTGCTGGCGCTGCTCGATGAGAAAAGCAAGATCACCAATGCGCCCGATGCAGTCCGGATGACCGGACTGCACGACGAAATCGAGTTCCGCGACGTGCGTTTTTCCTACGATAATAAGGAGGTAATTTGCGGCGTTAACTTCAAAATACGGAAAGGGGAGACCGTTGCGCTGGTCGGTCCGTCCGGCGGAGGCAAATCGACGCTTTCGGATCTGATCCCGCGCTTTTACGACATACAGGGCGGCGCGATCCTGATCGACGGGGTGGATATTCGTCAGTACGACATCGAAAGTTTGCGGGAGTATATGGGCGTCGTGTCGCAGGAGACCATCCTGTTCAACGATACGATCGCCAACAACCTGCGGCTCGGCAAGCAGGACGCCACCGACGAAGAGATCCGCCAGGCGGCCGTCGTGGCCAATGCGCATAATTTCATCATGGAGACCGAGCACGGCTATCAGACCAACATCGGCGACCGGGGCATGAAGCTTTCCGGCGGCCAGCGCCAGCGGTTGAGCATCGCGCGGGCCGTGTTGAAAAATCCGGAAATACTGATTCTCGACGAAGCGACCTCGGCATTGGATACCGAGTCCGAAAAACTGGTGCAGGAGGCTTTGAACGCCTTACTGAAAGGGCGCACTTCGCTGGTGATCGCCCACCGTCTGAGCACGATCCACAACGCCGACCGGATCATCGTGATCGAAAAGGGCCGGATCGCCGAACAGGGGACTCACCAACAACTGATGGAACGGCACGGCATCTATGCCCGGCTGATCGAGATGCAGCAGGTCGAGGAGTAAAATTCCCGCGCGGCTTCGCTTACGGGTTGCCGCGTTGTTTTCAATTTGAAAATCGTTTTTCCGTGCGTGCGGAGTCGCTATTTGTCGATCCCGTCGCGCGAGCGTACGCCCTGCCGGTAATAGTGTTTTATTTCGCGCATTTCGGTTACCAGGTCGGCCCGGTCGATCAGTTCCTGCGGGGCGTAACGGCCCGTGATGACGATCTCGGCGGACGGATGGCGGCGGTCCAACGCTTCGAGCACTTCCCGGACGGTCAGCAATCCGTAGTGCAGGGCGATGGTCAGTTCGTCGAGTATCACTACGTCGTAGTCGCCGCCGGCCATCAGCGCGGCGCATTTGTCCAGTCCTTCGCGGGCCATCCGGATATCGGTCTGTTCCGGCTCCTCGCGAATAAAACAGCCGCGACCCAGTTGCTCGATCCGGAGTTTGTCGAACATTTCTGCTATTTTCGTTTCGTGATAGGCCATGCTTTTGACGAACTGTCCGACGTAGACGCTTTTTCCGGCGCAGAGCGCCCGTACCGCGAGCCCGAAAGCGGCCGTCGTTTTTCCTTTCCCGTCCCCGGTGTACACATGGATGTATCCTTTGTTGCCCATGATCGTCGTGTTTTTACAAAAATACGGTTTATTGCGGGAAAAGCGGCGGACGGTACGGAAAAAAGCCCCGGAACGGAGGTTCCGGAGCTTGTCGTTTTGCGGCGGGAGCCGTTATTTCAGCGGTTGCAGCTTTTTATGCGTGAATGCGATGTGCCCCGGAATGTCGCCCGTGGTGGCCGACCATTTGGTACGTCCGTCGGAGCCGTAGCAATAGATCTTTCCGGGCGTTATATAGTCTTTCGCATCGGTGACGAAAAAGTCTCCGTTGTCCGGGTTGACCGCGATTTCATAGGCTGCGGTATAATTTTTATCCGTTCCGTCCTTGATGAAATTCTGCCCGGCGTCTTTTTTCGTCCGGGTGTCTATGAAGGTGAACGAATAGGCGCTTTTTCCGGTGGTCATGTCCCAGGTGGCGCTGTACAGTAGCAGCGAGTCGCCGCGCAGGGCCATGTTGGCGTTCGGCACTTCGAGCGTGTCGGTCACTTTGTCCGTTTTCGTGTCGATCACGAAAGTCCGCGACGGGATGTCGTAGTAGTTCCCCGGGGTCGACACCCAGAGGTTGCCCGAACGGTCGAGCCTCATCTTCTGTATGTTGATCGCTACGTTGATTTTGTAAATCTCCTTGAATGTGCTCAGGTCGATCACCGAAACCGTGCTGTCGTAGACCGGAGCCCGGTATCCGCCGGAGTTGGCAACGTAAAGTTTGTTGCCGGAGACGACGATGTCTTCGGGCTGATAGCCGACCACGCAGGTATCGACTTTCCCGAGTTGCGCCGTGTCGACCCGGGCCACGTAACCCTTCCGGGCGTTCGGATCGAAATTAAGCGGGCCCGCGTAGGAGCTGATGTAGACGTACTGATCTTTGAATGCGAGTCGGCGGCCGCTCGGAACGGAGATCTGCCCCACGTGCTTGGCCGTGTTGACATCCATTACTTCGACCAGTCCCGAACCGCCGATCACGGCATACAGTTTTTCGCCGTAAACCTGCAGGTCGTTGCCCAGGTCGCCCAATTCCTTGACTACGCCCGGGTTCCGCTCGGGGTAGATGTTTTTTGTGTAGACGCCCGTTTCGTAGTCGAAATAGTCGAGCGAGGCCTTGTTGCTGCCTTGATTGCCTTCGTTCAGCAGGAAGAATCCTTTCACCGTACCGGCGGTCTCTCCCTCTCCGCCGCCCGAACCGGACGAAGGGGTGCCCGTTTCTTCTTTCCGGCAGGAGTTGAGGCTGCAGACGGCTGCGCTGAGCAGCAAAAGCAGCAGTGATTTTGTCAAATGTTTTTTCATAACGTAAAGTTTATTTTGATTTTAAAATTCGTGCCCGGCATCGGGTAACATTGTACGACTTCGTATTGCTGGTTGAAGATGTTGTTCACTTCGGCGGTGATGCGCAGCGCCGTTTTTTTGAACGGGATGTATTTCGAGAGCGCCATATCGTGCGTATACCACGGCCGCGCGTAGTTTTCGGGGATGTTCGCGACGGATTCGTAGCGTTCTCCGGTGTAAAGGAAGCTGTAATTCAGATCCCATCCCCGGTAGCCGAGATTCAGTACGGCGGAACCGCTGTGCCACGGGATATAGGGGATTTGGCCGCCGTACCATTCGCTCGTCCGGTCGGTGACGTCCTGGGCTTTCTGGTAAGTGTAATTCAGCCGGGCGTTGAAGGTTACCGGACCGAACAGCCAGTTGGTCTGCACGGTCGTTTCGATCCCTCGTATTTCCACGCGACCGAGGTTGATCATCGTCCACTGGAACTGGTTGCTGGTGGGCATGGCGACGATCTTGTCGTCCACTTCGTTGTAGTAGGCGTCCGCCTGGAAGTCGATCCGCCGCAGGACGCCGTCGAAATTTTTCGCATAGGTGACGCCGATGTTGTATTGGGTGGTGTATTCCGGGTTCAGGTATTTGTTGCCGATGAACGTGTAGTACAGGTCGTTCAGCGTAGGCATCCGGAAAATCCGTTTGTAGAATGCGCGGAAACTCAGCTCCGGCCGACTCCACGGTTTGTACCAGACTACGAAGGTGGGCGTGAATTCGCTTTTGTCGCCGGCGCTTCCCCCGACGGCTTTCGTCCGGTCGTGGACATAAGTGTGCAGCAGGCTTGCCTGCACTTTGACCCGGGAAAATTCGAACGAGGTCGCCGCGGCCGTCAGTACCGAATAGCGCTGCGGATAGACGAAATCGACCAAGTCGGCGTCCAGCGTGTTCCATTGGAAATCGGCGGCGAGGTTGGCTTTCCACCATTTGAAAAACGTAAATTCGTTGGCTGCCGAGAAATACGTCTCCTGCTGGTAGTAGTGGTTGTTGACATACATCGTGCTCTCGTCGAGGCGCGGATCGGACAGGTAGTGCAGGTAATCGTAGGCGTACTTGCCGTTCAGCAACAGACTGTAAAACGGACTGAAGGTTTTCCGGAAAGAACCCTGTACGAAAAAGTTGTCGTCCCACTGCCGGTCTTCGTGCCGGAACCGTCCGGGTTCCTGTCGCACCGAAGCGCCCGGGTAGCCCCGTTCCGAGTTGTAAAAGTAGACTTTCGCTTTCCATTCGCCGTTGCGTACCAGGCCGAAAAGGCCGCCTTCGGCCCGTAGGGCGCGCACGTCGCCGTTGCGGCGCACTTCAGTCGTGTCGTATCCGTTTTTTTTCGTGTAGCTGAACTTGTAGCGGCCCGTGGTGTACAGGTATTCGACGTTGAACGAACTGCTGAGCCGGTCGTTGAACCGGTGTTCCCACAGGATCGACGGGTTGGCCGTGCCGAAAGAGCCGGTTTTCATCGACACGCCGAAATGGTTGTTTTTTCCGTCTCGGTCGAAACGGGGCGTTCGCGTCTGCATGTAAATCGAACCGGCCGATGCGAAATCTTTAGCCGGCTGGAATACCGCGCTTTTCTGCCCGTTGTACAGCGAAATGGATTCCATGTTGTCCAGCGAAAAGCGTCCCAGGTCGATCTGCCCGTTCTGTGCGTTGCCGAGTTGGATGCCGTCGAAGAAAACGCCGACGTGCTGGGTGCCCATGCTACGGATATTGATGGTTTTGAGTCCTCCGATTCCGCCGTAATCCTTGATCTGCACCCCGGAAAAATAGCGTACCGCATCGGCGACCGACAGGGCGTTGAGTCGCTGCAGTTCTTTGCCGGAGAGTTCCTGGGCGGGGATAATCCGGGACGGTTGGTTCTGTCCGTATACGGTCACCTCGTCGATGCTGTAATGGCGTAGGCTGTCCGGATACGCTTTGCGTGTCAGGCTGTCGGAGCCGTTCTGCGAATAAAGCGCCGCCGGTGTCAGGCAACACATAAACAGGAAGAGATAAATGGGAGGAATACGTTCCATGCCGCTCGTTGATCGTTAAAAAATCCAATTCGGTTTTACAGCGGGCGGCATCGTGCGCAAATAGGTCAGCCGGAAATTCCGTCGATTTTCGTCTGTTCACCGCAGACTGTAAAATCCGTAAAGCAAAGGTAGGTCTTCTGACTCGTTTCCGTTTCGGCGCCTTCCCGACTCGATGTCAGTGGCCAAGAGTGTCGAAACATTTTATTCCTTTCGGAACTGAAACTTACAGCAGCGGGGACTGTTGCCGATTCGCACGGCATTCCCTTTTAATTCCCTGATCGCGGTCGAAAGCGCGATGCGGAAACCTTTGCACGGCAAAGATAGTTTTTTTTCGGGACGATGCGGCCTAATAATGAAAATAATGTGCGTTCCGGTGGGCATACTGCCTGGGTTGTTTTTCAGAAAAATACGTCCGCGATGGAAAATATATCCCGGAAAGTGTTACCTTTGGACCGGACCTACAGGAAAGAGAGTGACCGGGTTCGAAACGTGGTGTACAGACCTTTTACAATATAACCTATGCAAAATATGTTTAGTTTCAATTTGATAAAGAATACCGTTTCCTCTACGGTTGTCGTATCGCCCGTTCCCCAGAGAAATAACAGCATTGATATAGCAAGAGGCATTTGTATGTTTCTCGTGATGCTCTATCACTCGGAATGTTATTTTCCTACGAGCATACATATCCAACCATTTTTTGCACCGTTTTTTCTAACAACTTTTTTCTTTATAACAGGAAGATATATCGTCAAAGAGACTGCGCCGCTCTCTTTTCTTCGGAAATTAAAACGAATATTTGCCACTCTGGTTTGGCCTTATTTGATATTTACAACCCTTATTTGGCTACCGAAAGCATTTGCCCACGGAAATGACGTGACAATAAAAAGCATGTTATATGATGTTCTGGGAGGAACAGCGTCTTGGTTTGTTGCAGCCCTTATTGTCTGCGAAATTCTTTTCTACATTTTTTACAAACTCTTTCGAAATGAATACATCCTGTTGATTTGCGGGCTCAGTCTCTTAATTTTGGGCACTTATCTGAAACGTGTGGATCCTGCACCTTCTTTCTGGTATTATAAAGAAGCTTTCGTCAATCTGATATTTGTTTGTTTGGGATATATTTGGAGCCTGCACTACAACGTGATTCAGAAAACTTTGTCGGGTAAATACAGCCTGTTGGCCTTTACTTCGCTTTATATAGCCTTGTTTGCAATTTTTCGATACACGCCCGTTTCAGAATACGATGGAATTATGATCGATAGTTTTAAATCGTTGGTTTTGTCAGGGAGCGGGATTGTGTTTATCTTAAAATTGTCGGAATTTATCCGCAATCAACCTGTTCTTGAATATATCGGTCGGAACTCAATATTGTATTATTTTCTAAATGGAGGCGTGATTTTGATTCTGTCAAAAATACTGAATAAAATAAACATTCCTCATTATTACGTGATCGATTTCTTAATTGCGGTTATTGCAACTGCTGTCATTACCGTGCTTGTTTGGATTATTAATCGATATCTCCCGTTTTTCAAGCGGTTTCCCTGGGAGAACAATCGGTCGCTCCACTTTGCAAAGAAAGGATAAGTGGAAATATTATTAATATAAAAGATTTAGTCCAAAAATTTTCGATAATCAGAATTGTTGATTAACTTTGCACCCGCAATAGGAGAGTTGCCGGAGTGGTCGATCGGGGCAGACTCGAAATCTGTTGAACCGCTTATGTGGTTCCTGGGGTTCGAATCCCTAACTCTCCGCAAACAAGGCTGATTGTCAGCGAATTACAAGGATAGCACCCAGATTTACACCCTAAAATGTAAGTTTGGGTGTTTTCTTTTTTCTCCGTTAAGGACACAAATGAGGGGTCATAGGGCCGTCTCTGCGATTGCGTATGCGAAAATACTATTATACCCCCTGCGGCTTGCAGCCGCAGGGGGTACAACGGAAACGGATGCCCGGCCGCTCCGCTCTCTTGTTATTCTCGAACGGGGCGGACGTCGAAACTCTCGCCGCGCAAGCGTGTATCACTCAACGGCGAAGCACGATCTTTATTCCAGGCCAAGGAATACGGTACTATACGGATGGCCACGTAATATATTACGACGGATATACATACGGTTACTGGACGGGACAAGCGACTGCGACCCATTCTGGGCGTCAGTTCATGATAAGCAAAAATGGAATCAGCCCGAGCCCTTCAAGTGGGAAAAGCTGGGGCTTCTCCGTCCGGCCCGTGAAAGAATAGCCGCTCTGCGGCAGGGCTATCCGTTTTCGTTGTACCCCCTGCGGCTGCAAGCCGCAGGGGGTATAATAGTATTTTCGCATACGCAATCGCAGGGATGACCCTATGACCCTTGCGGGGTGGAAACGGCTCGTCATACGAAAATCAATCCAATAACTTATAAATTATCAATCCGATACGATCCATTCCACAGGAAAGGGGGTTGTTCTTATGTGAAGCGTGCGCAACACGTAATTAGTCACGGAGTACAACAACCCGAAAAACAGAAACTGAATGGATTTCCTCATACTTACAAAAAACGAATTTTTCCGTCTGATCAATGACGGAGCCGACGCCCGCACCATAACGCCGTCGGTATATAACGAGTTCATCAAAGAGGTTTGCACCGTATGCTGCGCTCCGCCATCCCAGCGGCATCACCTTATCTTCACGCTCGCCTATATCGAAAAGGAACTGGGCTGTCTGCACGAGATTCACAAGGCGGAATCTTCCCATACAATTCCTATCCGCAAAGCCCTGACGTTCGTGCGTCGGATGTTTCGATACCTCCAAACCCAGACGCCTCCGCTGTCGGCGCAAAAATCCGATATTCCGGACACGCCTTTCCGCTGGACGGGTAGTCTCGTCGAGTTGGTGGAGATCATCTATGCGTTCGACGAGATCGGCTGTATCAACGACGGAGAGAACGACATCAAGGAGCTGGCTGCGTTTTTCGGTCAGATATTCGGGCTGGAAATAAAGGACAGCCATTGCTATAACGCCTATACGGACATCAAACGCTGCAAGAGCGAGAGCCGCACCTATTTCCTCGACAAGCTGCGTGAGCGGCTGAACCTGCGCATGCAGCGCGATGAGGAGAAAGAACGGGCGAGGCGGTAACCTTACCGATAAACGGGAGAACATACGGCGTTCTTCCGTTAATTTATGTAATTCTGGAAAACTTCTGTTAGTACCTTATACAAAGGACTTTGGGATAATTACCCGTTTTTGAGGTAATGACTTGGCAACGGTACAATCTGCTGCGTTCTACCTTGAATTGCTTTCAAGTAACTCGTTTCTGTGTACAAAAATAATAGAATAGTCCGATGTACACAAGGTACATCAAAGAAAAAGTTCGACTATTTTTTTAGTTTGTTTAATCGCATTACAATCGAAGTTTGACTTCTACCCATTTTGTTTGCAATATATTTGACACTCTTACCTTCATTGTGCAGTTTCAATAAAAATTGGTCTGCACTTCTTGTCCATCTTTTATTGGCGTTAGGGTGCTTTACATAGCTTTCTTCTGACACCTTTTCGGGGTGCAAGAATTCATCCACAAATACAGACGGGAAACGCTTATCGTATAATACAAGCGTTTTTATCTTAGCCCTTGTTATTGCAACATAGAATAATCTTCTTTCTTCTCCGTATGGGAATTGGTCGCTCTTAGTGAGCACATAGTTAAGCACAGGGTCGTCACTCACCTGTGATGGGAAACCGTATGTATCTTTATTGCATTGTAAGAGTATTACATAATTCGCTTCAAGACCTTTTGACTTATGTACGGTTAAAAACTCTATTTTTCGTCCTCCTATCACATAGTAGAATCTATTACCCTCTTTAATTGATTGGTACATAAAAGAGAGGTAGTAATCATCAAAAGAGTAACGCCCCAATAGGAATATTGATTTATCCGATGGAATAGAAGCCACAAGTTGCCCTATCGTATTGCAGTAATCTCGTCTATCATAAGCATAGAATTCCAACTCGGTTCTCATTTCTGAGCTGAACGAATGGATATTCTTTTGTATTTGGGCTTTATTGCGTTGTATAAAGTTCGACGATAAAGAAACCAAAGGCTCTCCAAACCTGTATGTAGTTTCAATCTTGTTTATCTCCGTTGCTCCAAAATATTCGGGGAATTGATTGAATAGAGCCATATCACTTCCCGAAAAACGATAAATAGACTGCCAATCATCACCCACACAATACAACTTTGCAGGAGGATTACCCTCTCGCAATACTTTCAAGAAGTTGTAACGGTCAACAGATATATCTTGAAACTCATCCACTATGATATAATCATATTCAACAGGGTGTGAAGTACGACATATCTCAGTGGCTTGAAGAATAGCATCGGTAAAATCAATTTGGTTACTATCGCTTAACGCATTTATGTAGCGTTCATATACAGGTTGAAATATATTCTTGATGATAAACACACTTCGTTCATCATCTGCATTTTTGGCTTGTTTTAAAACCTCTTTAACTGATTTACAACTTGATTTTACCAATGTAACGAAAGTAACAACAAGTCGTATAAACGCCTTTTCCTGCTTGCTGCCTTTGGGTAGTACTAAATCGTATAACTCCTCATCGGTCTTTTCTTGAATTGGTACACCTGCTTCAGCTAATAGTTTACGGAGTTTATCCCTAATATCAGAATAATGGAAATCTGCACTTGATGTTACTAAAAGTTGTGTGCCAAATTTCTCGTGAGCAGTTTTCTTCCAAGTTATACCATCATTGTATTTCTGATTGGCTTCTTCGTAGGTTATACCCTTATCTTTTGCGAACCAAGCAGGAACAAGCCCGTGTTCATCAACTCCGAAATGTTCAAGATAGATGCGTTTGGTTACTCCTCCTTGCTTAAAATATATTGAGAAGTCGGGACGATATTGTGAGTGCATCTCATCTGCTAATTGATGTTCGTATGGTTCTTCATATCTGAATTTCACTCCCAGCGAGGACAAAGCAAAACATATTTTTTGTTCTTGTTCACTTCTCACATATATGGCTCTGCCGTCCATATCGGGGAACATCGCCTTTAGCTGCACATTCTTTAGTCCTGATAATTGCTCCCGTCTTTCATTCTTGCGTTGTTCCCAATCAGCTTCATTCGTTTGGTAATCAATAAAGTATTCCACTATACTTTTCTTGAAAGACGATTTATCTAACAATTTGTGATATATATCTACAAACAATGAATCTGTATTGTCGCAAATAGATGGTTTTGTACCTGTCGTTTTGCCTATAATATCAATGGCTAACTTATGGAATGTGTAACCTTTCAATCCATTGGTCGCCATTCTTTCGGTTAGTTCGGCTGCTGCTTTGTTGGTATAACTGATAAGTAAAATTCTTTCAGGTGCTATACCCTTGATTTCGGTGAGATATTTAACCTTACCGACAATTGAAGAGGTTTTACCACTACCTGCACTGCTGACTACTAAACAATTATCCTCTTCTGAAACAATTGAGCGTCTTTGTTGCTTGTCTAATGGGTATTTTAGGCAATGGTCGAAAAAGTCCCTGTGCGTGTCAAGTAGAAAGGTTATAACACCATCATTATGTTGTTTTACAAGTTTGTTGATTCTTCCAAAGTCGTTAATGAATTTGGATATGGTTTCTGATGGAGTGATGTTAAAGGCTTTAAGTTTCTTCAGAAGTGAATATGCCTCTTGGAAATGTACCTTATAATGATTGATGAAATCTTTTTCTTGCGTTGCGGAGATTACCCTGCCATAAAAGCCATTATTTAAGTCTGAGGGAATATCTATAAACGCCCCCTCCTTAAGAGCCGATAATCTCTCTTTTGCTTGCTCATAATTTGATTTCTCGCTATATGCAGATATATGGTTTAGCTTTTCTGCAAGCTCTTTGGATTTGTTTTTTAGGCATGTTCGTACCATCGCTATTACAATAACCGAAATAGCAATTATACAAATTACCCAAATGAACAATGGCTGCATATTGGAAGTAATATTTATCTGAATCTTTCAATCCATCTATAATCATCCCCCTTAGTACTCCACTGAAATTTCCACATATCACCTGTATTATCGTTTATAAGATAGTATTGATACATACTTGTCAGTGGCTGAATAGAGAATATACACCTTTCGTTATTTTCTACTAATTCGTATTTATTTATAGGAATACAAAATAGGTTGTCTAAATCTTGTGTACTATATTGAACTTGCCATAGTCGTCCATTATATGAGTCCAACAATATAAATGTCCACATGTTGTCAGTGGCAAACATCTGAAATCTATTAGTCCAATTTGACGACTTCTCAGGATATGCAAGAGAAAATATGTTGATTGGTGCAGCAAACATGTAATCCTCACCCTTGACACTAAACTGGACTTGCCAATTCTTACCTGTATATGTATCAAGCATTATGAATGTCCACATATTCTGTGTTTCATAAAGGCGAAATCGTCCTTCTTTATCTCCTAAAATTTCTCTCGCACTACAAATTTCCCAAGACTGACCATCATCTTGAATTTGTTGTACTTCGCCTGTCATTGTATTTAAGCGAAGTTGATTATGATAGTTCCGAGTCTTATACATTTTATAGACTTGAGCATATGATGTAAAAGCTATAACCATTAAAGCGAATAATACGAAAAGCTTTTTCATAATTCTGTTATGTTATTATTTGACAATTAACGGATTGTATTTCTTATTCATGTACCAGATACATTTTGAATAAGTCGCATACATTGGATACTAAATATCCTCTAAATCTTTTTGAATTTTAGTTTCTACATTTTGAGAATCACGATAACGAATCATTACCATACCCTCATAAATACCAGAAGTTTTTTCTATCGATAATTCAATGTTTCCTCCTGTTACCTCCCAAGCACTACCCCAAACAACAGTTCCTTGATGAACTTCTGCCATTAAAGCTGTATTGGAATCCGAATGGGCAGGGTTCTTCTCTTTTGAAATAGTCGGATTGCCATATTTTCGGGTGTATAAATCTTTATAATAGTTATAAGTATTAACAAGCGTATTCCATTCACCACTTGGGTCAAACAACACAGCTACGGCAAATACACTTTTCCCATCATCTGTAGCTGTTACACCTATAGTTGCATTACGACCTGTAAAGTCTCCCATAAACAATGCAAGATTGTTTTCACTGCCAATAGAAGTGAATCCTTTAGCTTTTAACTTCTGACAAAATTCAGTCATACTTCCCTCAATGGGAATTCCCTTAAAGGTAAGGTGTTCGGAACTACTTTGAGCATACGATGTCAAAGCAATTAAAACAAATGCGAATGATACAATCAACTTCTTCATAATTTGTTGTATTATATTTAATAAACATTTTAGTCCAACCTACGAAAAAGCGTGAACTACAAAGCCACACTCTTACTTGAAGGTCGTAGGAAACCATAGATGCAGATGTAACAATAGTAGCCCACGCTATATGCGTGAGAACCACTATGCTATCCTTGCATCTAATTGAAAATTTCCTACGTTTTCAAGTACAAGATAAGCATAACGCTTCTTCTTAATTCTAATATGTTTTGGAAAGAGTAGCCTCAATCCAATACAAAAGTATGAAAAATCCGTGATATACCATTCTACTATCACGGATTTTTTTGATTTACAGTTTCATACTTCTATTCTGTCTTGGCTTCGGTATTCCGATGGCTTCTCTAAACTCATTCATCTTCTTTCTGAACCAGTTCACGTGAGAAACCCCGTCTATCTTGAAATCGAATTTACCGTTTTCATCCTGTTTGATAGAGCAGACGGAGTGTCGGGTATCAAAACTTCGGTTAAATTCGGAAGAATAGAGTTCGCCTTTTATCCCGACCTCCTTGAACTCGCACAGTCTTCTGATTATTCCGTCATTGAACTTCAATCGGTCACGCAGGAAGTTTATTATAGGCATCAGCTTCTCCACATATGGAAAGTAGCGTCTGACAAAATCCGCAAACTCCGACAGCTTGCGGTGCTGTTGCTCGTAAGCGTTTCTTATCTCCTGTATCTGCTTGGCTTGTTGCCGTTCCCGTTGTCGGGCTTCGTTTTCAAGTTCAAGGATGCGGTCTTGCAAATCCTCGTTCCTGCGCTCCAACGATTTCATCTTTCCACTTCCGAAAAGAGAGCCCACACTGCTTGCAAGGGCGGTTGCCGTATCGGTGGCTGCGTTTTTGAGCTTGTCGGTACGGATTTCCGCTTTCACCTGCTTCAGTTCCTCCTGCGCCTCGGCTTTCTTCTCCTGCAACAGTCTGGTTTCAGTTTCGAGGACTTCATTCTTCTTTTTCAAGTCCCTATAATACTGCATGGTGGTGGTGTGCCGTGCTTCCGAACCCCGTACCCCACGCTGCAATCCGTATTTCGCCATCACCCTTGCGTAATTGTCGTGGTAGGCGACCAAGGTCTGGCGGTTGAACAGGTCATCGGCACACAAGCGGACGGAATTTGTTTTCTTGCGGTACTTGCGCTTACCGTCCGTTTGCTCTTTCTTGGCTTTGCGCCTTTCACCCGTCACGATGGGAACAACGGCTGCGTGGATGTGCGGAGTCTTCTCGTCCATGTGCAGATGTGCGGCAACCACATTGTCTTTGCCGAATGTGGCTTGCAGCCATTGGATGCTGTCGTTGCACCATTCATCGAGTTCTCCTTTTTCCTGTATGTTCATCATGTCCTCGTGCGTACCCGACAAAACCACCCGAACGACACGGACTTGGTCGTGTGTGATTTTCCGTCTGATGCCTGCCGTGTTCAGTCTGTGGGCAATCGCTTCATCCCTGCCGTGAACGCCATCGGGGTATTCGACAAGCACCCTGTTCAGATGTGTCCTTGTCGGGTCTGCGTTTTTAGGTATTATCTTTCTCTCTATATGGTCGGACTGAGTGGTGTCCGATGTACCCTTTGCTTTCTTAATGTCCAATGAAAAATATCCCATTTTATTTCTATTTTGCGGTTATCGTTATGTTTCTTCTCTCTGCCTGTGGCATCGGCTCACAGGGTTTATTATGCAAATGAACCCTTGCTGCACTCGGCATAATCCAAACGAGTTTGGCTTCTGCTCTCGTTTGCACAGGGTTTCCAAAGGGATTTCCCTTTGGCTCGATAGGGTGTTTTTAGCGTTACGGAGTAATGCGTGAAGAAAACGCCCTATTGAGCTATGGTATTTCTGTCTAAATACCTTTCGGAAAGCAGACGAGCACATTACAGATGAAATCCCCCTTTCTTTTTCGGTGGCTGCATCATCCGCCTTGCGGATTGGACTTGCTTCTTCTCCTTTATCGGCTCTGCCGATTGGGACAAGGGCTTACCGCACAGGTAGTCGTTCAAGTCCTTATACTCACGATAGTACATTGACTTGTCAAGCAGCCGTTCCCCAAACTTCTCTTTCAGCTTCTTGCAAGTGTTCCGTCCTGCCGTGTCGTTGTCAAGGAAACAGCCGACTTGGGTGTAGGTCTCCAATATGCTTTCCGCTTTTGCAAGATTGGAAACGGAGTTCAATATGATATAGTCCTGTGTGTCCAATCGCGGGTGTTGCGGATTGTTTTCTACTCGGATGGTAAGGAATGAAAGGTAATCCATGAACCCCTCGAACAGGTAACACATACATCGTTGTCCGCCCTGCTGTCGGATATGGGTGATATCTTTCGGGGCGACACATCCCTTGAAGTATCTGTTGCGCACTTCATATCCTCCTGCCATGTTCGGAAAGCCGATGGCAAAATAGGGTTTGTCGGCATTCATAAACCGAAGCTCCCTGCATTCTCTTTTGGCAAGTCCGATGTTTATTCCCCTTTCTTGCAGATAGGCTATAAGAGCAGGGGAGGACAATTCTCCAACCTTTAATCCCTGATAAGTACGATTGTCGGAATGCTGTCTGCCAAAAGAGAACGATGCAGGGCGGATGTATGCTGTCCGCTCCTCTATGCGTCTCAACAGATAGGCTACATCTTCCGAACGGTAGAGTTCCGCTGCCAATGCGAGGATGTTTCCGCCTTTGCCGATGCCGAAGTCATACCATTTTTCAAGCTCGGTGTTTACCTTGAACGATGCGTCCGTTTCTTCCCGTAACGGTGATTTGTACCACAGATTCCTGCCTTGTTGCTTTACAGGCGTATAGCCCAGACTTTGCAGATAGTCTGCCAGTTTGATTTGCTTTACATCTTGGATTGTCATATTACATACGGTTTTGAAGTTGATGAAAATTTGTTGATTTGATGAATTGTCAATGTAATATGTTTATATACAGCCTCGTAACCTCTCAACATCTTCTCAACAAACCGCTCGCCAAAAGAGAAATCCACAAACGGGTGTCGGTGGTCTCTCAACTTCTCTTTTGGCTTGTTGAGATTTTGTTGAGAATGTATATCGTTTATTGTCAGTGTATTTATACCCATATTCAACAATTCAACAGAAAAATGATAGTATTACAGGGATTCGAGTTGCTTCCTTGTGACGGTGTAGAAGCGTCCCACCCTCTTTATCGGCTCATAGTGACAACTTCTGTTGTAATTGCCCTGATAGGTGGTGTAGGTAAGCCCGTTTGGTGCAGGTGTCAGTTTCCAGCACTCCTGCACCACCTTACGCACTTGGTGCTTTTCCGCCTTTACCTGCGAGTGCACCAGCAGTACGACAAGGTCGTTAAGGCAGAATGAAACGCTATCCACATCCATTGCAACCATAATGTCAAGCAGCAGTTCCGACATCTCTATCTCCAGCCGATTGCGGTTGCTACGGATAATCTTCTGCAAGGCTTCTGTATGCAGCAATGTGGGGTTGAACCACATCCGGCTTTCCTTTTCGGTGGACAGTTTTCTGTGTTGCAGGAAATGGAGAAAGGCGGGTATCTCCGCTTTCAGCTTTTGCAGGAAGTCGGTATCATCGGACTGCAAGCGGTCTATCTTGCGCACCCAATAGCGTGTTTCCCCTGCGTCTATGATTACGGGCAGATGCTCGTTGTTGGAACACAGCACGAATTTGGCGAAGAACGCAATCTCATCACGGTCTTTGCCTTTGGCTTCCACCTTATAGGAAAGTGTGGTGCTGAGGTTCTTCAACCGCTCGCTATCCTCCCTGCGGTTGAGCAGCACCTCATCCACCACGATAAGGAGCTTGCCAGCCCAGTCGGAATTGAACTGGCTGCGGAAATCCTCGTTGGTGTTGAAAGTCACATTGTTCTGAAAAAGGGCTTTCAGAAAGTTCAGGAAGGTGCTTTTGCCCGTGTTGCGTTCTTCCGACACCAACAGCAGGATAGGCAACTTCTGAATTGGTTGCAGGTAGAGCAGTTGCAGATAGTCCATCCCCAACTCGTACTGTTCCCCGAAGATGTGCCGTACCAAAGATTGGATATGCGATAAATCGCCCTCCTGCGGTCGGTGGTCTATCGGTTCGTAGAGGTTAAGGAACTTGCCGACCACGGAACGGTAGCCGATGTGTTCGGGTACTGTGCAGAAGCCGTCATACTTGGGAACTCTGCCGATGTAATCCTTGCCGTAATCCTGTCGCAGGGTCTCGTTGTTCCATGCGATGCGTTTCCTTATATACCCTCCGTTCAGTTTGGGCTGCTCCACAATCTTATAGAGCGTTGTCCCCACTCGGATAAACTCTTCCTTTGCCATGCCGCCATCCGATGGCGGTCTGTGGCTGTCCTGTTGTTCGATAGCTGACATAATCAAATGGTTTTAAGTTTGAAAATTACCAGCTGCAAAAATATAATCAATTATCGGATAGGTTGTTATGCAAAACACGGCAGAATGGTGACAAATAGCCCCCGAAACAAAAACTTTCAATGGTTTGGGACAGGAAACGGGTTGTGCAAACGGAAAACTCCCGAAAAGCGAATGTCGGATTACGCTTTTCGGGAGAAAAAATCAGAGCGTCTGTCGTACTGACTTAATGAATTACTGACTTACCGAGTGAATTATGTCAGGCATTCAGCTACGAGAAGTATTCGGATTTGGATATACCGTTGGTATTCAGCGAGAAGAAGATGCTTGTTTTCTTCTATGGAACACATGCATTGCCAATTTCTATATGTGTCCCTGTAATTCGTTCT
>NZ_JAQDED010000005.1:152049-279278 GCF_027665465.1 Candidatus Alistipes pullistercoris | reverse complement strand
TGTCACTCTTAGAAGACATTTCGCGCTGGAGATCCATAAAAGAGTATTTATCGCACAGCGGCGGTTGTCCCATAAAGAAGCATACGATCAAGCTGCATCCGCAAGCGGCCGTGCCCGAAACGTGCAGATTCATGGGAGCGAGAAACAAGGTACCCGCCTCGATGGTACGACGCGGAAGACAACCCCATTCGAGAAACAGGCTGCCCTCGGCAACGTATACAAGCGCGCTGTGACGATCATTGCATGACGGCAAGAGTTCGCCTACGGACAAATGGTATTGTCGGAAGAGAGATGTCGTATCTGTCGCGTAATTTTTGCAAGACAAATGCGTTTCTATATTGTAAAGGGACATGACAAAACAAACTCGTGGTTTCCTTTTGCAAAATTACAACGTCAGAAATAGAAATAATTTAAAAAATCTGACAAAATATTTAAAATACGCGACAATTTGCACCCTTTTTTACGGTAAAAGCCCCCATTCTATGTTATTATACGCCATAAAAACTCTCGGAACGATACCCGAATCATGCCTTCGTCCATCATCGATTCAAGACAACAGCGGCATGCGGCATCGAACCGCAATACATGAATATGAGCGGCAGTTTCAATTTCCAGCGAAAGTCCCGGCCCGAAAAGATCGAAGAGGAGATCACGGCGAAACTGAAAAAGTCCGCACACGTAAATAAATCCCGAATGGCGCAAACAGCCCGAATGTAACGGACGTACCTGTGTACGATACCGGCCTCTTCTATCGTGACAATAAAACCGTCCATCCACGCCCAATAAACGATCCGCAGGCTCGCCAGCTCGTCGCAGGACAACTCTTCCCTGATTATCCATGCCTCCTGCAAATCGTAGGGAACCTTCATCGCAGTCAGTGCAACAGCATCGTCCGACTTTCAATTTGCTGCGTAACCGGCACAGCAGACCTACTCCGCGGGCCATGATGTTTTTTACTTTCACCTTTAGCAATTTTTCCGTCTGTTTTATTCGGCATTTCCAACGTTTTTCGTAAATTTGCCATGCGACTCACAAAGAGTGGCGCCTATATGATCATAAAGAGTAAGTGCATTGTAACAATCTGTATCCCTGTAAGAAATTGGGGCTATCTGGAGAACTGGAAAAGCACAGCTTCGGTTTGTGGCTCGTAAATCACGAGCTGAGTTCAGTCATATATTCGGACTGACAAAACGATCAATTCCCATCACATAAAATAATCAATCCTTTATGAACAATCTTCGATTGCTCGCAGGGCTGCTTCCTGTAGCCTTGTTGAGCGGCGGGGTGTGCTCTTACGGTCAGTCGATAATTACCTTGGAGGAGATTTTCGAGGCTGCCGAAACCAACAGTGCACAACTTCGACCTTCATTTACTGCGCAGACCGAAGCCGAACGTGAAATAAGCGTCGCACGCGCAGGCCGTCTGCCCGACATCAACGCATCGCTGTCGCTGAGCTATATAGGAAACGGCTTCACAACCGAGCGCAGTTTCAGCGATTATCAGAAAGCTCCCATACCGCATTTCGGAAACGGATTGTCGCTGAATGTCACTCAGCCAGTCTATACCGGTGGAGCCCAAACGTATGCCATAGAGCTTGCCGAACTGAAATCAACGGCGGCACGATATGCGACCGATTTTCAGCGCAACAATATTCGTTTCCAATTGACAGGATTTTATCTCGACATCTATAAATATACCAATCTGCGTCGGGTTATAGAAAGCAACATATTCGCAGCACGAAAGGTATTGGAAGAAATGCGGGCACGTTATGAGCAGGGAACGGCTCTTCAAAATGACATCACACGTTATGAACTCTTGATGTCAAACCTTGAGTTGCAACTTGTCAGGATAAACAATACGCTCAATATTCTCAATACCAATCTCGTGACAACGGCGGGATTGTCCGACGGAACCGTCATCGTTCCGGATTCTACCATTCTCGCCCGCTCCTTGCCGATGGGGGAAGAGCACAGATGGCAACAGGAGGCGATGGAGAATTCTCCGTCATTAAGCCTTGCACGTTCCGCTGTCGACATAAATCGTAAGGCGGAGGCTATCGTCCGTTCCGAGCGATTGCCCAAAATAGGACTTCAGGCAGGCTGGACTCTCGACGGACCCATTCTTGTGGAAGTTCCGCCAATCAACCGCAATTTAAGCTATTGGTATGTCGGAATCGGAATCAGCTACAATATCTCTTCACTGTATAAAAGCAACAGGTCTTTGACAAAGAAACGCATTGCGACGCAACGGGCCATAGAAGAACTGAACGCCGCACACGAGAACGTATCGCTCACCGTGAGGGCCGACCATATACGCTATCTCGAAGCTTACGAGACGCTGAAGACCCAAGAGAAAAGCGTAGAGCTTGCCCAACGCAATTACCGCACGACTTCCACGCGATATTCGGCGGATATGGCATTGATCACCGACATGCTCGATGCGGCCAACGCAAAACTCGATGCGGAACGGCAGCTCGTAAATGCCCGTATCGACATCATCTACTATTATTACAAACTTTTATTTGCTACAGGAAAAATATGAAACACCATAACAAAAAGATACTTTCTTACATTATTACCACGGCGGTAATCGCTGTCGCAGCATTATGGGTCGGCAACAAGTTCATCCATCTCGGCAATATTGAATTTACCGATAATGCACAGGTACGTCAGCAGATAGTGCCTGTAAACAGCCGAGTGCAAGGCTATATCAAAGAAATTCGTTTCAGGGAGTACGCAAAGGTTAAGAAAGGCGACACACTTGTCATAATCGACGATGCCGACATGCGGCTCAATGTAGCCCGTGCAAACGCCGATTACCAGAATGCCCTTGCCGGACGCAGTGTCGCCGATCGATCGGTTGCTTCGGCCTCGGCAAACGTAGCGGTCAGCGAGGCATCTATCGCCGAAGCAAAAGTGCTGATGGAGAATGCGGCGACTGATCTGACACGATACGAAAAACTACTGGCTCAAGACGCCGTTACCCATCAACAGTATGATGGAGCCAAGACGGATTATGAGGCAAAAAGAGCTCGTTATGAAATGCTTGTCCGACAATGTTCGGCAACGTCGTCGGTAGTCGATGTCAATCGTCAGCGCATGTCTCAGTCAGAAGCGGGGATCAAACTTGCCAAAGCTCTTCTTGAAACTGCTGAGCTCAACCTCAGCTACACCGTCATTATCGCCCCGTGCGACGGCTACACTTCGCATAAGGAGATACAGGTCGGTCAGCTCGTACAACCGGGGCAGACCCTTCTCGATGTCGTCGATTCCGGCGATATCTGGGTTACGGCAAATTACAAGGAAACCCAGCTTCGGCACATTACCCCCGGCAGCAAAGTCGAAGTAACGGTCGATGCCATTCCCGGAGTGGTTTTCAACGGCGAAGTGAGTGCCATCTCAACGGCAACGGGGGCATCTCTTTCCCTTATTCCCCAGGACAATTCTGCCGGCAATTTCGTAAAAGTGCGTCAGCGCATACCCGTAAGAATCGAATTCGCGCCCGATAATAAACCGGAGGATATGGCCCGGCTCCGCGCGGGCATGAATGTGGAATGTCGCGTGAAATACTGATATGGCAGACTGGCATGTTCAACAGGGACCGTTCGACATACCGGACGTTCCCGACTTCATCCCGCGGCGACTCAAGCCGTATCTGTTCATCTTTTTTGTCCTGATAATCCAATTCTCGGGAGGCGTGTATCTCGCAGCCGCTTCCGATATGGTGGGCACAAAAGCAGTGATGCAGGAAGATATTCTCATGGCCGGTTACGCCTCGCTCATCGGCATGGCTATCAACTTCGCCATGATGTTTCGCATCAAGTTCCGTTTCTCCACCCGAAACCAATTGCTCGTCTCTGGCATGGTACTGATCGCAGCAAACGTGATATGCGCCTATACCGCAAGCGTACCTCTGCTCGTCGGAACTTGTTTCGTGGCGGGATGGTTCAGGATGCAGGCGACATTCGCATGTAACTCTACCATACAACTATGGTTGACTCCCGTGCGCGACATGGCGATATTTTTCTGCTATGTCTATATCATAGTCGACAGTGTCATACAACTCAGCGGCATAGCCACGATATACACTGCGTTTTTCTCCCAATGGGAATACATGCACTGGATTATGACGGGGATGCTCGCCTTGATGATGCTCATGGTGATGATCCTTGTAAAGCCTGTGCGCGGACCGATGTTCATTCCTTTGCTCGGCATCGACTGGATCGGTGCGGTTTTGTGGGCGATATTCATGCTTTGCTTCGCATTCGTCTGCGTTTACGGCAGTTTCTATGACTGGTGGGACGCTGCCGAGGTATGCGAAGCAACATTGATCGGCATCGTCTGTATCGGCATAAACCTGTGGAGAGCCTCTTTTTTACATCACCCCTATATCTCATTCCGGGCGATGAAAAATCGCAACGTGTTACGTGCCACCGGCATATATTTCGTCTTCTTTATGCTGATTGCTACCGAGCATGTGTTCGAACATAGCTATGCCGCCAACATTCTCGGTTTCGATGACACCAATCTCATAGACCTTAATTGGTATGTCTTTGCCGGGATCGTTGCCGGATGCGCGTTCACATACCTTACATTCGCCCGGCGTAAATGGAGATATAAGACCATGACGGCCATAGGTTTCGCCCTTGCGGCCGCTTATCTGGCATATTTCTATTTTGTCATAGACTACGGTATTGAGAAAGAAATGCTTTTTATTCCGCTCTTTTTCAGAGGAGCGGCTTCAGTGATAATCTCCATCGTGTTTCTGACTTCGATAGTACAGAGCGGCCTGCCGTTTCAGGTATTTCCGCAAGCTCTGACGATCAACGGCTTCACCGGAGCGGTAATGGGCGCTACACTCGGTCCGGCGCTGATAGGCGAATTCCTACAACATACGATGGCTAAAAATGCAGCTTTGCTGAGTTCCAATATAATCAATGCCAATACCGATGCCCTGCATATTCCACTAACTCGACTTTACGGCATGGTACAGACACAGGCTCTCGTAATCTCCATGAAAGAAATATATGGCTGGTTGCTGCTTGCAGCATTGGTGTCATTGCTGATCATTCTTATAAGCTATGGCACGGTGCATCCATTTGCCATCTTCCCGAAATGGAGCACCGTTCGCAGGGTAATCAAGCATATTGTCCGTACCACCGATAATGAAATACGGCCAATGTAATTAATTGGTATTAACCGTATCGGACTGTTGTGTCAATTCAAAAGCGCGACCATCTGGAAACCCCTATGACAAACATTACGTCCGAACAGCGCCGATTGCTCGATGGGCTGAGCACAGATCAAGGGAAACGGATGCCGCTACGTTGTCGAGTTCCTGACCGTAGAGCAGATGCGTGAACATAACTACGACGTGACGGAACAAGCGGCCGACGTTATCGACCGTATTGTCTAAAAGGTCGAAGTGGGTACGAACGTCATGCTCCGTATAGGCCAACAATTACGGAATAAAATCACTCGAAAACTATTAGCAAATGACAAGACAAGAGTGCCTGCGGCGCTCTCCGATCGAGGGCGTCGTTTTGAGATCACCACGGAATACGTGCGGATCTACAATGACTGCACAATGTTTCTTAATGCATACAACTACATTATAATCAGACTGAAGACATTCGGCGACAATTTGATGAACTACGAAGTATCGCTTCACTAAAAAACTGACATTGAAAGACACGACCAGATTCATGCTTGCTGTCCGGGAACTCTGCCCGGTCTACCGCACCGTATGCGACGATATCGGACGGCTTTTCTCTGAGCTGACGGAACTCGTCCGCCGGATAGAACGGGACGGGATTCACAGAGACTATTCGGACGACGAACTGCTGGAAGCCGCTATACGGAGGCAAAACAAGATCGGCAAATATTAGTCAGAAACTTTCCGGATAATCCGTTTCGTTCATCAGTCGAGTTTCGCTATATTTGTAACTAAGGCGGATCCGAATTATTTAAATATGATTCATAGTAATAGCAATTATATATACCAGAATCAACATCTCAACGGCAATCCGCCAAAGAAAAATAGATTCAATCACTATCGATAATTAATATGGCAACAATATCAAATAGTATAAAGTTTATTAATCACAAAACACAAAATCATCCCTTAATGTCACATCTGGAAAGAGCGATCTACGATAAATTCCACACCCTGTTTCCTCAAATGGGATACGATGTATGTATTCCTCAACGACAAAGAGGACATACATACACTCCAGATTTCGTCATCAGTTCAATAGACCAAAAATATAAGATCGCCGTAGAAGTGAAAGGCAGTAATCATATCTACGGAAATTTTTTCAGCTATGTGTCCGATATGTTCGCCAGACTACAAAAAACAGATTCTTATGATAAATTTTTATCGGTCTCGGATCATATAAAAAACGTTAATAATCATTTTTCACATCATGGATCATCATCGAACATCGAAATAATAGACATCGATGAAATACATAACTGGATCGAACGGTTAGAACAATCGTCCTCGGATCAGTCAGAGAATCCATACGATATATTAATCCATTTACGGAAATTCAACAAAAGTATCATCCGTTGTATCGCATGTGCTCCTGAGCAATTATACAATCTTGAATGGAGAGATACGGAACGGGTAATCGCCGAATTATTCGAAGGGATCGGGTTCAATGTTACTCTAACCCGTTGCAGTAAAGACGGAGGGAAAGATATTATTCTCGAATACAAAATAGGCAACAGCACTAAATCATATATTATCGAAATAAAACACTGGAAATCAAAAACAAAGGTCAACAAAAATAGTGTAAAACGATTTACACAAATTGTCGTTAATGAAAATCGGGAAAAAGGATTGATGATATCGACATTCGGCTATACACGCAATTATTATGAAAGCCTGACAGAACACGAATTAAAAAAAGTTTGTTTTGGAACCCGGAATAAAATCGTTGATTTATGCAAAACCTACGAAAAAATTCAGGGAGGAATATGGGTACCTCTTGACCTGGAGGGAGAATTTACAAAAGAGACTTTTACGCCAGTCTTTTGAACGAGATTATGAAGAACAATATCATAACGTAAGAATAATAAAAATAAAATCTTCCACGCGATATGTTTTGTATCCGTCTTGGACTTTAGTCTTATTTACCAGCACATTGACGGGGAAATGCATGCAATCTGTGTTAATAGATATTGAATTCGTTTTCGTGCACAAAGGCAACGATTTTATAACAAAAAAACTATTTCCGTTAAAAAAAACAGATCACCGGCGCTGTGTTGCGATCAGCATGTAAGGCGACCGGTGCGGATCGAGCCATTGCAGCGTTTCGATCACCTTCGACTCGGTAACGGTTATGCAACCGGCGCTGCCGCGGTTATAACCGCTTTCGAGGTGGAAGAAAATTGCGCTCCCTTTGTATTTTTCGATCGGGCGCGTGTTGTATTCGACTACGGCGGCGTACTTGTAAGCGTCGTCGTCGCGGCGCAGGTATTCGAAATTGTCCGTCGCGGGCGTCTCGGTGGTCATCCGGTTATACATCGGGTCTTCCGAATCGCTGATCCAGTAATGTTGCTTGGTAACCACCAGGAACGGCCATCGCAGGTCGATGTCGTCCCGGTAACCGAACGCGAATCCCATCGGGTAGGCTCCCGTCGGAGTCCGCTGGTCGCCTTCGAGTTTCTCGCCGTAAGGCGCGATCCCGCGGCGGCCTACGTTGGCATGGATCGCCGGAAAGGTTTCCGCCCACCGCCCGTCGTCCTGCTTGTCGAAACGGCGGAACGCGCACAGTACCGAATCCGGCCGGTCGTTATAAACCAGGATCAACTGTCGGCAACTGTCCGGCAATTGCACGTTCGCATCGAGGAAACGACCGATCAGCTCGCCATTGCTGTCCGTTTTGCGGCAATCCCCGATATAATCGTCGATCCGTGCGATCCGGCGATCGACGGCCTCCCTTGCCTGCGCATCGTATTTCCGAGCCTCTTCGTAAAACGACCGGGCGCGTTGCAGCGCCGCGAGATCCTCCATCCCGAAACCCGCATTCGCGTATAAATGTCCCAACGCCTGATTGCACCACGCCTTGCGGGCATAATTTCCGCGCCGGATAAAATCCCGAATCTCCGGCCAGCGGATTTCCGCCCGCTCGCACAGATAGACGTCTCGGATCTTATCCTGCAACGGAGTGTGCAGCTCCTCCTGAATCCGGAAACAATCGCGGTATAACAGATCCGCCAGCGGATTCGTCCATGCATAAAATTCGCCTGCCATCTCCAAGCCTGCCATTTCCAGCCCTGCACGCCCTCGCAATGCGTCCGACACGGTATCGGGCAACGTCATAAAACCCGTTACCGTACCGGATGCAAGCGTATCACCGCCTCGTAACGCCACATAACCCAAGCGTACCGTATCGCCTCCGTCGACCGACAGGCTAAGGTCGATATCCTTGCAACCGAAAATTTTCCGAACGCGGCGTTCGACATTTCTCCATCGTCCCGTATGCAATCCGTAGTCTCCCCGGCCGTCGAGCGAAAGGCGTTTTTCGGCAAACGACTTCGCGTCCGTCACACGGCCGCCCTCTTCTGCGAAGGCTCCGCGCAAACTCGCCGCCGTAAAAAAAGAAGCCAGATCCAATCCCTGTTTCAACGCCTGTTCGGTCATTTCGGGCGTTATCCCGCGCCGAGCCAACGCATCGGCCACCTCCGCCGAACGCAGGTAGACCACCGGCCCCGGACACGTTGCGCGCACGAACAACACCGCAACGACTACGCACGCAAAAAAGGCGGCCAGCAAACGGACGAAAACCCTTTGACGGGCAGAACGGATACAAAAATCGGATCGTTTCATTTTCCGGATATTTTCAGTTAAAAACAACTATCGTACGAAACACAGCCGCCGGTCGGCCAAACAGCAACGGGTCACGCCTGCCGCCGATCGGTCTCGCCCGCGCTCACCACGCAAGCCGCCATCGCATCGCCCGAAACATTCACCGCCGTAATCAGCATATCCAGCGGACGATCCATCGCAATGATCAGCGCGATCCCCTCGGCCGGAATCCCTACCGACACGAGCACCAGCATCAGGATGGCCATTCCGCCGCTGGGAATCCCCGGCGTACCGATCGACGAAACCGTCGTCAGCACGACGATCGAAAGCATCTGCGTCAGGGTCAGGTCGATCCCCATGACCTGCGCGACGAAAACGGTCGCGATGGCGTGGTAGCAGCTCGTCCCGTTCATATTGATCGTGATCCCGGTCGGCAGCACGAAGGAAATCACGTTGTGCGGCAAGCCCAGTTTCCGCATCTGTTCCATATTCACAGGCAGGCAGGCTGCGCTGGAACACGACGTAAAAGCCAACAACTGCACCGGCAGCACCGCGCGCATGTAATCACCGAGCTTGGTCCGGGAAAAAAAGCGAACGATCAGCGGATAGCATACCAACAGGATGAAAACCAATCCGATCACCACCGTAAGGGCGTAATACCCGAGCGCCAGCAACAAATCCGAATCGCCGGCAAAGCTGACGACCAGATCGGCCATCAGCGCGAACACCCCCAGCGGGGCGAACTTCATCACGTAACCGATGATCTTCAGAATAATCCCGTTCAGCGATTCGATCAGGTTTTTCACCGGCGCGGATTTCTCCTTTCCGACAGCCACCATCGCCACGCCAAATACGATCGACAACAGGATCAACTGCAACATGGCTGTGTTGTCGCCGGCCGCCTGCACGACGTTTTCGGGGATCACGTCCACGACGAATTGCAACGGACCGGAACTTTTCACCTCCTGCGCATCGGCGCGTCTCTGTTCGACAGCCTGCTCGTAATGACTCCGGAACTCCTCGGTCTTTTCGCGCGGAAAAACGTTACCGGGCTGAATCGCATTGACGACGATCAGCCCGATAAAAATAGCGAACACAGTGGTAGTCAGGTAAACTCCGAGCGTTTTCAATCCGAGCCGGGACAGGTGTTTTACATCGCTCAAGTTCGTAATGCCGCTGATCAGCGATACGACCACCAGCGGAACCGCCACCAGGCGCAACATCCGGATGAAAATGGTTCCCCACGGCTTGACCCAATCGGTCACCAAATGCCCGCATCCGCCGGAAACAGCAGCGAAACCGAGCACGGTTCCGAGCGCCATTCCGATCAGGATCGTGATATATAGCGGTAATTTCTTCATCGTTTGCAATCGACAGCCTTTCCCTATCCGGGACTTTCACGGAACGGAGGCTTACGCACGACCGGATCTCGTTTCCGGTAAGAGTCAAACAAATATAACGCAAAATCCCGGAATCCGAATATCCGGAATCCGGACGATCGGCCGAACCGTTAATTACCTCCGCCGCTGCCGGCTTCGCGGGGACGTTTGCCGCTTCCCTGCCGGCGTCCGTAACGGCCGCCCGGCTTACCGGAACTTCCGCTCCCTTTACGCGGCCCCCGGCCATGGAAATTACGACGGCCCCCCCGCCGATCGCAAGCCGCCGGATCGTATTTCGGCCCTTTGCCGAGCCGTTCGGGAATCGGCAGCTTTTCGATCTCCCGCTCGATAAACGTCTCGATCCGCTGGAATTTATCCTGTTCCTGTTCGCTGACGAACGTGATCCCGGTACCGGTCGCACTCGCACGGGCCGTACGACCAATCCGGTGGATGTAATCTTCCGGGTCGTGCGGCACGTCGTAATTGATCACCGTACCGATATCCTCGATGTCGATTCCGCGCGCCACAATGTCCGTAGCCACGAGGATATCGATCTTACCGTTGCGGAAATCGAGCATCACCGCTTCTCGCTGCTCCTGTTCCAGATCGGAATGCATCGCGCCGACGTTCAGCTTCATTTGCTTCAGCGTGCGCGCCAGCTCTTTGGTCTTCAGCTTCGACGACGAGAAAATAATCGTTTTCGTCCCCGAAGGCCGGGCGAACAATTCGCGGATAATTCCGATTTTCTGGTTTTCGTAACATACGTAAGCCACTTGGCTGATCGCCTCGTTGGGTTTGGATATGGCGATGTTCACCTCGGACGGATCGCGCAGGATTTGTTTGGCCAACTGCCTGATTTTCGGAGGAAGCGTCGCCGAGAACATCACGGTCTGCCGCTGGGCGGGCAACTCGGCGACGATCTTCATAATATCGTCGAAGAATCCCATATCGAGCATCCGATCGGCCTCGTCGAGCACGAAATAGCGCACGTGCGACAGATCCACCCCGCTGTTCTGAATATGGGCCAGCAGGCGTCCGGGCGTAGCGATCACGATGTCGGAGCCCATGATCATCCCCTGTTTCTGCTGACTCCAGCCGATACCGTCGCCACCGCCGTAAACGACCGTCGTCGAAAGGGGTAAAAAGTAGGAAAAACCCTGAAACTGGATATCGATCTGCTGCGCCAGCTCGCGCGTGGGAACTACGATCAGCGATTTCACCACATTGTCCGGATTGCCCTCGTGCAGCAAACGGTCCAACAACGGAAGCGTATAGGCGGCCGTTTTGCCGGTGCCGGTCTGAGCGCAAGCGATCAGATCTTTTCCTTCGAGAATAATGGGAATAGTTTGTTCCTGAACGGGGGTCATCTCTTTGAAGTTCATCGTTTCGATTCCTTCCATGATGCCTTCGTGCAGGCCGAGTTCGTCGAATTTCATCTTTTTCGTATTAAAATCATACAAAGATACGGAAACAATCCGCTTTATTCCAGCAGGAACCGGCAAAAAACGATGAAAATATTCCAAACCGCACGCTTTCACGTTCCGGCCGAAAATACCCCGGCGCCGTTTCTTTGTACAGAGTACTACAAATCACGCGCATACCGGACAACAGACGAAACGCCCCGGCCGCGCCTATCCCTCCCGTTTCATCGTCTCGATAAAATCCGTTACCTGTGCCAGGCACTCTTCGGGCGTTTGCAATCCGTCGCAACGGGTTTCCAACGGACACCGGCCGGTATGCGTACGGTTGACGATATGCGGCACGCAAAGCCTGTAACCGGTGCCGACCGCATTTTTCTCCAGCAAATCGAGGGCCGGCCGGCTGATCACATCCGCAAATACCTCTTCGACGCCGCCCAAAGCCAGCAACGCTGCGGCCGCCTTGCCCACGACCTTATCCGCGACGAAAGCCCCGCGCAGGAGCCCGGGTTCCTCTTTCAGCAGCCGGTACAAGTCTTTCACGCCCCGTTCATAGAATACCCGCATATCGGAACCGTTACGAATCACGCACGAACACCGTTCCGCAAAGAGCCGGTCAATCGCCTGCCTTCGCAACTCCGGAGTTATTCCGTTTGTATCCCTTGCCATACTCCGTTCATTTTAGTTAGAATGCACGCCCCTGCTTCAGATCTTCGACGAATTTGTCGATGCGCTGCATCTCCGCGGGAATGTTGATGCTTTGCGGACAATGGGGATTGCACTGGTTACAGCCGATGCAATGATTGGCCTGCCGCAAGCGCGGCACCGAACGGTCGTAGCCAACCAGAAACGCCCGCCGCGCTTTCCGGTAATTCGCATCCTGCGACGAAGAGGGCATATTACCTTCGTTGATACACTTGTTGAAATGCAGCAGAATGCCCGGAATATCCAATCCGTAAGGGCACGGCATACAATATTTGCAGTCGTTGCAGGGAATGGTCGGATAACGCAGCAACGCCTGCGCCGTCTCTTCCAGAAACTCCTTGTCCGAACCGGTCAGTTCCTCAAGCGGCGAATAGGTACGCAGATTATCCTGCAGATGCTCCATGTAAGTCATACCGCTCAGCACGGTCAGCACGCCGGGAAACGATCCCGCGAAACGGAACGCCCACGAGGCGACGCTCGCTTCCGGACGACGTTGCTTCAGTTTAGCGGCGATATGGTCGTGCACGTTCGACAGCCGGCCGCCCAGCAGCGGCTCCATGATGACGGCCGGAATACCCCGTTTTTCGAGTTCACCGTAAAGATATTCGGCGTCAGTATTCCTATCGTTGACCTCTTTGGCGTGTTTCCAGTCGACGTAATTGAGTTGGATCTGCACGAAATCCCATTTGATCTCATCGTGCCGCGCAAGCAGGTAATCGAAGACCTCGATATCGCCGTGATACGAGAATCCCAAGTTTCGGACACGTCCCGCTTCGCGTTCGGCAACGAGAAAATCGAGCATCCCGTTATCGAGATAGCGTCCTTTCAGCGCCTCCATACCGCCCATACCGATGCCGTGAAGCAACAGGTAGTCGAGATAATCGACCTGCAACTCCTTGAACGAATTGCGGTACATCGCCAGCGAAGCTTCCCGGCTCCAAGTCGCAGGAGCAAAGTTAGACAATTTGGTGGCAATCAAATATTTGTCGCGCGGATGACGGCTCAGCGCAATGCCCGTTGCGCGTTCCGAACGCCCTTTACAATAAGCGGGCGACGTATCGAAATAGTTGACGCCGTGCGCGATGGCGTAATCGACCAGCGAATTGACCATCTGCTGGTCGATCTGCTCGTCGCTGCTGTCGGCAACGGTCGGCCAGCGCATACAACCGTACCCCAGCAACGACACGCGGTCGCCCGTAGTCGGATTAGTGCGGTAGGTCATCTTATCGGTCGGAACCTCGCCTTGCGCCGAGCGGTCGCCCGACGCCGGATTGCGCTTCGGACGGCAACCGGACAGCGCAACCGCCGAAACGGCCGCTCCCGCGCCGAGTCTTTTCAGAAATTCGCGCCGGTCTATTTTCTCTTTTTTTATCTTTTTTTCCATGAGTTCGCAATCTTAAATCGTTCTGTGATTTTCGTGTCCTTCGATATAGATCGCACTGAACGGACGCGCCGGGCAAAGGTTTTCGCACGCGCCGCAGCCGATGCACCGCTCTTCGTTCACAACGGGGATTTTCGGAGAATCCGCCGTATCGGGATCGGACGGAACCATCGTAATGGCTCCCGTCGGACAATGGCGAGCGCAGTTGCCGCAATCCACCCCGTCCGTAAGCGGCACGCAGTTCTCTTTCACCCAGACGGCATGGCCGATCTGAATCGACGATTTTTCCGCAAGACCGGTCAGGCGTATCGCATCCGTCGGACAAACCTCGGCGCATTTAGCGCACTCCGGACGACAGTAACCACGCTCATAAGACATTTCGGGCTGCATCAGGGTCGCCAGACGGGCCGAAGGCCGCAATACGCCGTCGGGACATACCGACACGCAGAGCTGGCAGCCGGTACAGTGGGCCGCCATATTCCGGAGACTCCGGGCTCCGGGCGGGACGACGGGCGTCGCCCGATCCGGTATCTTCTTGTCCAAAATAACGGCCAGGCCGCCGTCCACTTTTTTCTCCTGCGCCCGGACGGCTGCCGAAGCGGCCAACAGTCCCAGACCGGTCAAAAAACTGCGGCGGGCTGTATCCGGCTTTCGCGTATCGCCGACCGCTTCGAAAGCGACGGCCGGTTTCGCACCGGTTTTCGCAAACCGGAACCGATAACCGACGGCTCCCTGCCGGCAAGCGTCGATACAATCCATACAATCCACGCACCGGCTGTAATCGATCCGGTGCTTCGACGAATCAATGCAGGCCGCTTTGCATTTACGCGCACAAAGACCGCAACCGTTGCATTTTTCCGTATCGATCACCGGACGGAACAGGGAATACCTGGAAAAAAAACCCAGCACCGTACCCACCGGGCAAATCGTATTGCAATAAGTACGACCGTTACGCCACGCCAGCACGATCAGCGTCACGAAAGTAACGGCGGCCACGAGAAAAGTCGGCAGGCTTTTCATCCACACCTCCGTCCGGTAGAAAGCGTAACTGCCGGCCCTTTCGGCCAGATAGGCCAGCAGGTTGTTTCCCCACTGATACGCGGGAGCGAACAGGTTTTGCACGATGCGGCCGTAGGAACTGTACGGAGCGAGCAACGCCACCAGCGAACCGATACCGGCGACCGCTGCGACGACGAACAACGCCAGCGCACCGTACCTCAGCCACGATACGGCCGGCGAATACGAAAAACGGTATTTTTTCTTTTTCCGTTTCCCGCTGATCCACGAAATCGCGTCCTGAAATACCCCCAACGGGCAGATCACCGAACAGTAGACACGCCCCGACAGAAGCGTCAACGCCAGCAGCGCCACGATTACGCCGACATTCAGCGCCAGTACCGCCGGCAAGAATTGAATTTTCGCCAGCCACCCGAACCACGCGTGCAACGTTCCCGTAAAATCGAGAAACAACAATGTGATCAGCGTAAAACAGACGACGGCGAGCGTTACTCTTATTTTTCGCAACATAGGCTTTTATATATTATCGTTCTTTCGTTTCCATCTTTTACTCCCCGCACCACAAAAATACCTAAAAACAGGCCATATCGACCGTACCCGAATTACGGATAATCCTACCCGTATTACAGACGGGAAACACGTGTGCATAAGGATATTTCCCCGATGTTCGCAAAATTAAAAAAACTTATAACAATTTCACGATCGCTTTTTATTTATAACGATCCGGAACGGAACCGTTTCGCCCCGCTTCGCGGGTTTCGAAAAAGGGTCCGCCTCGGCGAAAGCCGCCGCCGGCCCGCTATGCATCGCCTGTCGCCAGACAGTTCCGGGCATCGGGCAGGATTTACATTCCCGCCGCTTCGCAACGCGCCGACGCCGTCATTCCCACGTCCGGGCAAGAGTATCTGAAAACAAAAACATCCGTACAACCGCCTCACGGCCGGCTGTACGGACATCTGCAATTATCTCAAATCGCGGAGAAAGGGGGATTCGAACCCATCCTCGCAATTGCCTATTTATTAATGCTTACCGCATTCCAATATTTCAAACAGTAACGATTTGGTAACGATTCTGACTGACGTATTTGTCCAGCATTTTACGTCACTTTACCTATCTATTAAGCAAAGGTACTATCTTTTATAGAATTATGCAAGAAGTTTGTCGTAATCTGTAAATCCCGATAAATCATTGAACAAAGACACCTAGCCTCCCCCCGCCCAACCGATTTAATTAATACACCTCAAACAGACAAAAATTACTACATCGGAACTATAAAAACGCGACATAACGATATTCCACAAAAATCGTATATTTGCCCGTCACATTTAAGACTCAATAAAAATGAAAGAATTATTTGAGAAGATCCAGGCCAAGATGGCTGAATTTTCTGCCGATGCGACCCGTCAACTCGAAAATGGAAACAAAGCAGCCGGCACCCGCGCCCGCAAAGCTACCCTTGAACTGACCAAACTGATGAAAGAATTCCGTCAGGCATCTCTGGAAGAGTCGAAAAAATAAACCGTCTTCGGTTTTGCCAATAGAGCCACGCTTATATAGGCGTGGCTCTATATGTTTGTATGGGAATATTAACAGCCATCAACCCTGCTCATACACATAGAGCTAAAAATGAGATTTCTGAGAGATTAGTAGGAAAAAAATAGCTCGTCCATCCCCTTACATTTTCGTAAATACACATTATAACGCTGAATTTCATCAATATAAAACATCTACATCAGTATTTAATTATGCTAAAAAAATAATCCTAATACTGCATTGTATTTCAATCATTATTATTATTATATTTACATCGAACAGATTTTAAATCTCAAAATAAGCAGAGGTTTTACTCGACATAAATAGTTATGTGAATTGTATTGATGAAGATGTTGGAGTAAACAAGGGAAGCCAGTTAAGTCAATTCATTATTTTATTAATTTAAATATAAAAATACGATGAAAACAAAACTTACCTTGGACAAGCTAAAATCAGCAGATTTTCTAGAGATTATTGAAAAAGATGAGATGGAGTCCTCTATTGGAGGGAAAGAACCCCCACCTTCATGTGTATTCCATTGTTTAGATTTTCTAGACGGAGATGCCTTCGACTGGCAGCATTACTCAATTGAAACGCATGAGGTACTAGGATATTGGGCAGGTAGTGGGGGCGAAGTAAATGCAAGTGATATTCCCACAATGGGATCTTTCGGAGACATGGAGGTATTTGAAATCGGAGATAATCAGATATCGATTTCTCAGCAAGGAAACATCACATATAACGGCAAAGAGTACAAAGGGATGATGGTTTTCAATAATGATAATGGCCAGGTGGGCCATGCGGTGGTTATCACCGGCACCTACCTAAATCCTAACACAGGAAAAACTCAAATTAAGTACTGGGATGAGGCAAATCAAATGCCTGGCAAGGTTGATATTGGCGCTTGGTCGACGATCTATGCCGTCGGAGAAGTAGGGTCGTATTCTGCCGGCGGTTCTATATTTTAATAAAAACAGACTATGATGCGAACATTCATATGCCTTATTTTTTTAATTCAGTCCATCATGGTACCGGTGTTATGCCCTGCCCAAAACCAGAAAGTCTGGGCAGGGGACGTAACCCGGAACATCAGTTATTATGAAAACAGATGGTTGGGGAATGAAAACTCCAGGATACTAAAATTGATGGGCGCAACATACACTAAACCGCGTGAGTTCGACGAAATTTTGTATGGGGAAGACTTTTATGGTTATCCTAAATTAAGGAAAATCATGACTGCCGGCTATAACGTATTATATTCCAAAGACCGGCAATGTATCGCCATGTTTTCCTTGTTTCCGCCCCTTACCCCCGAGGACACGCTGTATATCATATCGATGAAACGTTACTCTCCCGACGATCCGCTTCGCGTACTCGACATGCAACACATGTGGTCAACCAGAGCGGATATTATCTTTGCAATGGGACATTATCATTATTTTTTACATGGAAGAAACGATATAGACTGGCGTCAATACCTCGAATATTATCCGGAAGAAAAGGCTAAAAGTATATTCAATGCCGATACGGCTTTCCGGGTTTCACTGAATTTTAAACCTGTGAACGAATACTACGACTACCAGGGGAAGTATAAGTATCTCGACACACTGGTGATCCAAAAGAAAGGACGGGGGTATATTATGATGTACATCTTCACTACGGAGGAAGGACATAAGAAATTCCCTGAATACTTGGAGCAGATAGAAGGAATGTTCCGATATGAGGACTAACAGGTTTCGACGCCAAACGCAAAAAGGGGGAAATTCTCCCTTTTTTTATCGATTTTTCAAAATATAGCGGTCATAAGCCTCCTGATAAATCTTTAGTTTCATCCCGGAATTTGTAAACCGATACATTATCTCGCATTGCAAAGTCCCCAGTCCTCCCGATTTCGGGTAATTCCGAACAGAAATAAATGGGTAGAGCGTCATTTTATGGCTAGTCATTTTCGAAAGATTCTGGTCGAGAGTCAAATTTTCTGTCCCCGGCTCATCGAGCAAGTTTTGATAGAATTTTACATATATGATCGTGAAAGACGAAACCATGAAACTATCGATCCAATACCGATTTCGGCTCAACGGAACGGCATCCTGAAAACTTGCGACACCTCCGCACAAAATATTACATCCTTGTCCATGAGCCTCTATAATATTTCGAATCAGATAATCCTTATGGTATTGTGCCGTAAAAATATGATCGGACTCGCAAAGGACAAACAAATCCTCCTGAGCCTCAATCGCTTTTTTCACGCACCGTTTCACTGTTTGCCAACGATCCGGTTTCCCCCGAGCATCTTTCACGTCATCAATCATACTCAGACAGAACTCATCCCTTCCTTCAAACTGTTTGAACGCTGCCTCTACGGTACCTCCGTCAAATTGACTGCCGATTAGGTAAACCGGCAATTCGATATTAGCCGTCTCCATAATTCATCGCATATTACAATAATAGCGTCTAACCTTATCGATCTTCGATAGCTTTTTAATCGTCGTATCGAACAAGTAATCCACTCGCCCGGTATTATTGTTATTATTCGTTGCATCGGAGTATCCGAATTCCTTCTGAAGTGAAATAAACGGGAATATAACGAATTTGTTTTCGGACAGTTCAGATATTTTTTTATCGGCAGTCATATTTTCAAAATCAGTTATTCCCAAAATCACAGGATAGAACTTATTGAATATCACCACAAACTGATTACCGGTATACTTATCCACCCAGAACATACGATCAGATACCTGTACGGCCGTTTCCAACCAACTGACACCTCCAAGGAGAATATCGGCATTGTGACTCTTCGCTGTTTCGATACCTTCTTGCAGTACCCCGGACGTATAATGCTTGGTAAATGTATGATCATCCTCACAAAAAATGAAATACTCGTCATCGTACAGAGACATCTCTTTTACCACTCCGATCAATGATTGCCATAGCCCGATCGCGCCCACTTCATGTTTGATAGCTTGGACGATCCGCAGATTAAATTCATGGCGATCGGAGAACTCTATTTCGATATGGTTCTTACGTTCGGTACGGCTTTCCAGATTAATGCAGTTTACTCTAATCATATTTTCCCTCCTTGATTTTACAGGTACTTCGAAATATTATCGGCATTTCGAATCAGATTATCCCATTTCCCGGATATGAGCTTCTTTTTCATCAGAGGATATCCCCGCTGTATCATCTCCTCCCAGAAATCAATATGCGGATTGACACTTTCAACCGATCGACACATCTCCGAACATAGTACTTCTGATTTCATCCAAGACACTGGCTTCACTTTACGTCGGATCATATAGCGAGTTAACCCAATTTCGCATTCCTTGATAATGAACCGTCTCAGAGTGGTCTTATTCTCGATTGAAAAGAAACGCCTGAAATCTATCTCATCGAAAAAATCTAGCAAATACTCAATGGCCCGCCCTTTAAATACGAGCAAATGGCTTTGCAAATGATATGCATATCGGGGATCGACATCTTCAGGTGCCTGATAGCTATCGGTAATTCCGCAGAACGAAGATCGTTGTAAACGGCACCATGAGAAAAAGTCATGTAGGGAAGCTCCTCTCACTAATCGATTACTATTATTTACAAACCCGACAGTATGATAGTATGCTAAATTCATCCGTCTAACCGCCTGATAGAAAAAACCGAAGTCATATCCTTTATTTTCCAACAACATATATTCATAACCAGGAACTTCGTCCGATGGTTGATAATTAGTCAGTACAATCACCCTACAAAAATGTTTCTGGAGCTCGCGGATATATTCCATATCTTCCGGAGCGGTCACACCTGAATCGGAGTATCCGACGAAAAAACAAATTGAACTTTTAGAATCAGAATGACTACTTCCACTTGAACTTGGAATCAACTGATACCGTTTGAAACTGGCCCACTCTCTCCGGGCTTCCACAAAACACCGCTTCAGTAAATATCCAGATGCTTCTTTATAAAAACGAAGTTCGTTGATTGTATTTTTGAAATAGTTCCACGTAAAAGCCAGTGTCCTACTGTAACTTACATTGTCAAATCTTTTCCCCAGGATGTTTTTACGTATATCAAAGATCGTATCCCAGGTATCTGAGCGGGGAATCCCGGCCTGCTGTTTTTCATGTATCCTATAACTGATCAACTCTTGATCTACGGGATATATTTCCTTATTCATCGCTAACTGGCTAGCAATCATCCAGTCGTGATATTCATATCCATACCTGTGATAAAACGGAAGAATTTTATCCCTACATGCTGATTTTAAGACCAGCGTAGCGCCTGTAACAACATTGCCGAAACGTAGAATAAACTCCAATATTCTATCTGTAGTCAAAAGGCACTCCTCGTTACGTTTAGCACCAAATGCCTGCCATAAACACCCGTCGATAGGCTCCCCTTCCCCATCAATCAGGGAAGCATTGGTAAAGCAAGCCTGAATTGTATTATCATTTTCAAGAATAGGTATAAGCACTTTCAATTTATCAGGATGCCAGACGTCATCCTGATCCGACAGGCAGATATAATCTCCTTGGCATCGCATGATTGTACGTTCGAAATTCTTCACAGGGCCCAAACGCTCATCATTTACGGTCAAATGTATTTTCCCGTATTTTGCCTGAAATTCTTGGATAATATCAATCGTATGATCTGTCGATCCATCATCACCTATTTGAATTTCATCGATAAAATATTCATCCTGGCAAAAAATGCTGCATAGTTGTTCAGCAATATACTTTTCGCCGTTGTATGTACACAGCGCGACCGATATTTTCATAGATTGATCAGGCAATAGAATAATTACAGGTAATTATCTCTGTCGAATGACAGAATCTAGCATTGAAAGTTACAGTATTTCCCTGATTTTCACAAATAATTTTGGCGAATTTTCCGGATATTTTCACTATCGTGATTTGCCAATTATTATCCCGACCAGATTTCCACATGAATCTTGGTTTAAGCATCTAATCTCGGATGAAGACCTGTATCAAATTAAAATTAATTCCTATATTTATAACAAATAAATTCAACTATTTCTATTAGCAATAATCTTCAGCGAAGCTGGCCCGCAGTCTTGCGAGTCCATCTGATATTCAACCGGAAAGAGTTTAAACATAAAGTTGGGTGAATAGGTTGGACAATCAATTTCTGGATGTGACGGATCGGCAGGATATATTATTTCTCCGCTTTGGCTTTCAGATTATCGAACAATCTCTCGATCAGTCGCTTTCGTTTAGTGATAATCTCTACCTGGCCCTGCGTTTCGAAATCGAGAGGAAGACGGCGACCAAAATTCGTCGTCATGCCATCCGGAAACGATATGGTAACCAAATAAGTAGGGGTGATTCCATTCTCAGTATTGATATTGTTTGTGATCCGTGAAATGGAACTTACCTTACCACGCAAATAACCGTACTCGTCATAAGGATATTTCAGCAATTTCACGTTGGCCTGCTGCCCCACCTCGACCTTTCCCGCTCCCTGAGCCGGAATCTTTATCTCACCGAAGAAATCGCCTTTATCCGGAATAACCGTGAAAAGCTCCTGTCCGGAATTGACAAAACTGTTCTCCCTCCAAAAGCCGAGATATTCCAATTCTCCGTCGATCGGTGCATACTGTAGATATCGCTCTTTCCATACATTGACAGCGTTCTCCAACGCATTGCGGGCCGTATTCACCTCGGCGAATGTCTTAGCACGGGTTTCATTTTCTTCGAGTGTGATACGCTGGATTTCCAAACGATTCTGGGCAATCTCCGATTGTTTGGCCAACCGGTTATTCTGCAACGTTAATACCGCCTCTTCCAGAACAAGACAGTTATTACGTTGTTGTTGATACTCCGCCACAGACAAGGCGTTTTGTATTACAAGTAGGCTATCCCGATCTAATTGTGCGTATGCGCTGTCCACAGCCTGTTTCTTCAGCTCGATTTCCCGGACCATGTTCACCACGATCTGCTCATCAAGGGCGATCTTGCCCGTGAGATTCCTACGCATCGTTTCATAAATATCCGACTGAATCAGAAGCTTGTATTGGGCATACGCAACCATAAAAGAGTTGTAGGCCGTACCCACGTCACCGAGGATCAGATCTCCGGGCAACGAGTCCATACCGGTATTCTCAAAACCTGTTGAACGTAGTGTTGAGTCCAGGTACAGGATATCCCGATAGTCGGCCCCGCTCTCGATATAAGCGATTACATCTCCTTTACACAAATAATCTCCACTTTCACGAAGCAAGTACATTTTGCCGCTCGTATTAGCCACAAGACGTACCGGAGCCGCATGGGCTGTCACTGAGATCTGACCATCTACCGTATCGGGGTATTTGATGATAAAACCCAACGCGATGATCCCTAAAATCAACAATGCCGTAAGCAACGAAATGCGCTCCGTCCACCGTGTAGGTATCCGATCAATGATATCCTGAACTTCTTCGCTCTTGTCAGCATCCTGATTATCATTCATTGATATGGACTGCCCAGCGCCGACACCAGGAGAAATATCGCCTTCTTCTCTTATTTCAGTCATATGCCCTACTCAGACTATCCGGATAGATGTTTTTATTAATCCCCCTTTTTCTTATTGGATCGCTTCTTCTTTTTTTGAAAGCTTTCTTTTCTGAATTTGTATCAGGGGATATGTTTCAAATTTTTATCTCGACACCAAAATCTCATTTTGAAATATCAACTTAGTGAACGGTAACGACTGTCATGCTTTAGTATCAGGGAATATCGAATCTAACGCTTTCTTCACATAAAAACAGCCATTTACCCTTTCAGCTTTGATCTGTCCGAGGGAAATTATTCTGAATGGCGGCAATTTCACCTTTTCGCCAGGAACGGATTGTTTCCCCAAAAAAAATTTCCATCGAACGATACACCCTATCCGAAGCAGCTCCAAATGAAAGAGAAGTACAGCTATAATCCAATGCGGTAAGGAATAAGGTGCTATCGAATAAAACCCATATCGTGGCATATGGTTTTTCAATAGTGCTTCTCCGCCTCCTCAGGATGTGGAAATCAGTAAATATGAACCCTCCTTCACCGCACGCTCCTCGATAATCTTTAAGATCCCGTAGAGGGGACTCGCTCAATATCCCAGGCATGTAAAACGAGATCATACCTCTGGTGTGCAGTTGCCCTTATACCTCACTGTCCATCATCGTTCTCGATAACCGACAAGATATCTACTAGTTCATTGAGATTATATTTCTTTCGATTGTTTTTCATGGTAGTTTTACTTTTATAATTATGTGCGATTTCTTAGCGCATTGAAAACAATACTATCAGCCTCCCTTTTTAAAAAGGGACTTTATTATTATTATCGTCGTATAAGTCCAAATATTTCAAATGATACCGTTCCATGTATTCGTTTACTTTACCCCGATTCTCCCTGTTCTCTATTAACTTTTTCTGGTATTCTTTTTCATCGTCTTCCGTAACGGGAAGAGTTTCTATTTCCCTGACCGAAACGAGTTTCCCCTCGTCGAAAGTCAATTCTTGAAACGGACTTTTTCTCCATGCGCCCAAATCGAAGAATTCCCCGGGCTTATCCACCGCTTTTTTGACGTAAAACAAGCCTGTTACCCAGGCGGCCCGAATGGGTGTCTTATCGAGAGGAGTTTCGGCTTTTTTCACCGCTTTTTTACTTATGAGGAATTTCTTCATTTCCGGAATATATTGCGTACTCATGTAGACTCTCGGTACCGTTCTTATGCCGTCGATAGCTCTCAGATAAAGCATGCTGTCAACCAACGTCCAGATCGCTGCGTATTTTTTATCATCGTTTCCTATTGTTCCGGGGGGGTATGGCGGATCTATCATCGTCACTCCTATGGGCAGCAAATACTCATAACCTCCAAGTCCATACAGAGGCGATCGGTCCATCAGGTAACGAGTACTGTCGAGAAATATCACATCGCTCGTCCAGCTATGAAACTGCCGAGGAGGAACTTTTACGCTATCTGCACACGATGTAATAAGAATCCAAATACCCAGAATGAACATTGCAATGCCCCTTTTCCCATGGTAAACTTTCTTCATTTCAATTAAAATTAGAAATAAACTGTTCCGCCACGGAGTACAAAATCACATAACACCCGCAATTGGTAATCTTCGGAACAACGGCTGAAGTAAGGATCGTTTATCTGCGCTTGCCGGGCCAATAATTCCCGGTCATCACTAGTCAAATTGGAGCCTATTTGTCCCAAATGAGTCCTTTCATGCAATAATGTCGAATATACATCCCAAAAATCACACTGCCGGTATACACTTCCGTAATAATTCATATAGATCTGCCCCGAAGGCGTACAATATGCTTCTTCAACATAGCCGTTGGCATCTGGAACCGAGGCACCGGCCGTGACTTGACAATCGACTCCCGCTATCTTGGAAAACACATTACGTTGAGCCTCAGAAGACGCATAACAAAGTAATTTAGCGGTGCTATACATTCCATTACTGTATTGCGCTTTATCAATCACGCGAATTTGATTGCCCCCAGGCTGATAACCAAGCAACTCTCCTTGTTCTGAGTAATAGTAATCTCCACCTACGGAATTTTTCTGTTCTTCATTCCCGATAATTGGCATAATCCCCGCCAACTGGTTGAGATTGCATTTTTTTCTATTGCTTTTCATGGGAAATATATATGTTTGGTTAATATTGATTTTCGACCAGAATATGACAAATAATGTTAAATATTCATAACAAAGTATGTCGTAAATATACAAGCCCCTTTTCAATAAAACAATAGTCATTTAACATTTTTTTAACCCGTAAATGTTAAATACCACATAAACATTAATTACACATATTTAATAATAAAAGAATGCCAAAAACAAATTTCTTAACAGGAAACAACCATCAAAACACAAAAAAAAAATTATGGGAAATATTCAAAAAAATCCATTTAAAGAAATTTTTCCCTACTTTTACATCGTCGACTATACTCGACCCAACCATATTGAAAAGCGTTCAAATTTGTTTTGCTTATACGAAATCTGGTAAATGTTATCCTATATTTGCATAAATAACATTTAATCAGTAAAATATAGCTAAGAACAACCGTTGAAAGAAACAATATAGGAACAAAAGGGGATATAGCATCGGCAATCTAAGCACCTCTCGGCACTCTTGTTTCGTGTTTCTTTTTCTTTTCGTCAGCACATTTAGGAGCGTTTTCCCTGACAATTGCATTATCCCCCTCTTATCGCTTGAATGATACTTGTTTTTTGCTGGCCAAAAGAAAAAGAGTTATCGAGGTGCACCGCATTTGCGAAGTTAAACATTTTCCAAAAACAAAAGCGTACAGGCAATCCAATCTACCCGCCTGAATTTAGTTTACATTAGTTTAGCTTATATATAAAGCTAACCCGACTAAACTGAATCCCCGAACCTTTGCAGATATACGCCTCCCTACAAAAATTACCGACCTACCGAAGACCCGTTCTAACCTCACGAACGGACCGAACATAATCGAACCGGGACGCACTTATATAAGTGCGTCCCGGTTTACTTCGTGTACTAATGTTATGTAGAGGATATTCCTCGTCGAAAGGTTATTACAAATCCCGGTATTCGATCGTGTAACCGCATTTGTCGGGATTCAACAGCACGGTTTTCCAGTAGTTCTCGGTCCCGTCTTCCTGAAGATCGTCTTCGTATCCGGTCGCACCGGTAGGCACGATCAGTTTCTTTTGTCCGTCAGGCACGTTCAAGCCTGCCAGATAGTTTCTGCCGTGGTCTTCATTGATCATTCCGAAATCCTCGAATTTCACCGCAGGGGCTTTCATAGCTTTGCAGGTGATGGTTTCCAGATTGTAGCATCCGAGCAACACCCTATTGTTGAAAGCGGCCGTATTGGACGGGAAGGTCACGGATGTCAACGCTTCATCCTGATAAAAGAATCCGAGTCCGAATGTCAACGGAGCTTCCCCGTCTTCGATAACGGCGGTTTTCAGGTTCGGCATATCGGCGAACGCCACCTGTTCAACCGTGGATACCGTACCCGGAATGGTGATCGACTCCAGAGCAGTCCAACGGAAAGTTTCAGATCCTATGGATGTAATATCGTTGGAGAAAGTTGCCGATGTCAGTTGTTCGCATTGTTTGAACATCCTCGGCGACAGTACGGTAACCGCGTTGGGAAGTACGATCGAAGAGATGGATGTTCCCGCAAAAGCGCCATAATCGATACTGGTCACCGATTCGGGCAGATTGATCTCTGTTATACCCGAACAACCGCTGAACGCATTGTACCCGATGGTTTCCAGTTGCGGCGGGAAAGTTACGGCCCGAATGCTTTTGCAGTTGGCGAATATTTGATCGGGAATCGCCGTCATATCGTCGGGGAAAGTTACGTTCTGTATCTCTAAATGTTCGCACCCCTCGAACAGCAGACGCTCGTAAGTGGTAATGTTCGACAAATTGACGGTTCGCAGATTCGTACAGCCTCTGAAAGCCATTGTCCTTAACGTCGTCACGCTTTCGGGCAGTGTGACTTCGGTCAGCGAGGTGCAGTTCTGGAACCCGCCGGCCCCGATATATGTCATTGCATCGGTCAAACCGACACTTACCAAATTACTGCACCCTTTGAAAAAATAGGCTGGCATATAGGTAATGTTCTCCGGGAATATGAACGAACGCAAAGCCGTGCTGTTTTCGAAGGAGTTGTTGAACATGGTATTCCTTTCGAATATGGCTTTGCTCAGGTCGATCACTTCGAGATTCCGATCCTTTATCGCGGTGAGATGATTCTGAGTCAATTTCTGTCCTCCGACGGAGAGCGCCGCGAACGAAGAATAGGTCCCTTCCGGCATATCCGCTGTTTCCCATTTCGTCCAGTCTTCACCGTCCAGCGAATAGTAAAGTCCTGTTTCGGTAGGCGTATCTTTCGGCTCGGTCGTTTCGATGTCGTCTCCGGCGAAAGCGGCCTCGGTCTCGACATGGAGCGTTCCGGTTTGAGTAAGCAGGGCGCCGGTCACGTTGGTACGGTAGTTCTGTTGCAACGGAATGTTGGTCATGTTATATGTCACGACTTCGCTATTGTCGGCACGGTAGAAATGCACGTCCATATCCACTACGTTTTTCCCTTCGGACGAAGTGAAATAATAACCGGTGAACACCTTGTTCTTGTCGGGCGTAGTACCTTCCTTTTCGGTCTTGACAGCCACATACGAGCGGAGATCGGAAGTCGCCGAACCGAACGAAGTCCCGGTCAGTACATTGAAATCCGCCGCCGTCGTTATGGTAAGGCCGGTGTAGACGGGTCTGAAGCTCTCCTCCACCTGCTCATAGTCCGTAGTAAAGATATTGAGCTGCGCTACGGCACGGGTCAGGGTAATGGTTTCGTTTATGGGTGCATCTGCGGTCACTTGCTTGTGTGCCGAAAAAGCATCGCGGGTGGCTGCCAGCCCGTAGTCGTGCTGCTCGTCGGTAATATAGGTCTTTTCGGACCGGCTGACCTCCTTCAAACCGTTGACGGTCGTATAGTGCATATCCTCGTTGCCGCCGTCCTCGGCATAGTCGGCCCACAAGAGAAAATCGAAAGTACGGCCGGAAAGGAGCGTGACGTCGAAAGAGGTCGTCTTGTCTGCGTCCGCCTCCTTTACGATCCGTTTGTAGAGTTCGGGCTTATCGCCGCTTGTCCAGATTTCGAGGATATACCGCAGGTGGTATCCCTCTATGTCCGCTACCTGTTCGGTTACGGCCCTCGATTGCGGGGCCGACGGCAGCCGCGTAGCGAGTGAAACGGCTACTTCCTTCGTCCGGACTTGTCCCGGATCAAGCTCTTTGCTGCACGATGTAAAGGCCAACGCGGCCGATAACATCACCAATGAAAACAATGTGAACTTTTTCATAGAATTAGAATTATTAAAAAGGTGAAACTTAAAGGTAGATATCGTATTCTCCGTCATAATCCGGATCGATGCCCACACCGGAATTGTAGCTTCGGGTCAGAAAGTCCCCGTATATCCGGGTGACGACATTCCGCTTATAGGGAATGCGGATGCCGGTGCTTTCGCTGACGAGTTCGCCGCCGTCGTCATATATGCGTATGTCGGCCGTTACGGCGGATTCCGTACCGTTGACGAACACATAATCGAAAGCGAGCGTAGCCGAGGTTTCGGTCACTTCGGCCAGCGATGCGTTGAAAGCGACTCCCTGCACGGCATCGCTGGGATTGTCCGTAGCCGCGTTATACGTGGACGGCAGGTATCCCCGGTAGGCGACCTCGACCCGGTAAGAGGAGAGGTCGCCGCCCGTTCTCGCTTCGGCGGCACGCTGCCGCCGGAACTCCGCCACGTCGCGCGTGATGATCTCGTAGCGGGCGAGGGGCCTGTCGAGGGTGATTCGTTCCTCGACGACTGCGTTCCGCTGTCCTCTGTATCGGGAAAGGTCTATGCGTTTGTTGGCGGCGAAGGCGTCTTTCGTTTCCGCATTACCGCGATAAGTTCCGCAGAAACATACGCTGTGAAGTCTGTCGGCCGTGTAATGCAATTCATCCCCCGTTTCGGCATCCTGATAATCGGCCCATGCGAGGAGCAGGTAGGCCCGGGGAGCCAATTCGAGCGTCAGTTCTACGGGATCGTCGCAAAAGGCCCTTTCGTCCAACGGGATCACCTGCCGCAAGCAAGGTTCGGCCCCGTATATATCGGAAGGGTACAGTTCCCCGCCGGGATGGTTGTCGGTATAAGCCTCGACGATCAACCGGGCAGGCCCTGCGGCGTTTTCCGTTCCGGCAGCGCCCGCACGGGTAATTTCATGGACATCCTCAAAAGGGGTAAGGAAGTTTATGTCGGCCATGATCCGGACCTCCATCGTCGAAGGTGTTCCGAAATCATCCGGAAATTCGTGCACGTCGCAGGCGGTCAGCCATGCCAGCGGAAGGCATATCGCCAGGTACAGTAGTCTTTTCATCGCCTGCCTCCTTTCTTTTTCAGGTCGAACGTATAGGAGAACGACACGGCGGCGTTATCTACCCCGAAGAAGGTCTTGCGGACGGTCGAGGAATACGCTCCGCCGGGTTCGTTGTGGAACTTGTCGTAATGCAGGCGGTACGCGCCCGCGCCGAGCGAGAACTCGACGTTCCAGCGGTCGCTGCGGCCGAGGGGCATCCGGTAGCCGACGCTTACGCCTCCGCCCAAAGCCGGGGTCATCCCGTCGTGGTCCTGTATGCGCCACTTGCCGCCGAGGGCGAGATTGTACGAGGCGACGCCGAAGTGGACGCCCGCGAAGAGGCGGCGATCCCGCGTGGGCCAATAACGCAGTTCGGGCTGGGCGGCCAGCATGCGGAACTTGGTCGTCCCGCTGAAGTAGTTCCATGCGGAGTAGTAAACCGGAATGTTGAGCGACAGCTTTTGCGAGAGGTCTATCTCCACCGCGACATTACTTATGGCCATAGCCCAGCCGACGGCGTTGGTCTTGACTACGAGCCGGGGAGTCCACCCCTTCGCTTCGGGACTGGCCTTGCCTATAAGTGCCGGGATTGCTTCCCCGGCTTCGTCCGTACGTTCAGGTGCGGCGGCCGTATCGGGAACGGTTGCCGGTTGCGGCTCGTCGTTCTCCGCAGGTTTCAGTCCAGGTTCCGGAGCAGGGGGCGGAGCGACCGCAGGCGGTTGCGTGCTTTCCGGTGTTTCTTCCGACCGGAAGTATAATGTCACGACGACGCTGCTTCGCAGGTCGGGGAAGAACTCCCGCAGCATATAGCGATAAGGTTCGCCGCCGCGCAGGTCCATCAGCCGTTGTTTACGGCCGCCCACGACCTGGTTCTTTTCATCGAAGATCCAGACGGGCGTGTTGTCCAGCACGTCGAGCACTTCGTCGCGGTACAGCATGCCGGATGCGGCCACCTGTGCCCGCAGTTCGTCCCACGCTATCCCGGCGGCCTGCCTGTCGATCAGGGAGGCGGGAACGGAGCCGTGGCGGACTATCCATGAAGAGAGCGAATCGGCACGCCGTTCGGAGAGCAGTTCGTTGGCACGGTTAGCCCCGTCCGGGGAGGCGTAGGAACGTATGGAGATACGTTCGAGGCGGCCCGCAGAGCGTGCCTCGCCGATATACCGTACCAGTCGGTCCAGCGCGGCGCGGTTATCGCGGAATCCCGGTTCAACGTAGCGGTAGCCTGCTCGGTAGTAGATACGCACCGAATCGGCTCCCTGTCCGGCATGGGCCGACAGAAAGCACGACAGGCAAATGACCGATAAAAAGATTCTTTTCACCGACATAGCCGCGAACATCCGTTAACCCGTTCGTAACCGGGAAAATCTTTCATGTCGTTGCGGAGGCCGGTAATGTTGTATTGATCGAATCCGGTCGGCACGGCTCCGACCGATAGAGCAGAGATAGGCAGATTGTGTTTCATGTGTGTAAATCGGTCCCGCCCGTCCCCCGGCGGAAGTTTAGTTACACATATAAAAAAGACGTGGGACAGTACCTTTTATTTGCTTTTGAGGTCTTGGCCAACCGTGCAGACAAATAAACGAGTAAAGCCCACGTTTCCGTGAGCGTTTACGCTTTACTCTTGTCTGCGATTAAAACGGCCAAGTTTCAAAAGCAAGAATAAAAGCTAACGCTTTTTATATTTTATCTCTTAATATTTCTCCGTTTATGCCATAGGCATCGTCTAATTAATTGGTTTGTCGCGGTAAATATACGAAAAAAGACTATATATTGATTGAATACGGGAAAGAGAAAGGAAAGATCGGGAGCAGAATTTGTGCGGACAAAGCAGGAGTTGCCCGTTTTGCGGCTTTCTCTTCCCTTTTTTCGGCCAAGATATAAAAATCATTAAGTGTAAATACAATTGATTATCAGTTATTTATTGTTGGCGCGATAGAAAAGTGGAATGGTTTTTCTTTGAATGCATAAGTAAAGCTGAATTTAACTTTTGTAAATCACAATAAATGAAGTGTGCAAGTTTTGTGCTGAAAGTATTACCTGCGAAGAATGGCCATAGTGTTCTGTTTTTGGACTCAATATAACGAGAACTTTTTAATAATTATGAAAAACGAATGTACAAATAAGTTTTGTATTTCAAAATCCACTTATCGCCAACTATTTTGTATATATTTGCGTTCAAGTTAAAGATATTTATAAATGAGGGATTTAAATCGAATCAAAGTTGTGCTTGTTGAAAAGAAGAGAACAGCTAAATGGCTTGCCGAGGAATTAGGGAAAAATCCAGCTACTGTAAGCAAGTGGTGTACTAATGTCTCCCAGCCTGACCTATACACATTAGACAAGATTGCAACGTTACTTGACATTGACAAGCGAGAACTTATAACGGGTAAAGATTGAGACCATGACAGACATTACGCAAATACAAGGATTAGAGTATGATGCAATTCTGCGACAGGCTGTCGCAGTTATTGACAGAACAAGAGCTATGGTAGCAACAGCAGTATGTTCTGCCATCGGTACGGCTCATTGGGAAATAGGGAAATTGCTTCATGACAGAAAAGTTGAGAGCAAGCATGGGTGTAGCGTAGTCAATCGTTTGTCCTATGACTTGAAGCAACGCTACCCTCAGATGGGTGTTTCTCCTAGAAACCTGTGGGACATGAAGAAATTCTATGAACGCTTCTGTGGTAGCGAGTCAAAACTGCGACAGCTTGTCGCAGTTATACCATGGGGACATATACTTACCTTGATGCGTAAGTTCGGGAAGATGACAATGCCATATTATACTATGCACAGGAAATAATATCAAAAGGGTGGAATCGTGAACTTCTATCTAGTGCCATCTCTCTGAAAATGCACATGAGGCAAAATGAGCCTTCTGATAATAATTTCGAGCAAACACTACTTGCCGCACAGGCGATGTTTGCCAATGAGGTGTTCAGAAGCGGTTATAATTTGGGATTCCTTGGTGTTAAAGCCCCTATATTGGAAACAGAACTTGAAGTTCGATTAGTAGAAAAGGTAAAGCAATTCCTTTTGGAACTTGGCAAAGGCTTCACCTATATAGGCAATCAGCATGTGCTCGAATACACTAGAAAGCGGAGTAGAGTTGATATGCTTTTCTTTCATCGTGGGCTATTGCCTTGTAGCTATTGATTTGAAAATTGGCGAGTTTAAGCCGGAATATGCAGATAAGATGAACTACTTCTGTCATTGCTTGACCGCTTGGAGCGTAGGGAAGATGAGAATCGTTCTATCGGCATTATTCTATGCGCCGAGAAAGACCGTGTGGAAGTGGAACTGGCATTGGAAGAAATGGGTAAACCTATAGGTGTGGCAGATTATCGGTTAATTGCACCACAGGAAGAACTAAAGAAAGTCGTAGCAGAAGAAGTTGAGGCTTTTGGCAAAGAACTTTCTTTTTGCACTGATACTGAAAATGCTTCAATTCAGGGATGAAGATATTTGTAACATAAAATCGCAGATTTATGTATTTAAGTAAGATTTACATAAAGAACTTTCGGGGAATCAAGGAACTATTAGTGGAATTCGATAAGAAATTGAATGTGATTATCGGAGCCAATGGGCAGTTGAAGACATCTTTGATGGATGCGATTCGCCTTTTCTACGCATGGGGTGAACCTAATCGTGATATAGAGATTTCGAAAGAGGATTTCCATGTGGAGGTTACACAAAACGCTGACGGGTCAACAACAGTAATACCGTCAACGCGAATAGATATTTGCTACTTGTTTGAAGGATTGTCTGCACAACAAGAAGGGGCTTTCTATCAGTATTTGGAGAGAAAAGACGATGGAACAATGACTGCTAGGGTTCATTTGAGTTTCGAGATGAAGGAGAAGGGAAGGATTTATTCCTCATACATAACAGGCAAAGAAGAGAATGGTCTCCGTGCTGACTGGGATACGTTTCATTATTTTCATCCATATTATCTGGGGGCATTACGCGACAGTACGCGTGACCTGATGAGTACTCGCAATAACCTGTTAGGAAGGGTCATTAAAAGAAAGGTTGACAGGGCGGGTTCGGAGGATGATGTGAAAAGTATAGTGGATAGCGCAAACAAACAACTTTTGCAGAGACAAGAAGTAAGGGAAACTCAAACTGGTATAAACGACAACCTGAACCAGATAAACAGGTCAGAACTTCAGGACGTAAAACTGCATATAGAGCAGAATAGGATTGAGTATATCGTTAATATCATTAAACCTTTCCTGCCATATTCTGCCGCTGATCAAAAAGGATTTGTTTTGACTCAAAATAGCCTTGGGTACAACAATTTAATATATATAGCTTCGGTATTGAGTGACATCAAAGATTGTCATACAGATGATAATGTCAGTGTATATGCATTGTTGATAGAAGAGCCGGAGGCTCATCTTCACCCACAATTGCAGGTTAATTTGTATAACTTCCTTGAAAATGCAGATGCTAGTGAGAATAGTCAGACATTCATCACAACCCATTCGCCGACTTTGACATCAAAGATACCGCTGGAGAATCTGATTTTGCTGAAGAATAATGCAGCTTATCATGTGGGTAATTGTTTTAAAGAGCGACACACGGAAAATATTGTCCGTGATGTTGCTAGTAACAACAGGCTATTAAAGGAGAAAGAAATAGTAGCCTACAGAAAGATGATTGCCCGGTATTTTGATGTTACTCGCTCGCAAATGCTATTTTCTAATGGATGTCTGTTTATTGAAGGCATATCAGAGTGTCAGTTAGTAGAAACATTCTCTAAGTTGATTGGCAAATCACTTATTGACCACCAGATAGAAATAGTGGATACGGATGGAACGGCTTTTTACCAGTTCCTAATGTTGTTTAACTCTTCAAATGATAAAAAAAGATTACCAATTAAGACTGCTTTTGTAACAGACGAAGACCAGTTTACTGATTCTAAAGATAAAGAGTATAATCTGGACTCTCTTGTGGAAAATGGATACGCGAAACTAAATGTATTAAGAGACGGAATCAATAGCGGGTATGTGAATGGTCGCGTTAACAATATGAACGCCATGGCCAACGGTCAGGCAAATATTAAAATTAGTTCGGGAAAGAAAACTCTGGAATACCAAATATGTAAAGCAAATGTTTTTACTAATAAAGAGAAGACGAAAGGAACTTGGCTTTACGAACTGATACAGCAAGAGAATGCAGCAGGTATAAGCAAAGTGGATTCTTATATGGCTGGACTTGAAGATCGAGATATGAGCGAAGAAGAACAGCAGAATGTCGCCTTGCTGATGTGGAAATGTTTGCCGGGGAAAGCTGAATTTGCTCAAACACTGAATTCATTTTTGTTAGATAAGAAAGAAGAAGGCGGTGACATAAAGTTCGCTTTACCATCATATATTCAAGACGCGATTACCCATTTGGTACCATGAATATAGAATACGATGTAACACATCAGCGACAAGCATACCTAGATGCTCGTGGATATACAATTTTAACAGCGTGTCCAGGTAGCGGAAAAACAACGAGCATTGTGGAAAGTCAGGTTCTTATTGATACCGCAAACATCCCCGATCTCTTTCAGGTAAGCGTTCATCTTCTGGTTACTGATTACCGGCAGCAATTTGCCCTGTGGTAGTTGACCTGCATATTTGTCGAGAATCATCTTAGGTATGTCCATCAATGGCACATTGACTTTTACATTGGTTTTTATTCGTTTAGTCATTATCCAAAGTTTGCCATCAAAGTTTTTCCGGATATTTTCTGCTTTCAAGTTCATCACGTCGATGTAAGCCAAACCGGTGAAGCAGTAGAAGATTTTAATTTTATCTATTGATTAATAGATATTTAGAAGAAAGAGAAATAGCAATGGGTAACGATATAGAAATGAGCAAACTACTTTAGTCTGCTGTGTTTTGCCACTACCTCAAATAACTCCTTACAAAGGTAAATAACTATTTTTATATATCAACTAATCGTCTATCTTTTAACCAATTTCTTTTGGTTATTCATCCATTGAATGGCTTCAGCGGTATTTTTCACTCCAATACGTGCAAATATCTTTTTCTTATGGTATTTGACTGTGGGAATTGATATTCCAAGTATTTCAGCTATTTCAGTCTCGGTTTTTCCATTACTTGCGAGTTTCAAAATCGTCATTGCCTTTGAGGTAAGTCTTTGGGTTTTTACTTCCACGAACTTATCTATAGATGGTATATACTGCCAAACAACCGAATTGTCATTCAGTTTCAAATAGGCATTGCCCGGCTTCTCTGCGGTAGGATAGCTGATAACACAAAGTGTCAATCTTATTACCCCGTCATTGGTTAAATCAAGTATGGTTATTTTTTGGTTTATCAGAATCATTTTGCCTCTTCTATCCCTAACCCTCAAATCATATGTATAATAACCGTTGAAATTCAATCTTTTATTTAATGGTAAAGAATAGAAATATTCAAAAACTTTCCTATTACAAGGAGCTCTTGTCTCAATATCCTTCTCATGTATGAATTTCTCAAAATACAGATACCCTTCTCTTTGGATGTCATCCAAAGTGTTTCCCAAAAAGAGTGAGCTTCCTTTCGTAACATACAGTATCTTTTTATTCATATAATCAAGAATATAGGCATCAATATCCATCAAAGCCTCAAGTGCTTTCAAACATTGGATAAAATGCTGGTTCCGTTCCGAATAGTCGATACTATCTTCTGTATCAAAGACGTGGGACGGATGAGATGATACGAATGTGGATTTAGTTGTCATGTTGCTTTCCAGTTATAGTAGAGTACAAAGATAGTAAATCCACTAATAAGGCTATTCTTTAGTATAGTTAATTTTACCTTCCCATATTTTGATTATATATTTGCATTACAAATATATACGTAATAAATTTATGTTATGGACACAAATTATTTATCCCATAGAACTGTTGAAGTTAGTAATCTAAAAAAATTATGTCAGCTACCTAAAGATGAGGAAGAATTGTTTTTTATGTTTCCTAAAGCTGAATATCCATTGACTGAAAGCCAATTAGAATCTGCCATTAATAGCCGCCTTGATTCCACAGTTATTTTGTTTAATGACATTATTGTTGGGTTTGCAAATTTCTACGAGGTGAAGAAAAGTCAATATGCTTCGATAGGGAATGTAGTGGTAGATGCTAACTATCGAAATCTTGGAATCGGCAAATACCTAATTCAAACAATGGAGCAAATTGCCATAGAAAAATATGGTGTTTTAGAACTTCATCTTTCGTGTTTTAATACGAACACAAAAGGTATTTTATTGTATTCGAAATTAGGCTATTTACCATACGAAATAGAAAAATGGTTGAGCTTTCAAAACGAATCATTAGCATTAATAAAAATGAAAAAGAGAATATCATTTATTTAATGAACTATAAGATTTTGATTATGAAAGAAATAACAATACGAGAAATAGAGCCTAACGAAATTAGTCTACTAAAAGAGATACTTTATGAGGCAATATATCGACCAGATACAAGTACTTTTATACCTAAAAGTATACTTGAAAAACCAGAAATGAATGCTTATATAAAGGATTTTGGGTGTAATAAGGATGATTTTTGTTTAGTAGCAGATTTAAGGGATAAAATTATAGGAGCAGTTTGGGTTCGGACTTTCTCAGGCAACATAAAAGGCTATGGTTATTTTGACGACAACACCCCTGTATTTGTAATTGCTCTGTATAAAGAATATAGAAATCAAGGTATTGGCACACAGTTAATGGCAAACATGATTAAACACTTGCATTGCAACGGATACAAACAAGCCTCTTTAAATGTCAAAAAAGCAAACTACGCCGTCAAACTTTACAAGAAAATGGGTTTTGAAATTATTGGAGAAAGTGAATTTGATTACCTAATGTTGTTAAAGTGTAGTTAGAATTTAATATATAGATAAGTAGTTAGCTGTTCATGTAGCATAAAAAATAAAATATGATTTTATCTAAATATCAATATTTACAAATTAAAAATTATGCCTATGAACGAATTGTTAAACATGAGCTTATTCGGACTATTGTCTGAAACCTCACAAAAAGTAACTAACGAAGAAATGCAAGAAGCCTATGGCGAATTTGTCAAACAAATTAGAACCGTAAGTAATGAAAATGATTATTTGACTGCTTATCGGATTCTTGTAGCTACCCGTATCGAGATAGCTTCATTTGAAACAACACCTCTTTACGGGCAGGGGGAAAAATGCGCTTAAAAAGCTATTTTCACAAAAGGCACTGGCGATTATTAACGCAGAACTGGAACTGCTAAATTTCAAAATCACGCATCCCGAATCGTTTTCTTCGGCAACTCCATTAGTATTTGAATCTCCTTTATCGGTCATACCTAAGTTCCAATATCTTGGAATTATGGGTATGACCGAAATTCTTTCAGCCCTGATGTTATTAGGTGGCATTGCCGACAGTACTGGAAAGAAGTCCTCTATTATTGCTTTCTCCGATGTATTTGAACAGGCTTTTGGTTTTAGTTTTAATGGCATCTATGACCGTCAAAGGGAACTATACAAACGTAAACCGTACAACATTACAAAAACGCTTGATGCTATGAAAGCTGTTCTTCTTAAAGAATATAAGAAACGGCAAGCAGCACAGAAAAACAAAGATGAAAAAAGATGATTTTGCAATAGATTGATAAATAGCCGCTTATGCTTTCCATATAGAGGGGTCAATACCAGACTCCTCTATTTTTAATTCCTTATTCTGCCGAACTTTGCTTCATCAATCGATTGAAAACAATAATGTTGAACTTAAAATTGAAGCAAAATGTATATAGACAATGAAAACTTCGACAAGTGGATGGAACGGCTATCGAAGAAACTCACTGAAATCGGGCACGACCTGAAATCTCTAATCAACACCGACAACGTACTGGATGAAAACGACAAACTGTTGGATAATCAGGATTTGGCATTTCTGCTCAAAGTATCGTACCGCACTCTGCAACGGTATCGGGCAAGTGGCAAACTCCCTTATTTTACGATAAGTCATAAAACCTACTACAAGGCATCCGACATTCGAGCATTTGTTCAAGAAAATGCCGATTGTAAGACCTACGAACGATTCAAAAAGGAAAACCAACTTGATAAGCAAACCGAAGCAAAGTAGAAAGGATGATGTTACCGCCTGATGAAGTGCCACCGCTCCCCATTTAGCAGAAACTGCCTCGCTCTGTGGCTCGGCTCATTTCGCTAAATGAAGCAAGAGGGAACTGGACAAGTCCTGTTCTTCCCTCTTGCCCTGCGGGGCAAAGCCTTCGGCTTTAGCGTGTTACAAAAACACGCTGTAATGACACCTGTAATAATTCTTTTCTTTGAAATGCTTATTATCAGGTATTTATCTATTCATATTTCTATAAAAAAGTAATTACCATGCCAAATAGCAGTCGAAAAACGATATTTACTACCATTTCCGTAGACAAGGAGACGGCAACTTTGGTAGAGAAGATATGCCAACGCTATTCGCTGAAAAAGAGCGAAGTTGTAAAGTTGGCATTTGTCTATATTGATAAAGCACACATCAATCCATCCGAAGCCCCTGAATCCGTAAAATCGGAACTGGCGAAGATAAACAAACGGCAGGACGATATAATCCGTTTCATCCGCCACTACGAGGAAGAGCAACTAAATCCGATGATACGAACCGCCCATTCTATTGCGGTTCGGTTTGATACCATTGGTAAGACATTGGAAACGCTTATTCTTTCTCAATTGGAATCCAGTAGGGAGAAGCAAACAGCCGTCTTGCAAAAAGTCAGCGAGCAGTTCGGCAAGCACGCCGATGTAATCAATCAGCAGGGGAAACAACTCACTGCCCTGTATCAGATACACCAACGAGACTATAAGAAGTTGCTCCAACTGATACAACTCTATTCGGAGTTATCCGCTTGTGGCGTGATGGATAGCAAACGGAAAGAGAGCCTAAAAGCCGAGATAACCAACCTGATAAACACATAGAGCCATGCACATAGATTTTGCCCCACCATCAAAAGGAACATACAACAATGCAGGGAGTAGCCGTCAATTAGCAAATTATTGCGAGCACGAAGATTTGGAACGGATGGAGAAAGGAATCTATACTGATGGCTTTTTCAATCTGACGGATGATAATATCTACAAATCAAAGGTTATTAAGGATATAGATAGCAATATCGGGCAACTCTTGAAAACAGATGCTAAGTTTTTCGCTATCCATGTCAGCCCATCGGAAAGCGAACTTCGGGCAATGGGGAATACTGAGCAGGAGAAAGCCGAAGCAATGAAGCGGTATATTCGTGAGGTATTTATTCCCGAATATGCCAAGAACTTCAACAAAGGGCTATCCGAAGCAGATATAAAATTTTACGGCAAAATCCATTTCGACCGTAGCCGTTCTGATAACGAACTAAATATGCACTGTCATTTGATTGTGAGCCGTAAAGACCAATCGAATAAGAAAAAACTATCACCGCTAACCAACCACAAAAATACCAAGAAAGGAACGGTAACGGGTGGTTTTGACCGTGTAAACCTCTTCCAACAGGCAGAACAGGGCTTTGATAAGTTGTTCGGCTACGACCGCCAACTATCTGAATCCTTTGAGTATGCCAATACCATGAAAAACGGCTCTATCTCTGAACAGCTTGAATTTCAGGAACAAAACGTTACTGGCGAAAATAAAAAAGAGATATTCCAATCCAGTGAAAAAGAAAACAATATTTCTTGCAATCTTGATAGCAAACAGGATAATAAACACGCTTACAATCAACAGAATAATAGTGGCGGCGATTCTTTGTTATCTATTTTTTCATTGGGAGATGGCAACAATTACGATGCTACACAAGCAGAGAATTTACAGGCACAGAAACGCAAGAAAAAGAAGAAAGGGATAAGACGATGATTGAATATGAGGAACTAAGAGCCGATATAGACCGCTACCTGATGGAGCGGTTTAAGTATCGCAAATCGCTTGTACGGCTGACAGCGGATAACATCATCGCCACCCGTAGGAATAGCCGAGTAGATTTGTATTTGCGTATCAGGAGGATAGAAAGTAGATTTCCACCTGATTGTCTGATTATTGCCCGATTGGGTTTTAGCAAAGAACGGGTAGGACACGGTACGCACTTTGTCCAATTTTTGACTGGTGTAGCCAAGAAATATGGTTTTAATTATATCGGCATTGAATGCGCCAACGACAAAAGTAGTGCATTAGCCAAGAAGTTAGGCTTTTACTCCATAGATAGCGAGAATTATGCAATAGCCACAAGTAATCTAATATCTTATTTTTCAATGGAATAATCTTAATTAATCCTTTCTTTCTCTGAACACAAAGGTATATTCCAAGAATAAAACGGCAACACCAAGCCCTACGGGTTTTGATAAATTTCTTCCTTTTTCGTTCCTCAAAAGAGTAAATTTCCCAAAAGTGTTGCCTTATTCATTCTTTCCATATATGTAATGTTTATCAGAGAAAAAAAGGAAAAAATATGTGGTTGGAAGGTGACGGTGTAGCCAATAGCAGCCAGTTCAGTCCACTGCATACACAATTTCCCAAAGCGGTTGTTTTTATCTCTTTCTTTGCTGCAAATCATTGCAATGAAAGGAGTTTATAACAATCTAAAACAACATCAATATGGAAATTGTAGCCATCGAAAAACGAACCTTTGAACAGATGATGCAGAGGTTTGAGGATTTTGCCAAGCAAGTAAACGCACTTTGCGGAAAGAACCAAAGTAACGAAAACTGGTTAGACAACAAGCAAGTTTGCGAACTGCTTAAAATCTCTTCCCGTACCCTGCAAACCTACCGAGATACGGGAGTTTTACCCTTTTCTCAAATCGGGCGCAAGTGTTATTATAAAGCTATTGACATCGAACAGTTTATCAATCAGCAACAAATCAAGAAATAGACTATGGAAAGAGAACTTTTTGATTTGGATATATTGGTCGGGAATTGGGAGAGTATTAACCTAAATCCAACGGTGATGATACACAGGAACGGTGAGTGCCACCAGTTAAGCATCATCCACATGAACGAAATCACAAAACAGGCAAGTCCTGCAACGTATGAGATTCAGGAGGACGGACAGGGCTGTTTTGTGTACCTCAATGGCAAGCGAGCTTCGATTACCTATTGCCAAAGGTTGGATATGCTAACCATTGCCACATTGGGCGATTATATGAGAAACTAACAATCAATGAATCATGGATATACTCGACAACAAATCTCCGCAAGTAAGCTCATTCTTTACGGCTTTAGACGAACTTTTAAATACCATTCAACAAGCCCTGAAAAACCGCACTCCGCAACTTAACGGTGAAAAGTACCTCACCAACCGAGAGGTCTGCCAACTTTTGCGTATTTCACCCCGTACCCTCCAAAATTGGAGGGACACGGGGAAAATACCGTTTATTAGGCTGAAAGGGAAGATTCTGTATAAGGAATCAGAGATTTTGAAAGAACTAAAATAGCTAAACCAATAAAAATAGTCGGCAGGGAACATCTTGCCGACTATTTTTTGATGTTATTATACCGTTTTGAATATGGTCTTTTGAACACGCTTCTTTGTCGGAACAACATCCGAAAACTCGTATTTGTCTTGAATCCGTTCTGCCAAATTTGTCATATCCTCATTAATTTTAGTACGAGTAACCTCTGCATAAATCTGAGTAGTCTTAATAGAAAGGTGTCCCATCATTTGTCTAAGGCTCTCTATTGGAACGCCTTGTGTTAGGCATACGGTAGTTGCGAACGAGAAACGGCTCATGTGGAATGTCAGCCGTCTATCAATACCAGCAGCTTTGGCAATACGTTTTAATTGCCAATTCATACAAACATGGTGTTGTAATTTGAAAACTTTCCCGTCTATGCCCGAGAACTCCGAATCCCTGTATCTTGCAAGAATCATTTTAGGAATATCCAACAGAGGAATATAAGAAGTTGTTCCAGTCTTTTGCCTGTCGAGAATAATCCACTGGCTACCGTCTTCCATCTCTTGAATATTGGAATGTTGTAGATTTCGCAGGTCAATAATCGCTATGCCTGTAAACGTCGAGAAAATAAACATATCACGGGTAAAACGCCATGTGGCAAGTTTTAATTTAGCGTGCATAATCCGTTGTATCTCATCATTGGAGAGCCACGGGCGTTTTGGTATCACCCGTTCGGGAACAAAGTCAAAGAACGGATTTTGCCGTAGAATTCCTTTATTACAAGCTCTCACAATTGCTTGACGAAACGGGTTCATGTTTGTTTTAACTGTTCGTGCCGTCATTTTTAAATCAATTTTCAGATAATGAAAATAGGCTTCCACAAATGGAGTGTCAATTTTGCCGAATGGAATATCGGTAAGGTTGTGCTTTTCTTGTAGAAACTCTTTCATGTGGCGGTAGGCATTGGTATATACTGGAAAGGTGCTTTCAGTTATACGTACACCAATACTTTTCCGTTTCTCCTCTAACAGTTCCGCAAATTCTTGCATCAAGGTATTGCGATGTACCCCAATACCACGCAACGCATTTTTAAGGGCTTCGGCAGTTACATAGCCGTTATTAGTTACCATATCCTTGTAGTAAGTGGAGATTTCATTGCGAAATCGCTCTATCTGCTTGTTTACGGATATGGATTCTTGGGATTTACCTTTTGCTGCCCCTGTTTCACCATCCCAGCCATCGGGTGTTATTTCCAATCCTGTACTAAAAGTCGTATTCTTGCCGTCCACCGTGATACGCCCAACAATCGGGCAAGCCCCTGATTTTTTGGTCTTACTTGTGTTCGGATAGAAAAATATAGCAAATGTACTTCTGTTTGTTTTCATGGCTTACTGTTCGTTATAGGTGAATTTATCGGAGATACGAAGAGATAATTGTTTCATATCGTTGCCAATCTTCTCATTATTGACACGGGCGTACCGTTGAGTGGTGTTTATGTTTTTGTGTCCCATCATTCGGCTAACACTTTCAATAGGAACACCTTGAGACAGACACAGTTCCGAAGCGAAAACGTGCCGTCCGACGTGGAATGTGAGTTTGGTGGTAATATTACAATGTTTGGCAATGATTTTCAGCGCATAATTTATACGTCCCTGCCCTAATAGGTGGAATACGTTATCTCCCTCTCCCAATCCTCTGTATTTCTCTATAATCTGCATTGGAATATCCAACAATTTGACATGAAACGGTATTCCTGTTTTCTGTCTATCGGTGGAAATCCACAAACTGCCATCCTCTTCGGTAATTATCTCTTTCCAAGTAAGTTGTTTTAAATCCACATACGGAAGCCCTGTAAATGCTGCAAACACAAACATATCACGGATAAAACAAAGGCTTTTAGATTCTAATGGAGTGGATATAAGCCTTTTGAACTCATCTTTCGTTATCGAGCGTATTTTGAAATCGGGCTTTTTCAGTTTGAAACCAAAGAACGGTGGATGCACAATTAGTTTTCGGTTCAGAGCAATACGCACAACCTTGAACAGCACCAACATAGTAGATGATACGGATTCATCCGTCATTTTACGCTCCACTCTTAAATGGTAATCAAACGCTTCGATAAAGGGTAGGTCTAACTGGTTTAGGGGAATATCCTGAACATTGTACTTGACTTTCAGAAAGCGTTTTACTTGTTTGCGGATAGTGATATATTTATGGTAGGTGCTTTCTGCTCTGTCTATTCCGATACGGGTCTGAAAATACTGCATCATTTCACTAAAGAGGACGAGTAGTGTTGTCTGTGCCGATGCTATGCCTTGAAAGGCGGTCTTAACTTCTTGGGCGGTAACTGTTCCAGTTCGCTCTAAAATATCCCTGCAATGCGCATGTATGGAGAGATTAATTTTATTAATCTCTCTGTTGAGTTCAACGGCAACACGACTTTTGCCGATTGCCCGACCTGATTTTACACTCCAAAGCCGTTCTTCGATTTTCAGTTTTGAGCCGAATTGGGCGATGGTGTTACCGATGATGATTTTTCCGACAATCGGAAAAACGGTATCAGGATTTGTTTCTGTTCTCTCCGTGTTTCCCTCTCGTTTGAGGTAAAAGGAGACTTTAAGTTCGTTGTTCATAACGCTCACATTTTTAAGTTCGTAAAATTACTTTCTTTGTGAGTTATTTGAACAATGTAAACCGCAGACAAACAGTGCTATAAGTGGACGTTCAAGGTCGTTAATCTGCTGCGTTTTTCGTGAATAGTAGGGGGTAACGATTTAGAAGTGGAAAGTTTGCCTAAATCTGCTTTTTCCTGCAATTTCACTACTGGACACCATACGACACTAAAAGACATACATTTCTATCGTTCAATCAATTACCCTCTTTTTCTCTTTCTTGCTTCTAATGTTATAGGTTGCTGAAGCACGAGAATATAAACAAATCCCGTACATGTTCCAGTCTTTTTGTTACCATTGGCTTCTTTAAGATCAGAGCGATTTCGTACTCTGTCAAATAGCCCCTATCAACTTCTTCTAAGCGTACTTTATATTCTGCAAAAGGATTCGTTTGCAATTTTCCGTTTTCCCGGGCTATGATGATTATGCGCCTGAAAAACTGGAGAAACTTTACGGTTGTGTTGTGGCAACATTTACATTCCGTCCGCAAAAACGACTCAAAACCGGCAATAAACTTATGATTTATATCTCGCAGGGGCATGTCCGAGAGTTTGTATTCACTGAGAATGAAATTTGTCAGATGTCGCCGGGTGACCTCGTATTTCAAGTAAGTCGGTCTCGTTATTGAGATTCCTATCTGTTTCTTGCTGTTTTCATTATGCTCTTTGAATAGGGCCAATACCGTTTCCTGCTTGATACGGTATCCCAAAAACTCATTCTTCACCGTTTCAGTGGTGACGTAGTAATTGTCCCGCTGTTGGTCGTGGTAGATTTTATTCAACGAAGACCGGACGTCATCCAGCAGTGCGTTTATTTTACCCGCATCTTTACCTTTGACTTTTCCGGCCTCCACATTCCAGTTTGCAGGCAAGACACTTTGCTTGGTACTGAACTGGGCAACTTTACCATCGATGGTGATGCGAGCCATGATCATGGCCCGTCCGTCTTTTCTTTCCGATCCTTTTTTCAGGTAGAACAGAATTGAAAATGTGCTTTTCATATCTCACGTTGTTTAATTCAATTAAGAATAGGGAATATCCCTAAACTTGGAGATAAATAAACTTCGTAAAATGTGGACTTTACACAGTCATTTTCGGACAAATCGTTACCTTTTTTGTCCCTTGAAAAAAAGGTAACGATTTGGTAACGATTTTTTGTCAGTCGTTGTCTTTTTGATGTCTTGGAATGTCGATTCAGTGGCAACAAAAAAGCCTATAAATCTTAGATTTATAGGCTTTTGTCTGAATTCTATCCGGATTTGTCCGGAAGTTCAGCGGAGAAGGCGGGATTCGAACCCGCGATACCCTTTTGAGGTATACACACTTTCCAGGCGTGCTCCTTCGACCGCTCGGACACTTCTCCTAAAAACTTTTACTGAAACTTCCGAGCCGGGGTCGAAGTAGTGTTCGGCTCAAAAAGCGCAGCAATGTACGAAAAAATCCTGAATTATTAAAACCGGACGGCATTTTATCGCAAAAGATATTCCGTCGTAACGTTTACCGGCCCGCTCCGGGAGTGGAAAACGTCAGAAGAACGCGTCGCCGAATATCTTCCGGACGCTCCGGGCGGTCGTCTCCGCCACTTCGTCCGGCGAAATACCGTAAATCGCGGCGATCCGTTCGCAGATCAGCGGCAGGTAACCGCTTTCGTTCCGTTTGCCGCGGTACGGCACCGGAGGCAGGTATGGAGAATCGGTTTCGAGAAGCAGCTCGTCGAGCCGCATGGCCGGCAGCACTTCGGCCACGGCCGATTTTTTATACGTGACCGGACCGCCGATCCCGAAACAGAACGTCCCGACCGCCCGAATCCGCCGGTAATGTTCGGCCGTTCCGCAAAAACTGTGCATCACCCCGCGCAAACCCCGTCCGCCGAAATCCTCCAGCAATCCGCACATCTCGTCCCAGGCATCCCGCGTATGGATGGCGACCGGCAGGTCGTAAGCTAGCGCCAGTTCGATTTGGAAGCGCAACGCCTGCATCTGCTGTTCCCGGAAATCGCGGCTCCAGTAGAAATCGAGTCCGATCTCGCCGACACCGCAGAAACGAATCCCCGCGGGAGGCGCCTGCAAGTACTCCGCCACGCGGTCGAGATCGGCCCGGTAGTCCGGATTGCCATTCACAGAAGTCGGGTGCAGCCCCATCATCGGGCGGCAATACGCCGGATAACGCCTCGACAGGGCGAACATCGCATCGTAGGACTCGCGGTCGACGGCGGGCAATAGCATCTTCCCCACTCCGGCGGCCTGCGCGCGCGCGATCGCTTCGTCCCGGTCATCGTCGAAAGCGACGTCGTACATATGGCTATGCGTATCGATCAACATCTGACGTAAAAACTACCCCGCAACGAGCGGATCAATCCTGAAAATTCGAGTTCCAACAGCAGCGGCGACAATTCCTGCGGCGCAATCCCGCTGCGCAGGCTCAATTCCTCCGACGATACGGGAACGTCGGTGCCGATCAACTGCAATACCGCTTCTTCCGGCGAACCGGCAAGTATATCGATCGGCGATTGCCTCGCCGGTTTCCGCACCGGTTCAACCGGATCGGCAGGCTGCCAGTTCAGCGCCTCGACCACATCCTGTCCGCAGCATACCATCTGGGCTTTCAAGCTCTTGATCAGGCCGTTCGTTCCGTCCGACGACGAGTCGGAGACGCGCCCCGGAACGGCCATAACGATCCGGTGATAACCGTCGGCCATCCCCGCGGTCACCAGCGAGCCGCCGCGACGGTGCGATTCGACGACCAACGTCCCGTCGCTCAGGCCGGCGATAATCCGGTTCCGGCAAATGAACGAAGAGCGTTCGGTCTTATACCCGCTGCAAAACTCGGTCACCACGGCGCCGCCTTCGTGCACCATGCGGCGGGCATCCCGCGTATGTTCTCTCGGATAGATGCGATCCAGCGGATGCGCGACGACCCCGACCGTAGCGAGTCCGGCCTGCATGGCAGCCCTGTGCGCCGCAATGTCGATCCCGAAAGCCAATCCGCTCACCACCACGATATCGGGACACAGGCCGGCCACTTCGCGGATAATCCGTTCGCATACGCCGGCCCCGTACGCCGTGCAATCGCGCGTGCCGACAACCGTGAGCCAACGTCCCCGGTTCAGATCGATATCCCCGCTGACATAGAGCACATGCGGATAGTCAGAACACTCCCGAAGCCGCTGCGGGTAGTCGGGCGACAACGAATCGATAGCCCGGATCCCGTTGCGACGGATCGAATCGACCTCTTTCGCAGCCCGTTCGTGATACTCCCGGCGGCTGATTCGCTGCGCCAGGTCGGGTCTCAGTTCGGCCCGTTCGACGATTTCATCGGCAGTCGCGGCGAATAGCCGTTCCGCCGAACCGAAACAGGCGATCAGATGGATCGCCGTCCTGGATCCCACCCCGGGATACAGCGTCAATGCAATATCATCCACCAACATATGCTGAACGTTTAAACGATCGGTTATCAACTCAATTCAACCGCCCCGGACAAAATACATCGCCCAGGCTTACCGCCGCCCGTACATCTTCTCGTAATACTTTTCGTACTCGCCGCTGGTCACGCTGTCGAGCCACGCCTGATTGTCCAAGTACCAGCGCACGGTTTTTTCGATACCTTCCTCGAACTGCAGGCTCGGTTCCCACCCCAGTTCGTTTTTCAGCTTCGTCGAATCAATGGCATAGCGCAGATCGTGCCCCGCCCGATCGGTCACGTAAGCGATCAGCTTTTCGCCCGCTCCCTCCGGACGCCCCAGCAAACGATCGACCGTCCGGATGACCACCCGGATCAAGTCAATGTTTTTCCATTCGTTGAAACCGCCGATGTTGTAGGTTTCGGCGATTCGGCCCCGATGGTAAACCGCGTCGATCGCCCGCGCGTGATCTTCCACATAGAGCCAGTCCCGCACGTTCTCGCCCCTGCCGTAGACGGGCAGCGGCTTGTCATGACGAATATTATTGATAAACAGCGGGATCAGTTTCTCGGGAAACTGATAAGGCCCATAGTTGTTCGAACAGTTGGTAATCACGGTAGGCAGTCCGTAAGTATCGTGAAACGCCCGCACGAAATGATCGCTGCCCGCCTTCGAAGCCGAATAGGGACTGTGCGGGTCGTACTTGGTCGTTTCGGTGAACAGCGTCCCGTCGAATCCCAGCGCGCCGTAAACTTCGTCGGTCGAAACGTGGTAAAAACGCCGGCCGTCATAATCGCCGTCCCAATACTCACGCGCGGCCTGAAGCAGCGAAAGCGTCCCCAGCACGTTGGTTTTCGCAAAGGTGAACGGATCCTTGATACTGCGGTCCACATGGCTCTCGGCCGCCAGATGGATCACCCCGTCGATCGAATACGTCCGGAAGATCTCTTGCATCTTTTCATAGCGGCAAATATCTTCTTTTACGAACGTATAATTCGGCGCATTTTCGACATCCCGCAGGTTTTCCAGATTGCCCGCATAGGTTAGTTTGTCGAGGTTGACGATTCGGTAATCGGGATATTTATTTACAAACAGCCGGACGACATGCGAGCCGATAAACCCGGCTCCTCCGGTAATCAGAATGTTCTTTTTCATCGCTTTTTGTCTTTATTTTTCGGTCGGGACGGACAGGATCGCCATGCATTCCCGCAGCGAATCCAGCCAGTAGGGAACACGGACGCCGGCCTCCCTGATTTTATCTTTTGCAAGCACGCTGTAAGCCGGACGACGGGCCGGAGTCGGATAAGCCGCCGTCTCGATCGCTCCGACGCGGATATCGATCCCCGCCAGCGCAAATACCGCTTTCGCAAAATCGTACCACGAGATCGCCCCCTCGTCGCTGAAATGGTACACTTCGAAACCGGATACGCCGCGTTCGGCAAGCCGCAGGATCGCATGCGCCAGATCGGTCGCATAAGTCGGCGTTCCGACCTGGTCGTACACCACGTTCAGCTCATCGCGTTCGCGGCCCAGCCTCAGCATCGTCTTAACGAAATTATTCCCGTACTCCGAGTAAAGCCATGCGGTACGAATCACGCAGGCATTGCACCTGCTCGCTTCGATCGCCTGCTCTCCGGCCAGTTTCGTGCGGCCGTAAACGCCCTGCGGCGCGGTCGGACGGTCTTCCTTCAGCGGATGACAACTCTCCCCGTCGAACACGTAATCGGTCGAAATATGGATCAGACCGATCCCGCGCTCCCGGGCGACGCCGGCCAGCACTTCCGAGCCCTGCACGTTGATTTTCGCCGCCGTTTCGGCATCGCTTTCGGCCCTGTCCACCGCCGTATAGGCCGCACAGTTGACGATCAGGTCGATCGCATGTTTCTCCGCCAGAGCTGCGATACACGCCCGATCCGTGATATCCGCCTCCGGGACATCGGTAAATACGAACCGGTGCTGCGGGTACATTCCGGCAACTTTCCGCAGCGAACAACCCAGCTGTCCATTTCCGCCGGTAACCAATATATTCATAGCTTAATACAATACGCCATTAAACAATACGGCATCGCGCAGCAGCGGATGATGCCGGTCTTTCTCTGAAACGACAATATCCGACGCCGGCAGCCGCCAGTCGATTCCCAAAGCCGGATCGTCGTAAGCGATCGCTCCCTCGCATTGCGGCGCGTAGAAATTATCGCACTTATACTGGAACAGCGCTTCGTCGCTCAATACGACGAATCCGTGCGCGAATCCCCTCGGAATAAAAAGTTGGCGATGGTTTTCGCCGGTCAGTTCCACCGCCACATGCCGACCGAACGTAGGCGATTCCCTGCGGATATCGACGGCCACGTCGATCACCGTTCCGCGGATCACCCGCACCAGCTTGCTCTGTGCGTGGGGCGGCAGTTGATAATGCAGTCCGCGTAATACTCCATAGCTCGATTTCGATTCGTTGTCCTGCACGAACACCGTCTCGCACACCTTTTCGGCAAACTCCCGCTGCGAAAAACTTTCGAAAAAATAGCCCCGGTGATCCCCGAAGATTTGCGGTTCGAGAATCACGACGCCCTGTAAATCGGTTTCTATAACATGCATATCCGTTCTTTCATATTTAAATTCATACCGTCTTCGACAAACCGGACTACAACAGCCCGGACAGATATCGGCCGTATCCGTTTTTCAACATCGGCTTTGCCAATTCCCGGAGCTTTTCCCGCGTGATCCATCCCTTGTTAAAAGCGATCTCTTCGAGACAGGCTACTTTCAACCCCTGTCGTTTCTCGATCACTTCGATGAAATTCGACGCTTCGCTGAGCGAATCGTGCGTCCCGGTATCCAGCCAGGCGAATCCTCGACCCAGCAACTGCACCTTCAGCGCTTTTTCTTGTAGGAACCGCTGGTTGACCGTCGTAATCTCCAGTTCTCCGCGCGCCGACGGTTTGATCGTCCGGGCGACCTCGACCACCCGGTTCGGATAAAAATAGAGTCCGACTACCGCATAATTGGATTTCGGCTGCACAGGCTTTTCCTCGATCGAAAGCACGTTGCCCGCGGCGTCGAACTCGGCAACGCCGTACCGCTCCGGATCGTTGACATAATAACCGAATACGGTCGCATTCCCCTGCTCTCCGGCCTGTGCGACCGCCTCGCCGAGCATCTTCGTAAAACTCTGTCCGTAAAATATGTTATCGCCCAGCACGAGACAAACGTCGTCCCCGCCGATAAACTCCTCGCCAATTAGGAACGCCTGTGCCAATCCGTCCGGAGAAGGTTGTTCGGCATACGCGAAACGCACGCCGTAATCCGAACCGTCGCCGAGCAGCCGCCGGAACATCGGCAGGTCTTCGGGCGTCGAAATAATCAGGATATCCCGGATACCGGCCAGCATCAGCACCGATATGGGATAGTAGATCATCGGCTTGTCATAGATCGGAAGCAACTGTTTGGACACCCCCTTGGTAATCGGGTAGAGCCGGGTACCGCTGCCCCCCGCCAACACAATACCTTTCATAAAACTATATTTTTTTCAATTCGTTACACAAAGATAGCTTTATTTGACAAAAAAATGTGTCGAACCGGCAAATACGCACGATCCGACACACTTTTTATTTAAATAGAACTTTGAAAACGATAAGTGCCCGAAACCACTTCGTACAACGCCTTGCCGTTCTCCATCCGCAAGAACCGAACGCCCGGGGCCTCCGCCGCCGGACGGCCCGATTCGGTGATCCCTTCCGCCGACGCAGCCGGCACGTGAACGACCGCCGACGTATTGACCGGCACCGTCACGTCGAGCGTCAACCGCTCGCCGTCGCGCTTCCAGCCGCTTTCGATCCGACCGTACATCGAATCGTGCCACGCCTCGACGAAAGTCAGATCGCCGACCACCGACGGGTCGATCACGAAACGTTTGAATCCGGGATATTCCGAAACGCAACGGATCCCGGCCAGGTACTTGTAGAAATAACCGCTGATCAGGCAGAACGGCGGATGGTTGCGCGAAGCCGAGCCGTCCCACGTTTCCCACATCGTATTGGCTCCGTTGGCCACCATAAAGCCCCACCCCGGATAGGCGGGCTGGGTCGCCAGCCGGTAAGCCAATTCCGGATCGACTTGCGGCAACAGATCCATCAGGGCCATCGTACCGACGAAGCCGGTTCCGATGCGGCCGTCGTACTTCTGCAGATCGGAAATCAGGTTCCGCTGTACCGCGTCCCGGTCGCTCTGAGGAACGATCCCGTATTCGAGCGGAACGACGTTCGCCGCCTGGCGGTACGGAGTCGGCTTATCCCCGTGATAGGTCTTCGTAGCCGGATCGAAAAACTCGCGGTTGAAACTCTCGGCGATCCGCGCGGCCCAGGCGTCCATCCGCTCGGCTTCCTGCGGGCGATCCAGGTAACGCGCGATCCCGGCGAGGTATTTCACGACGCGGTAGTGCGAAGCCGTCCCGTAAAGAGTCAGCCCTTCGGGCGGCGCCATCTCATAAGATTGCAGCGTATCGGACAGCGTCATGTGCGGCGACACCCAATCGCCGAGCACCTCGCGGATGATCTCCGGCTTGCCGTCCGCCTGACGCAGCAGGCTGCTTTCGGCGAAACGCTTCATCGTTTCGTAATGCCGCTCCACCACGCGGCGGTCGCCGTAATAGCACAGCAGATCCCACGGCACGAACACGATGGCGGCCGGCCACACGGTCGAAATGCTCTGGTCGTACCCGGTCGACGGCGCCACGGTGCACAGTCCGCCGTTCCGGTCGGCCGTACCGGCCAGATCGGTCGCCCATTTCGCATAGAAAGCCGCCATATCGAAATTGTAGATCGCCGTCTGGTCGGTCATATAGGTATCGGCCGTCCAGCCCTGCTTCTCGCGGTGCGGACAGTCGGTCGGGATGCTGTGGATGTTGTTCAGCAGCGTCGCGCGCGACATCTGCTGCAAGCGGTTCACGGTCTCGTTCGAACAAACGAACGATCCGGCGTCGGCCACGTCGGTATGCACCGGAACGCCTTCGACCCGCTCGACGGTAACCCCTTCGTCCGCAGTCACGCGGATATACTGGAAGCCTTTGTACGAAAAACGACATTCGAACGTCTCCGGCCCGCCGCCTTTAAGAATGTAACCGTTCTGCTGCCGGATATTGATCGACTTGTCGTAAAACGACGCGTAATCGGGATCGCCGATTTTGAATTTCATTTTCGACGGATGGATATCCGGCACGAGTTCCGGATCGGATGGCAGTTCGCAGTACTCCACGAGCACCCGCGCTCCGGCCGGACCGCTGACGCGCACCCGCGCCCACCCGGCGATGTTCCGGCCGATATCGTAAGCCGTACGTCCGTTCCCTTTATCGAAGGTTTTGACCGGGGCGATCGGAGCGAAACAACGTACCGGCGGCATCATCTGGGCATACAGCGGCCCGCTGCCGTCGACCACGGCCGCGGGCCTCCAGCCGTCCGCGACGAATCCCGGCCGGTTCCACCCGGCTTTCTCTTCGCGGGCGTCGTACAACTCCCCGTGCCGGGTATCGTCGTAAAGAATCGGACCGCCGGCGGTCGTCCAACTGCCGTCGGTCACTATATCAGCAGTCGTCCCGTCGGCGTATTCGACGCTGAGCAACGCGATCGCCTTCGGCTGTCCGACCCACAGGGAGCTGCCCAATCGCCAGATATCGTTGCACAACGGGTTGTACTGTCCGCGTCCGACCATGATCCCCAGCGCGTTGTCCCCGCGCCGGACATCGGCGGTCACATCGTAGGTTACGTAAAACGTCCGTTTATGAAAATTCGTCCAGGCAGGATCGAGGACGTGATCGCCGATTTTTTTTCCGTTCAGAAAGGCTTCGTAATACCCCACCCCGGTCACGTACAGCGTAGCTGCCTTCACTTTCTTCCCGAGCGCGAATTCTTTGCGAAACAGCGGCGACGGATCGTAATGCGGAGAAGCCATATCGTACAGTTCCCAAATCGTCCGGCCGGTTCCGACGAACCACGGCCACGTCGGTTCGCGGTGACTGTTCTCCCGATCCTTGTGAGCCTGCCACTGCTCGCGCCACTGCGCATCGTCGCGGTAGGCAATCCAACGGGCGCCGCCCCAATCCCGTTCGGTCAGCAGCCCCATGCTCCACATCGCGGGCTCGCTCCACGGCCCCGCCTTCCCCGCGGCATCCCACACCTGCACCTTCCAGTAACAGCGCATACGGGATTCCAGCGGCTTGCCGGCATACTCGACCTGAATCGACCGGTCGGAAGGCACCCGGCCGCTGTCCCAAAGATCCCCCCGATCCTTTTTCAGCAGTTCCGCAGAAGAGGCCACCAGAATGCGGTAAGCGGTCTGGCAGTCCCCGCGCTTGCCGGAAACGACTTTCCAACTCAGCCGCGGCGACGTCACGTCGATCCCCAGCGGATTATCGAGGTATTCGCAACGCAGCCCCTCCGTGCCGGCCGCCCGAAGGCCGATATTTCCGGCCAACAGCAATCCAAGTAAAATGATCCTTTTCATGAATTAAAATTAAGTTCGGTTATTTCGGGGCAGCCGTCCGGCTACCCAATCGGTTAGTTCGACGAATTGAGCGACATTCAACACCTCGGGACGCAGCGGGAAAAACGCATGTTCGTCTCCTCCCAGGTCGCCGAACGCGGCGCGCAGCGAATTGCGGATCGTCTTGCGGCGCTGGTTGAAAACGGCCTTGACCACCCGGGCGAACAGCACCTCGTCGCAACCGAGTCTCTCTACCCCGTTGCGCGTCAGCCGGATCACGGCGCTCTTGACTTTCGGAGGCGGGTTGAACACCCCCTCGCCGACCGTAAACAGGTACTCGATATCGTAAAAAGCCTGCAAAAAAACGCTCAGAATCCCGTAGTCTTTCGTACCGGGCTTTTCGGCTATCCGCACGGCCACCTCGCGCTGCACCATCCCGACCGCTTCGGGCACCCGGTCGCGGTATTCCAGAATTTTGAAAAAAATCTGCGACGAAATATTGTACGGGAAATTACCGATCACGTTTACCCCGTCGGGAAACCGCTGCGCCAGATCCATTCGCAAAAAATCGCCTTCGATCAACCGCGGCGCGAACTGCGGATAATGCTCGTGCAAGTAAGCGACGCTCTCGGGATCGACTTCGGCGCCGTAGAGCGTAATATCCGTCCTTTCGAGCAGGAACTTCGTCAGCACGCCGGTGCCGCACCCCACTTCGAGCACCGTGGAGCAACGATCGGCCCGCAGGCTGTCCGCAATCCGTTTCGCGACCGACAAATCGGTCAGGAAATGCTGACCGAGGTGTTTTTTGGGTTTTACATACATAGGTCTCTCCGTCACGTTATCAGCGCACCAACATCACTTTGCCTTTCGAATCGGTTCGTACGCTGCCGTAATTGATCGACGGGATCGTTTTCCGGGCTTCTTTCAGGTCGATCACCGCATAATACGGATCTCCGGCATCCACACGGGACTTCACCTCGTCGAATTCCTCCTTCGCCACCGCCATTGCGTTTTTAAAATTGGCCTTGCTCGCCTCCCATTTCTCCTCCGCCGTCGTCAGAGCGTCCAGCCGGACGTTACCGATCATGGTCGTTTCGAGAAAATAAGTCAGATCCCCGTTCGCATCGCCGATGCCCAAAAACATGTGATTCGGTTTCAGAATCAAGTACGGAAACAGATCGAACCGTTGGTAGATCGAAGCCAGCATGCAGGTTCCCTCCACGCAGTTCGCCTGCGCGCTGGCCAAAGCCTGACTAAAAAAACGAACATTTTGCACCCTGACATCCTCCGCCTGACCGGGAATTTGGGTCGCATTGCTGTAACTGACCCCAGTTTGCTGCAAAACGTACCAGATCGCGCACATCTGCTGAAACAGGTAATTTTCATCGCCCGACTGGTAACCGTTGAATCCCGACGGCAAAGCGACCTCCTGAAGCGCCTGCTCCATAATCCGGTCGATCTCCGGATTTTCCTCTTCGACGTAACCGGCGAACATCTCGGGAATTTCGACTGCATCGTCCTCGTTGACGACCAGCCCCTGCGGCCGTTCGTACGGATATACGATCAAGGCGTTCACACACTGACTGACCGAACGGCACGAAAAGGTGCGATCGACGGTACAAATCTCCCTGCCGTCGGCCGAGATCGTCCAGCGCAGCGCCAGGTTGCGCGTCCGGTCGAACCGGCGCAACGCATCGTACTTCCAGACCATGCGGGGCTGCATCCACAACGTATCCCCGCTGCGGGGCAGCGTATATTGCCCGACGACCTCTTCGTTGAGCTCGCTTTCGTGCATCTTCAGTTCGATCGTCGCCCCGCTACGCGGACTCACCAGCGACAGCTTGAAAATATCTTTCGTCAGCAACCCTTCCACATTCACGCCCTGGTAGTCCGTTACGAACGGAATCATGTAAAGATAAGAGGTGTAAATCTGATCTTCGAAGCCGCGGGGCGTCAGCACCACGTCCACAGCCACGTCTCCGGCCGCAAGCGGCGGATCCGACTCATCTTTGCTGCACGCGCACAGCGTAAAAACCGCTGCGGCCAAACACAACGATCCGTTCCAAATCCTTTTTCGCAACTTCATTACACCCAATTTATTCATAATCAGATTATTTAAACAATTTCTAATCACAACGCTTCGTCCTTTCCTCCATTATGCAGGGAAAGTCCCCGGCAATTAACGTTATGCCGGACCCGTATCGGACGAGTCCGGCATCATTCCGCCGTATTACCGTTGATCAGTTCCCCATTTCGCTCATGAACCTGGCCCTTACCAGCCGGATCTCCTCTTCGGTGAAATCGGGGCCGAGCTCCTTGACCGCCTCTTCGAGCGAATCGCTCTCGGCGTCCTCCTTGAAATAGAGATAGATCTCTTCGGCCTTCTCCTCGTCGATCACCTCATTCACGTAATAGCCTATATTGAGTTTCGTCCCGGAATGGATGATGGCTTCGATCTCGCCGAGCAGCTCTTCGAAATCCATGTCGCGCGCTTTGGCAATGTCTTCAAAATCCATCTGACGGTCGATGCTCTGAATGATGAACACCTTGTTGCCGCTCTTGTTGACCACGCTCTTGACCACCATGTCCTGCGGACGGACGATGTCTTTTTCATCGACGTATTTCTTAATCAGTTCGACGAACGGCTTGCCGAACTTCTTTGCCTTGCCGACGCCGACGCCCGTGATGTTCTGCATCTCCTCAAGCGTAACCGGGTACTGAATCGACATGTCTTCGAGCGACGGATCCTGGAATACCACGAACGGCGGCAACTCCATCTGCCGGGCCACCTTCTTGCGCAGGTCCTTCAGCATCGCGAAAAGTTCCTCGTCGGCTACCCCGCCTTTGCCGGCCGGCGGCGAAACCGACTCGTCGTCGTCCGTATCATCGTACTCGTGGTCGGCGGTCATCATCACCGAATAGGGATTCTCGATATACTCCTCGCCCGCCTCGTTGATCGACAGCAGGCCGTAATTCTCGATGTTGCGGTCGACCAGCCCGAGGATCAACGCCTGGCGCACTACGGCTCCCCAGAAACGGTCGTTGTGATCGTCGCCGATGCCGAACCACTCGCTCTTATGGTGATTATAAGACTTGATCAGGGCGTTGTTGCGACCGACCAACATGTTGACCAGGTAGTCGGCCTTGAACTTATCGCCGATGGCCTGCAACACGCGCAGCAGCAACCGCAGGTGGTCGCGTCCCTCGAAACGCGGCTTCGGATTGACGCAGTTGTCGCAGCAACCGCAGTTCTCCTCGGGAAACTCCTCGCCGAAATAGTGCAGCAACGTCTTGCGGCGACACACCGAACTCTCGGCATAGGAGACCGTCTCCTGCAACAGCAGCTTGCCGATCTCTTGCTCGGCCAACGGTTTGCCCTGCATGAATTTTTCGAGCTTCTGGATATCCTTGTAACTGTAAAAGGCGATGCACTGCCCGCCCCCGCCGTCGCGGCCGGCGCGGCCGGTCTCCTGATAATACCCTTCGAGACTTTTCGGAATGTCGTAATGGATCACATAACGCACGTCGGGCTTGTCGATCCCCATCCCGAACGCGATGGTCGCCACGATTACGTCGACCTGTTCGTGCAAGAACTTGTCTTGGTTGCCGGCCCGCGTCGCGGCATCCATCCCGGCATGGTACGGAGCGACCTTGATGTTGTTGGCGGCCAGCAGTTCGGCCAGTTCCTCGACCTTCTTGCGGCTCAGGCAGTAAATGATCCCGGACTGTCCCTCGTGGTTTTTGATATAACGGATAATATCCTTCGTGGCATTCGCCTTCGAACGGATCTCGTAGAAAAGATTCGGCCGGTTGAACGACGACTTGAATACCGAAGCGTCGAGCATACCGAGGTTCTTCTGAATGTCCATCTGTACTTTCGGCGTAGCCGTCGCGGTCAGCGCGATCAGCGGCGCCTGCCCGATCTCGTTGATGATCGGACGAATGCGGCGGTACTCCGGGCGGAAATCGTGTCCCCATTCCGAAATACAGTGCGCCTCGTCGATCGCATAGAACGATATTTTGATTTTCCGCAGGAAATTGACGTTATCCTCTTTGGTAAGCGATTCGGGAGCGAAATACAGCAATTTGGTTTTCCCGGCCAGCACGTCCTCTTTGACCTTCGTGACGGCCGCCTTGTTCAGCGACGAATTCAGAAAATGGGCGACGCCGTCCACCATGCTGAACGTGCGCATCGCATCGACCTGATTTTTCATCAACGCGATCAACGGCGAAATGACGATAGCCACGCCGTCCATCATCAGCGCGGGAAGTTGATAACACAGCGATTTGCCGCCTCCGGTAGGCATCAGCACGAACGTATCGTTCCCATCCAGCACGTTGCGGATCACCGCCTCCTGATTTCCTTTGAAATTATCGAATCCGAAATACTCCTTTAAGCAATGATATAGCTTAGAAACCTCTTTATCAGACATCTACATCCAATATTATTTGACAACAAACCTATTTAATAAAGGAAAGATAAGAATAATTTCCGAATTTAACTAACTTTGTAGAAAATTTTTCGCACACTGCGTATCCAACCCTATGAGACTATACACGAAAGACCTGGTAAAACGCTATAAAACCCGCACGGTGGTCGACCATGTGTCGATCGAAGTCAACCAGGGGGAGATCGTCGGACTGCTCGGCCCGAACGGCGCCGGCAAGACCACGACGTTCTACATGATCGTCGGACTGATCAAGCCCAACGAGGGTTCGATTTTCCTCGAAGACCAGGAACTGACCAACGAGCCGGTCTACAAACGCGCCCAGAAGGGGGTCGGCTACCTGGCTCAGGAAGCTTCGGTATTCCGCCGACTGTCGGTCGAGGACAACATCCGGGCCGTCCTGCAGATGACCAATTTCACGAAAGAGTATCAGAAAGAACGACTCGAAAACCTGATCGAAGAGTTCCGGCTGACCAAAGTGCGCAAAAGCCTTGGCATCCAACTTTCGGGCGGCGAACGACGACGCACCGAGATCGCCCGGGCGGTGGCGATCAACCCGAAGTTCATCCTGCTCGACGAACCGTTCGCCGGGGTCGACCCGATCGCCGTCGAAGACATACAGAGCATCGTGGCAACCCTGAAAAACAAGAACATCGGCGTTATCATCACCGACCACAACGTGCACGAAACCCTGTCGATTACCGACCGCACCTACCTGTTGTTCGAGGGACGCATCCTGAAAGCCGGCACGGCCGAAGACCTGGCCAACGACGAAATGGTGCGCAAGGTCTATCTGGGACAAGACTTTAAACTGCGTTAACACATGGACATCACCCTATCCGAAGGAACCGTATCGGGCAGCGTTACCGCCCCCGCATCGAAAAGCTACGCGCAGCGGGCGATCGCCGCCGCGCTGCTGTGCGAGGGCGAAAGCGTCCTGTCGAACATGGTGCAGTGCAACGACACCCGCGCCGCGCTGCAAGTCGCCGCCGACCTCGGCGCGAAAATATCGGCTCACGAAGACACATACACGCTGCACGGCGGCCTGCATCCGCGCAAACGCCAACTGAACATCGGCGAATCGGGCCTGGCGACCCGCCTATTCACGCCGATCACGGCGCTCTGCACCGAAACCATCACGCTGACCGGCAAAGGATCGATCCTCAAACGCCCGATCTCGATGATGGAAGAACCGCTGCGGCAACTCGGCGCGACGGTCAGTTCGCAAGGAGGCTACCTGCCGATCCACATCCGGGGAGCCATCCGCGGCGGCAACATTACGGTCGACGGTTCGCTCAGTTCGCAGTTCATCACCGGGCTGCTGATGGCGCTGCCGCTGGCCGCACAGGACACGACCCTGACGGTCAACGACCTCAAAAGCCGGCCGTACATCGACATGACGATCGGACTGCTGAAAAATTTCGGCATCGACATCAAACACAACGACTACCGGCAGTTCTTCATCGAAGGAGGCCAACGCTACGTCCCGACGCGCTACCGCATCGAAGGCGACTGGAGCGGCGCCTCGTGCCTGCTAGTCGCAGGAGCCACGGCCGGTCGGATCACGGTCGAAAACCTGAAACCGCTGTCGCTACAAGCCGACACGGCCATCATCGACGCCCTGACCCGGGCCGGGGCCGAAATCACGACGACGGCCGATTCGGTCACCGTCCGCCGTAACGAACTGCACGCGTTCGAATTCGACGCGACGCACTGCCCCGACCTTTTCCCGGCGCTCGCCGCGCTCGCCGCCAACTGCGACGGCACTTCGGTCATCCGAGGCACACACCGGCTCATCCACAAGGAGAGCAACCGCGCCCAAACCCTCGCCGACGTTTTCGGCGGCATGGGAGTTGCGGTGGACATCGAGACGGAGAACGAGATGCGGATCATCGGCGGAACGATTCACGGCGCTACGGTCAGCAGCCACAACGACCACCGGATCGCCATGGCGGCGGCGGTAGCGGCGCTGAACAGCGACGGGGCCGTCACGATCCGCGGAGCCGAAGCGGTCGACAAATCCTATCCGGAATTCTGGGACGATTTCAGAAATCTGGCCGGACGCGAGGCGGAAGATAAATTGTAAATAATTACGGATACGCACAGGCTTTTTCACTTTGCGACGGGCCTGATCCTAAAAATAAACCGAAATGAACAGTTTTGGCAGATTATTCAGAATTTCCATATTCGGAGAGTCGCACGGCGAAGCGGTCGGCGTGACCCTCGACGGAGTACCCGCGGGACTCGAACTCGACGAGACCTCTTTCGAAAAAGACCTCGGCCGCCGCAAAAGCGGCAAACGCGGCACGACGCCGCGTAAGGAGAGCGATACGCCGCACCTGCTGACGGGCGTCTTCAACGGCCGCACGACCGGCGCGCCGTTGACCATCCTGTTCCACAACGAAAACACGCTGTCGGGCGACTACAAAAACCTGATCACGCATCCGCGCCCGTCGCATTCGGACTGGGTGGCGATACAAAAGTTCAGGGGATTCGCCGATTACCGCGGCGGCGGACACTTCTCCGGCCGGCTGACCCTCGGGCTGGTCGCGGCCGGCGTGGTAGCAAAAAAAATACTGGGCGGCAAGATCCGGATCGAAAGCCGCATCCTTGAGATCGACAACTGCAACAACCCGGACGATTTCCCGAAAGTCATCGAAGCCGCGCTGCGTTCGCAGGATTCGGTGGGCGGTATCGTCGAATGCACGGCCACCGGCGTACCGCACTCGCTCGGCGAACCGTTTTTCGATTCGGCGGAGAGCGTCATCAGCCACCTGTTCTTCTCGATCCCGGCCGTCAAAGGCGTGGAATTCGGCGCCGGATTCGAAGCGGCCCGGATGCGCGGCAGCGAGCACAACGACCCGATCATTTCGCCGGACGGAACCACGGCCACGAACAACGCCGGAGGAATTACCGGCGGGATCACCAACGGCAATCCGGTCGTGGCGCGGGTCGTCGTCAAACCGACCTCCAGCATCTCGTCGCCGCAAATCACGCTGAACACGGAAACCGGGAAACCCGAAGAGTTGAAGATCAAGGGCCGTCACGACGCCTGCATCGCGCTGCGCGCACCGGTCGTCGTCGAAGCGGCGATGGCCATCGCGTTGTGCGACCTGACATTAATCGCAAAGTCGCAACGTCCATAGCGCGGACGATCGGCGGAAACGGGATTCCGTACCTTCCGGCCGGCACTCCGGACAATACGGAAGGTACGTTTCCCGTTAGCACGGATAGGATACTCTATTATTCACGGAAGGTTTGGCAATTACGTTTAAATTATATACCTTTGCGGTCTGTTTTAGCATAGGATGAGTACGCTTACAAAATGTTCCATAGCCCATAAGGCGCTGAGTGTCGGGACACACCGATTCGATTTCAAAATCGGCGATCGCTTTTTCGAAGCTTTCGAAGGATCTGAAATCCATCGGGGAAAAGCCGATGTACAGGTCGTGCTGAACAAGCAAAGCAACCTGCTGACCCTCGATTTCAGGATCGAAGGGGAAGTCTGCGTGACCTGCGACCGCTGCCTCGAAGAGTTCATGATGCCGGTCGGCTATACGGGAACGCTTGCCGTCCGCTACAGCGAAACGGAGCAGGAAAGCGACGGCGAGGTGATGTGGATCGGCCCGTCCGAAACCGAGATCGACTTGTCGCAGTACATCTACGAAAGCATCTGTTTGAGCTTGCCTTACCAGCGGGTGCACCCTGTCGGCAGCGATGGTAAAAGCGGTTGCGATCCGGACATGCTGGCGCGGTTCAACATCGTAAGCGAAGAGGAATTCGACCGGCTCACCGGCAACGAGCAGACCGAAACGCTACAAGACAAACTAAAAACGAAAAAGTCTACAAACGAAAAATAAACGAGAATACTAACAGTAGTAAATATCTTTAAAAATGGCACATCCTAAACGTAAGATCTCGAGCACGAGACGGGACAAAAGAAGAACTCATTACAAAGCCGAAGCACCTACGATTTCTACCTGCTCGAACTGCGGAGCAGCCGTGCTTTACCACCGGGTATGTCCCGAATGCGGATTCTACAGAGGCCGCTTAGCGATCGAAAAGAAAGCCGAATAGAGTCCTAAAGTCATAACCGTATGACGAAAATAGGAATTGACGCAATGGGCGGAGATTATGCTCCGCAGGCGGTGGTGTCGGGTGCCATCAAAGCGTCCGGCCTCATCGGCAGGGACAGCAAAATCGTCCTGTTCGGAGACAAAGTCCGGATCGAGGAGATTCTGTCGCGCGAGAACTGCCCGCCCGACACGTTCGAAATCGTACCGACAACCGAGGTTATCGGCATGGGAGACAATCCGTCGCAGGCATTCCGCCAGAAACCCGATTCCAGCATCGCGGTCGGCTTCCGTTACCTGATGGAACAGAAAATCGACGGTTTCGCGAGCGCCGGCAGCACCGGGGCGATGATGGTCGGCTGTATGTGCACCGTCAAGCAGATCGAAGGAATCATCCGCCCGGCCATCTCGTCGGTCATCCCGACCATCGACGGCGGCGAAGTGATGCTCCTCGATGTCGGACTGAACGTGGATTGCAAGCCCGAAGTGTTGTGCCAATACGGTACGATCGGCAACCTGTATGCGCAGGGGGTCATGCACAAGGAAAACCCGCGCATCGCCCTGCTGAACATCGGAGAAGAGAAGGAGAAGGGCAACCAGCAGACCAAAGCCGCCTACGAGATGATGGAAAACTGCCACGATTTCAATTTCGTCGGCAACATCGAAGCCAAACACCTGTTTTCCGGTGAAGTGGCCGACGTGGTGGTATGCGACGGGTTCGTCGGCAATACGATCATCAAACAGGTGGAAGGCGTCTATTCGATGGCCCTGCACGACGGTCTGAAAAACAGCTATTTCAACAAACTCAATTACGAAACGGTAGGCGGAACCCCTGTACTGGGCATCAACGCTCCGGTGCTGATCGGTCACGGCTGTTCGAGTGCCGAAGCGATCAAGAACATGGTGCTCCAGACCGAAAAAACCATCAAGGCTCAGCTGGATTCCAAACTACGAGAAAGATTTAGTTAATGGCAAAAAAGAAAACCGCAGCAATAACTGGCGTCGGCGCATATTTGCCCGATTACATTCTGGACAATATCGAGTTGAGCCAGATGGTCGATACATCCGACGAATGGATCATGTCGCGTATCGGCATCAAGACCCGCCACATCCTGAAAGGAGAAGGGCTGGGCACCTCGTTTATGGGCGAAAAAGCCGTCCTCGACCTGCTCGAAAAGACCAATACCGACCCGATGGATATCGAAATGGTGATCTGCGCAACGGTCACCCCCGACATGTTCTTTCCGTCGACGGCCAATCTGATCTGTTACAAGACCGGGATGAAACAGGCGTTCGGGTTCGACTTGTCCGCAGCCTGCAGCGGCTTCCTGTTTGCACTGAACACGGCTTCCAAATACATCGAAGCCGGTACGCATAAAAAAGTGATCGTGATCGGCGCCGACAAAATGTCGTCGATCATCAACTACAAAGACCGCAACACCTGCCCGATCTTCGGGGACGGCGCGGCAGCCGTGCTGCTGGAGCCTTCGACCGAAGGCTACGGCGTACAGGACGCTATCCTGCACTCGGACGGCGGCGGCGGCCAACACCTCTACATGAAGGCGGGCGGCTCGGCCTATCCGGCCACGCACGAAACCGTCGAAAACAACTGGCACTACGTCTATCAGGAAGGACAGGCCGTATTCAAAGCCGCCGTATCGAACATGGCGGATACGTCGGTCGAAATCATGGAACGCAATAAGCTGACTCCGGACGACATCGCCTACCTGGTTCCGCATCAGGCCAACCTGCGCATCATCGAAGCGACGGCCCACCGCATGGGACTCGCCAAAGAGAAGTGCATGATCAACATCAACAAGTTCGGCAACACGACCGCAGGCACCATTCCGCTCTGCCTGTGGGACTACGAATCGCGGCTGCGCAAAGGCGACAATTTGATCCTTTCGGCTTTCGGCGGCGGTTACACTTGGGGCTCCATTTACGTCAAATGGGCCTATAACGGCGGCGATTTTTCGAAATAACCGGATAACTTTTATTCCCTTTTACGGAGAGGATAAATGGACGGTCTCATAGTTCAAGGGATAGAACGGAAGTTTCCTAAACTTTAAATGCAGGTTCGAGTCCTGCTGGGACCACAAGCAGGCTGACAATCTAATGATTGTCAGCCTGCTTTATTTCAACAAAGGGCTACGGCCTTTTAAAAGCCCCCTGGCCCCGTTTAAAGACGAAACCGGAATATCCCGCACGTCCCGATCGCCGGTATGCTCTACGATCGCACAAAATTTTCGCGTGACGGCCGGGGTACGATCATCACGCGAAAAGAATCGAATAACCGACGACCGTGCGGCATCAACCGCGCTTTCGGCCGACTGTCGCTACGGCATCATACAAACCCTCCGCAGGCCGATCCATGCATAAGAAGTCCGGGTGTTCCGATCGACCAGTTCGAGTCGCAGATTGCGGCCGGAAAAGGCCGAAACGTCCATGTATCGGTGCGTAAGACTGTGTACCCCGGCCGACAGCATGACAGCCAGCTCGCGGCCGGTATCGGCGTCCAGCAGCCGAATACAGAGCGTTTCGTTCCCGTCGGGATCTTTCATCGCCGTTCCTCCCTGGGTGTCGAAGTCGAGCTTCGCACACCACTCCGGCAACCGGAACGCCGGCGACAATGCCCGGCCCACGGCGGTTTCTCCGTTTTTGGCCAGCGAATTCAGGGTCGCTTCGTTGAACAAGGCAGGCACCGGAGCGACCGAGAACGCATCTCCCTCGATCTGCCACCGGGACAGCGAATCGGGAGCCGTCAGATCGAACAACGGCACCGGGGGCAACCGGCGGGCGGGCGGAAACCACGGCGTACCGGCCAGCGCGCCGAAACGGTCGGCCGAATAACCGGTAACGGCCACCAGTCCCAGCGCGGAAATATCGTCCAGCGCTTCCAAGTCGATCCACGCCAATTCGCGGATACGTTCCAAATCGAGCTCGACCACCGCGAAGACACCCGAACGGGTGACCGCTGCCGCGCTGCCGCTCCACCATACCGGCTGCGGAAAAGCCGGAGCCCGGCCCTCGGGCCGATCGGCCTGAACCGGAGAAAGCAGCGACAACGGAGGAGCCGTCAACGAACGGTTCTGCTGCGTCGTCGCGAACTTTCCCACGGCCGACGGCGGGCACGACCAATCCAGATCGCCCGGAAAACTCAGCGTCCGCGTCACCTCGCCCCCTTCCGCATCGCGCACGGTGATACGCGCAACGCGGGTGAACATATCGGCATTATCGAGCAACGGCACGAACAGGAAATAAAGTTTTTTACAATGCAAACCGTCGCCCGGAATCCGGATAAACGGAGTTCCGTTGCTGCGCGACAAAGCCGCGAAGCGGTGCGACGGAACCCGGAACGATAACCCCGGAATCTGCGGCACACGGAACTCGCGAGTCGTATCGAGCGCCTCCATCGGCGGCGGGCAGGAGTGCCAGGGCGGATGATAAAAGGCCTGGTATTTCCGGACTTTCTGCCACGATTTGTCGGGCGTATCGAGCAATCCGTCGATCGCGATCGGACGCAGATTCTCTTTCAGGAACGAATCGAGCGGCCCGGCTTCCGGCAGGTCGCCGAACGCCAGCCTCAGCGGGAGCGACTCTCCGCCGGGCAAGGTCAATTCGGCACAATTGACGCCCGGCGCAAAGAGCGTTGCGTCGCCCGCTCCGAAAGCGATATTCCGCCGGCACTCGCTGCGCGGCGCCAGATCGACGCAGAACGGGAAAGCGGCTTCTCCGACACGCAGCACGGCCCGGCCCGTCACGGCCCGGTCGGTATTGTTTCGCAGCAATACGTCCGCCGACAAAGAGTCCGTAAACTTCAATCCGCCGAGCGGTACGGCCTCGAACCGGGGCAATACGGTCAGGTCGACCGGAATGTAAAACCCGACGTCCTCGCCGGTCTGGGCGCGCACGAACAGCGTACGCCGGCTGAAATTCAGTTCGCCCAACGCCCCGAACGACCGGTACTCGTCGAGCAATCCCTTTTTCAGAGTCCCCCGCAGAACATTTCCGTCGGTGCATACCGACGCCAATAAGCCGCCGCGGTCCTCGATTCCGAGCAATTCGGCGCCCTGCAGCGCGACCTGTAACGATTCGCCTTCGGCCACCGATCCGGGAACCGAAAGGTTCAACGGCACGGGATCGAACGTCACGACAATCCGCGAATGATTCTCGGCTGGCAGTTCGGCTTCGGCGAACACTCCGTCGATACCGGACCGCAGGCGAACCGGAATCGGTTCGCCGTGATCGGTCAGCCGCACGTTCGTGCAAACAGGTAACGACCATCGGATTTTCCGGGCGAGTTTCGCGGTCGTATGCAGGTCGTATTCGAGCCGGTTTCCGGATCGCCGGAAATCGACCCGATGGTTTTTCAGCTGCATCGAAGCGGAAGGCCAATCGTCCGGAAAATTGGGCGACACCCGGATACACCCCTCCGGAGCGTGCATTTCCAGGCCGAAAAGCGCCTCGACCACAGCCGCCACATACAACCCTGCCGGAGCCGAGAAATAAGCCGGAACCGCTTCGGTCGAAACTTCGGGCCACGATCCCCGGTGGTTGTCGTCCATTACCCAGCCGGCCAGCGCATGCAACGGATCGGACACCCGGTTGCGCAACCCGGCGGCCGCGTATCCCCACGCGCCCCACGGCTGCTGAGCGGCTCCGGCCTGCATTCCCCAGGTCCCGACCGCATGATACGGAAAATTATTGGAACAATAAATCGCTCCGGAGCTGTCGGTCAGCCGGTCGGACAGGTGTCGGAGCGACGTATAGGAATCCAACAGGTCGGTTATCCCGAAAATAGCCGGATAGGTCAGCGTATGGTACTGTCCGTCGAGCCGGGGATTGCCCTGCAGATCGTCGAAATAGACGAACCGCCCGAGATCGGAACGCCACAATTTCGCGCGCAGCCGCGAGACGGTCTCGTCGGCGCGGGCGCGCCACAGCAGCGACGCGGTAGTATCCCCGAGTCCGGCGGCCAGTTCGCTGCGAGTACGCATCATGTTGATCCCTTCGACCGACGGGGTCGTTCCGTCGCCGGCGGTAGCCACGTAATCTTCCTGATTGCCGATCTGCAGGCCCCAGCCGAGCAGCAAATTGTCATTCCTGTCGTATTCGGCGAACGTCTGGCCGATTACCCGGTCGAGCACGGGCGCCGTCGCGGCGGCAAAATCGAGGTCGCCGGTAAAATTCCAGTAACGGCGCACCTGCCATGCCCAGAACTGGTTCGTCCCGCCGAAATCGCGACGCGTAAAACCGAACGGCGCGAAATGCGGGATCGACCCGTCGGAATTGATCATCTCGGCCTGTTTGAGCGTCGTGGCGCGCGAACGGTCGGTCTGACCGAGCCACTCGGCCGCCGCAGTCTGCTGCATGTGCCACAGCGAAGTCCAGTGATGGATGCACTCGACCCAGCCGTACGGATCGACCCAGGTATATTCGAGCGTGGTCAGCGCGCTGCCGAAGGCCCGGTCGAGCAGCGAATCGGGAGTCTCGATCCGGTTCGCAAGCAATTCCCCGTAATGACAGTCGACATCGGCCAACGCCTGGGATATATCGAGTCCGGAGATCTTCGCCACCCGGGCCCGGTCTTCGGCAAAGGCGAGCAACACTTCGCCCGACCCGCCGGCGAAAGCGCAGTCGAGGTACTCTCCCCCGCCCTCGCCGCGCCGGACATCGACGACGGCGGAAGTCCGCACTCCGGTAATCGCGCTATGTTCGCCGGTGGCGATCAAGTAGGTTTTACCCTGCTTGTCGATCCGGTTGTCGCGCGGGTCGAGCGACTCGAACGGCACTTTGTTCATATCCTCGAAAGCCGACCGTTGCCAGAACGATTCGCCGATCATCAGGCGCACCGTCGCTTTCGGTTCGGTGCGGATACTGTACACGGCGGCCCCGACCTGGGTGGATTCGCCCGTACCGACCATCAACGGCGTAAACCGGCTCTCGACCTCGACGCCGCCGAGCCGGAAACGCGCCTCGACGCCGCCCGGAAAATCCTCCACGCGGATATCGGTCGCCTCGGCCGCGGTATAAATGCGGCCGTCCACCTCGACCTGCGGCACGATGCGCGCGAGGGCCGTATATTGAATCCCGTAATTCTCGCGCACGTAAGTCAACAGGCGCGATACCGGAGCCCGTTCGTAAGTGCGTACCAGCGCATAGTTCCAGGCCGCCATCCGGTCCATCGGCTGCCGTTCGAAATATTCGGGAGCCAAGGATTGCGTTCGTGCGAGAGATCCCGTTCCCAACACAACCGCCGTTAGAAAAAGCTGCGCAAAGCGCAAAAGTCGTATTCGTTTCATAAGCAGATTAGGTTAGAACTATAAAGGTACGTATTTTACTGGATTTCCGATCTCGATCTGCACGGAATTTCTTCCGACACAACCGTTTGCCGCTTCCGAACTATTATCTATCTTGCAGAAGAAAATCCCGACGGGAACGAATTTTGCAGACATCGGGAGAAGGTCTGCGGCGGGGATCGCCATCGTCCATTTTCCGCCCGAACCGTCCGGATCGTCCGGCTGCATGAAAATTTATTAAACCATAATTTGATGAAAAGATTCGAAAACAAAGCGGCGCTCGTAACCGGAGCGGCCAAAGGAATCGGTTTTGCCACGGCCGAGCGGCTATGCGCCGAAGGGGCCTCGGTCGTCGTGGCCGACTACGACCTGGAAGGAGCTAAAAAGGCCTGCCAAACCCTGAACGACGCCGGAGGAAACGCCGTCGCCGTCTATTTCAATGCGGCGGAACTGGAAAGTTCGCGCGACCTGGCGGCGCATACGCTGAAAAATTTCGGCCGGATCGACGTGGTCGTCAACAACGCCGGGTATGCCGATCCCAAACGGGACGCCGACCTGCTGCACGCCGACCTGGATTATTTCGACGAAGTGTTCCATGTGATGGTTCGCAGCATGATGGTCATTACGCAGCAGGCAGTCGCCTGGATGACGGCCAACGGCGGCGGCGCGATCGTCAACGTCGCGTCGATCGGAGGGTTGACCGGCAACCTGACGGGCTGCTATTACGGCATCTGCAAAGCCGGTTCGGTCAACTTCACGCGGTACGTAGCCACGCAGTACGGCAAAGCCGGCGTGCGATGCAACTGCGTCGCGCCGGGACTGGTGTTGACCCCAGCGGCCGAACGGTCGCTGACCGACGAGTACAAGGAACTGTTCATCGCGCACAATGCGGTGGATTACGCCGGGCAGTCGGAAGACATCGCCGGAGTGATCGCCTTCCTCGCTTCCGACGACGCCCGTTACGTGACCGGGCAGACGGTCGTGGCAGACGGCGGCTGCACCTGCCACAATCCGACGGTCAGAGACATGCGCGCTTTTGCGGAAGGACAGACTACGTTCAAATAAAGGAAAATACGGTGCAGGCCAAGGCCCCGCAGACCGTAAGCATAACGGCAGGGACGACACAACAGCCGTCCCTGTCGGTTTTTACAGCACTGTATGTTGAAACTGGGAAAAGAATCCGTCGTCCGGTGAAACGAATATGACATGCCCCATCACAATACCCGTTTCATCCCCGGAATACTCCGCACCAGATAAACCAGCGCGAACGACACGACCGTCGCGCATATTCCGATAAAAAGAAACTTGACCGTTCCGCTTCCCATATCGAACCCGTCGAATGCATATTGCAATCCGATGATGACGAACAGGTGGAAAAAATAAACGCCGTACGCCTGATCGGCCAGCCATCGGCGGAAAGGGGACGTCCGATTGAATCTTACTCTGTACAGATAGATCAGACCGAAACTCAGCGACAGACAGAGGAGCGCTTCATACCACCACCAATTCTTCCAGATATTGTTTCCCAGAAAAGGGTAAACCGGACGCAAATAAACCAATAAAACCATCAATCCCGCCACCGCGAGCAGTACCTTCCCCACCGACGGAGACAATGATCCGAACCAATCGTTCCGGTAAGCGACAATTCCCAACGCAAACATCAGAACGTATTGGGGAAGATGGGCGGGTTCGCTACTCAAAAAACCTCCCAGCATTTTCCAGTGGTCGATCGGATTTTCCAACCGGACATAATAAGTAACGGCGGATAACCCGGCTGCCAAAAGCAAAACACGCAGTAAATTCAACCGCCTGTCCCGTTTCAGTCCCCATTCGTATTTTCTGCACGCTTCGTAAATGCAAACATAGGCCAGCGAATAAAACAACAGATGTTCCAGAAACCACGTATGAGCGAATTCCGCTTTTCCGGTAACCGATAACGACAATATCAGCACGACCAGCATGGGAACGCCCAAGCGGATCGCCCTTTTGCGAACAAATTGCTTCGTACCGCTTCTATCCAGGCTTCCGGGTATAAAATAAGCCGAAATCAAAAAAAACAACCCCATGAAGAAAGCCGCGTTCACCGGAAAGAAATTTCCGAGCCAACCGACATATTCATGCGATAAGGAAGGGGAGTAAGGCCACGCTCCTCCGTCGCCGTACGCCTGACCGGCATGATGAAATACGACCAGTACCGTGAGAAGCACTTTCAAATTATCAAGGTAATGGCATCGTGTAACGGAAGGAAGCACAGTAGTCGGCATAAGAAAGTCAATATTCGGGTCAGTATTTATAAAGATACGAAAAATTTTTCCCTATTCCAAATTGAAAAGGCGGGGACTTCCGGAATCGGGATGATTCCCTGAAGTCTCCGCCTTTTGTTACGAGGCAGAATCTGCCGTTTGCAGGTTACCGGGAACGGAAAGCCGTTCCCGTCGGAACATCGCGCGAAGTAAAAACTTACCCCCGGATCGAAAAATTTATTTCTTATCCGTCTTCGACGAGCTCTTCCCGTCCATCGGTTTTTTCTTCATGTCGTCCGAATCTTTGGGGCGTGATGACGATCCGCATCCGCATCCCCCTTTCTTAGTGCTTTCCATAATACGATAATTTATAAGTGAAACATTCTTTACTTTTTTCGGTTATTGCTGTCTTTGCTTTTTATGGCTCAGCAGCGAAGCGATCCACAGCAACACGATCGCCCCGACGAGCGACGCGATCAGGCTGCCCAGCGTCCCGACGGCGACCAGCCCGAACAGGCTCAGCAGCCATCCGCCGAGCACCCCGCCGACAATACCGATCACGATATTGAGCAACAGGCCCGAACCGCTGCCCTTGACGATCAGACTGGCGATGTAACCCACGATGAGCCCGATCAATAAATACCACAGAAAATACATAATTCCGTTTTTTATGTTCTACGAACGTTTCCCGGAATACATCAATACCCGTGCCATGTCGGCCGGGAAAAGAGCGGAAAACCGTAGGAAAAAGGTCAGAATTGCAGCGTGACGACGCCCCCGTATGGGGCAGGCTCCGCAAACGCCTGTTCGACAGAACACGAGCCGGCGACCGTGCGCGCGCAGGCGATCACCCCGCCGTGCGTAAAAAACAACACGCGACTCAGGCCGGCCGCTTTCAACCGGCCGATAAAAGAACCGACGCGGCCGCACATCCCATCGAACGACTCGCCGCCGGCCGTCGGCGCATGCATCCAGTCGGCGAACCATACTTTCAGCCGGGGATCGGAAATCGCCATCCACGGCCGCATCTCCCACGCCCCGAAATCCATTTCCAACAGGCAGGATTCCCGCACGGCGTCCGGCCAACCGCAGAAAGCCGCCAGCCGCTCGCAACGGCTGAGCGGACTGGTGTAAACGGCATCGAACGGCGGCGTCGGCAAAGCCGCCGCAACGGCGGTCGCCTCCTGCGGAAACGTCGCCTTCAGCGGCACATCCGTCCGTCCGTAGCAAACGCCCGGCGGAACGTCAACCGAGGTATGCCGCACCAGTACCGCTTCCATAATATCGGTATAAAACGACCAAAGCCACATAAAACGAGCCCTCGCACAACAGGAATGCCGCACCGCAGCAATCCCCTGTGTACCCGCCGATACGGCGTCGCATCTGTCGAATAAGCCACGCAATGCACGCGAACGGCGCAAGCCCGGCAAGCCAGTAAGGCGGATAAAACAGCGACAGCATCGGCAGCACACCGAACGCCGCGCCGCAAACTATTTCGCCGACGCGCATCGGTGCATACACCACGCCGGATTTGCTCTGAGCCGCCGGACGCGCGTAAGGCAGGAAATTGATCGTCATCGACGCGACGAACTTGCAGAACGGATCGCCGCAAAGCACTGCCGCACACGCCACCGGAACCGGCAGCGAAGCGAGCAGCGCGACGAGCAGCCCGAAATAGAGAATCAACCCGATGATTCCGTAACTGCCTGTACGGGAGTCTTTCATAATGGCCAGCGTCTGCTCCCGGGTTCTACCTCCGCCGAAACCGTCCAGAAAATCGGAAAGCCCGTCTTCGTGCAACGCCCCGGTCAGCAGCACCCGCGCGATAACCGCCGCCAGCACGGCCGCCGGCACCGGCAGTAGGAACGCCGCACCATACAACACCCCCGCCGTCACGGCAGCGGTCAGCCACCCGGTCGCGGACCAATAAGCCACCACCCGCCGGTAACAGGCGTCCGGAACCCGCACGACCCGCCACAGGGGCAGGCGTGTGAAAAAGATCAATGCGGCGGCAAGCTGTTTCATTTCAAAATCCGTATTAAAATCGAGGGCGGAATTTCGTCCGGAACGTTCCGCTGCAATCACCCGCAGACATCGCAGCGCGCACTCCCCTCTTCTAAAAATATTTGGTAACGCCGGCGTCGCCGAACGAAGCCATTTCGGCGAGCATCCGCACGGCCGATTCGACGATCGGATAAGCGCACACGGCGCCGGTTCCCTCGCCCAGACGCAGGCCGAGGTCGAGCAGCGGTTTCGCTCCCATCGCATCCAGCAACAGGGCGTGTCCCGACTCGTCTCCCCGGTGCGCGAACACCGCATAGTTCAACACTTCGGGATAAAGCTTCGATGCGGCGAGCATACAGTTGGTCATAATGAATCCGTCGACGAGGATCACCATTCCCAGCTCGGCGGCCTGCAACATCGCCCCGACTGCCATCACCATCTCGTAGCCGCCGAACCAGCGCATCACGTCCTCCACCGAACGATCGCCCGCATATCCGTCGAGCGCCTGCCGCAATACATGGCATTTACGGCGCACCCCGGCCGAACCGAGTCCGCTGCCGGCCCCGACGCACTGTTCGAGCGGAGTACCGGTCAGGCAGGTCATCCACATCGACGAAGCCGACGTATTGCCGATCCCCATTTCGCCGAAACTGATGACGTTGCAACCGTCGTCGCGGCACATCGCAGCGACCGAAGCGCCGCGTTCGACGGCCAGTTCCATCTCCTCGCGCGTCATGGCCGCCGTATCGACGAAATTACGCGTCCCGCGGCGAATCTTCAGGTCGATCAGTCCGTCGGCGGCAGGCAGCTCGGCGTCGACGCCGGCATCGACCACTCTCAGCCGGAAACCGTGCTGCCGACACAGGAAACTGATCCCCGCCCCGCCTTTCAAGAAGTTATCGACCATCTGCCGAGTCACTTCTTTCGGCGACAGGCTGACTTTCTCTTCGGCAACCCCGTGATCGCCGGCAAAAACGATGTTGTACGGCCTGTCGAGCGACGGGGTAAGCGTCTGCTGTATCCACCCGATCTGCAAAGCCAGTTCTTCGAGACGGCCGAGCGATCCGAGCGGCTTGGTCAGCCCGTCAATCTTCTGTTGCAACGCCGTACGAATCTCCGCATCGGGCGTCTTTATCGCAAAGTTTTTCATCATCTATTTAACTTTTATCGGTATGCCGGACACCATCAGTACGACGCTTCCGGCACGTTGTGCAATGTATTGGTTGACCCACCCCTGCAAGTCGGTAAAACGGCGCTGCAACGGATCGGTCGATACGCCGCCGAGCCCGATCTCGTTGGTCACGAAAATAAAGTCGGCATCCTGCGCGGCCAACCGGTCGAACTCGCTTTTGACCGCGTCCAGCGCCCGGTCGACATCCGAATCGAAATCGTAAAAAAAATTCGTGCACCACAGCGTCACGCAGTCCACCACCACCGTCCGGCCGCGAAAATCACGGCGGCTCAAGTTTTTCGGTTCCTCGACCGTCTCCCACTGCGGCCCCCGGTCGGCACGATGGCGTTCGATCCGGAGTCGGTGCTCCTGGTCCCATACGCGCGAAGTCGCCAGGTAGACCGGACGATCCGAACGCTCCAGCGCCAACCGCTGCGCATACGAACTCTTCCCCGAACGGGCGCCCCCCGTTATCAAAGTAATACTACCCACAATCGGTTTCGTTTAATAATTCTATCCATTCGGCGAACGATGCACAGCGTACCGCAACACCGTCCGGACGGAAAAATTCGATATTGTCCGCCGCATGTACCCTGAGCCGCATTCCGTCATTACCGTCCGCGCCGGACTGCGCCGCATAGCCGTTTCGCATCAGCGCATTCCGGGCCCACAGTAGCAACCGGTCGTCGGCAGCTTCGACGGACACGGTCCGCCCCACCCCGCCGCAATGCCGAAAACGGCCGTTGTCCGGATCGAATTCCACGTCGCCCCGGCTGAAAAAACGGTTCAGCGAACCGTTCAGCACCAGGTCTTCGGTCGTTCCACACAACAATCCGTTCTGCTGCGACATCAGCCACAGGCTGTCGGCCAACAGCAGCGCCTGATCGACGTCGTGCGTCGACAGCAGCACGGCCTTATGCTCCTCGCGCGCCAGGCGGTACAGCAGGTTCATCACCTCGATCCGGCTGATAATATCCAGAAAAGCGGTCGGCTCGTCGAGCAGGATGACCGGGCACTGCTGCGCCAGCGCCTTGGCGATCATCGCTTTCTGACGTTCCCCGTCCGACAGTTCGGCTACGTAGCTTCCGGCTTTGCCTGCTATTCCGACCGCTTCCATCGCCCAATCGACGACCCGCCGGTCCTCCGCGCCGAGATTTCCGAAAAAACCCGTATAGGGATACCGACCGAGAGCGACCAACTGATGCACCCTCAGTCCCCCGGCATACACCTTATCGGTCAATACCACGCCGACCAACCGCGAACGACGGGTCTCGGAATACTTCCCGAACGGCTCGCCGCACAAGCGGAGCTCGCCGTCCAACAGCGTCCGCCCGCCGCCGAGCGTCTTCAGCAACGTCGATTTACCGGCGCCGTTCGGGCCGAGCAGGCAGGTCAACTCGCCGGCACGCAGCGAAAACGACAGACCCTCGTGCACACGCCGGACGCCGCGCCCGCCGAGGCGGTAGCCGATCGAGAGGCGCTCTCCGGTTATCACGCAACGACGCTCCATCAGTTGAAATATTGTATCCGTTTCTGGTTCACGATCACATAAATAACCACCGGAGCGCCGACCAGCGGAGTGATCGCGTTCAGCGGAATCACGCCCGATGCGCCGGGCAGCAGGCTGATCAGGTTGCACAGCAGCGCGACGCAGGAACCGGTCAGCATCACCGCCGGCAGCAACAGCCGGTGATCGGCCGAACCGGTCATCAACCGCGCCAAATGCGGTACGGACAACCCGATAAAGGCAATCGGCCCGCAAAACGCCGTCGAAACGGCCGTCAACACCCCCGTACAGATCAACAGCAAGATCCGCACGCGCTGTACGCGCACCCCGAGATTCTCGGCATAGCGTTCGCCGAGCAGTAATGCGTTCAGTGGCTTCATCAGCAGTAGCGCGACGAACAGTCCCGCCCCGATCAGCAGCGCGAACAGCGGCATCTGCCGCAACGAAACGCCCGAAAAATCGCCCATCCCCCACAGCATGTACGAATACACGCCGTCCGACGTCGCGAAAAAATTCAACAGCGAGATCATCGACGAGGCCAGGTAACCGACCATAATCCCGATAATCAGCAACATCACGTTGCTGCGCACGAGCGTCGAAAAAAAGATGATGATGCACAACACCGCCGTCGCTCCGACGAATGCGCCCGATACGACGGCCATATAACCGCTGAGCATGAAACCGCCCGTACCGCCGACCGTCCCTCCCAGCATCAGCATCACCAACGCCACGCCGAGACTCGCCCCCGTATCGATCCCGAGAATCGACGGGCCGGCCAACGGATTGTTGAACACGGTTTGCAACATCAGTCCGGAAGTAGCCAGCGCCGCACCGGCCAACAGCGCGGTCACGGCCTGCGGCAACCTCGATTCGAGCACGATAAACGACCACGAAGCCTGTCCGGCCTCCCCGCCCGTCAGGATGCCGAGCACCGCCCGCAACGGAATCGGCACCGACCCCAGGAACAGGCTGGCCGCAAACAGCACCGCGACACAGCAAGCCGCCGCAACGATATACCGCACCGAAATACTCACTGCCGCATCCTGTTAAAATACCGCAACCGGTATCCGGGTATCGTCCCCGGATGAAAAATCTCGATCAGGTCGCCCAGCACCCGGTCGGGATGCATCGGCATTTCTTCGTAATAAGGCGTTTTCCCGGTATTGCAGACGAAAATATTCCGGTTTTTAAAAGCGTCGAAATGCCGGTAAGGTTCGTACTCCGTCTGCAGTTCCGCATAGGTCAGTTCCTGCGGCGCATTGTATTTAATAAGCCAGAAATCGGCTCCCTGTCCCTTTTCGAACACCGTCTCGAACGCCAACGGCACCGAACCGGTACTCGGGTCGTCGGCCCAGATGTAATCGGCCCCGGCATCGCGGTACAAGTTGGCAATGTAACTGCGGCCCCCGGGAACATACCATGCCGATCCGTATTTTTTCTCGGACAGTACGGTCGGACGCACGCCCACCGTATCCGTCATCCTGCACAGCGAATCGTATGCCGCCGCCGTCTGCCGGAATAGCGAATCGGCCCGCTGTCCTCTGTCGAAAAACAACGCCATGAAACGCATCCATTCGGCCCTTCCGAGCGGCGTAACCTCCATATAATCGACGCATTCCATGATCGGAATCGCCGTTTTTTCGATCCGTCCGTAACCGACGTTCTTGAACGGCGAAGCGATGATGATGTCGGGCGCCAGGTCGATCACCTTTTCGACATCCGGCGACGAAGCCTCGCCCAGGTCGGCAATAGCACCCCGGGCCACCCCGTCGCGAATAAAATCCAGGTCGATATAACGGGGCTCGCAAACCCCTACGATCCGGTCGCCCACCCCCAGTTCGTCCAGCATACCGCAGTGCACGGCCGAATAAACCACGACCCGCTGCAACGGCGTCCGTACGATATTTCCTTCCGGAAGTCCAACCGGCAGCGGCCTCTCGCGGTCGACGAGCACATAACGACGCAGCAACCGGAGGCTGTCCCACGGACTGAGCACGTCGACGAGCGTATAATCCCGGAAATGCTCGACCCGATAATGCCGGGCATATTCTATCCGGAACGCTTCGCCGGCGCCTTCGCCGGATTTCCGGCCCGATCCGCACCCCGCTCCCAGCAGTATGACGGACAAAAAAAGAAAAAACGATCGAATCAATCTCATCGGAATACCCATATTTTCCGGTTGAACTTACAAAGTTACGCAAATTACCGATCCCCTACAAACCGAAACAAGGACAGATGAGCACCTTATTCAGATCCTCATCCGTCACTCAGGGGGAAAACTACTTATCATATTCGTAAAAAACGTCGTTCGCAGGGCGTCGATCCTGTAAAACCGTTTTTCCGTAATATTCGTCCGGCTGCTCCGAAATAAAATAAAAGAGGAAGAAAAAACGCGAACCCGGACAACTCCCGTCCGACCCCCGCAAAGAATCAACCCATTCCGCTTTTTACCCGAAGCACAAATGTTTCAAACGAATCGAGGCAGGTCTTCTGGCTCGCCTCACATCCGGCAGTCTTCCCATCCTTACGACAGTGACTTTCAGAATCGCCGGACATTTTCCGAGGCTTACAGCTGCGGGTACAGCTCCGGGATTGAAACGACGTTTCGCACCGGATTCCCTATTACGGCCATTCCGCGTCGCTGCGGTCGGGCCACCTTGATTCAACTGGAAGCAAAGGTAAAGCGTTTTTACGAACAATCAAACGTTCCCGACGGTTTCCGGTAATTTTTTTTGCACATTTTGTACACAAACGAAAAAGCCGGCGAGTTTCACCGGCTTTTATAGGATTCGATCCCACGCTACATTCCGTAGCTCAGCAACGAGATCCGATCGTACACCACGCTCAGGACTCCCAACAGCAGGATACCCATGCTACAAGCCACCAGACTGGCACGCATGTACCCGTCGCTGCGGAACGCGGCGATCGGCGCCTCGTTCTTGTTGATGAACATGGCCTTGACCACGAGCAGATAATAGTACAGCGAAATAATCGTATTGATCAGCGCGATCAACACAAGGATGTAATACCCTTGCTGGGCGGCGGCTGCGAAGATGAAGAACTTGCTGAAAAATCCGGCGAACGGCGGAATCCCGGCCAGCGAGAACATCGCCAGCGTCATCACCAGCACCAGTTTCGGATTCGTTGCGTACAATCCGTTGTAATCGTCGATCGTCACCTTGCCGGAGCGGTTCTCAATCGCCGAAATCACGCCGAAAGCGGCCAAGTTGGACACCATGTAAACCAATATGTAATAAACCAGCGAAGTCATACCGAGAGCCGATGCGCTGATCACTCCCAGCACGATGTAACCGGCCTGCGAAATCGACGAATAAGCCAGGAAACGTTTGATATTGCGCTGTCGAATCGCGAACAAGTTGGCGATCGTGATCGTCGCGATGATTACGCCGTAGAGCACGCCCTGCCACTGGGCTGCGATCGGAGAGAACACCTTCATCAGGATCGTCATCAGCACAAACACGGCAGCCCCTTTCGAAATGACCGACAGGTAAGAGGTAACGGTCGTCGGAGCGCCCTGGTAAACGTCGGGCGTCCACTGGTGGAACGGCACGAGCGAAATTTTGAAGAACAGCCCCACGACGAAGAACAGGAAAGCCATGATCTGCAACGGCGAACCGTTCACGGCGGCCGGGATGTCGTCGAAATAGAGCGTTCCGGTCGTACCGTAGATCAGCGACATACCGTACAGCGACAGCCCCGATGCAAAGACGGCGTTCAGGATGTATTTGGCTCCGGCTTCGGCCGATTCGCGTTTGAACTTATCGAAAGCGACCAACGTAGCCATCGGGATCGACGCGGTTTCCAGTCCGATAAAGAAGAACAGGAAGTTGCCGGCCGAGATCATGAAGTACATGCCCAGCAGCGTGGTCAGCGTCAGGAAATAGAATTCGCCGCGCTTGTGGACGGTCGTATCGCTTTTGAGCCAGCCCTCGGCCTGCATCAGCACGATCAGCGTCCCGACGTTCAGGATGCTTTTGACGACGCCCATCATCGGCGTGTACTGGTACATGCCGCCGAATGCTTCGCCAGCGACTCCCGGCACGATGTTCAGCAACGTATGTACGCCGAACAGAATGCACGCTACGGGCTGGAAATACCGCAAACCGTTCTTCGAAGCCATCAAATCGTAGAGCAGCAGGATCACCATCACGGCGATCAGCGACAGCTCCTCTTTCATCATCAGAAAATTACTGTAATCCATATAGCGTCCTCTATTTCATTAACTGTTGTACAACGGGCAGCAAACTGTCGTTGATCATATTCGACACCCACAACGGCGCCATACCGAGTCCGGCGATCGCCACGATCAGCACGACGACCGACAGGCGTTCGAACCACACGGCGTCGGTCAGCGCCAGGTGATCCTTATTCAGTACCGAACCGTAAAACACCTTGCCCACCATCCGCAGGATATAAACCGCCGTAATCACGATCGACGAGCAGGCGACGATCGTAAAGACGCGGTGGAACGTATCGGTATGCTCGAACGAGCCGACGAACACGGTCATCTCGGCTACGAATCCGCTGAGTCCCGGAAGCCCCAGCGACGCCAGTCCGGCGATTACGAAGCAGACGCTCAAAAACGGCATCACCTTCATCAGACCGCCCATCTCGCGGACATCCCGCGTATGGGTGCGTCCGTATATCATCCCGATCAACGCAAAGAACAAGGCCGTCATCAGTCCATGCGACAGCATTTGCAACACGGCGCCGGTCATCGCGGTCTGGTTCAGCATCAGGATCGCGAACAGCACCAGTCCGCAGTGGCTGACCGAAGAGTAGGCGTTGATGTATTTCAGGTCGGTCTGCTTGATTGCCGAGAACGCTCCGTAGACCACGCTGATACCGGTCAGCGTCAGGAAAATCCATGCCAATTCGTTGGCCGCCTCGGGCATCAGGAAGATCGCCACGCGAAAACAACCGTATCCGCCGAGTTTCATCAGCACCCCAGCATGCAGCATCGAAACGGCCGTAGGCGCCGAAGCGTGACCGTCCGGCGACCACGTGTGGAACGGAAACATCGCGCCGAGCACCCCGAAGCCGACGAACGTCAGCGGGAAGAACAGGTACTGCGCGCTCATCGGAATCGTATGTTTGGAGATTTCGAGAATATTCATCGACAGTTGACCGCCTTCGGGCGCCGAATGGAAATAGATGCCGAGGATGCCGACCAGCAGCAGCGCCGAACCTCCCATCAACATCAGCGTCAGTTTCATCGCCGAATACTCTTTCCGGCCGGTTCCCCACACGCCGATCAGCAGGTACATCGGGATCAGCGCCACCTCGTAAAACATGAACATCGTGAACAGATCAATCGAAATGAAGAATCCGAACACCCCGATCGACAGCAGCGAGAACCATGCGAAAAACTCCCGCGGCAGCGGCGACATTTTCCACGAAGCGAACACCCCGGTAAAGACGATCACCGACGACAGCAGCAACATCGCCACCGAAATACCGTCGACGCCGACCGAATAGTGGATATTCAGCGGAGCGTACCACACCGCATCGGCCGTGAACAGCATTTCGGCGCCGTTCCCCGCGCTGCGTTCTCCCAGATACATCGCCACCAGCGCCACGGACAGGCCCAGCAACAGCGAGGCGCCGACTACCATGATCGCACGGATGCGGCGGATGTCCTTCGTGAGGAACATCGCGCAGGTCATCAGCAGCGGTATCAGTACAAATAAAGATAAAAAGTTCATATCCGTATCAACTTATTTTATTCAACAAAACAGCACCAGTACGGTAATCAGCAACAATCCCACGAGAAATACGAACGCATACTGCTGCACCTGTCCGGACTGCAATCCGCGAATCGCCAGCGACATCCGGTTTGTCACCAGCGCCAGCCCGTTCATCGCGCCGTCGATCACATGCCGGTCGAACCACGCGATCGAACGCGAAACGCCGTTGAAAATGATCCTCTTGGTAATGAAAAGATATACCTCGTCGATGTAGAAGCGATGGCTAGCCGCACGGTGCAGGCCGCTGAACGTACGCGCCAGACGATCCGGAATCGGACTGTGCTTGCGGTAAAACACCGTAGCGACGGCGATCGAGATCAGCGCAATCGCGATGCTCGTTCCGGCTACCGTCCAGTCGAGGTGGATGATGTAGTCGGCCCCGTCGCTGCTGACGAACTTGCCGAACGGGATGAACCCGGCAACGCAGGTGACGGCGGCGAGGATAATCAGCGGCGTCGTCATTACGCCGGGGGCCTCGTGCGGCTCATGCTCGTGCTTGGCCGGAGTTCCCCAGAAAATATTGTAGTACAGACGGAACATATAGAACGCCGTCAGCGCGGCGATAAAGCTCATCACCCATCCCATAGCGGGCGCGAACATGAATGCCGCGGTCAGGATCTCGTCCTTGCTGAAGAAGCCCGAGAACGGCGGAATACCCGAAATCGCGAGGCAGGCGACGAGGAACGTGATATGCGTAATCGGCATCTGCTTGCGCAGGCCGCCCATATGGCTCATCTCGTTGCTGTGCACCGCATGGATAATCGCGCCGGCCCCGAGGAACAACAGGGCCTTGAACATCGCGTGCGTAAACAGGTGGAACATGCCGGCCATGTAACCGAGCCCTTCGTGTCCGCCGTAGCCCGACACGCCGAGGGCCACCATCATGAAACCGATCTGCGATATGGTCGAAAAGGCCAGCACGCGCTTGATATCGGTCTGCACGCACGCGATCGTGGCGGCAAACAGCGCGGTAAACGCGCCGACGTAGGCAATGCCGTGCAGCACCTCCGGGGTTTCGAAATAGTAGACCGGGAAGAGCCGCGCCACCAGATAGACGCCGGCCACGACCATCGTCGCGGCATGGATCAGCGCCGACACCGGGGTCGGGCCTTCCATCGCATCGGGCAGCCAGATATGCAGCGGGAACATCGCCGACTTACCGGCGCCGCCGATAAAGATCAGCGCCATCGCCCATGCCAACGCCGAAGCGCCCATGAAGGTCGTCCCGGCAGCTTGGGAGAAGATCGCACGGTCGCCCGAAGTCAGCAGTCCGAAATCGAACGTCTGCGTAAAGAACGACAGCAACAGGATGCCGATCAAAAATCCGAGATCGGCGAACCGCGTCACGATGAACGCCTTTTTCGAAGCGGCGATCGCTTCGGGCTTCGTATAGTAGAACCCGATCAACAGGTAGGACGAAACGCCCACCAGCTCCCAGAAGATATACATTTGGAAAATATTGGTCGCCACGACCAATCCGAGCATCGAGCAACTGAACAGCGACAGGAAAGCATAGTAGCGTTCGAAACCGCGTTCGCCCTTCATGTAACCGAGGCTGTAAACGTGCACCATCAGCGACACGGTCGTAATCACGACCAGCATCATCACCGAGATCGGGTCGAGCAATACGCCCAGGTCGATGTGCAGGTTATCGGTAAAACGCAGCCACTCGATGTTGAACGGCACCCATTTCTGGTAAATGCCGTCCACCTTGGCCGTCGTGAAGTACTGCCAGGCCGTCCCGTAAGCGAGCGCGGTCGTCACGGCCATCGACAGGGTGCCGACGAGTCCCGACGCGCATGCTTTCAGTTTCATGCCCAGCAGACCGAGCACCAGGAACGTCAGCAGCGGCAACAGTACGATCAGTATCGTGTATTCCATATTGCGTAGTTTTTTCTGTCCTTAAAGTTAGTCTTTCAGTTCGTCGAGGTTTTTGACCTCGATGTTACGCAGGTTGCGGTAGATGTTGATGATGATCGCGATGGCGACGGCGGTTTCGGCCGCTGCGATGGCGATCGCGAAGATCGTGAAGAAAAACCCTTCGAGCTGTCCGGGGAACAGGTAACGGTTGAACACGGCGAAATTGATATCCACCGCATTCAGGATCAACTCGATGGAGATCAGCACGGCGATCAGGTTGCGCCGGGTGATGAACCCGTACACGCCGGCGAAAAACATCACGGCGCTGACGATCAGGTAATATTCCATTTGTATTTCCATAGCGCTATTTCCGTTTACGTGCAATCAACAAACCTCCGACGATACAAGCCAGCAACAGCACGCTGACCGCCTCGAAAGGCAACAAATACTGGTATTTCCCGGTTCCCATCATCGCGTGGCCGATCGTGTGCATGTCGATCTCCCCACCGGCGAACTGCGACGGGCCGAACGAATGGGTCACGAGCAGGAAGATGCAGAGCACCGCGCCGGCCACCGAAGCGGCCAGGCCCGCGACGACGCGGCGGTTGCGCAGCGGCGTCTTCTTCTCCTCGTCGGAACTGGTCAGCAGAATCGAGAAAACGTACAAGACGACGACGCCGCCCGCATAAATCAACAGTTGCACGGCGCCGAGGAACGAATAGTTAAGCTGAAAATAGATGCCCGCCGTGGCGAAAAGCACGAAAAGCAGATATGTGGCAGCTCGCAGAATCCGCTTCGTGGTCACCGTCATCACCGAAAAGACGACGATCACCGCAGCGAGAAACGCAAAACCGGCCTGTTGCAAGGTAATTTCCATTTCCGTCTATTTTTTTTCTAACGTTGAACCTTCGTGATTGAGCTGACGCACCAGTTTGTCGCGCGTGAAGACCGCATGCTCGAACTTGTTGTCGAACTCGATCGCTCCGTGCGGGCAGGTGCGCACGCAAAGCTGGCAGTAGAGACAGCTTCCGATGTCGTACACGTATTTGGTAAGCACCCGCTTCTTCTTACCCTCCTCGTCGGTTACGGTCTCGGAGATCACCTTGATCGATCCGTTCGGGCAGTTCATCTGACAGATCCCGCAGGCTACGCACTTGTGCTCGTTGTTCGCATTGTGCGGCATGACCAACTCCCCGCGGAAACGGTCGAAGATCTGCAGCGTATCGCGGTTTTCGGGATACTGCTCGGTCGTCTTCTTACGGAAGAAAACCCGTATCGTAACGCGCATCCCCTTCAACAGCGACGACAGCCCGCTGAAAAAGGAACTTATGTAATTCTTAAAAGCATTCATATTCCGTTTGTTTATAGGCCGGTTCGGCGGTTAAAAATGCAATCCGAACGCAACGATAATCACCATCAGCAGCAGGTTCAGCAGGTTCAGCGGCAACAGGTATTTCCATTCGAGCTTCAGCAGTTGGTCGATCCTCAGTCGCGGGAACGTCCACTTGAACCACATGATGACGAAAATAACCACGCCCACCTTCACCAGAAACCATACGATCGACGGAATAAAATCCATCACGGCGTTGAAGCCTTCCCAACCGGCGATGTGCAGCGGCATCCATCCGCCGAGGAACATCGTCGTAGCGACCCCCGCGACGATAAACAGGTTCAGGTACTCGGCCAGGTAGAAAAAGCCGAAGTGCATCCCCGAATATTCGGTATGGTAACCGGCCGTCAGTTCCGAGTCGGCCTCGGGCAGGTCGAACGGCCCCCGGTTCGTCTCGGCGGTACCGGCCACCAGGTAGATCAAAAAAGCGATCACCGCCGGAATGTGCCCCGTAAAGAGGAACCAACCGTCGGCCTGGCGTTCGACGATCTCGGAAAGCTGCATCGTTCCGGCGAACACGACCATCGTCATCAACGACAGTCCGATCGACAATTCGTAACTGATCATCTGCGCGCCGCTTCGCATCGCGCCGATCAGCGAATATTTGTTGTTACTCGACCAACCGGCCAGCAGGATGCCGACGATCCCGATCGACGACACCGCCATCAGAAAAAAGATCCCGACGTTGAAATCGAGCACTTCGAAACCTTTGGCGAACGGCAGGCAGCCGAATGCCAGCACCGACGAAATAATCACGATGTACGGCGCGAGGTTGAACAGGAAACGGTCGATATGGTTGATCGTGATCAGCTCCTTGATCAGCATCTTGATCATGTCGGCTACGCTCTGCACGGTTCCGTAAGGCCCCACCCGGTTCGGCCCGAGGCGGCACTGGAAAAAAGCACAGACTTTGCGTTCGACGTAGATCAGCGCCAGCGCGATCACCGCATAACCGAGCAACAGGCACAGGCCGATCAGCACGCACTCGGTGAGCGTCACGCCCCAGGCCGGCATCATCCCGCTCAGCGTATCGTGCACCCATCCGGTCACCGCGTTGAAATCAATACTGTCTGTATATGTATTCAATAACATATCGTTGTTGGATTAAAGTTTGTTATCTGTCGATATCGGGTACCACGTAGTCGAGCGAACCGCCGATCGCGATCAGGTCGGCGATCTTGCTGCCGCTGGCCAGGTAATCGACCACCGATACGAGCGGCAGTCCCGGCGAGCGGAACTTCATGCGGTACGGGAACTTGTCGCCCCGGCTTTCGATGTAAACGCCGAATTCTCCGCGGCTCGCCTCCACGCTGCTGAAGAACTGTCCTTCCGGCAGACGGATGATCGGCTTGGTCTTCACGGCGTAGTCGCCGGCAGGAATGTTGTCGATCAATTGTTCGAGAATATGCAGCGACTGGCGGATTTCATCGACGCGCACCAAGTAACGGTCGAACGAATCGCCGCCGGTGCGGATCACTTCGTCGAACTGCACCTTGTCGTACACGCCGTATGGTTTCAGCTTGCGCACGTCGCAGCTCCACCCCGAAGCGCGGCCCGACGGACCCGTCACGCCGTACGAAACCGCCACCTCTTTGGGCAGGATGCCGATCCCCTTCAGACGCTGCTGCGCGATCACGTTGCCGGTAAACACTTCGTCGTACTCGTCCAGCATCTTCGGCAGGTATTTTATGAAATCCTTTACCCGTTTAACAAGGTTCGGATGGATATCGGCAGCCACGCCGCCGATCATGTTGTAGTTCTGGATCAACCGGCCGCCGGTGGTCTCCTCCATCATGTCCAGCACGATCTCACGGTCGCGGAACCCGTAGAAGAACGCCGTCAGCGCACCGAGGTCCATGCACAGCGTCGACCAGAACAACAGGTGCGACGACAGACGGTTCAACTCGTCCATGATCGTGCGGATGTACTGCACCCGTTCCGGGATTTCGATCCCCATCGCCTGCTCGATGCACATGCACAGCGCATGGCGGTTCTGATGCGCGGACAGGTAGTCGAGCCGGTCGGTCAGCGCCAAAGTTTGCGGATAAGTAAGGCTCTCGCACATCTTTTCGATGCCGCGGTGAATGTAACCGCAGTGGACGTCCACCTTCTGCACCGTTTCGCCGGCCAGCGAAACCCGGAAACGCAACACGCCGTGCGTAGCCGGGTGCTGCGGCCCGATATTGACCACGTATTCGTCGTTCTCGAACAGCACGTTTTCGTGCTTTTCGACCTTGCCGTCTTTCAGCTCGTAAGCCGGAGCCGTGTCGAGCGTTTCGTCGGAATCCAGTCTGACCGGATTGACGTCCGGCGAAGCGTTGTAATCCTTGCGGAACGGATAGCCGACCCAGTCGTTGCGCAGGTACAGCCGGCGCATATCGGGGTGCCCGATAAAGCGGATGCCGAAAAAATCGTACACTTCGCGTTCGTTCAGGTTGGCCGATTCCCACAGGTCGTACACGCTCTGCAATTCCGGGTTCTCGCGGTCGGCGGTCTCCGTCCGGAGCACGATTTCGTGTCCCAATTCGGTCGAACGCAGGTGGTAAACCACGCCGAGCGTTTCGCCCCAGTCCATCCCGGTCATGCACAGCAGCAGGTCGAACCGCATCTGCGGATCGTCCCGCAGGCTTTTCGCCACGTCGCGGAATTGCCCGGCAGGCACGGTCACCGTCAACGGCTCCCCTTCCCCGAACACGAGCGACGGAGCCATAAGCGCTAACTTATCTTTGATATTATTCATGGTCTGCGGATTCTTTCTTTTCCTTTCTGTTCACCTCGCCGAAGAAATGTTCGGCCTTGACCTTACGCTGCAACTGCATCATACCGTACAGCAACGCTTCCGGACGCGGCGGGCACCCCGGCACGTACACATCGACCGGAATGATCTTGTCGACCCCTTCCAGCACGTGGTACGATCCTTTGAACGGGCCGCCGGAAATGGCGCAGGCGCCCATTGCGATCACGTATTTCGGCTCGGCCATCTGGTCGTACAGCCGTTTGAGCACCGGGGCCATCTTATGCACGATCGTGCCGGCCACGACGATCACATCGGCCTGGCGCGGACTGGCCCGAGTCACTTCGAACCCGAACCGGGCAAAGTCATAGCGCGCCGCACCGACCGCCATGAACTCGATACCGCAGCAACTGGTCGCGAACGTCAGCGGCCACAGCGAATTGGAACGCCCCCAGTTGATCAGTTGATCCAGCTTGCCGACGACGACGTTCACTCCGCCCGCTCTGAGCTGTTCAATGTACTCGTTGTCATTGAACGCGTCGTATTTCATCGACTTGATGTTGACTCCTTTTATTTCCATTCCAAAGCTCCTTTTTTCCACGCATAGGCGAGACCCAATACCAAAATCAACAAAAAGAACAGGATGTTCAGCAAGCCGTCGACACCCATTTCGCGCACGATAACGGCCCACGGGAACATGAACATCGCCTCCACGTCGAAAATCAGGAACAAAATCGCGAACAGGTAATACCCTACCCGGAACTGCATCCACGATTTACCGCGCGTCGGGATGCCGCATTCGTAGGCCTCCCCTTTTTGTTTGTTGAACGATCGCGGCGAGAGCCATTTGTCGAGACTGAGTGCCGCCACTACAAGAAATACTGCCGTAATAATAACGACCAGCAATAAAGTCAGATCCATAGTTATTTGCTTTGATAACCAAAAAGGCCTCTAAACGGTATCGGTATACTATTTACAGGCACAAATGATAAATGGATTAAAAACGATGCAAAAATAGCTGAATTTGTTTAGAGAAAAAATTATATCCCTTTTTTATTCCTAATTTTTACAAATTTTTATTAACATTCCGAAACGACCGTTCCGGACGGCCCGTACGACCGGACGCGGCGGGGAAACGCGAAAAACGAAAATCCCGTCCGGATACCCGGACGGGATTTGAGTGATTGTCACGCTAAAAATTACTGCTGAATGTACTGCGGCAACACCTCCGCCATCCGTTTGGCTTCCGCATTGTCGGGATTCAGTTCGAGAATCTTTTTCCAGTACTCGAGCGATGCCGGATAGTCCTCCAGCCCGATGTAGTGTACCCCCATGAAGCGATAAGCCTCGATCAGACCGGCCGCATTCTTCTGCGGATCTTTTTCCATAACGGCAATCGCCTGTTCGTAGAACGGCTTGGCCAGCTTCGGAGCCTGCGGATTATCGATGGCCCAGTTGGCGCGTCCGCGGAACAGGTAACCCAGATAGCTTTCCGGAGCCTTTTCCACGACATGCGCGAACAGACTGTCGGCCCCTTTCAGGTAATCGACCATACGCATCGAATCGCTTTCGGTCATAACCACTCCGTCTTCGGTCGGACGAATCGACGCGCCGGCCGTATAATAGACTTTACCGAGGTTGAAATAATCGTTCAGCTTGACGTCCTTGGCCTGATCGATATAGCGTTTGTAAGCGCCGATCGCCTTGTCGTAATCCTTCACGGCCTCGTATTCGCTACCCATCTCCTTGAGCAGTTCCACGCGCGCCGTGTCCATGTTTACCGCCTTTTCGAAAACTTCGGCGGCTTCCTTATGCAGGTCGTTCTTGGAAAGCGTCCGCGCGAAATACATATAATCCCGCGTAATCAGCTTCGAGCTGTCTTCCACCTGTCCCATCAGCGTTTTGGCAAGCTCCAGGCTCTTCGCATAGTCGCCCTTGTCGTAATTGATGTACATGTTAAGACGGCGCAGAACCGTGTTGTTCGGCTCTCGCTGCGACACCTTCGTTACCAGTTCCAAGGCTTTGTCCTGATCGCCGCTGAAGTACAGCAGCGTCGCATAACGCGCCAGATCCTTCATATCCGAAGTCTCGACGTTCACGTATTTCGAAAAAGCGTCCGCCGCTTTGGCAAACTCTTCGTTCTTGTAATATACGTCGGCCAACTCCCCGTAGGCGACCGTATATTCCGGATCCATCTCGATCAGCTTGTTCAGCATATCGATCGCATACTGCGGATTGGAACGGCTGTAAATCTTGGCGTATTTGAAATAAGCCTCCTTGCATTTGTTATCGAAATAGATAGCCTGCTCGTAGCGGCTCGCCGCATCGCCGTACTGCTTTTTAGCGGCCAGGATGTCTCCTTCGAGAATGAAAACATCCGGAGATTTCGGAGCGACGGCGCGCGCCTGCTCCATGTATTCCATCGCCTTGGCGGTCGAAACCGGCAGATAAGCCCTTGCAATCGCAATGTAAACGGCGGGATTCTTCTTATTCTTACCGGTCAGAAAACCGCTGAAAGCCTTGTCGGCGTTCGGGTTGTTCGCCAGGTCGAGTTTCAGTTCGCCGATCGAATTCAATACGTAATCGGGATCGGCCACGATCCCTTCCTTATAGTAATAAGCCGCCGAATCCTTCATGTTCTGGGCCGAATAGAGCTCGCCCAGGTAATAGCACACTTCGGCCTTGTCCGTCTTTCCGCTCTGCAGATTCGCCAACAACTCCTTTTTGGCTTCGCCGTACATGCCTACCTTGTAGTAATCGATCGCTTTTCCATTATCTTCTGCGAAAAGCGAAGTCGCCCCCATCATCAAAGCGAGGGTCAAAACACTAATTTTAGAACCCATTTTTAATCAGTTAGTTAAGCTATTTTTAATTACAAATTTTCGCGTACATTTACGATCCGCACATTTTGCGTCGCAGGTACGATGCCGGAACGGAGAATGATCCGCTGGCCGCGATCGGACGCCATGAACGTGGCGAATCCCGACGCCAACCCGCTGCGCGGATCGGTCAGCAGTACGTACATATTCCGAACCAGCGGATACTGTCCCAATGCGATATAGGCCTGAAAAGGCTTGTAACTGTTTTCTCGCGTCGCTTTGGTTTCGCGGCTGACGCTCATCACCGTCACCAGCTCCGAGAACGTCATCCGGGTCGAATCGCTCTTGTTGCCCACCCACGTAACGCCGATCACGCCGATCGCGCCAGGCGTTTTCGACACGTAATCGATCACGGCCGCATTGTCGTGCTGGGCGCTCAGGTTGCCTGCCAGCGAATCGCCGCGGCAGATCGAATCGATCGCAAAACGTACCGTACTCGAATTCTGGTTGTCGAAAACCAATTGCAGGTCGCCGAGCTTGGAACCGGGATTCAACTGATTCCACCGGGTAATCCGTCCGGTCAGAATCTCCCGCAGGTCGGGAATCGAGATCATCGAATCCGCATTCTGCTTATTGACGATCAGCGCGATGCCGTCCGTAGCGATCTTGATCTCCTTCGGGAACAGTTTTTTCTGGGCGAGCCCTTCCTTTTCGGCCTCGGTCAGTTGACGCGACGCGACCGCCAGGCGCACGCTGTCTTTCAGCAACAGGTTGATCGCGTCCACCTCGCTGGCATAAATCGGCATGATTCCGGCCTGTACGTAAATACTCTCGAACACGTCGATCTCCTGCTGCACGATGTCCCGGAAACTTTCGTCGGCGCTGATCTGTATCACTCCGGAAGTAGCCGTATCCGTATGTTTGTCTTTCGCTTTATTTCCCCAGCAAGAGGTAAAAATCCACGCAGCCGCAATTGCCACCGAAACGATCCCTAAAAACTTACCTGCCTTTGACATAATTCATTCGATATTACCGGTCCTTGATCTGCCGGTATGCTCTGAAAATACCGTACAGAAAAAAGAGCGCTCCCATCCCGTAACGCAGCGGAGCCGATATGCGTTCTACAAATATAGGCGAAAATATCATAATATACGCCATACCGACGTAAAATATTATCATGAACAACCCGAAAACGTAATAAATTTTACTCATGCCGCCGGGCTTGCGTTCTTCATCATTTTGTTTTTTCATACGACATATTTTGATATCAAAAACCGGACCTGCCTTAAAAAACAAAAACCCTGTTTAAATTGAAATTTAAGCAGGGTTTTTGATAAATAAAGATGATTACTGCTGTCCCAGCACGAACGTAACCGGAAGCGTGTAGTACACCGCTACGGCGTTTCCGTTCTGCTTACCGGGAACCCATGCGGGCATGGATTTCACCACGCGAACCGCTTCCTCGTCGAGCGCGCGGTCTACGGGGCCGAGTACTTCGACGTTCTCGATCTTACCGCTTTTCGATACGACGAAACGCAGTACGACCCTTCCCGAAACGCCGTTTTCGGCGGCAATCGTCGGATACCTCAGGTTATCTTTCAGGTACTTGTTCAGCGCCTGCATACCGCCGGGGAACGAAGGCATCTGCTCGACCGTCTGGAATACGGTCTCCTGCACTTCTTCCTGCGGCGTGTCGATCGCGATCTCCTTCAAGTCCTGGATGTCCGTACCGAACAGGTCGTCGTTACCCTTCACGTCGGCCACGGAAACCGCAACTTTCGCACTGATAATTTCTTCCTGCGTCTTCACGTCCTCCCGATCCGCTTCCTCGTCTTTCACGATCTTCGGAGCGGTAAACTTGATAGAGCTCTTCAACGGCGGTGGGGGCGGAGCGTCCACCTTCTTGATCACATCGTTATTCTTCACTTCCGGGGGCGGCAGTTTGGTCAACTGCGTCACTTCGGTCATTTTGACTTCTTCCTGTTTTTTCGGAGCAATGTAGCGGAACAGCGCGGGCAGCGTGATAATCAGCACGACCAGGATCGCTACGATAATCATTGCCTTGTTATGACGGGACGTCGACTCCTGACGCATCTGGAATGCGCCGAATTCGGTATTTTTCCCGTCGAAAACTAATTCGCACCATTGCTTCGAATTCAAATCCAAATCACTCATTTTTTTTCGATTTAATGTGTACTATTAGTTTTGCGCCATTTCACTGTTCTTGCCGAGATCGCCGGCCGATTTCAGGTTCTTGATCAGCCACAGGTCGCCTTCGGCTATCGGCACGATAGCGTAACGGCTGATGTTGCAGATCTGCATTTCGTCCAGCGCGTCGATCAGGTTTTTATAGGTCGACTCGTCGGTTCCCTTGATCGAAACGACGGGAGCGTTCTCGTCTTTCTTGATCTCGGTGGACTGCGTCTTGAACTCCTCTTCGGTGATCTCTCCGTCCAGCTTCTTTTTCTTCAATTCGTTGATCCGTGCCACGACGTTGGCATTACGCGCCAGCAGAACCGCACGCAGGCCGTCCGGAGTGTAAGTCGTCTCCTTGAGCGACGTATAGTCCTGATAATTAGGTTCTCCCAGGTAATAATAAACCTTGTCGTCTTCTCCCAAAAGGAGCGTAATGGCACGGGATGCCGCCACTTTCGTCTGCATATCTTCCTGCGTATCTTTGGTCGGCATACTAATTTCCATCGTCTGAGGCTTGCTCAACGAGGTACAAAGCATAAAGAACGTAATGAGCAACATGTTCATATCCACCATCGGGGTAAAATCGACCCGGATGGTCATCTTTTTCTGTTTGCCCTTACCCTCCTTACCTTTGCCGCTGTTGTTTTCTTGTATTTCAGCCATAATATTTAAATCTTATGCGACGGCATTAATTGTCTGTACTGACCACTTTCAACGTGGTGATCAGGTTGTACCGGTTTTCCCGGATATCCTGAAGCGACGTCATAATGGTATTGATGATAGGATAAGGCGTAGCCTGATCCGCCTTGATGGCGATCCGCAGATCCCTGTTCTGTAACCGGGCATTCTTGACCCACGACTTCAACTGATTGTCGGTGCTGTCGGTCGGAATCCCGTAGTCTTTCAAAATCTTGTCCTGCTCGTCTTCGGGCAGCGCCAAGAAAGACCTCATCTGACCGATGGGCACCCCGAACGACGGAGCCAACCTGAATTTGTTGACTTCTTCGGGCGTGAACGTGATCCCGTACTCTTCGCCCATTTTCTCCAGAACCGCCACGCGGTCTTCCTGCTTGTCCATGCTCATGAACACCTTGCCGTCGTTATCCACCAAAATCTGGAGAATATCGGTTTCGGGTATCTTGATCTCCATCACGGAAGCCGGGGTCGAAACCTGTATCGGCTCCTTCTGGATGAAAGTGGACGTAAGCATAAAGAAAGTAAGCAAGAGCACCGTCACATCGCTCATCGCGGTCATGTCGATGAATGTACTCTGTTTTTTTACTTTTACTCTAGCCATAACGAGAAGTAATTTTTTTTTAAAAGTTAGGCTTTATGCGTTGCAGCATAAGTCTGAACAATGGTAAACCCTACTTCGTCGATGCTATAGGTGAGTTTGTCGATTTTGCTGGTGAAGAAGTTGTAAGAGATAACGGCCAGAGCACCGGTTGCGATACCGAAGGCGGTGTTGATAAGGGCCTCGGAAATACCGGCGGACAGCGCTACGGAGTCCGGAGAACCGGCGGTTGCCAGTGCGGCGAACGACTTGATCATACCGATAACGGTTCCGAGCAGACCGATCAGGGTACCCAGCGTGGTCATGGTCGCGATAACCACCAGATTCTGTTGCAGCGACGGCATTTCCAATGCGGTAGCTTCGTCGAGCTCTTTCTGGATGTTCATCAGTTTCTGCTCTTTGGCCAGCGTGGTGTCTTTTTCCATCTCTTCGTACTTGGTCAGCGTAGAGTAAACGACGCTTGCAACGCAACCTTTCTGCTTCACGCAAAGTTCGCGGGCTTTAGCGGTATCGTTCTTGTCGAGAGCTTCCTTCACGTTCTTGACGAATTTGGTGACGTTGCCTTTTCCTTTGGCCTTGGTGATGGCGAACGCGCGTTCGATACTGAGCACGATCACGGTCAAAAACAACGTCTGGAGAACCGGCACGATCACGCCCCCTTTATAAATGGTACCCTTGAAGTTACCCGGCAGCGGGTGGTTGTTCGGGTCGTTATTCATAAAGTTCGCGGGATCACCCAGTACGAAGTGAAACACGCATACAGCTAAAATAAAGCAACATACAATAACCAGGAATGCTGATTTAATGCCTTTTGCCGTTTTAAAATTTACTGCCTTGGCTTCCATAATGAATAAAGTTTTGAGTTTTGTTGTTAAAATTTAGTTTTATGTTAAAATTAGTTGAAAATTTCACCCCCTCGCCGACCGGTACGTTCTCGCGATTCAACACAAATGATGGCAACATGCTTCCGCTCTCCAATTCCGCCGCTTCCAGCCCCGCACATTGTCATCACTCTAAAATCCCGCAACCCCGTTTTTCATGGTCAAGTACCTGCGCCTGTATTGCTTTCGTTAAAAAAACTTACGATTCCCTTTCCGCACCATACCTGTTTTCATCCTTTCAATAACGTTTAACGCGCTGTCGGCTCGTCGGAAACCGCACGAAACGCATGAAATTTTGAATCATCACAACTTCAAAAGTACTAAAATTTTCAAACTACACAAAAAAAGATATCTTATTTTACAAAGCCCTGACGCTGACACAAAACGGCCGTTCCTCTCCAAACGGAGCATAAGATACTACAAATAAGAACGATAAACACTTCCGTCCCATACCTTCCGAAGTGCTTCCGTAATAGAAAATTTACAATTACCCGTACCGCCGCCACAGGTTCCGGCATATTATCCGAACGAAAAATACCGTCGAAATATTTCGGATATTCGGTGAAATTTATACGGCGCGACGAGTCGCCGTCGCCGGTCGCCGTGCAACGGCCGGCATGAGGAGTTTCGTACCCCGGACGCTCGGAAAGCGCCGGCTTTCCGAAAAATCCGGTCGCCGCCATTTAAAAAAAATTTGTATCTTGGGTGCTGTTTTCCATAATCATCCGAAGAATATGACCGATCTTTCACACTATTACGACCTCTTTCTGGCAGGGATGACGGCGCTGGCCGTCGTGGTTTTCATCGCGCTGTTTTTCGTCCGGGCCGGGTACGGCATGTTGCGCGACGGGAAATGGGGTCCGAAAATCGACAACCGGCTCGGCTGGATCGCGATGGAAGCCCCTGTTTTCATCGCCATGTGTATCCTCTGCCTCTGCTCCCCGCGCCGCGGCGATGCGGTATGTCTGGTCTTTTTCGGGCTGTTCCAGCTCCACTACCTGAACCGGGCGTTCGTCTACCCGCTGTTGTTGAAAGGGCGTAGCACGATGCCGCTCGGGATCGTACTGATGGGCGTGACGTTCAACGTGCTGAACGCTCTGATGCAGGGCGGCTGGATCTTTTACATAGCTCCGGAAGGCTACTACACGCCGCAATGGCTGCTGTCGCCGCAGTTCATCGTCGGCACGCTGATCTTTTTCGCAGGAATGGCCGTCAACATCCACTCCGACCGGATCATCCGCCGCCTGCGCAAGCCGGGCGACCGCAACCACTACCTGCCGCAGGGCGGCATGTTCCGTTACGTAACCTCGGCCAACTATTTCGGCGAGATCGTCGAATGGATCGGATTCGCCGTGCTGACCTGGTCGGCCGCCGGAGCGGTATTCGCGATCTGGACGTTCGCGAACCTCGTACCGCGCGCCGACGCCATCTACAAACGTTACAACGAACTATTCGGCGAACAACTGCGCACGCAGCGCCGCAAACGGATTATCCCTTATATTTATTAGCACAACGAAATGAAAGAATCGCTGTTGTTCACTCCGTGCAAAATCGGACCGCTGACCCTCCGCAACCGCACGATTCGCGCCGCCGCCTTCGAAGGCATGTGCGCGGGCAACTCGCCGACCGACCTGCTGTACGACTACCACCGCAGCGTCGCGCGCGGCGGCATCGGAATGACGACGTTGGCCTATGCTTCGGTAACGCGCAACGGTCTGTCGTTTCCGCATCAGTTGTGGCTGCGTCCGGAGATCGTGCCGGGTCTGCGCCGGATCACCGACGCCATCCACGCCGAAGGCGCCGCCGCCGGAATCCAGATCGGACACTGCGGCAACATGTCGCACCGGGGCATCTGCGGCTGCACGCCGCTGTCCGCTTCGTCCGGATTCAACATCTACTCCCCCACCTTCGTGCGGGGGCTGCGCAAAAACGAAATCCCCGGAATAGCTAAAGCGTTCGGCACGGCCGTGAAACTGGCCCGCGAAGCCGGATTCGACGCCGTCGAAGTACACGCCGGACACGGCTACCTGATCAGCCAATTCCTGTCGCCGTACACGAACCGGCGGCGCGACGAATACGGCGGATCGCTCGAAAACCGGATGCGCTTCATGAAAATATGTATGCAGGAGGCGATGGAAGCTGCCGGCAGCGATATGGCGGTGCTGGTCAAGACCAACATGCGCGACGGCTTCCGCGGCGGGCTCGAAATCGACGACTGCATCGAAGTGGCGCGCAACCTCGAAGCGTGCGGGGCGCATGCGCTGGTGCTGAGCGGCGGATTCGTCAGCCGCGCGCCGATGTACGTGATGCGCGGACAGATGCCGATCCGCACGCTGACCTACTACATGAAACAGTTGTGGCTCAAAGCGGGCGTCAAAATGGCCGGACGCTGGATGATCCCGTCGGTACCGTTCCGCGAAGCTTATTTTTACGAGGATGCGCTGCAATTCCGCAAAGCGCTGAAACTGCCGCTGGTCTATGTCGGCGGCCTCGTGTCGCGTGAAAAGATCGACATGGTGCTCGACAGCGGATTCGAATGCGTGGCGATGGCTCGCGCGCTGATCAACGAACCGGATTTCGTCAATCGGATGAAAGAGCGGGGCGAGTTGCGCTGCGGTTGCGAGCACACGAACTACTGCATCGCCCGGATGTACTCGGTCGAAATGGCCTGCCACCGACACCTGCAAGGGCTGCCGAAATGCCTGCAACACGAAATCGAACGAATCACCGCACGACGATGAACGCACAGCAACGCCCGACGCCCCTGGCCCTGGTCACCGGGGCGAGTTCCGGAATCGGCTACCAATACGCCCGGCTGCTCGCCGAAAAAGGCTACGACCTGCTGCTCGTAAGCAACGAGGAGCTACGGATCGCCGAAGTGGCGCGGGAACTCCGTCGGCAGTTCGGGGTACGGGCCGACGGGCTTTGCCGCGACCTGTCGCTCGCGGACGCCGCCGACTCGCTTTTCGAATACACCCGGCAGCAGGGGTTCGAAGTGGAGGTACTGGTCAACAACGCCGGCGTATTCTTTTTCGACGATCTGACCGAAACGGACAGCCGCCGGATCGAACGGATGATCGGCCTGCACGTACAAACCGTAACGATGCTTTGCCGCTATTTCGGCGCGGCGATGAAAGCGCGCGGCAAAGGCTACATACTGAACATGTCGTCGATGTCGGCCGGTATGCCGTTCCCGGGCATTTCGGTCTATGCGGCGACCAAAAGCTACCTGAAACAATTTTCAAAAGCGATTCATAACGAACTCTACGATTACGGCGTACGCGTGACGGCGGTTTGTCCGGGCGCGGTAGCCACCGACCTCTACAACCTCAGCGGGCATTATCAGCGGCTCGGACTGCGGCTCGGCATCCTGATGCGGCCCGAACGGCTGGCCCGCAAAGGATTGCGCGCGCTGTTCGCCGGACGCCGGTGTGTCACGCCGGGCGCGGTCAACCACCTGTTCATGCCGCTCGCGGCGCTCGTTCCGTCGCGGCTGATCCGGCTGATCAAACGTCGTGCAAAATTTTACCGCTATGGAAGATAAGCCGTTACACATCGTCACCGGAGCCAGCGGCGGCATCGGCCAGGCGTTGACCGAACGACTCGCAAAGCAGGGATACCGCGTACTGATGGCCTGCCGCAATCCGGAAAAATCGGAACCGATCCTCACGCGCATCCGCAAGCGGAGCGGCAACCCGGAAATCTCGCTGCTGCCGCTGGATCTGGGCTCGCTGGATTCGATCGCCCGCTTCGCCGCAGAACTGAAAGCGCGGGGACAAAGAATCGACGTCCTGCTGAACAACGCCGGAACGATGAACGGCACGTTCGGTCTGACGGCCGACGGCTTCGAACAAACCGTCGGCGTCAACTGCGTCGGAACGGCCGCGCTGACGCTCGCCCTGCTGCCGCTGATGCACCCCGGCAGCCGCATCGTAAATACGCTGTCGTGCACCTACCGGATCGGCCGAGTCGACGACCGACTGCTCGAACCCGATCCGGAGCGTTACGCTCGTTTCCGAGCTTACGGCACTTCGAAACTGGCCCTGCTGCTGTTCTCGCTCGAATTGCGCGAGCGGGTCGCCCGCCAGGGCATCGGCGTTTTCGCAGCCGATCCGGGCATCGTCGACACAAACATGATTACGATGCACCGCTGGTTCGACCCGATCGCCGACCTGCTGTTCCGTCCGCTGATCAAGACGCCCGAACAAGGCGCCGAAACGGCTCTGCAACTGGCCTGCGGAAAGCTCCCGGTCAGCGGAAACGGCCTCTACTGGCGGAACGGCAAGGCACGCCGGATTTCGGATTCGGTCGTGAATCACCCCTGTCGGAAACATCTCTGGAAACAGATTTTGCAACTGACGACACGAGCGATTCCCGAAACAGAAACTTATTTTCGATCTTTAAAATACTAAAATCAATCGAATATGACTCTTTCATCGCTATGGATGTCGGCGCAAACGATCGTGGCCGACTCGACGCACAAAGAAAAAATCGCGGAAAAACTGACCGCCCTGTCCCACATGTCGGGAGAAGAAGTCATTAGCATGATCATCCGGGGCGCCCTCGACATCTCGGCCCGTATCCTGATCGCCCTGGTCATCCTGGCGATCGGCCGCTGGATCATCCGCTACCTGAAAAACATCCTGCGCAAAATGCTGACCAAACGAGAGGTAGACGCTTCGCTCAAAAGTTTCCTGATGAGCCTGGTGAGCATCTCGCTGACGCTGTTTCTGATTATCACGATCATCAGCATCCTCGGTATCGACACCACGTCGTTCGTCGCGATCTTCGCATCGGCCGGTCTGGCGATCGGCATGGCGTTGAGCGGTACGTTGCAGAACTTCGCAGGAGGCGTTATGATCCTTATATTCAAGCCATTCCATGTAGGTGACTTCATCGAAGCGCAGGGACAGACCGGCACGGTCAAAGAGATCCAACTATTCAACACGATCATCAACACGCCGGACAACAAAACGATCATGATTCCGAACGGCGGCATATCGACCGGCATTATCAACAACTATTCGAAGGAGAACCGGCGGCGCGTGGAGTGGACGTTCGGCATCGGTTACGGCGACGACTACGACAAGGCGAAAGCCACGATCGCCGAGTTGCTCGAACAGGACGACCGGATACTTCCCGAACCGGCCCATTTCATCGCGCTGTCGAGCCTCGGCGACAGTTCGGTTAACATCGTCGTACGCGTATGGACCAGCACCGACAATTTCTGGAGCGTCTTTTTCGACATGAACGAAAAAGTATACAAGCGCTTCGCCGAAGTCGGGCTGAACATTCCGTTCCCGCAGATGGACGTACACCTGCATCAGAAAAGTTAATCAACATATTATTAAATCGTTATGCTAAAAAAAATGGTCGATATTGCTATTGCTCGTTGCAATAATGACCGGTTGCAAAAATTCCAAGGAATTCCGACAAATCAAAAGTTTTTCGGAATTTCCTTTAACTGATTCGATTCGACTGACCTCTTTGCAAATAGCCGATTCGTTAAGTTATCCCACACGCATCTACGATTACGATTCGCTGTTCGCATTCAAGGATCTGAGCAGGGAAAACCAAGTTATCCTTTTTTCAAAGAAAACAGGGCGACAGCAAACCATCGTCGCAAAAGGCCGGGGACCTTATGAACTATTGGGAGCTTGGTCATTATCAGCTCCGGATTCGTCAGGCAATTTTTATATTCACGACGTGGTTACCTCTGAAATCATGCGGGTCAATTTGCCCGAAGCTTTACAACAAGCAACCGGTTACGCACAAAAAATGCAGTTAAGGGAAGATCTGCTACCGATGGAATGCATCGCTCGAACGGAAGACTCTTTGTTTGTCGGCACGGGTCGTTTCGAAGATTGCCGGGTAATCAAATTCAACCAAAAGGGAGAAATCAAAGCGAAAATAGGCTGTTCTCCGCAAATATCTTCTGCCCGAACAGCCAACCCGCAGGTTAATCAGGCTTATATAGGCGTCGTCAAGGCAAGTCCCAACAACCGGTCGTATGCAATTGCATGTAGATATGCCGATCAAATAGAGGTTTTTCATTCAAATGATACGACTCAGGCTTTTTTTATCAAAGGACCCATGCTTTTCGAACCTAAAACAAAAATTGTCAAAGGGAATGTCGGACTGGAAGCCGAATGTATGTACGGTTATGTAGATCTTGCCGTTACGGATCAATGGATCATCGGATTGTTTTCCGGACGCACCTTATCGGAAAAGCGAGCCAACCAAGGAAATGCACTGCATATTTTTACATGGGACGGCACACCGGTAGCACGTTATTTTATGGATCAAGATTGCATTTCGATCGACATGGCAAATGACAGCACATTATACGCACTTTCTATTGCTCCGCAACCGGAAGTTTTTTCTTACAAAATGACTGACAAGTGAAATGGATCTTAGCCATTTGCCTCTTAAGTTACTTGAATAGTTGTGCAAAAGGAACCGAATTGATAGCTCCTGCCGATGAATCATGTTGTCTGATGAGTGTCATATACGATACGGTACATCAAGGAAATATCATATGCGACAGTACTTCATATTTATTTGCATGTTATAATTTCGACTGTTCCTCCTGCATTGCAGCAATGGAAGAAACGGAGAAATTTCTGAAATCATACTCTAACGTGTGCTATATCGTTTATTCTCAAGATTCCATTACGTTATCATACTATATTCAAAAAATAGCGCCTCGCGCCACCGTTTTATATGACAAAAACAATGCTTTTTTCATAGCCAACAGACACCGGTATAATCTCGCCAGAGATTTTCCGGTTTTTATCATAAAAAAAGGACATTTGATTTATGCGAATAATCCTTTAAAAAACGGATTGCAAAAGATTATATTTAAACGAAAAGCAAAAGATTTCCTCAAACAGAAGAATAAATAAAAATTGAATTTGATTACCAAAATCGATAATCGTCAAACCGTGCAATTGATTCTCCAATAAAAGAAATGCCCTCCAAACGAAAATAGGAGGGCATTTCAGTATTCTCTTATAAACTATTTTCGAATCACAATTTCATCGTGTCGAGCTCCTTGATGTTTTCGGCGATCTGCTCGTCGGTCAGCGTGTAGTTCATCAGGTCGCCGGCGATGTATTTGTCGTACGACGCCATGTCGATCAGACCGTGTCCGGACAGGTTGAACAGGATCACCTTCTGTTCGCCGCTCTCCTTGCATTTGTTAGCTTCGTCGACGGCCGCCGCGATCGCATGGCACGATTCGGGAGCGGGGATGATGCCTTCGGTCTGCGCGAACAGGCAGCCCGCCTCGAAGCTGTCCAACTGCGCGATATCGACCGCTTCCATCATCTTGTCTTTCAGCAGTTGCGACACGATCACGCCCGCTCCGTGGTAGCGCAGTCCGCCGGCATGGATGTTGGCCGGGGCGAAATTATGTCCGAGCGTGAACATCGGCAGCAGCGGCGTGTAGCCTGCCTCGTCGCCAAAATCGTAGCGGAACACGCCGCGCGTCAGTTTCGGACACGAGTTCGGTTCGGCGGCGATGAAACGCGTCTTTTTGCCCGACAGGATGTTGTGCCGCATGAACGGGAACGAAATGCCGCCGAAATTCGATCCGCCGCCGAAACAGCCGATCACGATGTCGGGATATTCGCCGGCCATCGCCATCTGTTTCTCGGCTTCGAGGCCGATAATCGTCTGGTGCAGCGTCACGTGGCTCAATACCGAGCCGAGCGTATATTTGCAGTTCGGCGTGCTCATCGCCAGTTCGATCGCCTCGGAAATAGCCGTCCCGAGCGAACCCTGGTAGTTCGGATGGTCGGTCAGGATCTTGCGGCCCGCCTTGGTCGACATCGACGGCGAAGCGGTCACCTGCGCGCCGAACGTCTGCATGATCGAACGGCGGTAAGGCTTCTGTTCGTAACTGATTTTGACCATGTAGACAGCCAATTCGAGACCGAACGCCTTGGCCGCGTACGACAGCGCGGCGCCCCACTGGCCCGCGCCGGTTTCGGTCGTGATGTTGGTAATCCCCTCCTGTTTGCAGAAATAAGCCTGCGCGATGGCCGAATTCAGCTTGTGCGACCCTACCGGGCTGACACTTTCGTTCTTAAAATAGATATGCGCCGGAGTGCCCAACGCCTTTTCCAGCTCGTAAGCCCGTACCAGCGGCGTACAACGGTAGTTCTTGTACTGCTCCCGGACCGCCTCCGGAATGTCGATCCACGCGTCGGTCTGGTTCATCTCCTGATCGGCCAGCGCTTTGGCGAAGATCGGATAGAGATCCGAAGCGCGCAGCGGCTCGCGGGTCTGCGGATTGAGCGGCGGCATCGGCTTGTTCGGCATGTCGGCCGCGATATTGTACCATTGGGTCGGAATTTCGCTTTCCGGAAGGATAAATCGTTTCGTTCTCGTGCTCATATCTTTTATGTTTTGAATGTTTGTCGTACCGAAAAAACAAGGGCTGTCGTGAGTTCGACAGCCCTATGCATTATGTTGCGGATCCTTTCCTCGCACGGTGAAGCCTCTCACGATCGTTTCAGATGCGAGCGCCACCAAAATTTATCGTTCACCGGAAGATCCATGAATATCATCGTTTACCGACCGCAAATGTAACGAAAAAAACGGAAACCCCGCAAAATCAGGCAAAATATTTTTAACTTTGAACGACCGTTTCGCCCGGATTTTCTGTGAACAAAATTCTATTTCCAACATAAATCGGTGAAAAACAAAAAATTATGAAAGTAAGGAATTTGATCTTGCTGTCGGTTGCGTTATTTTCGGCCGCTTTCGCGCAGGCCGCGACCGTGGATACGCTGTCGGTCTGGAGCGCGTCGATGAACAAAGGAGTCGAAGTAGTGGTAGTCGTACCCGACGGCGCCCGGACGAAAACGGGGCCGGCCTACCCGGTGCTCTACCTGCTGCACGGTTACAGCGGCTATGCCGCCAATTGGCTGCAGGTGAAACCCGAACTGGTGCAGTTGGCCGAACGCGACAGCGTGATCGTCGTATGCCCGGACGGCAAGAACAGCTGGTACTGGGACAGCCCCGTCGATCCGTCGATGCGTTACGAAACCTTCGTATCGCAGGAATTGCTCCGCGACATAGACGCCCGTTACCATACGCGCGCCGATCGCAGCGGACGGGCCATCACCGGTCTGAGCATGGGCGGGCACGGCGCCATGTGGCTTTCGCTGCGCCATAAAGACCGCTTCGGGGCCGCCGGATCGACCAGCGGGGGATTGGACATCCGCCCGTTCCCGGACAACTGGGAGATGAAAAAAGCGCTGGGCGAAAAGGCCGACAATCCGAAGCGCTGGGACGACTACGCGGCGATCAACCAGATCGACAGCATCGCCAACGGCGACCTGGCGTTGATCATCGACTGCGGTTACGGCGACTTTTTCGCCGAAGTAAACCGCAACTTCCACGACAAGCTGATGGAGCGCGGGATCGACCACGACTACATCGTGCGGCCGGGCGTGCACGACGGCCTCTACTGGAACAACTCGATCGACTACCAGTGGCTCTTCTTCAAAAAATTCTTCGACCGGGGACGCTAATCCGCCGCCCGTCCGGAATACGATAAAACCGGCTCCCCGTCTTCCGGCCGGGGAGAAAACAAAAACATTCCCCTGTCCGCGCAGACGAAAACCGCACGGGCAGGGGGATATTTATTTCGGAAGAAAAATCGTCAATCGCCCAACCGTTCCAGATACTTCGCCTCGTCCAGGCGGCCCGCGACGGCATCCGCGATAATCTCCCGGCAAAGGTCGGACAGCGCGACGGCGTCGGCCGTGAATTCGTCGTCTAAGGACAGCGTCCAGACTTCGTTGTCGACCACGCAGCGGAAAGTCGCCCAATACCCTACGGAGGGGCCTTCCGCCTTGCTGTCGAAACGGTCGATCCAGTTCACGAACTTATTATACAACGCCTCCGCGAACCGGTCGCCGATGCGAAACGTTCGGGTCTCGACCCGATAGCGTTTCGGGGCCTCCTTCCGACGTTTTGCGTACATAGCCATGTTGTGCTTTCCATACCGACGAACCGTACTGTCGGCGATCGAATCCAGTCCTTTTAACGACATCAAGAGCAGAGGGAACTCCTCTTCTAACTTGTTATTCACCTCTTTGAAATTGGGAATACTTTTGACCTCCAGCAAGTAATGCCGCCCCGACGAATCCTTCACGATCCGAAAGCCCAAAGGCTCTTCGGGGCCGTACTTGGATTCCCATCTGAAAAAATATTCCACGGGCGCGTTGAAATCTTCGAAAAAAAGGTTTTCGATATCGGTTTTTCCGTCCAGATTGGAAAGCGGTTTGATCGAGCCGTCCGGCTGGACATTCTCCAGCCGGCATTTGACAAAGTTGTTTTCAATTCTCTTCGAAAACTGGACGGGATAATCCCGGGCCGAAACAGTCTGCAATAGTAATATTGCAAAAAAAACCGTTATTATTCTATTCATAAAACCGTATGATTGTTCAACGATAAACCTTCTTCCGACCCCGAAAAAGTTGCAACGTTTCGCTTCGGATCACTGAAATATAAGCCAAAATATTTCATATTCAAAAGATTTTACAAACTATCTTCAATTTGTCCCCCGAAAAGAACGAATGCGCTACGAAGTACGGCCTTTACTGTCCCGGAGGAAAACCAACCTCTGTTATTTTCAGTCATATTATTTACAATCAAGCAAATACTAATTAAAGTCGTAAATTTTCAGACGCCGTTTTCTTTTTTAAAAATAATTCCTACCTTTGACATATTAAAGTCGTGCCCGTGCACGGAGATTTGTTTTTAACCCCAAAAATCATAAAAGCCTGATGAAAAAACTGTTTATAGCGCTCGGAATGCTCTGTTTCTGCGCGACCGTATCCGCCCAGGGCGACTGGGAATCCCTGTTCAACGGAAAGAACCTCAAAGGATGGAAAAAGCTGAACGGCGCGGCCGAATACCGTATCGAAGACGGCGCGATCGTCGGCGTCAGCCGGGTCAATACGCCCAATACGTTCCTTTGCACCGATAAGACATACGGAGATTTCATCCTCGAACTCAGCTTCAAGGTGGACGAAGGGCTGAACTCCGGCGTGCAGTTCCGCAGCAACTCGAAACCCGATTACCGCAACGGACAGGTGCACGGCTACCAGTACGAAATCGACCCTTCGGCGCGGGCATGGAGCGGCGGCATCTACGACGAAGGACGCCGCGGATGGCTCTACCCGATGACAAAAAACCCGTGCGCGCAAAAAGCGTTCAAACCGGGCGAGTGGAACAAACTGCGCATCGAGGCGATCGGCGACCGCATCCGCACGTGGCTGAACGGCATTCCGACGGCCGACATCCTCGACAACGCCGACGCTGCAGGTTTCATCGCCTTGCAGGTGCACGGTATCGGCGATAACGCCGCAATGGAAGGCAAAACCGTCCGCTGGAAAAACATCCGCATCTGCACGACCGATCTCGAAACCGAAAAGATGCCCGAAATCTGCTGTCTGCCGCAGATCAACTGCATCCCGAACACGATCTCCGAGCGCGAAGCGGCCCAGGGATGGACGCTGCTCTGGGACGGTAAAACCACCGACGGATGGCGCGGCGCGAAACGCGCCGACTTCCCTCCTTCGGGCTGGGAAATCCGCAACGACATGCTGTGCGTGCAGAAATCCGACGGCCGCGAATCGGCTAACGGCGGCGATATCGTCACGACGCGCAAATACAAAGACTTCGAACTGGTCGCAGACTTCGAGATCACCGAAGGGGCCAACAGCGGCATCAAATATTTCGTCGATCCGGATATGAACAAAGGCGAAGGCTCGGCCATCGGCTGCGAATTCCAAATCCTCGACGACCAGCGCCACCCGGACGCCAAACTCGGCGTAAAGGGAAATCGCAAGCTCGGTTCGCTGTACGACCTGATCCCTGCGCCGGACAACAAGCCGTTCCGTCCCGGACAGTTCAACACGGCGCGAATCGTCGTGAAGGGCAACCACGTAGAACACTGGCTCAACGACGTGAAACTGATCGAATACGATCGCAACAACCAGGAGTGGAATGCGCTGGTAGCATACAGCAAATACCGCGACTGGCCGAACTTCGGCAATTCCGAAAGCGGATATATCCTGTTGCAGGATCACGGCGACGAAGTACACTTCAAGAACATCAAGATCCGCGAGTTGAAATAACCGCAACCCGCCCTGCCCCGCTGCCTGAAAACTTCAAAACCATGAAAACACGGATCCTCTGTATAGCAGGACTGCTCGTCTTCGGATGCGGCGGCCTTCGGGCCAAAAAGCCGCAATCGCTAGACGCACGAATCGGAGTATGTTCCGACGTTCGCAACGCGCAGCGGCTCAAAGCCGCCGGAGCCGACTGCCTCGAGGCCGGCGTCTCCGCTTTCCTGGTTCCGGACAAGCCGGAAGAGGCATTCGACAAAAACCTCGCCCTGCTGCGGGAATCCGGCTCGGAGATCGTTAGCTGCAACGGTTTCCTGCCGGCTTCGATGATCGTGGTAGGCCCTTCGACCGACCACGAAAAGATCCTGAAATGGGCCGAAACGACTTTTCGCAGAGCCGAACGGGCCGGTATCCGGTACATCGTTTTCGGCAGCGGAAAATCGCGCAAAGTGCCCGACGGATTCTCGCGCGAAACGGCCGAAGAACAATTCGTGCGACTATGCAAACGGCTCGGCCCGGTCGCCGCGCGCTACCGCGTGACGGTCGTAATCGAACCGCTGAACAGCCGCGAAACGAACCTGATCAATTCGGTGTCGGAAGGCGCCTCGATCGTCGAACGCGTGAATCACAAAAACATCCGGCTGCTGTGCGACCTATTTCACATGACGGCCGACGGAGAGCCGCCGCAGGCCATCGTCGACGCAGGAAAGCATATCCGGCACTGCCACATCGCCGAAGCCGCCGAACGGACGGCCCCCGGCACCGACGGGGACGATTTTCGTCCCTACCTGCGCGCGCTGAAAAAAATCGGCTACAAAGGCTGCGTATCGATCGAATGCATGTGGAAAGATTTCGGAGCGCAACTGCCGACGGCTGTCGCGGAGCTCCGCAAACAAATGAACGACTTATAACTGAAACAACTAACCTAAAACGATCATGAACGAAAAAATATCCAGGCGGGAATTTCTGAAGAAAGCGGGTCTCGTATCGGCCGGAGCCGTAATGGGCAATTTCATTCTCAGTCCGAAAAGCTATGCGCGCGTCAAAGGCGCCAACGACCGCGTCAACGTGGCGGTGGTCGGTTTCTCCGACCGGTTCCGCAGTTCGCTGTTGCCCGGTTTTACGGATCACCGCGAGGAACTGAACTTCGACATGATCGGCGTGTCGGACATCTGGAGCCTGCGCCGCGATGAAGGCGTGCAGGTCGTGGGAGAGAAAATCGGGCACAAGGTCAAAGGATACCGCAACAACGAAGAGATGTACAAGGACAAGGACATCGACGCGGTAATCATCTCCACGCCGGACTTCGCGCACGCCACGCACACCGTCGAGGCGGCCGAACACGGCAAGCATATCTACGTCGAAAAACCGTTCGCCGAAACGATGGAGGACAACCGCCGCGCGAGAGCCGCCGTCGAAAAGGCGGGCGTCGTATTCCAGGTCGGTTCGCAACGTCGCAGCGCGCCGAATTACCACGCGGCGAACGACTACATCCGCTCGGGCCAATTCGGCGACATCGTGATGTGCGAAATGACGTGGAACGTCAACCAGCCGGGCCGCTGGCGCCGTCCGTCGCTCGTTCCGAAGTGCAGGGAAGAAGACCTCGACTGGATTCGCTTCCTGTGCAACCGCCCGTTCGAAGCGTTCGACCCGCGCAAATACCTCGAATATCGGTTGTTCTGGCCCTATTCGTCGGGAATCCCCGGCCAGTGGATGGCGCACCAGATCGACACGGTGCACTGGTTCTCCGGACTGAAACACCCGCGCAGCGTAACGGCCAACGGCGGCATCTACCTGTGGCACGACGGCCGCACGAACTTCGACACGATGACCGCCGTGATGGACTACGGTCCGGCCGACGACCCGCAGAAAGGATTCCTCGTACAATACACCTCGCGTTTTACGAACAGCGCCGGCAGCGTCAAGGAGATCTACTACTCGAACGGCGGCGAACTGAACCTCGACACCAACAAGATCACCCCGAACGGCGGTCTGACCGAAGGGGAAGCCAAAGCGATGGGTATGCATGCGAATCAGCTCGCGCCGCTCGATCTGAAATCGACGATGAAAGTGGCCACGGCCGGAGTAACCGGCGTAGACCCGATGACCTCGGTTCACGTCCGCAACTGGATGGAGTGCATCCGTAGCGGCGAAAAAACGAACGCTCCGGTCGAAGCGGCCTACGACCATTCGTCGGCCTGCATCATGGTCAATGCCGCGCTGCGCACCAAACAATACGTCACGTTCGACGAAGAGCACCAGGAAGTGCTGGCAGGCGGCAAAGTTTTTAAATTTTAATAAAAAAAGTACATTTGTAATCGGGGCCGATACAATAGGCCCCCCCTGCAATCCGAAGAAACCATGAACAACGAGAAAATAAACCGCCGGGACTTCCTGAAAGAGCTCGGATTCGTCGCGGGCACCACAGCCCTGCTCTCCTCTTTCCCGTGGCTGTCGGGAATGGCCGAGGACAAGCGGAAAGCCACGACGGGACACAAAGCCCGGATCGCGGTGATCGGCACCGGCGACCGGGGACGCTACCTGCTCAATTTCCTGGTAATGAACCCGAAGGCCGAAGTCGTATGGCTGTGCGACAATTACGAGCCGTGGCTCGAACTGGGCCGTCAGATCGCGCCGAGCGCGAAAACCTGCGCGGATTACCGGCAGGTGATCGACGACCCGAACGTAGACGGCGTAGTAATCGCCACCCCATTGCATACGCACCTCGAAATCGCCGGCGCCGCGATGGAAGCGGGCAAGCACGTTTTCTGCGAAAAATCAATGGCCCGGACGCTGCCGGACACGCTGACGATGTACCAGACCCATAAACGGACGGGGCACGTCTTTTTCGTCGACCAACAGCGGCTTTTCGACCCGGTCTACCTGAAGGCGATCGAAATGATCCGTTCGGGAATGTTCGGCGAAATACAGGGGATCAAAACGTTCTGGAACCGCAACGGCGACTGGCGCAGGCCCGTCCCGTCGCCCGAACTGGAGCGTAAAATCAACTGGCGGCACTACAAGGAATACTCCGGCGGCCTGATGACCGAGTTGGGCTGCCACCAGATCCAAATGGGAACGTGGATCTGGCGCGAGCTGCCCGAACGGATCTACGGACAGGGGGGAATCACCTACTGGAAAGACGGCCGCGAAGTGGAGGACAATGTCGGCGTGATGTATACGTACAAAAACGGCAAGCGGATGTCCTTCGACTCGATCATATCAAACCAGTTCTACGGGCTCGAAGAGCAGATTATGGGCAACCTGGGAACCCTCGAACCCGAAGTCGGCAAATACTATTTCGAAAAGACGCCGCCGATGCCCGGATTCTTGCAGATGATCAACAACATCGAGAAGGATATTTTCAGTTCCGTCTCTTTCGCCGGCCCGAGCTGGGACCCCGAGATCGCCCGCAAGAACCACGGCGAATACATCATCGGCAAGAAACGCGACTTCCTGGACGGCACCGGCTTCACGGTCGATGCGTTCGTCGAAGCCGCGATCACCGGAGAACAACCGCCGATGATCGCCGAGGAGGGCTACTACGCGACCGTGCTGTCGCTGCTCGGGCTGCAAGCCATCGAAGAAAAACGGGAAATTCTGTTCCCGGAAGAGTACCGCATCGACTATCTGTAACCGCAAAAGCGACGAACTATGAAAGATATCGTAATCAAGGGGCGGCAAATCCGCCGGGAAATAATCGTATGGATCTGCTGCGTAGCCGCGCTGACGGCATGGAACGCTTATGCCATCGTCCAGTACGGAACCAGTTGGAGCGAACTTCTGTCGTTGTGGTACGTAATCTTGCCGTTGTCCGTGCTGCTTTACGCCGTGCTGATCCCGATCCGCTGGGCAGGCAGGCTCGTCCTGCGACTCGTGTGCGGGAAAGGCGGCTGCCGCAAACGTAACGAAAAAGCGAAAGCGTAACGGATGGGAGATGCGGTCAGCCATACGTTCCGGCAAATGCAGAACGGAACGGGTCTGTTCTACGGATGGTTCGAAGCGATGCACAGCCGGTTCGACCTGTTGACGGTCGGCCCGACTGAAAATGAAGCTGCAGCATTGTGCCACGACATCGCCGCGGAGATCCGGAGGATCGAGAACCGCCTGAACCGGTTCGACGAAGCGAGCGACGTGTGGCAGATCAATCAGAACACGTTCTATGACAAATGCCCGGCCGATCCGGAGTTGCTCGGGATTTTCGCCGATGCGCTGCGTTACCGCGAAATGACCGGCGGGGCGTTCGATATTGCGATCCAAACGCCGGAATACTTGCCGGGGGAGTCTTGTTTCGCGGTCGACCCCGCCTGCGAAGCGGTCGTCAAACTGCGTCCGGACGCAATTTTCGATTTCGGGGGATACGGCAAGGGATACGCGTTGCAACAGGCTCTCGGCATGTTGAAAAACGCCGGAATCACGACCGCGTTGGTCAATTTCGGCAATAGTTCGGTCTGCGGGATCGGCTGCCACCCGTCCGGCGACAGTTGGCAGGTCGGCGTAGAGAACCCGTTACGGCGCGGCGAGAACATGACCTTCTTCGGACTGAACGACCTCTGCCTCTCCTCGTCGGGCAACCTGCCGTCGAACCGCGGACATATCCGTTCGCCGCGAACCGGAAAACCGGTCACCGACAACCGGATCGTCTCGGTAGCGGCTCCGTCCGCCCTCGACAGCGAGGTGCTCTCCACCGCGTTGTTCGTCGCCGATGCCGCACAGCGGCAGACCGTCCTGCGGCATTTCGCGCTCGCGCGCGTCGCCGAGATGGATTTCACGACCGCCGGTCACACGACCCGCGAAGCGGTCTGAATTCGCCGTTCCATAATTCACACGAATTCGCGCAAGTCCCGACGGCATCGTTCCACCGGGACTTTATTTTGCTATCGAATTGAGAATCCGCCGTTTTTTCTGAAAGATCAGAAGGTTTGATCCGAAAAAAGTATGATATTTGTATAGAAACGCTATGCGGCCGCAAGGCTTCGCAAATTCAAAACTCACGAAAACTATGGAAAAAACGGATATCGGACTGATCGGCCTGGCCGTAATGGGTGAAAACCTCGCGCTGAACATGGAAAGCAAAGGATTCAGCGTGTCGGTCTACAACCGGACGGCGCCGGGCGAAAAAGGCGTCGTCGACCGTTTCGTCGCAGGACGCGGCAACGGGAAACGGTTCACGGGCACGCACTCGATTCGCGAGTTGGTCGGATCGGTCAGGCGTCCGCGCCGGATCATGATGATGGTGCGGGCCGGGGAAGCGGTCGACGAACTGATCGCGCAATTGACGCCGCTGATGGAACCGGGAGACGTAATTATCGACGGAGGCAACTCCGCCTTTCAGGATACGGCCCGGCGCGTGAAAGAGGTCGAAAACCGGGGACTGTATTTCGTCGGAGCGGGGATCTCCGGCGGGGAGGAAGGGGCCCTGCACGGCCCGTCGATCATGCCGGGAGGTACGCCGGAAGCATGGCCGCTGGTCAAAGACGTATTGCAGGGCATCGCCGCGAAGCTGGACGACGGCACCCCGTGCTGCGAATGGATCGGCAGCGGCGGAGCCGGGCACTTCGTCAAAACGGTGCATAACGGCATCGAGTACGGCGATATGCAGCTAATCGCGGAGGCTTACGCACTGCTGAAAAACAGCTTGCAGCTCGATCCCGAAACGATGCACCGCGTATTCGCCGAATGGAACCGAGGCGAACTGAACAGCTTTCTGATCGAAATCACCGCCCGGATCGTCCATTTTAAAGACCCGAAAGGAGGCTATCTGATCGACCGCATACTCGACGTGGCGGGACAGAAAGGCACCGGCAAGTGGAGCGTCGTCACGGCTGTCGACGAAAACGACCCGCTCACGCTGATTACCGAAGCGGTCTACGCGCGGCTGATCTCGTCGATGAAAGAAGCGCGGATCACGGCGAGCGGGCTCTATCCGGACGCGCGTACCGACCTCAACGCGATGACCGGCCGCGAACCGGACGACGAGAAAGCCGTCCAGGCGGAAGCGATACGCGACGCGCTGTATGCCGCCAAGCTGATCTCTTATGCGCAGGGATTCTCGCTGATGCAACGCGCTTCGGCCCATTACCGGTGGGATCTCGACTGCGGCACGATCGCCCGGATCTGGCGCAAGGGATGCATCATCCGTTCGGCGTTCCTCGAAAAGATCACCGAAGCCTACGACCGAAACCCGCTGCTCGAAAACCTGCTTTTCGACGACTTTTTCCGCGACAAAATCACCGCCGCGCTGCCCGCATGGCGCAGCGTCGTCGCAGCGGGGGCTCTCGGCGGAACGGCGCTGCCGTGCATGGGCTCGGCGCTCAGCTATTTCGACGGCCTGCGGACGGCCGACTCGCCGGCCAGCCTGATCCAGGCGCAGCGCGACTACTTCGGCGCGCACACCTTCGAACGCACCGACGCGCCGCGCGGGGAGTTTTTCCACAACGACTGGACCGGCCGGGGCGGCAAGACCTCGTCGGGCAGTTACAACGTATAGCACAAGACACTATGAAAAAAGCGGATAACCAACTACTCGTCATCTTCGGGGCATCGGGCGACCTGACCCGGCGCAAGCTGATGCCGTCGCTGTTCGAACTCTACGTGCGGGGGCTGTTGCCGAAACGGTTCGCGATCCTGGGCGCCTCGCGCAGCGAATATACCGACGACACGTTCCGGCAGCAGCAGCGCGAAGGCATCCGCCGGAGCGCCAAAGGCGCGTCGTACGACGACGGACAGATCGACGAATTTCTCCGGATGATTCATTACGTCAGTTTCGAACCGACCGAATACGCCACTTACGGCAACCTGAAAAACCGCATCGGCGAACTGCTGGAAACGCTCGGCTCGCCCGACCGGGTCGTCTATTACCTGGCCACGCCGCCGGTACTGTACGAAACGATCCCGGCCGGACTGAAAGAAGCCGGGCTGAACGTCGCCGCAACGAAAAAAGGATGGCGACGGATCGTTGTCGAAAAGCCGTTCGGCACCGACCTCGAATCGGCGCGCCGGCTCAGCGAACTGCTGCGCGGGGTATTCGAAGAAAACGGAATCTACCGGATCGACCACTATCTCGGCAAAGAGACGGTGCAAAACATCCTGGTGCTGCGTTTCTCGAACGGCATTTTCGAGCCGCTGTGGAACCGCAACTACATCGACTACGTCGAGATCAGCGCGACCGAAACCCTCGGCGTCGAAAACCGGGGCCCGTATTACGAAAGCGCCGGAGCGCTGCGCGACATGATCCAGAACCACCTGCTGCAGTTGATGGCTTTCGTCGCGATGGAGCCGCCGGCCGTTTTCGAACCGGAACCGATCCGCAACGAGATCGTCAAAGTGTTCCGCGCCATCCGCCGTTACACGCCGGCCGAAATCGGGCGCAACGTGCTGCGGGCTCAATACACCGGATGCGAAATCGACGGGCAATACGTCCCGGGATACCGCGAAGAGAAAAACGTCGCTCCGGATTCGACGACCGAGACTTTCGTGGCGATGAAACTCTTTATCGACAACTGGCGCTGGGGCGGCGTACCGTTCCTGTTCCATACCGGCAAACGGCTGTCGAAAAAACAGTCCGAAGTCGTGATCCACTTCAAATCGACGCCGACGCAACTCTTTTCGGGCCAGTGCTCCGGGCGTTCGTGCAACAAGCTCACGCTGCGTATCCAGCCCGACGAGAGCATCTCGCTGAAATTCGGACTGAAAATGCCCGGCGCGGGACTGAGCGTACGGCAGGTCAGCATGGATTTCCGCTACGACTCGCTGTCGTCGGACTACCTGCCCGACGCTTACGAACGGCTGCTGTTGGACGTGATGCTCGGCGACTCGACGCTGTACGCCCGCCGCGACTCGCTCGAAGCGAGCTGGCAGTTCATTGACCCGATCCTGCGGGCCTGGAAGCAAAACCCGCAGCGGGGCCTGCTGACCTATCCGGTGCTGACCGAAGGGCCCGACCCGCAGCAACTGCTCGAAGACGGCAACGACCGGCCGGATGAGAATTGTACCCTGGACGAATCCATTTTTCAGGAATAAACACGCTATGGAAATGCTCTCTTTCGACTGCGTGCACGACGCACTGCAGGCAATGACCGAACAACTGGCCGCAGCGGTCCGGCAAAAAACGGACGGTCCGTTCCACATCGCCCTCTCGGGCGGCGGGACGGCCAAACTGCTGTTCCGGCTCTGGGCGCAGGAATATGTACGGAAAATCGCGTGGTCACGGCTGCGCTTCTATTGGGTCGACGAACGATGCGTCCCGCCGGACGACCCGGAAAGCAATTTCAAATATGCCGACGAACTGCTGTTTCAAAAGATCGGCATCCCCGACAACCACCTGTTCCGGATACGGGGCGAAGAGGATCCCGAACAAGAAGCCCGGCGCTACGCGGCGGCCGTCCGGGCCGAACTGCCGCTACAAGACGGACTGCCGCGCTTCGATGCGGTCGTCCTCGGCATCGGCGACGACGGCCACACCGCTTCGATCTTCCCGCACACGCCCGGATTACTGACCGACCCGGCCTGTTACGCGGTATCGCGGCATCCGGTCACCGGTCAGTGGCGGATCACGATGACCGGCCCGCTGATCCTCAACGGGGCGGAACTGCTGTTTCCGGTCATCGGCCCCGGAAAGGCGGAAATCCTGCAAAAAATAGACGGCCCGCAGGGAGCGGAATATCCCGCGGGGTACATCCTCCGCCGCGCCGAACGGGCGGCGGTCTATACGAACTGTAAAATATAATCCCGCGCGCTCCGCCTTCCGGTCATCGTCGGGTATTTTTGCGTACCTTTGCGGCGACCAAACCGGAAAACGATGGAACAACCGATCATAGCACTGCAAAACGGAGTCGTCCGCGACGAAAGCCGGCGGTTCCGCACGCCCGTCAATTTCACGCTCGAAGCCGGGGAACATATCGCCGTCATGGGGCTCAACGGCAGCGGCAAAACGATCCTAATCGAAACGCTGTTGGGCAACCTTTACCTCGCGGAAGGCAAGTTGAACTACGATTTCCGCTCGGACGACAACCGTGCGTCGCAGCACATCCGCTACATCACATTCCGCGACGCTTACGGCAGCGCCGACGGAGAATACTATTACCAGCAGCGGTGGAACGCCACCGACCGCGAAAGCGCGCCGCTGGCCTCGGAAATGTTCGACCGCGTGACCTGCGACCCGCTGGAACGCGAACGGATCTTCGATCTGCTCGGCATCCGCGGCATGTTGCAAAAACAGATCATCCTGTTGTCGAGCGGCGAGCTGCGAAAATTCCAGATCGCCAAAATGCTGCTGGCCGCGCCGCGCGTACTGGTCGTCGAAAGCCCGTTCATCGGACTGGACGTCGAGGCGCGCCGAACGCTCGAAGAGCTGTTCGTCACGCTGACCCGACGGTCGGACGTACAAATCGTGCTGTCGGTCTCGTCCCCGGCCGACATCCCGTCGTTCGTCACGCACGTCTGCACGGTGGACGGTATGCGGTGCGGCGCGAAGCAGACCCGCGAAACGTTCCTGCGCGACGAACCGTTCTCGCGACGCCGGGCCGAAATGACCGCCGCTTACGAACGGCAGCCGATCCAACTACCCCCTCCCCTCGCCGAACCGCTGCATTGCGACGAAGTGGTGCGGCTGCGCAACGTTACGATCCGCTACGGCGAACGGACGGTGCTCGACTCGGTAAACTGGACAATCCGGGGCGGCGACAAATGGACGCTGACCGGCGCCAACGGCTCCGGCAAATCGACGCTGCTGAGCCTGATCTGCGCCGACAACCCGCAATCCTACGCCCAGGACATCGTGCTGTTCGGACGGCAACGCGGATCGGGCGAAAGCATCTGGGATATCAAAAAGCACATCGGCTACGTCTCGCCGGAGATGCACCGCTCGTACATCAAGAATATCCCGGCGATCGACATCGTGGCGTCCGGATTTTTCGATTCGATCGGCCTGTACCTGACTCCGAACGACGACCAGCGGGCCGTCTGCGAAGAGTGGCTGAAGACGTTCGAAATGGGCGGACTGCGGGATAAATCGTTCGTGAAACTGTCGTCGGGCGAACAGCGACTGCTGCTGCTGGCGCGCGCCTTCGTCAAAGACCCCGACCTGCTGATCCTCGACGAACCGTTGCACGGACTCGACTGCTACAACAAGGAACGCGCCCGCGCCGTGATCGAGGCTTTCTGCCGCCGGCCGGACAAGACGATGATCTACGTGACGCACTACGAGCGGGAGCTTCCCCGGTGCGTGGACAAAAAAATGGTGCTACAAAAACATGCATAGCGAACCGGAAGTTCCGAACAACGATGAATACGTATAAACTATACCAGGTCGATGCATTCGCCGAAAAGTTATTCACGGGCAACCCGGCGGCCGTCTGCCCGCTGGACAGTTGGATAAGCGACGACCTCTTGCAGAAAATCGCGATGGAAAACAACCTCGCCGAAACGGCCTTTTACGTCGGCCGGGGCGACCGGTACGAAATCAGATGGTTTACGCCGAACACCGAGGTAGACCTGTGCGGCCACGCCACGTTGGCGGCGGCCCACGTCCTGTTCGAATACGAAGATCGGCGAGAAACCCCGATCCGTTTCTACTCGCCCCGGAGCGGGGAATTGCAGGTGAGCAAAAAACCGGACGGCCTGACGCTGGACTTTCCGGCCGACGAACCGCACGAAGTTCCGGTTTCGGACGAACTCCTGAACTGCTTCGATAAAAAACCGGTCGGGACCTATAAAGGAAGAACCGATTACATGCTTGTTTTCGCGAACGAAGCCGATGTCGCCGACATCGAACCGCGATTGGAATCCATCGCAAAATTGAAAGCCCGGGGGGTCATCGTTACGGCAAAAGGCGAAAAGGCAGATTTCGTATCCCGTTTTTTCGCTCCGCAATCGGGAGTCGCCGAAGATCCCGTCACCGGATCGGCGCACACGACCCTCGCCCCGTACTGGGCCGCAAAGTACGGCAAAACCGAACTGTCGGCGATACAACTGTCCGCCCGGAAAGGTTACTTACGGTGCAGAGTCCTCGGCGAAAGGGTCGAAATCAGCGGCCGGGCCGAACTCTATCTCAAAGGCGAAATCTACATCTGACGCTTCCCGGCCCGTTCCCGGCCTCTTTATCCTTCCGGTCATCCTTTGCGGATGATGCCTTTGTTTTTGCGGCCGTCGACGTAAATGTACAGCGGCTCCGTAAAACGGACATGCCGCACCAATTCGCTCTCGTAGACGGCTTGTTCGCCGTCCAACTGAGCCGCGTCGAACGCTCCGTCGCCGAGGAACGGGCTGATGGTCATGTAGCCGACGCCGAACGACGTGAGGTTCTGGAAAAAATGGGTCCCTTGACTCGGTTCGACGCGGAAATTTTCGAGCCCGCACTCGACGATCACTTTCGCTTCCGAAATCGCGGTCCACTTGACCGGAATGCCGAGCCACGGGTCGCTCGACCCCCAGCGTCCGGGACCGATCAGCACGTAGGAACGCTTTTCTGCACGCATCCGGTTGTTCAGCGCGCCGATCTCGTCGGCGATCTGCTGCGTGCGCGCCGAATCGAACGCCTCGTTGCGAATATAAACCACGTCGCATACGTCGCCGATCGCGCCGAGCCCGAGAGCGTGTTCGGCATAGACCAGCGCGCCGTCGGGGGATACCTCCGACCAGTCGAGCGAAACGTTCGACTGCGTATCGACGATCGGGCGTATCTGCAGGAAATTGAACACGCAATCCGTGCCGTACGGCACGTCCATATCGACGGCAAACTCCATTTCGATCGGGCAACGCATCTCTTTTTCGCCCATTTCGAGCAGGTCGCAGACGATCTGCGCCAGCGGGATCGTATCGTATTTCAGGATTCGCGAGAAGGTGACGATCTTGCGCCCGTCTTCGAACGTACTGTCCGTAATGCGTTGATTCTGCATATCCCAGGTCGAAGCGACATGACGCATGTTGCGAAAATGCTTCGCCTTGTTGATCTCGAAACGCTGCAGGTTCACCGCGTCGTCGATCGACGTTTTGAACTCTTCGGGCTTCAAGTTCAACGCATACATCTCGCGCTGCGTCTCGCTCAACGCCAGTTCGGGCGTCGAAAGTTGCAATACGTTTTTCGGATAACGGGGCGAAAAGCGGAGCGTCTGACCGCCGTCGACAACCAGCTTGCCGAGCCCGAACGCGAGGTTCACGATACCGTCCTGCGGCTTCTCGTCGCCGATCGGATAAAAATTCAGCGAACGGGCCACGCCGGAAATCGTCGGAAAGAAATACCCGCTGTCGGCCGTCCCGCACACCTCCTGGATCACGACGGCCATCTTCTCCTCGCTCAGCAGGTTGGCCGTCGCCTGGATATAGGCGCGGCTCGATGCGAAATAGACCGACGCATAAACGCTCTTGATCGCCTTGCCGAGCAGTCGCAGCGTCTGGTCTTCGTTGCTGGTCATCGGAATCATATAAGTCGAATAGATACCGGCAAAAGGCTGGTAGTGCGAGTCCTCCAGTTTCGAACTCGACCGCACGGCCAACGGTTTCGACGAGTGGCGGATGAAGATTCGCAGGTCGTCGACCAGCGACTCGGGCAGCCGCGAGCTGACGAATTCGGAAAGTATCTCGTCGTCGGAGATATCGGAGTTGATCACGTATTGCAGGCCGTTCTCGCGGATGAACTCGTCGAAACAGTCGGTGGCGATCACCAGCGTCCGCGGCAGGTAGATCCGCACGCCCTCGTACTTGTCGTAAAAGCGGTACTTATGCAGCATACTGTTCATAAAGGCCAGTCCGCGCGCCTTACCGCCGAGCGAACCGTTGCCGATCCGGGCGAAACCGATGTAATTGTCGTACGTGTCGGGGTCGAAACGCGCCACCACGCCGTATCCCTGCAGGATGCGGTATTCGCGGATCGCCTGCGCGATGAATTCGCGCATCCGGTCGATCGAGTCGAACGAACCGTTGTGCAGCTTGCGCACCGTCGCCGCCAACGAAAAAAGCCCGCGGGCATACATCCACTTCGACAGCCGGTTGCGTTCGCCGTGATAGAACAGCACCTCCTCGGGAATCTCCATAACCAACTGTTGCAGATCGCGCAGGTCGCGGGCGCGGCCGATCACGGTTCCCGTCTTCAAATCCTTGAACACGAAATCGCCGAACGAAAACTCCTCGCCGATGTAGTCGCTCAGTTCGATCAACAGCGTCTTCGAATACTTCGCGATAAAGCCGACGCCCAGTTCCTCGGCCGTCGCGCGCATACTCTCCTGCGACGATTGCAGCAGGAACGGCATTTGCGGATTATCTTTTTTAATCAGCTTGCAGAGGTCGATTCCCGCATCCAGCTTTTCGCTCGACGCCGGATCGTCCTTGTGAATAACGAAACCGACGTCGGAAATCACCCCCAGCAGGTTGTTCTTGTATTTTTCATACAGTTCGACCGCCTCCGCGTAGTTCGTCGCCAGCAGGATCTTCGGCCGGGCGCGCTTGCGCAGCTTTTGCTGCTGCTCGTTGAGCGCCTCCTTCGCGAATTCGCGGCTCTGCTGCAACACCAGCTTGTAGATCGTCGGCAGGTAGGTCGAATAGTACTTCACCGAGTCTTCGACCAGCAAGATCGACTGCACGCCGACCTGCAGGATGTCGTTGTCGGCGTTCATCCGGTCTTCGATCAGCTTGATGATCGTCAGGATCAGGTCGGGATTGCCGTGCCAATAGAACGTGTAATCGATGGCCGACGTGTCCTCGTTCTCGATCCGCATCCCGATATCGCGCGAAAAATTGGTCAGCAGCACGATCGGAATGTCCGGCTGCTGTTCGCGGATCAGCTTCGACAGGTGGAAAACGTCGATCTCGCCGACATTGAACATACTGATTACCAAATCGAATCCTGGATCGTCGCGCAACAATTCGAGCGCTTCGACCGACGAACTGACGCGCCGGAACGACGGCGGATTGCTCAGGTTCAGATCGATGTACTCGTTGCTGATCTGCACGTCGATCCGGCCGTCCTCCTCAAGCGTGAACGCATCGTAACTGCTTCCGATCAGCAGTACCTTGCGGATGCGCCGCCGCATCAGGTTGCCGTAGTCGATCGTCGTGTCGGCCGTGATCCGGCCGATGGTATCCTGTGTCATAATCTTATCCGAATAGTGCGAAACAAACTTACGCATTTTTTGGAACTTTTTTTACCTTTGCACAAACTATCGAACAACCCTATGGCTAACTATACGCTCGAAGAAGTCACCTCGCGGCGGGCTGCGCGTGAATTTCTCGACCTGCCCAAACGGCTTTACCGCGACGAACCGCACTGGATCTGCCCGTTGGACAGCGACATCGAAAACCGGTTCCGCCCGCAGACCAACGAATTGCTGCACGACGGCGAAGCGATCCGCTGGATCGCACTCGACGAACGGGGCCGCGCGGTCGGACGCATCGCCGCCTTCTACAACCGCGAGTTGGTCAAAGCGTCGGAATACCAGCCGACCGGCGGCTGCGGATTTTTCGAATCGATCGACGACCAACGGGTAGCCGACCTGCTTTTCGACGCGGCGCGCGACTGGCTCGCCGCTCGCGGCCTGGAGGCGATGGACGGCCCGATCAACTTCGGCGACCGCGATTCGTGGTGGGGATTGCTGGTAAAGGGATTCGAATTCACGCCGCTGTACTGCAACCCGTACAACTTCGAATACTACGTCCGCCTGTTCGAGAATTACGGCTTCCAAAACTATTTCAACCAGCACACCTACCTGCGCGAACTGGCCGAAGGCCTGTTTCCGGAAAACGTTTACGAACGGGTCAAACGGCTGAAGGAAGAGCCGCGCTACCGGTTCGAGCACATGGACAAGCGCCGGATCGAAAAATACGCCGACGACTTCCTGGAGGTTTACAACAAAGGATGGGCGGGATTCTCGGGCGTCAAACCGATCGACCGCGAACACGCTTTCGCCCTGCTGAAAAAGATGCGGCCGATCATCGACGAACACCTGATGTATTTCGCCTACTACGACGACCGGCCGATCGGCTTCTTTTTGATGATTCCCGACCTGAACGGCGTGATCGGGCCGCTGAAGGGGCGTTTCGGCCTATTGCAGAAATTCCGCTTCCTGTGGCGGTTGAAGGTGACGAAAAAAGCGACGCGCATCTTCGCCCTCATCTTCGGCGTCGTTCCCGAATTCCAGGGGAAAGGGATCGAATCGGGCATGATCTACACGTTCGAACAGGACGTGGCGAAAAAGATCAAATTCAGGTATAAAAGCCTCGAACTAGCATGGATCGGCGACTTCAACCCGGTGATGATGCGGATGGTCGAGAATTACGTCTGCGCCCAGAAGCACAAAATGCACACGACTTACCGCTACTTGTTCGACCGCACCAAAGAATTCAAACGGGCGCCGCGGATGAACCTGCGCAAACGGGAACCGGCGACGGCGGCCGAATAGCGCCCGGCCCGGCCGGTTTGGAATTCAGCCGGTAAAGCCTTACCTTTGACTTGACCAATTACCGATAACAAAAAATAAACCATGACAAAAGGAATCATACATACCGAGAAGGGGGATATGACCGTCGAGTTTTACGACAACGAAACGCCGATCGCGGTGAACAATTTCTGCAAACTGGCCGAATCGGGCTTTTACGACGGGCTGACGTTCCACCGCGTTATTCCCGATTTCGTGATCCAGGGCGGCTGTCCGCAGGGAACCGGAGCCGGCGGTCCGGGCTATACGATCAAGTGCGAGACATCGGCGGGCAAACAGTATCACGACCGGGGCGTACTGTCGATGGCGCATCGCGGCAAGGACACCGGCGGATCGCAGTTTTTCATCTGCATGAACCGCACGAATACGGCGCACCTGGACGGCGTGCACACCTGTTTCGGCCGCGTGGTCGAAGGGCTCGACGTGATCGACCAGATCCGCCAGGGCGACCTGATTCTGAACATCGAAATCTTTAAAGACCAAGCGTAATGGAATTCGAAGGAACCGTATGGCGGGTACTTCCGCTCGTCAAGGGAACGAGCGCCCGCGGCGAATGGATGAAACAAGAGGTGGTATTCGAACTGCCCGGCGAGTTCAACCGCAAACTGTGCGTCGGGTTCTGGGGCGACAAGGCGCAGGAAGCCGGCACGCTGCAACCGGGCGAATCGGTCGCCGTTTCGGCCAACGTCGAATCGCGCGAATACAACGGCCGCTGGTTTACCGAAGCGCGCGCGTGGAGAATCACCCGCAAAGCGGCCCAGCAACCGCAGCCGCAGGCTCCGGTAGCCGACGGGCTGCCGCCGATGGACGCATTCGCTTCCGACGAACCGGCCTCGACGAGTTCGTCCGCCGAAGTAGACGACCTGCCGTTCTAAATCGGAATTTTACAACTAAAAAACGGTCTGGATTTCAAAAAATCCAGACCGTTTTCATTAGAAACCGGATACCGCTTCATTCACCCAAAATTTCGGCTATTTTCGTTTTCAGACTATCGCGATGAATCCCTCTGGCTATGATTTTTCCGTCGGGGTCAAATAATATACGGAGTCCTGCCCCGGATCCGTAAGATTCCGACGTCAGATTTTTATCATCAAATACCTGCGGCCAGGGTCTTTGTAACTTTTCAAAGGCGGTCAAAGCCATCGACCGCGGTCTTCTCACAACCACTCCCAGTATTTCGAAACGATCTCCCCGGCTATTTTTCCAGATGTCGCGTAAGTCTGCAATATAGGACGTATCAGAATAGCTGTTCCAGAAATCGACCAGTACGTATTTTCCGCAACCGATATAATCCGCCAGCCGAACCGACCCCGAATCGGCTCCTTCTTTTCCGACAGGAAAATCGACGAACGGCATTCCTTCCGCCGTCCGGCGGCAAACATCGACCCGCCGACGCTCCCGCTCCATAAAACGAAAACTGCGGATACGTTTTCCGGCCATAGCGTAAATCGTGTCAAAATCCTCGAACGGACGGAAAGGTTCTCCGGAAATCCAGGCCATCTGATACACACCCATCCAACTCATCCAATCCCGGCATACGAAAGCCCCCAGGGCATTGTCGTTCCGGCTTACAATCGGACCGGCCAATTCTTTCCACTGCGTCTTCCAGTGTGTCCAAAGGCTATCCTTCCGGAATTGCCGGACAGCGGCGTCTTTCGTATTCATCACAATCGTATGGCTATCAAATATTTGTCGACCAAGACACCTCGCTTGCTTAGCATATTCGTACAAAACCGCATTCTTATCCGTCCTGGCACATTGTTCATCCCCGATACCAATTTGTATGTCGGCCGCTTCGAGCACAAAAGCGATCTCATCGTACTCTAAACGAATTATACAGCACGAATCGCCTGTTATCCTTCCTCTGAATTCAAATTTACCGTCGGCGACTACCGTACTGTCGATAATACGCTCACGCGTATCTCCAAGACTTTCCAAATAAATCGTCTTCCCATCATAAGAAGAATCGACCGTTCCGGTCACGGTGTAATTTCCGCGCGAAAAACATGCTGTGCATACAACCGTAACAATTACAAAAAAAAGTTTTTTCGACATACTCCAACGTATAAAACAACACTTTAAAAATAACAAAAAAACAGTAAACAAGCAAATTCGACGATAACCCGGTCGAATGACCATTTTAACCGCACAAAAAAAACACAATCAAATACTTTTTCTTGAAATAAATATTATTTATACTTACTGACATAATTGCCGTCATCATGAAACAGCTATTTATTTTAATTATTATTTGTCTGCCATTCTTCCAAACCCTCGATGCCCAACCTCAACTCCGCGCAGGATCTCAGGATTTGTATCTTTTTTGTTCAAGCGTGACCGATGCGAAGGAAGGGATCCTAAGAGTGGAAAATCCGGATAATGACAATGATCCGTTGTATGAACATCGACCAATTCATTTTATCATGCTTTCCAAAGCGAAAAACATTTACGCTTGTTTCGATCATTACAATTATAATCCGACGCAGTTGAGTAAAATACGTACGGTCGAACCGGCGAAAGACCAAATGGAGATTATGATTACGTCGCGTGGTATGTTGAAATTTATTTATGAACTAAAACCCATTACCTTGGAAGACAAACTGGCCTCGTTCCGCACGAAAGAAGAGGTATGGACATGGATGGATTCGCTCAAGACCACCGGAAAAAGAATCTATATTTTGGACTGGAACGACTCATTTAATCAAAACGGTAACGGGCAGATCAAGCTGATCCAGGTGATGCCGGGTGCGACTAACCGCCCGCTTTACTGACAAACGGCAAATTAACTGAAAATTACCGGCGGAAGGAGTTGCATCTTTCCGCCGGTTTCATTATATTCATTTACAAATAACACATCCCTTAACGATATGAAAACTTTGCTGTTATCCGCCTTGCTTTGCATAGCGACTCTCCAAATGCCCGGCGCCCGGTCTCAACCCCGTCCGGGAATGCAGGACATATACTTTTTCTGTTCGGCCGTAGCCGAAACAAACGACGGAATTCGAAGAGATGAAGATTTTGAAGATGATAACGATCCTCTTTATGTACACCGCCCTATCTTTTTTACGATGTACTCAAAATCGAAAGACATTTACGTTTGCTTCGATCATTATAATTACAATCCGACGGAATTGGCCAAAATTCGTTCGGTGAATCCGGCAAAAGATCAATTGGAAATTATGATTACGTCGCGTGGTATGCTGAAATTTATCTATGAACTAAAACCCATTACCTTGGAAGACAAACTGGCCTCGTTCCGTACGAAAGAAGAGGCATGGACATGGGTGGATTCGGTCAAGGCCACCGGCAAAAGAATTTACATATTGGACTGGAACGACTCTTTTAATCAAAACGGTAACGGACAGATCAAACTGATCCAAGTAATACCAACCGCTACCAATCGGCCCCTTTACTGACAAACGGTAAATTAACTGAAAATTACCGGCGGAAAGAGTTGTACATTTCCGCCGGTTTCATTAAATTTACCTATATGAAACTTCTGTTATTATTCGCACTTATTTGTCCGGCCGCACTGACGGTATTCGGCGCCGAACCCCAACCGCGTGTCAAGGGCGATGCGATCTATTTCTATTGTACTTCACGCACCGATCCCGACGAAGGCGTCGAAAGAAGCGAAAATCCGGCAAACGACAATAATCCGCTTTATGTACATCGACCTATTTTATTTCGGATGGTTTCGAAAGCCAAAGATATTTTTATCCATTTTGCTTTTTACAACTACAATCCGACCGAATTAAGCAAAACCCGCCCGGTAATCCCGGTGAAAGACCAAATGGAAATCGTCACGGGACCCCGAACCATGCTGCGGTTTATCAATACGTTCAACCCGATCACGCTGGAAAACAAATTGGCATCCTTCAAAACGAAAGAAGAATCATGGGCCTGGGTAGACTCGCTCAAAGCAACCGGTAAACAGATTTACCTGATCGATTGGAATGATCCGATAAATGGTAGCGGAGGAACAGAACTCAGACTGATCCAGGTAAGGCCTACCCTTACCAACCGTCCGTCTTACTAACAAATTAAATACTAAATGATAACTATCGGCAGAAAGAATCGCACCTTTCTGCCGATTTTCATTATATTTACAAAAACGAGCCTGTCGAATTATGAAAACATGGTTGCTATTTGTATTCGTTTGCTCAGCGGCATTCACGGCACTCGGTGTCGAACCCCAACCCCGTGTCAAAGGCGATGCGATTTATTTATACTGTTCCGCATCTACACAAAATACTCAGGAAGGCATCGAAAGATATGAGGATCCAAAAGACGATAACGATCCGTTATTCGCACATCGGCCGATAACTTTCGAAATGAGATCGAAACAAAAAAACATTTATATACTTTTCATCCATTGCAGCTTTAATCCGGCGGAACTCAGCAAAACCCGCCCGGTAGACCCCGCGAAAGACCAAATGGAAATCATCATAGGTCCCCGGACTATGCTACGATTTATCAACACGTTCAATCCGATCACTCTGGAAGACAAACTGGCTTCATTTAAAACAAACGAAGAAGCATGGGCTTGGGTAGACTCGCTCAAAGCAACCGGTAAACAGATCTACCTGATCGACTGGAACGATCCAATGAATGGCAACGGAGGAACAGAGCTCAGACTAATCCAGATAATACCCGGAATTACCAACCGCCCGCTTTACTGACAAACGGCAAATTAACTGAAAATTACCGGCGGAAGGAGTTGCATCTTTCCGCCGGTTTCGTTATATTTACCTACGGTGATTCTCACGATTATGAGAACTTTATTATTATTCGCATTTTTCTGCTCTATGACGTTCACGGCACCCGCCGCAGAACCGCAACCTCGTGTTAAA